>NZ_FNSQ01000005.1:1407589-2111384 GCF_900105205.1 Microbacterium hydrocarbonoxydans | reverse complement strand
AAGAAAAGTTCGAAAAAAGTTCCACTTGGGGGCAAATGGTGTCGCAGGTGCGCGATAATAGAAGGAGTCGGTGGTGCGACATTCGAGGGCCACGCGCGGATTTCCTATTATCCGGTCGCGTGGCCCTTTTCTAGTTCTGGCCTTGGCTCGCCCTTCGCGCCCTGTACTCTCGCGCCGCAATAGTCGTAGCCCTTCGGCAATCGTCGCAACGGCAACCGCCGGTGTATTTGGAGAGAGTGCCGTGCTGTGCGGGCTGACGGGTACCTTTCGGGCCTTCCTGGCGGCGTCGAGCTTTGTCCAGGCGGTGCGCTTCTGAGCACGGTTCGCACCGGCACCGATAGTTCCGATAACCGTTCGGGGTGCCGTGTCTCGCGTCACCTTCAGCGAGTGGTGCGGGCGTCCACTTCTTGATCTTCTTAGACGGGATCACAGGCCTCGGTTCGGGTGTGTGGTCGCGGGGGTCTGGTGCGGGCGCTGAGGGGGCCGTGGAAGGCTTCTCGGGGGCATTTTCAAGCCTCGACAGAATCTGCGCATCGGTGGTGTGGAGTGTTCTACGGAGTTCCTTCATGCCTGCCCCTTGCGCGTGGAGGCGCACGGCGTCAGCCTTCACAGCCTCAGGATCGCTCCGCATCCTCTGATGGTCGAGGTTGGCCCGCGCCTCTTCCGCGATCTGAACGGCGATGCCGGTGTCTTGCAAGAAGGCTGATCGAGCTTCACCGAGGAGGGAAGCGTACTTGGTGGCAATGGCGTCCCGACGGGTGCGTTCGCACGCGGCGGCATCATCCAAGATGGTCGGTAGCTCATCAGCCCGTGCCCGGCCAATTCGCCTGCTGAACGCTTGAGCGTCGGCCAGGGGTAGGCGTAGGGCACTGAGTTGTTGGTGGGCGTGGGTGCGTGCGTGGCGAAGATTGTTCATCTCTCTACTTATCGCGCATACTGCCGAACCGCTTCAGCATCTAAGGCGTGCCGCTTGTTTCGGATGTCGTGTCAAGGAGCTTCTTCCAGAGCATCAGCACGGCGTGGCGCTTCGTCATACATGCGCACGGCCTAGGGATAGTGCACGCGTGGGAGCGAGTGATGCTCGGGGCCCATAGGTCTGCCCAGTGGTCGGCGTCGAACCTTCACCAAGCGAGGCCGTGTACAGCGTTGGTCCCGAGCCTTTGTTGGGCCAGAGAACAGTCGCCAAGGGTCGCAGGCCGCGACGGACGGACGGCGCGGTCCCTCGCGCGCGTCTATGTCTGCCGCTCGGGTTTGCGATCGCGTCGAGTGAAGCAGAACAGCCGTCGGGATGGCCGGCCAATACCCCTGGCGACGCCGTTCCGCGCTACCCAGTTCGCTAGTATGCGAGAGTTGCCGCAACACTATGAGCCGGGGGAAACATGGGATTTCTGTACGAGAACAGCAACCCGGAGCGGTTCCAGCATTTTTGCCAGGCTCTGCTGCTCCCTGAATATCCCAATCTCCAGTGCTTCCCCGTGGGACAACCTGACGGAGGTAGGGACGCCGCGACCGCAGACTCGCTGACGGTCCTTCAGGTGAAGTTTAAGCGTCTCGATGAAGAGGAGAGCGCGGACTGGATGATCGGAGTGCTGGAGAAAGAGCTCTCTAGTATTCAGGAACTGATCGCCAATGGGGCTGGAAAGTACGTCATCGCCACGAACGCGCGTGGCACCTCACATCCGGGAGTGGGCCGCATCGATAGAGTGCAGGAATGGCTTGACGCGAACGTCGCTGTTCCTGCCCAATGCCTCTGGCGTGATGACCTCGATCGTCGTCTCGATTCAGCGCCGATCAGCCTAAAGCTCAAATATTCTGAGCTCCTCAGCCTTGAAGACGGACTAGAGGTCGTTCTCCGGGAAGTGCTGGGGTCCGGGCAAAAGCGACAGCAGGATGCGATCCGAGCCTTCTTGGCCTGGCAGTTCGATGTCGATGCAACGGTTAAGTTCAAACAGGTCAGCCTGTCGAACAGTCTCCTCGATCTGTTCATCGATGTACCGCTGACCGTGCCGAAGGTTGCCACGCGCCGCAAACCGGGCGGTCCACTGGAGGGGTTTCTGAAGGGGATGAGCGGTGGCGGCCTGTGGATTGAGGGAAGCGAAGGACACCTCGAAGTAGCCGTGCGGACCAGCGCGGGCAACGCCATGCGTCGCTCTCAATTGAAGACAGCGCAAGTCCTATTGGGCTCTACCGCGCAAGAATACCTTAAGCGCGTCGTCCTAGAGGGCGCGCCGGGCCAGGGGAAATCCACCCTCGCTCAATACGTATGCCAGGTTCATCGCGCTCGGTTCCTTGGCAAGACGGAACTGATTGAAGCTCTGCCGAGCGAGTACCTGCAGACCGCCTTCAGGATCCCCCTGAAAGTTGACCTTCGGGATCTGGCGACATTCCTAGATGGACGCGACCCGTTCGATGCGGACACTAACCCGATTGCCGGGCCCCACACATTTGAACGCTTCCTAGCTCACTTGGTTGAGCAGGGATCAGGCGGGATACATTTTGAAGCGCACGACATCCTTACGCTGATGCAGGACCTTCCGACGCTCCTTTTCCTCGACGGCCTGGATGAAGTCGCCGACATCGCCCAACGAGAGAGGCTCGTCTCAGCCGTAGGCGAAGCGCTGTCTCGTTGGCAATCATTCGATTGTGATTTGCAGGTAGTGGTGACTAGCCGTCCGTCGGTTTTCGGGCACGCTCCCAGTTTCGAGAAGGCAGATTTCATCACCCTCGCGTTGGGGAACATTGACGGGCCGCTCATCAGTGAGTATGCAGAGAAGTGGATTGCCTCGCGGGGCCTAGAAGTAGCGGAAGCGCGAGCTGTCCGAAAGATTCTCGCGCAGAAACTCGATCTAGCCCATATCCGCGACCTGACCCGCAATCCTATGCAGCTCACAATTTTGTTGAGCCTGATTCATCAGATCGGACATTCGCTCCCCGATCAGCGGACCGACCTCTATGGTCGCTACGTCGACCTCTTCCTGACTCGGGAAGCAGATAAACACCCGATGGTCCGGGATAACCGCCAGGTCTTGCTTGAATTCATCCAGTACCTGGCCTGGTCCCTTCAGTCTGAGGCGGAGTCTTCGAAGACGGCGGGCAGTATCTCTGCGGCAGCGCTACAAGAACTAGCGCGCAGGTATTTGGCGGAGCGCGGCCACTCGCTCGATATCGCTGACGACCTCTTTGGGGGAGGATTCGAGCGTGTTTATGTCCTAGTGGAGCGGATTGAAGGACTCTATGAGTTCGAGGTGCAACCGCTCCGAGAGTTTTTCTGTGCGCGTCACCTCTATGAAACGACGCCATCCGCGAGCCGAATTGACGGTGCGCCTCGCGGAGACCTTGCGCAGCGGTTTGAGGCTCTAGCGAGCAACCCGTTTTGGCTCAATGTCTGTCGGTTCTACGCAGGGTCCTGCACGAGAGGTGAGACCGGAACGCTAGTAATCAGCCTCACGGAAATGATTCAGACCGGCAGTTTCGCTCAAGCGATGCACGCCCGTCGCGTCGCTGTCTCTCTACTCCAGGACTGGGTCTTCAGCAGCGTGAAGTTTGCGCAGGATCAGCTCATTCGTGTCGTATTCGAGGAGTATGGCTTGTTCAGGTTCTTCTCGGGCGAAGTGCGTGAACTGGAGGCCCTGCAGCTTGAGGAAGAATGCGGACGCGACACGCTACGCGATATCCTTTTCGAGCAACTCACGGCCTCCGATGCACAAGACTTTCCTGCGACGCAACTCGCTTATGTGCTGGCTTTCAACGGCGGCTTCGCCTTGCACGATCGGTTCGCCGAATTGATCCAAACTTCAACCGGGACGCGCCGTACCCATCTCCTGCTCCTAATGACCAGATCGAATGCGCTGCAGGGCTCGCAACCCTCGCGGGTCTGGCAATTGCTAATCGATGACTCCCCGAGCCGTCAGGAGTTGCTGGCACGCGTGACGGATTTGATTGGCCGGGAAGATCTTGCGCGTCGGATGCCCGGCTTGATTGAGTGTTTCTTTGACGGACTGCGCAAGGCGCAGATAGACGCACGGTCGAACAGCTTCAATTCTCTTGCTGTCATCGCGGAGCTTGTCAATCGAACCCCGGGGATGACACCCTTCGTGAGAAACTTCGCGCGGTCTGGGTCTGTGTTCCCACTGAAGGACGGTCACGTCGAAATGCCCGAATTCGTGCCGGTCGGCTTCGAGAAGTTCTTGCAGGTCGCGATCAGGCGCGAGGGTGACACGGCGCAGCGGGCGGAGGAATGGAGCCGGGCCGAGGAGTGGAGCCTCCTTGCAGAGACTCTTCGCGAGGAGCTTGGGGATTGCGGGGCCAGTGTGAGTCTCGCTGTTAGAGCGGCGGGCCTGAAATCGTCTGCTACACCTCTCCCTGGTTCCGAAAATATGATGAACTCTTCCATTCCCGTGTGTAGCAGGGCTCGATACGCCCGGCTGAAGCGCGGCGGTCACCGCTGGTGGTCGCACCAACGCAGCGGTATCCAGAGTGGGACCGATCGGCTGCTGTGGTTGAGCGTCACGCTCCTATGGGCGAGCCTTGAGAACGTCACTTCCTTGGCTACCGAACTCAATGAAGAGATTTCGCTGCTCGACGAAGACGAACTGTTGTCGCTTCGGCTGATCGTAAGGAGCACGGTAGAGCAACTGGGAGTCCGCGAGGATCGAAAGAAGACGGAGAGCTTCTCTCTCGAGCCCTTTGATGGGCGTACGTGCGAGCTGATTGTTGAGATGTTTAGGGCTCGCGTTGGAGTCCTGCACATGCCGAGTGGAAGAGGCCTACCCCCCGGGGCCGTCGAAACGCTCGCGTCGGCTAAGCTCGAAGCCTTGCTCGCGCAGGGCCCACGTGAGAAAACCCTTGAGTCGGAGCTTGAGTGGGGGAGGGCGGCCCAGTCGGCGCGTCCGACGGTGCTTGACTTCGAGCCGGGCGGCTGGGTGGTTCCGAAGATGTCGAAAGAGCTCGTGAGCGCGGTCCTCGCTGATCCCGCCGCATATCCGTACGAGTGGATGAGTCGGGCGCGCACGGCCGCCGAGTCGCGCTACAGGCCACTCTCCTTGACTGCCGTAGCGTCGAAGCAAGCTTGGCATTTTGTCTGACCGCATACAGCACACTTTTGTATCCACGAACTGGTATTCGGTGGCGGCGTTCCGCCAGCTCGCCGAGCATGCGAAGGTCTCGCTGCGCTCGGGGGACAGCGTGATCGTGACAGGACGGATGAGGATCAGGGCGTGGGAGAACAACGGCAAGCAGGGGACCAGCGTCGACATCGACGCCGATGCGATCGGTCACGACCTGCGATGGGGCACCACGGCCTATCGGCGCACTCCGCGCGCGGCCGGCGCGGAGCCGCCGAGACGCGCCGAGTCGACTGCCGCTCCTGCACACGGCCTGGCAGGGCACGCCGACGAGACGCCTAGGATCGAGACGCCTGAGATCGAGACGCCTGAGATCGAGACGCCGTGGGCGCAGATCGATGCCGCGGACTCGTCCTCGGAGCGGTTCGCAGATGTGCACGGGTAGTCGGCGGCGGCGTCCTGAACGACTCCGTGGCCGTACCGTCGCGACGGAGCGCGGGCGCGCCCGTAGACTCGACCCGTGCTTCGACGTTCGGTCTCCTCCGTGACGCGCGCGGCTGTGGCCGCGGCCGCCGGCGCAGCGCTCGTTCTCGTGCTGTCTGCCTGCGGGCCCACCGAGCAGCCCTCGCCTGATCCGACGCAGAGTGCTCCGTCGCCGTCTCCCTCGGCGACGGCGACGGCACCTTCCTACGTCGCGGACGGAACAGCGGAAGACAACCTTCCGCTGTTCACAGCGGTCACGGCGAAGGTCTGGTCGTCGGATCAGAAGGTCGCCGGTCGCGCGTACATCGATGCTCTCGTGGCGGCGGGTTTCGACCGCGCCGCGATGCAGGTGACGCAGGACGTGTCCACCGTCGGCAACCCGGCCGAAAGCATTCAGTTCTCGGTGCGGTGGGGAGATGCCGAGTGCCTGGTCGGGCAGGTCGGTCCGTCGACGGGACAGCCGGTGACGGTCGTGCTGCCCCAGTTGGCCGAGGGACGCTGCCTCGTCGGAGAGACCAGAGCGATCGACTGGTGACGGCTGACTTCGCCCTGTGAGACCGCTCGCTCCCTGACCGCAGGCTCTCCCAGGTCGCTTCGAAGGTGCGGGCTGCTCAGGCCGGTAGGCTGGAGTGTCGATCTTCGACGCCAACAGAAGGAGCGGTTTTCGGTGGCTGAGTACATCTACTCGATGGTTCGTGCACGTAAGGCGGTGGGCGAGAAGCTCATTCTCGATGACGTCACGATGGCGTTCCTCCCCGGTGCCAAGATCGGCATGGTGGGTCCGAACGGCGCCGGTAAGTCGACGATCCTCAAGATCATGGCGGGCCTGGACACGCCGTCCAACGGCGAGGCCAAGTTGTCTCCCGGGTATTCGGTCGGAATCCTGATGCAGGAGCCGGAGCTCGACGAGACGAAGACGGTGCTGGAGAACGTCCAGGACGGCATCGCGATCAAGGCGAAGGTCGACCGCTTCAACGAGATCTCCATGCTGATGGCAGACCCCGACGCGGACTTCGACTCGCTCCTCGCCGAGATGGGAACGCTTCAGGAGGAGATCGACGCCGCGGAC
The DNA here is from genome assembly GCF_900105205.1 of Microbacterium hydrocarbonoxydans. NCBI lineage: Bacteria > Bacillati > Actinomycetota > Actinomycetes > Micrococcales > Microbacteriaceae > Microbacterium > Microbacterium hydrocarbonoxydans. The sequence goes on along the minus strand of NZ_FNSQ01000005.1, from coordinate 2,104,769 downwards.
GGCTGGGACCTCGACTCGCAGCTGGAGCAGGCCATGGATGCACTGCGCACCCCGCCGGGTGATGCCGCGATCGCTCCGCTCTCCGGTGGTGAGAAGCGTCGTGTCGCACTCGCCAAGCTGCTGCTCCAGAAGCCCGACCTGCTACTGCTCGACGAGCCGACCAACCACCTTGACGCGGAGAGCGTGCTGTGGCTCGAGCAGCACCTCCAGGCGTACAAGGGTGCAGTCATCGCCATCACCCACGACCGGTACTTCCTCGACCACGTCGCCGAGTGGATCGCCGAGGTCGACCGCGGCCGGCTGATCGGCTACGAGGGCAACTACTCGACCTACCTGGAGAAGAAGGGCGAACGCCTCGAGATTCAGGGCAAGAAGGACGCCAAGCTCGCCAAGCGCCTCAAGGAGGAACTGGAGTGGGTGCGGTCGAGCGCGAAGGGCCGCCAGACCAAGTCGAAGGCGCGTCTCGCCCGCTACGAGGAGATGGCGACCGAGGCGGAGCGGACCCGGAAGCTCGACTTCGAAGAGATCCAGATCCCCGCCGGTCCTCGCCTCGGCAGCATCGTCATCGACGCGAAGAACCTCAAGAAGGGCTTCGACGGCCGTTCGCTGATCGATGGACTCAGCTTCAACCTGCCGCCGAACGGCATCGTCGGCGTGATCGGTCCGAACGGTGTGGGTAAGACCACGTTGTTCAAGACGATCGTGGGTCTCGAGCCGCTCGACGGCGGAGACCTCAAGATCGGTGAGACCGTCAAGATCAGCTACGTCGACCAGTCGCGCTCGAACATCGACCCGGACAAGACGCTCTGGGAGGTCGTGTCGGACGGACTCGACTTCATCACCGTCGGCAAGACCGAGATTCCGTCGCGCGCGTACGTCTCCAAGTTCGGCTTCAAGGGACCGGACCAGCAGAAGAAGGCCGGTGTGCTCTCCGGTGGTGAGCGCAACCGTCTCAACCTCGCGCTCACGCTCAAGGAGGGCGGCAACCTCCTGCTTCTCGATGAGCCCACCAACGACCTCGACGTCGAGACCCTCAGCTCGCTCGAGAACGCCCTGCTCGAGTTCCCGGGTTGCGCTGTGGTCATCACGCACGACCGGTGGTTCCTCGACCGCATCGCGACGCACATCCTCGCCTATGAGGGCACCGACGAGAAGCCCGACCAGTGGTACTGGTTCGAGGGTAACTTCGAGGCGTACGAGGAGAACAAGATCCAGCGCCTCGGCGCGGACGCGGCGAAGCCGCACCGCTCGACGCACCGCAAGCTCACCCGCGACTGAGCATCCGATGTCCGACCTGACACCGGGACCCCGCCTTCACATCCCGATCCACCTCCGCTGGGGCGATCTGGATGCGTTCAACCACGTCAACAACACCTCGATGCTGAAGCTGCTCGAGGAGGCGCGCGTGCGCGCGTTCTGGCGTGCGGGGCCCGGTGAGCAGGCACCGTCCACAGCAGTTCTCGACTCCGGTATCGACGAAGGCGTCCTCACGCTCATCGCCCGCCAGGAGATCGAGTACCTCGCCCCGGTGCCCTACCAGCGTCGGCCGCTCGAGGTGCAGATGTGGTTCGGCAAGCTCGGCGGATCGAGCGTGGAGGTCTGCTACGAAGTGCACAACGACCCCGAGGCCGAGCCGCGCACCATCTACGCCCGCTCCACCGCGATCATCGTGCTCGTCGACGCTCAGACGGGGCGGCCGACGAGGCTCACCCCGGAGATGCGCGACGCGTGGAAGCCGTACGTCGGTCCGTCGATCGAGTACTCGCACCGCTGACAGATCCCGAGTTCGCGTCCAGCACGAGCAGGCGCGAGCGCCGGCTCGCGGGCGTGATCGCCGCTTCGCAGGCGGCGCCGCGGCCCGTCACTCCGAGGTCGGAACCCGCACCATGATCTCCTGGGCGACGGATGCCACGAGCTCGCCGTCCCTGGTGAAGATCCGGCCCTGCGCGAGGCCCCGACCACCGCGCGCGTTCGGCGATTCCTGCATGTAGAGCAGCCACTCGTCGACGCGGGCAGGGCGGTGCCACCACATCGCATGGTCGAGGCTCGCGACCTTCAGGCCGGCGAGGCTCCAGTGCAATCCGTGAGCCCGCAGGATCGACTCCTGGATCGTCATGTCGCTCAGGTACGCGAGAGCCGCCCTGTGTACGCGCTGATCATCGGGCAGCGGGGCACGCAGCCGCATCCAGACACCCTGCTGAGGGACCTTCGCATCGTCGCTGGGCAGGAACAGCGGTGACTCGACGTGCCGCACGTCGGCGGCGCGATCGCTCAGCATCCGCGCGACTCCGCGCGGGAGCCCCTCGACTCGCTCCTCGTCGGGGAGAAGGGACTCAGGAGAGGGCACCCCATCCGGCATCGCCGCCGCGTGCTCCACACCGGGGCCGTGGTCCTGGAAGGAGGCGATCATCGAGAAGATCGGAACGCCGTTCTGATACGCCTGCGATCGGCGCGTCGAGAACGAACGGCCGTCATGGATCCGGTCCACGGCGATCGTGATGCCCTGGCTCGCATCGCCGGGCCGGAGGAAGTAGCCGTGCATCGAATGCACGGCGCGGTCCTCGGGGAGCGTCCGTTCCGCAGCGAGCAGACTCTGGGCCAGCACCTGACCGCCGTAGATCCGGCCGGAGGGCATCGGGTGCGAGGAGCCCGTGAAGATGTCCTCGGTGGTCCGTGCCTGCGTCGAATCGAGATCGAGCACGTCGAGCAACTGCTCCACGGTGCGGATCGCGTGTGCGTCGGGGGTCATGGATTCCTTCCCGCGACTGCGAGCGCCGCTTGCGTTGCTAGTTTAGAGGGTGTGCCGCACCAGCTCCTCCTCGCCGATCCCGAGACGTCCAAGGACGTCCTGACCTTCCTGGGGCGGGCCACGCGCATCTCCGACGAGGGAGTGCGGCTGCAGGCCGCGCAGGGCGTTCTCGCGCTCACCGGCGCGGCGCTGGCTCCGCACGGACTGTTCGATCAGACGCCGACGGTGCTGGCCATGCGGATCGTGCATGCCGATCCTGAACTGGAATGCGACATCGTCGTCTCGGAGCTCACACCCACCGACGACCCCCTCGCGCTCACCCTGCCCGACACCGGGCTCTCACCGGCGTGGGCGGGCGTCGCGCCGCCCCGCGGTGCCTGGCAGCCGGAGTCGACGCTTCCTGCCTCGGTCATCGCGCAGCGGGCTCAGTGGGGCATCAGCGCGGTGGCGCGCGGGGCGACGCCGGGCGCGGGCGAGGAAGCCGTGCGCGCTCTGCGGGCCGCGATCTGGGGCGAACCCGACGACGACCTGGGCGGCCTGCCGCGCGGGGTCGCCTTCGCGGCCGATGCCTTCGGATTCATCTCCGGCGAGGAGGACGTCCCCGTGATGAGGTCGGGTCGCTGGACACGCCTCGCGTTCCGTCGGGGACACGTCCTCGCTCGTGGACCGGTCGCGACCGGGCTGACCGCAGTGCGAGGAACCGGCACCACCGGCGAGTGACCCGTCGGAGGTTGATCGGGCGGGCGAACAGGCGGAGAGCGAGACGCAGGTCCCGCGCCCCCGGTCAGCGCGCCGCGGCGCGTCCTGCCTGACGTCCGGAGAACAGGCAGCCCCCGAGGAAGGTGCCCTCGAGCGCGCGATAGCCGTGCACGCCGCCCCCGCCGAAGCCGCTGGCCTCGCCGGCGGCGTACAGACCGGGGATCGGCTCTCCGTCACTGCCCAGGGCGCGGCCATCGAGATCCGTGGTGATCCCCCCGAGCGACTTGCGGGTCAGCACGTGGAGCTTCACCGCGATGAGGGGGCCCGCAGCCGGATCCTGCAGCCGATGCGGCGCGGCAGTGCGGATCAGCTTGTCGCCCCGATACCCGCGCATCGAGCGGAGCATCCCGATCTGCGCGTCCTTGGTGAACTCGTTGTCCATCTCGAGATCCCTGGCCACGACCTCCCGCCGCACGTGATCGATGTCCAGCGCTTCGCCGCCGGGGTGGCGCTGCATCTGCTCGAGCAGCGACTCGAGGTCCGTCTCGACGATGAAGTCCTCGCCCTCGTCGAGGAACGCCTGCACCGGCCCCGTCGGTCCCTTGGCGAGTCGTGACTTCAGCAGAAGCCCGACGTCCTTGCCTGTGAGGTCGGGATTCTGCTCGCTGCCCGACAGCGCGAACTCCTTCTCCACGATCTGCCGGGAGGTGACGAACCAGGAGTGGTCGTGTCCGGTCGCGCGCAGGTGGGCCAGGGTCCCCAGCGTGTCGAAGCCGGGGAACAGCGGCACCGGAAGCCTCTTGCCGGTCGCGTCCAGCCAGAGCGACGAAGGACCGGGAAGGATGCGGATGCCGTGCGACGGCCACACCGGATCCCAGTTCTTGATGCCCTCGACGTAGTGCCACATACGGTCGCCGTTGATCAGCCGCGCACCGGCCGTGGCGGCGACGCTGTGCATCGACCCGTCCACGTAGGCCGGCACACCCGTGAGCATCTGCGCCGGGGGAGTACCCAGGCGCTCGGGCCAGGCGGCGCGCACGAGATCGTGATTGCCGCCGATCCCGCCCGACGACACGATCGTCGCGCCCGCGGTAATGTCGAACTCGCCGATCGTCTCGCGCGACGATTCGACGCCTCGGTCGGCCGGACTCGACTCCAGGATGTCGCCACGGGCTCCCGTCACGGCGCCGTCCGTCGTCAGCAGTTCGGTCACCCGGTGTCGGGGCAGGATCGTGATCCGGCCCTCGCGTTCTCCCTGCTCCACGGCGCCGACGAACGGCGCGACCACTCCGGGTCCTGTGCCCCAGGTGATGTGGAATCGCGGGACCGAGTTCCCGGGTCCGAGAGCGCCGTAGCCGCCGCGTTCGGCCCAGCCGACCACAGGGAAGAAGCTCACGCCGCGCTCACGGAGCCAGGCGCGCTTCTCGCCCGCGGCGAACTCCAGGTAGGCCTCGGCCCAGCGCCGCGGCCAGTGATCTTCCGGCCGGTCGAAGCCGGCGGTCCCGAACCAGTCCTGCGTCGCGAGAGCCAGCGAGTCACGGATGCCCATGCGCCGCTGCTCGGGCGAGTCGATGAGGAACAGCCCTCCGAACGACCACCATGCCTGTCCGCCGAGATTCGTACGCGGCTCCTGATCCACCAGGATGACTCGGCGCCCTGCCTCCAGTGCCTCGCTCGCGGCGACGAGACCCGCGAGTCCCCATCCGATGACCAGGACATCTGCAGACAGGGGCGTGGTCGTCATGTGCTCTCCGTTGATTCCTGACGTGATCGGGTCTCGAGCGTCGGGCGTCCTGCCGAGGGAGTGCCGATGCCGGACGGCTCGAATGAGTTCACCATGGCATACGCGGCGCGCTCGAGATAGTCCCAGAGCGTCGATTCGTGCAGTGGCGACAACTGCGCCTCGTCCACGGCGGTTCGCATGTGACGGAGCCACCTGTCGCGCGCGTCGGGGTCGACGTGGAAGGGCATGTGCCGCATCCGGAGTCGAGGGTGACCGCGGGTCTCACCGTATGTCGTGGGGCCGCCCCAGTACTGCTCCAGGAACATCAGCAGACGCTCCTCGGCCGGTCCGAGATCCTCTTCGGGGTACATGGGCTTCAGGACCGGGTCGAGAGCCACTTCGCGATAGAAGACCGACACGATCTTCGCGAACGTCTCGCGACCGCCGACCTCGTCGTAGAACGTCACTTCTGCGGACCTCCGTCGTCATTGGTCTTCTTGCGGCGCCAGATCCCGCGATCGGGGATCACCGGCACGCCGGTGACGGCGTTCGGTCGCGTCTTGGGCGGGTTGGCGCCGCGGACGCGTCGGGCGCCGTCGAGTCCGGTGGGGATCACGGTCGTCATGCTGGGGACGGAGATCTCGTTCTCGATCATCGCCGCACGCAGGCGCTTGCGCAGCTCCTGGGCGACGTCGTCCTTCGCGTTGGCACGGGCCTTGATGACGAGCCGGACGACGAGCGCGTCTCCGCCGACAGATTCGAGCCCCCAGAGCTCGGGCTTCTCGATGATCCGGGTGCGCCACTTCGGGTCCTTGGCGAGGCCCTGGGCCGTCTCGAGCATGATCTGCTCGACCTTGTCGAGGTCGGCATCGACCGGAACGCCGAGGTCGATGATGGCGCGCGCCCAGCCCTGCGACATGTTGCCGATCCGGGTCACTTCGCCGTTGCGGACGTACCAGAGCGTGCCGTTCACGTCTCGGACCTGGGTGATGCGCACGCTGACGTACTCCACGACGCCGGTCGCCAGGCCCAGATCCACCACGTCGCCGATGCCGATCTGGTCTTCGGCGACGATGAACATGCCGTTCAGGACGTCCTTGACGATGTTCTGCGCTCCGAAGCCGAGGCCGGCACCGACAGCCGCCGTGAGGAGGGTGAGAGAGCCGATCAGACTGTTGTCGAGGGCATTCACCACGAGGACGGCGGCGATCACCACGAGCATCACGTTGACGATGTTCTGCAGGATCGTGCCGAGGGTGCGCGTCCGCTGGACGAGGCGCATGTCGGCAAGGGGAGAGCGTTCCAGAGCCTGCGTGTCGTCGACCGCGGCCTTGCTCTTGGCCGTATCGACGATGCGGTGCACGACGCGGCGGATCACCACGCGCAGGACCAGCGCGATGAGCACGCAGGACGCGATGATGATGGCGACCTGGATCGCCTTGCCCCCGACGACGGTGAGCACGCCGAGGATGTCAGCCCACCATTTGGGCAGTTCGGTCACGACAGGGGGAGGAGTGGTATCGAATGGCACGATCATCCCCTCCAGAGTAGCGATCAGGCCTCTGCGCGGGCTGAGCGCACCACGCAGAGGCCTGATCTCGAAACGGGTCTCAGTCCTCCGCGTCGCGGGACTGGGCCGCGAGCGACCGCTCGACGTCCGCCAGGTTCTCGAGCACTAGTCGACGCAGGGCGGGAGCCGCATCCTGGTTGGCCGACAACCACGCTCGCGTCGCGTCGCGGAGCTCGACGTCGGCGATCGCGGTCGGGAACAGCCCGACGATCAGGTACTGGGCGATCTGGTAGGTGCGAGACTCCCAGATCGGCAGCAGCATGTCGAAGTACGCGGGTACGAACTCGCGCAGCGCCTCGGCACCGGCCGGATGCACGAATCCGAGGGCCGCCGAGCGCACGATCGTGTTGGGTGCGTCGTCGCGCTCGATGAGAGACGCCCAGGCCGCCTTCTTCGACGCGGAGTCGGGAAGGGCCGCGCGAGCCTGGGCAGCGAACTCGCTGCCCTTCGACGTGTTGTCGGCGGCGAGGGCCGCGTCGATCGAGCCGGCATCCGTCGCCCCGATCGTGGCGAGTCCGACGAGCAGCTGCCAGTTCAGATCGGCGTCGATCTCGAGCCCGGGAAGCGTCTCCTCGCCGGAGCGCAGTCGCCCGATGATTCCGGCGTGCTCGGGGGTGACCAGCGCGTTCGCGAAGGCGGTCACGAACTGGAGCTGGCTGTCGCTGCCCGATTCTGCGGACTCCGCGAGGTTCCACAGGCCGTCGGCGACCTTCTGTCGAGCGGCGAGGCGCGCCTCGGGCGTGACGTAGAGGGTCGCGGCCGTGCGCAGCTGCGCCAGGGTGGTGCGCACCGTCGTCGACTCGGTCTCGCGGCCGATGTTGCCGAGCACGAGGTCGATGTAGTCGGACGCGGCGGTCTCGGCGTCGCGGGTCTGATCCCAGGCTGCACCCCAGACGAGCGACCGCGCCAGCGGGTCGCTGATGTCGGCCAGATGAGCGATCGCGGTCGCCAGCGAGCGCTCGTCGAGACGGATCTTCGCGTAGGCGAGGTCTTCGTCGTTGAGCAGCACCAGGTCGGGGCGCTTGTGGCCGTGCAGCTCGGGGACCTCCGTCCGGTCGCCGTCGACGTCGACCTCCTCGTAGTGCGTGCGCACGAGGGCGCCGTCCTGCAGGTTGTAGAAGCCGATGCCCAGGCGGTGCGGGCGGATCGTCGGGTAGTCGGCTGGCGCGGTCTGCGTCACCGCGAAGCGCGAGATCGTGCCGTCGGCGTCCTCGGCGATGACCGGCTCGAGCGTGTTCACGCCCGCGGTCTCGAGCCACTTCTTCGACCAGGTGCTGAGATCACGGCCGCTGGTGGCTTCGAGCTCGGTGAGCAGGTCGCTGAGCTCGGTGTTACCCCACGAGTGCTTCTGGAAGTACTGCGAGACGCCGGCGAAGAACTCTTCGATGCCCACCCAGGCGGCGAGCTGCTTGAGGACCGAGCCGCCCTTCGCGTAGGTGATGCCGTCGAAGTTCACCTGCACGTCTTCGAGGTCGTTGATCTCGGCGACGATGGGGTGGGTCGAGGGCAGCTGGTCCTGACGATACGCCCAGGTCTTCTCCATGGCGTTGAACGTGGTCCACGCCTCGGTCCACTCAGTCGCCTCGGCGGTCGCGATGGTCGACGCCCATTCGGCGAACGACTCGTTCAGCCACAGGTCGTTCCACCACTTCATGGTGACGAGGTCGCCGAACCACATGTGCGCGAGCTCGTGCAGGATAGTCACGACGCGACGCTCCTTGACGGCGTCGGTCACCTTGCTGCGGAAGACGTACGTCTCGGTGAACGTGACGGCCCCGGCGTTCTCCATCGCTCCTGCGTTGAATTCGGGGACGAAGAGCTGGTCGTACTTCGCGAACGGGTACGGCACGCCGAACTTCGACTCGAAGTACGCGAAGCCCTCGCGCGTCTTGTCGAAGATGTAGTCGGCGTCGAGGTGCTGCCACAGGCTCTTGCGGCCGTACACCCCGAGTGGGATCACCCTGCCGGAGGCGCTGGTCAGCTCGGAGAAGGTCGACTCGTACGGACCGGCGACGAGCGCCGTGATGTACGACGAGATGCGCGGGGTCGGCTCGAAGCCCCAGGTGGCGACGGTGTCGTCGTCGTGCACGATGGGCTCGGGCGTGGGGGAGTTGGAGACGACCTTCCACGACGCCGGCGCGGTCACGGTGAACTGGAACGTCGCCTTGAGGTCGGGCTGCTCGAACACGGCGAAGACGCGGCGCGAGTCCGGCACCTCGAACTGCGAGTAGAGGTAGACCTCGCCGTCGACCGGGTCGACGAAGCGGTGCAGTCCCTCGCCCGTGTTCGTGTAGAGGCAGTCGGCATCGACCACGAGGACGTTCTCGGCCTGCAGGCCGGACAGCGCGATGCGCGAGTCGGCGAAGACCTGCTCGGGGTCGAGCTGCTCGCCGTTCAGCGAGATCTCACGGACCTCGCGAGCGATCAGGTCGATGAAGGTGAAGCTCTCCGGCGTCGCGGTGAAGCGCACGACGCTGCGGGAGCCGAAGACCTCGGCACCCTTCGTCAGGTCGAGCGAGACCTCGTACGACTGGGTGTCGATGACGTCACGGCGCTCCTGCGCTTCGATGCGGGTGAGGTTCTCTCCAGGCACAGCTGTACTCCCAGGGGTGAGGGGATGCTGCCGCAACCCAGCGCAGTTGGCGCCCACGGCAACCATGACAGCCTACGCCAGCACAGCGGCCTGTCTCACGTCCGGAAGGTGAAAGGATGGAGGGGTGACCGCGATCGAGCCGAACCACGTCCTCTTTGCCTCTCCCGCCGCTGCCCAGGGTGCACCGTATGTATCGACCCCCACGGCGTACGACGGCATCCTTCTCGCCGGGTTCGGAGGGCCCGAGGGACAGGATGACGTCATCCCGTTCTTGCGCAACGTCACACGCGGCCGCGGCATCCCCGACGAGCGTCTCGAAGAGGTCGCGCATCACTACCGGCACTTCGGCGGCGTGAGCCCGATCAACGGCCAGAACCGCATCCTCAAGGAGGCTCTGGAAGGTGAGTTGGCCCGTCGCGGCATCGATCTCCCCGTCTACTGGGGCAACCGCAACTGGAGCCCCTACCTCGAAGAGGTCGTGACCGAGGCCGCGGCCGACGGCAACACGACGCTGCTCGCCTTCGCCACCAGTGCCTACAGCTCCTTCTCGAGCTGCCGCCAGTACCGTGAGGACTTCGCACGCGTCCTGCAGGAGACGAACCTCGGCGAGACGGTGACCATCGACAAGATCCGCCCGTTCTACGACCACCCCGGCTTCGTCGAGTCGTTCGAGACCGGCGTGCGCGACGCCGTGCAGACGTTCCTCGACCAGGGCATCGAGCCCGCCGAGATCCAGATCCTGTTCTCGACGCACAGTATCCCGACCGCGGACGCCGAGCGATCGGGTGCTCGTGACATCGACTGGGGCGAGGGCGGCGCGTATGCCGCCCAGCACCTCGCGGTCGCGGCCTGGGTCATGGACCGCGTCAGGGAGAGCATCCCCGCGGCATCCGACGTGTCGTGGGAGCTGGTGTACCAGTCCCGTTCGGGCCCTGCCTCGCAGCCGTGGCTGGAACCCGACGTGTGCGACGTGATCGGCGAGCTCCCCGCCCGAGGTCGCAAGGCCGTCGCCGTCGTGCCGGTCGGATTCATGAGCGATCACATGGAAGTGCTCTGGGACCTCGACACCGAGGCGGCAGAGGCCGCGGAGGAGGCGGGTCTCGCCTTCACCCGCACCCCCACCCCCGGCGTCGCGCCGTCGTTCGTGACGGGCATCGTCGATCTGATCGTCGAGCGCCTCGAAGGCCGCCCCAACGAGGAGCGCCCTCATGTGACGCCGCTGCCCGGTGCTTTCGACGTGTGCCGCCCCGGCTGCTGTGAGAACGTCAGAGCCGGCTTCAAGCCCGCCGCAGCCGGCGTGGCTCCCTGAGTTCCCGCCGCCCTCGCAGACTTCTAGGATTGAGCGCATGCGCATCCATATCGCCACCGATCACGCGGGTCTCGACTTCTCGACGCAGCTGCAGGACCATCTGCGCGGCGCCGGTCACGACGTCGTGGACCACGGACCGATCGAGTACGACGCCCTCGACGACTACCCGGCGTTCTGCATCCGGGCCGCTCAGGCCGTGGTGGCCGACCAGGCGGCAGGGGTCGAGACGCTGGGCGTCGTGTTCGGGGGCTCGGGCAACGGCGAGCAGATCGCGGCGAACAAGGTCGAGGGAGTCCGCGCCGCGCTCGTATGGAACACATCGACGGCCGAGCTCGCGCGTCAGCACAACGACGCGAACGTGATCTCGATCGGCGCACGGCAGCACACCTTCGACGAGGTGACCTCGTTCATCGACACCTTCATCGCGACGCCGTTCTCGCATGAGGAGCGGCACGTACGCCGCATCGGACAGATCGCCGACTTCGAGCGCGACGGCTCGCTCCTCCCGGATCCGCGGGCCTGACATGCCCGAGGGGCATTCGGTACACCGGATCGCGCGGCAGTTCGATCGGAACTTCGTCGGCAAGGTGATGTCCGCGTCCAGCCCGCAGGGCCGGTTCGCCGAGGGCGCCGCCGTGCTCGACGGCCGAGAGGCAGTCAGCGTGCATGCCGTCGGTAAGCAGATGTTCCTCGAAGCCGAAGGCGACCTCTGGCTGCGCGTGCATCTCGGGCTCTACGGGGCGTGGGACTTCGCGGGCGAGATCCTGGTCGATCCGACCATCGCCTCGGCGAACGGTCGGATGGGGCAGACGAATCAGCGCGGCACCGTCATCGACGACGAGATCCTCGACGCCGCCGGCGAGAACTCACTCTCCTCGATCGGGGCCCCTCGTCGTACACGCGTCCATGTGCGCATGTCGGAGCAGACCAAAGGCCTCGCCGATGAGGGGCTCGAGTGGCCGCCGCCGGTCGTGGGACAGGTGCGACTGCGCCTGATGACCGACATCACCGCGGCCGACCTGCGCGGCCCGACGGCCTGCGTCCTCCAGACGACGGACGAGATGCTGGCCAGCGTCGCGAAGCTCGGCCCCGACCCGCTCGTCGGCGACCCGGTGCAGAACGAGGAACGATTCGTCCAGGCCGTGCGCAAGAAGCCGACGGTGATCGCGCTGCTCCTGATGGACCAGGCCGTCGTGAGCGGTATCGGGAACGTGTATCGCGCCGAGATGCTGTTCCGACAGCGGCTGAATCCGCATACGCCAGGGCGGGACGTGCCGGAGGATGTCGTGCGCGCACTCTGGCGCGACTGGGTCCGGCTGCTCGCCATCGGGGTCGAGACCGGTCAGATGATGACGATGGACGACCTCTCGCCCGAGGCGTACCGCGCCGCGATGGCGAGCCGCGACGACCGGCACTGGGTCTATCACCGTGCGGGTCTGCCGTGTCGGGTGTGCGGCACGGAGATCGCGCTCGAGGAGATCGGCGCCCGCAAGCTCTACTGGTGTCCGCGCTGCCAGGCGTGACCCTGCGCATAGGCTGAGAGGATGCGTCAGAACCCCAGTTTCACGCTTGCGGATGTGACCGAGATCCGGCGGGTCATCGAGGGCAATCCGTGGGCGACGATCGTCAGCGCCGGTGACGACGGACTCGTGTCCTCGCACTACGCCGTGCTGCTCGACGAGAGCCGTGACGACCTCACGATCGTGGGGCATGTCGGACGACCGGACGACCTCATCCACGGCCTCGGAGAACGCGAGATCATCATCGTCTTCCAGGGTCCCCACGGCTACGTGTCGCCCAGTTGGTACGGCGACGTGCAGGCGGTCCCGACCTGGAACTACATCGCCGTACACCTGTCGGGCGTCCCCGAGATCCTCACCGAGGACGAGAACCTCGCCGTGCTCGATCGTCTCGTCGATCGGTTCGAGGGTCGACTGCCTGAGCCCCGACGTATGTGGGAGCGACCCAACGATCCCGCATTCGTCGGCCGGCTCGCCACGGGGACGGTCGGGTTCCGCCTCACGCCGACACGCGTGGTCGCGAAGCGCAAGCTCAGTCAGAACAAGCCAGCGGAGACGGTCGACACGGTGATCGCCGAGCTCGAGGGCGACGGCCCGTACGCCCAGCCCGCCCTTGCGGCCGAGATGCGTCGTGCCAGGGACGCCCGCCCGGGAGCCGGGCGGTGACCGAGATCGGCGGCGTGGTCGGCACGCTGAAGGCGGTGCGGATCTCGGGCCCCGGCATCGAGTTCCTCATGGACGACGAGCCAGTCGACGTGTTCATCGAGGACGGGCGGATCGCGGACATCGCCCCCGTCGGCGCGTTGCCCTCCCGTGGCGAAGTGCTCGACGGACAGGGCGCCTGGGCCATTCCGGGGCTCTGGGACAACCACGTGCACACCGTCCAGTGGGCGCTCGCGACCGAGCGGGTCGCACTGGGCGGCGCGGCGTCGGCTGCTGAGGCGGCCGGGATCATGGCGGCCGCCGCTCCGCTGCCGGACGGTCGCAAGGTCGGCAGCGGGTTCCGCGATGCGATGTGGCCGGATGCGCCGAGCCTCGAACTACTCGATCGGGCGACGGGGTCGGTGCCCACCTACCTCATCAACGCCGACGTGCACAGCACCTGGTTGAACTCGGCCGCGCTGCGACTCGAGGGGTTCGCCAGTCCGGACGGAATGCTGCGCGAGCAGGATGCATTCGAGATCTCCCGGCGGCTGAACGACGTAGACCCTGCTCGTCAGGACAGCGCCGTCGCGGCAGCCGGGCAGCGGGCGGCGTCCCGCGGGGTCACTGGTCTCGTGGACTTCGACATGGGATGGAATGCCGACGCCTGGCCGCGGCGCATCGCCGCGGGCTTCGCGTCTCATCGCGTCGAGTTCGCGATCTATCCGTTCGACCTGCAGCGCGCGATCGGCGCCGGCCTGCAGACGGGGGAGCTGCATGAGGAGCCGGATGCACCCGAGGCAGGACGTGGTCTGATCCGGGTGGGGCCGTTGAAGGTGATCAGCGATGGCTCGCTCGGTACGAGGACTGCGGCGTGCTCGCATCCGTATCCCGGCGACCCGGAGAACTTCGGTGTTCTCACGGTGCCGCCGGCCGAGCTGACCGAACTGCTGACCACTGCCACCGGCGCCGGGCTCGCGGTGGCGGTGCATGCGATCGGCGACCGTGCGGTGACGGCCGCGCTCGACGCGTTCACCGTCTCGGGAGCGGTCGGGACGATCGAGCACGCGCAGCTCGTCCGGCACGCGGACCTCGCCCGCTTCGCGCGGCTCGGGGTCATCGCGAGCGTCCAGCCTCAGCACGCGCTCGACGACCGCGACATCGTCGGACGGCACTGGGAGGGGCAGACGTCGATCGGCTACCCGCTGGGCGCGCTGCGCGATGCCGGTGTCGAGCTGCGGTTCGGGTCGGATGCTCCGGTCGCGGCCCTCGATCCGTGGCAGGCGATGGCGGCGGCGGTCACTCGCACTGACGACGACCGCGCGCCGTGGCACCCCGAGGAGCGACTCACCCGCGCTCAGGCACTCCAGGCGAGCGTACGGACGGCGCTGCGTCCCGGGGAGCTCGCGGACATCGCTCTCTGTGGGTTCGATCCGCTCGCGGCGTCGGGCGCGACTCTGAGGGCGATGCCCGTCGCGGCGACACTCGTCGAAGGCCGGGTCACTCACACGGTCTGAAGCGCTTGGAGCCCGTAGGCGTGCTCAACCCCGCAGATACGACGAAGGGCACCGGGGTGACCCGGTGCCCTTCGTCGATGAGATCGTCAGGCTGCGATGTGCGACACGAGGAACCAGCGGTCCTTCTCGAGGCCGCGCATGATCTCGATGGCGACGTCCTGGCTCGTGAGGTCGACCTCGTCGAGGCCGTCGATCGCGGCCTTCACGTCGACCAGGATCGTGTCGATGTCGGAGATCACGGCGCGCACCAGCTCGTCGGACTGGGTGAAGCCGGCGGGCACCGAGCTTGCGCCACCCTTGGCGGCGACGGCCGAGATGCGGGCGTCGATCGGAAGGCCCAGAGCGACGATGCGCTCGGCTGCCGTGTCGGCGAAGTCACCGGCGTGGGCGACGATCGTGTCGAGCAGCTCGTGGACACCGACGAAGTTGGCTCCGCGGACGTGCCAGTGGGCCTGCTTGCCGTTGACGGTGAGCGCCTGGAGTCCGAGGACGACGGGGGAGAGGAACTGTGCCGCTGCAGCTGCCACGGTCGGGTCGCTGGCGGTGGTGGAAACGGTCTGTGCCTTGCTCATCTTGACTCCTCCGGAGTGGTCTCTTCGTACCTGATGAAGACAACGCTACTCACCTCAGAACATTCCGCAAGCAAGCGAAGGCTCGGCTTAGTGGCCCGGAATCACGCGGGAATCCGGGGTTGTGAGGGTAGTCTCGCGTCATGAGCATCGCTGCAGGAGCATCCGTACTCGCCCTTCAGGCAAAGACCCCGTCGATCTCCGAAGCCACGTTCGTCGCCGACGGCGCACGCATCATCGGAGACGTCTCGCTGGCTGCAGGAGCGAGCGTCTGGTACAACGCCGTCCTCCGCGGCGATTCGGCAGCCATCATGATCGGCCCTGGCAGCAACGTGCAGGACAACGTCTCGGTGCACGTCGACTCCGGCCATCCCGTCCGAGTGGGGGCGAAGGTCTCGATCGGCCACAACGCCGTGGTGCACGGATGCACGGTCGGCGACGGCTCGCTCATCGGCATGGGCGCGGTGATCCTCAGCGGTGCGGTGATCGGATCCGGATGCTTGATCGCCGGTGGTGCGGTCGTCTTGGGCGGCACCGAGGTGCCGGACGGATCGCTGGTGGCCGGCGTGCCGGCGAAGGTGCGTCGCGCGCTGAGCGACGAGGAGCGCGCAGGTCTCATCGCGAACGCCGACATCTATCTGCAGCACCTGCGCACGCATGCCGATGCGAAGCCGGTCTGACCCGCGGGGCCCGATAGGCTGGTGCGCACGGGGCGGTGGCCAAGCTGGTTAAGGCAGTGGGCTCATAACCCAACGATCGCGGGTTCAAGTCCCGCCCGCCCTACTCGACAGCCCTCAGCTCACGGGGTTCTCCGCCCGCCCTCTGTCGTCCGCCCGAGGGCGAGATGGACAGCGCGGGCGCTGTCCACGGCAAGGTCCCTGTCGCCGGAACGGAGGGCGTCTCCGAGTAGCCGGAGGTGCTGAGCGGTGAGCCCGCTCGTGTCGGCGTCGTGGGTCCCGGCGCGAAGAGCCCGGGCGAGAGCGAACGTGGTTTCACCGAGGATGGTTCGGTGCACGGACGTGCCGCCCTGCGCGAGCAGGTAGTTGTAGAGGGTCAGGTAGGAGCGCGTGAAGTGCTCGGGTTCATCGACGTGGCGTGCCACCTCGTCCACGATGCTCGCGGCGTGCAGGCGGATCGATTCCTCCAGGTTCGCCACGACAGCGTCGATCAGGGCGACGACCTGGGTTCCGGCGAACACGTACCAGTCCTGGACATCCTGTGCGGTCAGCGGTGTCACACGCGTGAACCGCCCCGGGGAGAACTCGACCAGTCCGATCCGCTCCAGTCGTTGCAGCCCTTCCCTGACAGGTGTCCGAGACACTCCCAGCTCGTCGCCGATGATGCGGTCATCGATCGGGAGTCCGGGCGGCAGCACTCCCTCTGCGATCTGCGCTCCGACATGTCGGAAGACGATCGACGAGAGCGGGGCGCCCGCGGGGTGCATCGTCAGAGGGCGTGCCCCGGAGACCGGGCCACGGTCGTTCCCCATGCTGAGCGTCGATACCACTGCGTTCCTTCTTCCGGCGTTCCCGTGGGCACGGCGGGTGCCCACCTATCAAGACGCCGGACCGACCGATATATGACGCGAGATAGGCGCGGATGCGTCCGTCTCGCACTTGTAAGAGGTCGTTGAGCATAGGTCGTGACGCGATCTCGCGTGCCGCCGGTCTCTCGCGCCGCCGTCCGGCGCCCACGCCGATTCCGCAGTATGGCGTCACGATCCGGTCGGTCTCGAGTTCTACTGAGAGGGGGAACGATGAATCAACTGGACACCGCGGCTGCACTCGCATCGCTGATCGCGTTCGCAGCGCTGGCTGCCGCGCTCGGTCTCACTCACCGAAGCACTGACGACCCGAACCGTCGCTGGACGGCACGAGCGTTCTGGTTCGTCGCGTTCCCCATCGGCATCCTCGCTATCGTCATCGAGATGGTCTGGCGCACGACGGATGGGATCGCATTCATCGTGAGCGCCGGCGTCTCGCTCGGACTCATCATCGCCGCGGCCACATCGGAGCTGGTCGCAGCTGTCGCGAGCGGTCTCGCGCCGACGCTTCCGACCACGCGACGGGCGGAGGAGCCATGACCAGCCCGATCTCGGCATCCCTGTGCACGGGGCAGCCCACCTCGCACCGAGCACGATCGCGCGCGTCCCGCCAGGGACCGGCTCCCACACGGTATGGGTCTGGTCGATCATCGGGGCGATGGCCGTCAGCATCATCCCCGTCGTATGGTTCTCCGTCGAGATGCCTGGCGCCATGATCGAATTCATGAGATCGCTGCCCGTCGACGGCGGGGACTCCGGATATCGAACAGGTGCTGTTGGCGGAGCTGAAGCTGGCTCTCGCTCCCTGGTACTGGTTCTCCATGCTCATCGTCTGGACGATCTTCGGAGCTTCCGTGTGGTTCGCTGCCATGGACATGCGGACTCTCGCGCAGCGCGGCTTCGTCAAGCCGTTCCACTGGGCGTGGATCTTCCTCGCGACCCCCGTCTACATCATCGGGCGGCATGTCGTGATCCGGCAGCGTGGCGGCCAGGGCGCAGGCCCACTCATCGCGATGATTGCGACGGAGATCGTGCTCCTGTTCCTCAACCTGTTGTTGAGCGCGTTCCTCATGACGCGCCTCGTCGCCGAGCTCGACCCGTTCGTGTCGTCGATCTGACGGACGGTTCACCCCCTGCGGCGGGCCCGCTCCACCTGCACCCGTGACAGCAGAAGACCGGCGAGAAGACCCCCGAGGCCGCCGAACAGCATGTCGCCGATCGTGTCCTGGTACGTGACGAAGATGTCGTCGCTGAGATAGGCCTTGCCCAGCCACTCGACCATCTCCCACACGGCGCTCAGCGCGAGGGCGATCAGCGGCAGCAGCACGAGCGGCGTGCGCGCGCGGACGCCGCTCCCACGGGTGATCCGCGCCACCTCGGTCCGCGTCAGGACGAGAGCTGTGATGATGGCGAGCAGCCCTGTGCAGAGGAGGTGCAGCAGCAGATCCCAGCCGGGAACGCTCGTGTAGAGGTCGAAGACGTTGCTCCAGGCAGCGGTGAGCACGATCGCGCACGCGGCGGCATCGAAGCCGCCGCGCATGCCGAGCGCGCGGGGCAGCATCAGCGCCGGCGTCGCGAGCGCAGCGATCCCGGCGTCCGTAGGATCCCACCAGATCGCGGCCACGACGACGCCGAGGATGCCGAGTACGCGGAGGCCATCGGCCGTCCATTCCGACGTGGTGCGGGGCGGCCGCAGGAAGTCTTCCTTCACGCACCCTCCTCAGGGAGACGGACGAGAGCCTGCACCGGGAGGTGATCCGAAGGACGGATGCCGTCCATGGTCCGCGTGTTCAAGCCGATCGCGCGCACGCTGACGTCGCGCGTCGTCAGCACTCCATCGATACGGCGACCGCGCAGCCGGGGACCGTGGCCTCCGACGAACGACCCCCATTCCGGGGTGAGTCGTCGCTGTGCCGACACCCAGGAATCGCTGACCGCACCGGCGGCGAACAGCGGCCGCAGCGACGTCGCGCCGAGATCGGCGTTGAAGTCGCCGAGCACGATCACGGGCAGCTCGCTGGCCGCTGTCAGCCTGGCGATCGCCTCAGCCGAGCGGCGGCGAGACCGGGCGGAGAAGGGATCGAGATGCGTGTTGATCACGACGAATCGCTGGCCGGTGGCCGTGTCACGGAACCCGGCCCGCACGAGCGTCCGTGGAATCAGGTTGCCCCACGTCCGAGAACCCGGGACGTCAGGGTGGTCCGAGAGCGCGCGCTGCTCCCAGAACTCCATGTCGAGCCGCTCGGCGTCGTAGACCAGCGGGGTGCCCTCGCCTCTTCCGGCCCTTCCTCGCCCGTGTCCGATCACACGCTGTTGCGGGCCGAGAGCGTCCATGACCACGCGCACGGATCGGGGGAGGGCCTCCTGCAGACCCAGCACGGTGGGAAGTTCGGTGTGGAGAACTGCGCCGACAGCCGGCGAGCGGACGCTCCACCGTTCACGCCTCGGCAGAAGCCGCCCGTCCATGGCGCGGCGGAGGTTGAACGACATGAGGTGCAGATCCGGCGGGTGCGCAGGTCCGATCAGTGCGCTGCTCACCGGGCGTCCGCTCGTCGCCGCTGTCGTCGGAGACGGCGAGCGATCAGCCGCCTCCAGCGGAACGGAGGAAAGTCGTGCGGCCAGTGGACGACCACGCTCCGAAAGCCACGGTGCACGCGGCGACCGAAGCTCCCCGCCGTGAAAGGCCTCATCGACATCCCCATGGTCGTCCCCGGAAGGAGGGCGATACGGTGCTCCGCGCCCAGATGGAAGGCGAGATCGAGGTCGTCGTGGAGCTCGGGATCGCGATGCACTTCGTCACGGATGGCACGCCACGCGTCCCGACGGAAGGCGAGATTCGAACCGAAGAGAGGCGGATGCCCGAGCGTGACTCCCATCAACGTCGTGTAGGCGCCGAGGTAGAGCCTGGCGAGCGGCACCCGCAGCGCCGGCGGACCATCGGTGAACCGCGCCCGACCAGTGAGGGCTGATACTCCGGCATCCTCCGCGAACGCGGCCGTGACCGTGTCCACCCAGTCCGGGTCGGGCTCGCAGTCGGCGTCCAGTCGAAGGATCAGGTCTCCGGCAGCCGCGTCGTAGCCGGTCGCCGCGGCTGCCGAGATTCCAGGATCGGCGCAGAACAGCACGCGCGCTCCGGCATCGCGCGCCACGGCGGCCGACGCATCCGAGGAGTCGTTGTCGATCACGATGATCTCGTCAGCGGGCCGATTCTGCGCACGCAACCGCTCGAGGCAGCGGGCGAGCAGCGGGGCATCATCCTTCACCGGGATGACCACCGATGTCGTCAGGATGCTCGACGGAGCAGTCGCGGCGCCGCTGCCCTCGCCAGCGCCTCGCCCCTCGTCACTCCTCGCCTGCGCTGTCATCTCGGTCATCGTGCCATCGCCTCGAGCGAGAGAGCGAGGGACTTGACACCGCAGGCTCCTCCCACACCGGTGCTCAGCCGGCGTCAGCGCCCGCGAGCTCGGACGGCTCGATCAGCTCCTCGACCAGCATGATCCCGCCGCTCGAGTTCGCCGAATGCGCCAATGCCTCGATCCATCGACGGCTGAGTTCCGGAGCTTCCACCTCATCGAACACGAACCGCAGGGGGATGGACGGATGCAGCCAGACCGTCGAGCGCCCTTCGGACTCGCCGTCCGGATGCTTCCAGCTCAGTGTGAAGCTCTCGTTCCGGCGCAGCTTCGTGGCGACGACGACCTTGAGGTGCGCAAGCGCACGATCATCGATATGGATCGGCTCCGAGCCGCCGTAATAGAGAGAACCCATGACTCGGAATCTATGCCGCCGCGCAGCCCGCCAGACGCCGGACGAGCAGGACGCGCGACGCATGCGAACAGGTTGTTCGCATGGTGTCATCGCCGGTGCTTCGCGGCCGTCACAGAAGGAAGCACGCCGAAGCTCTCCCGATAGGCGGCGGCGAAGCGGGAAGGGTGTGAAAAACCCCACCGCCGTGCCACTGCGGACACCGTCACCGGGGTGCCCGATCGCAGGTCGCGGTGGGCGCCGTCGAGGCGAGCCTGTCTGAGTGATTCCGCCGGCGTGACATCGAGTGCGCGTCGGAATGCATACTGCAGTCCGCGGGTCGAGATGTGGACAGCAGTGGCGACATCATCGACCGTGATCGGGCTGTGGGCATTCTCGGCGATGTATTGCAGCGCGCGCCGTACAGTCGCCGGCGCGGGTGCCGCCTGAGCCGGTCGATGCCGCTCGAGCCGATCAGCGACCGCGAAGGCTGCCAGGGTCGTGGCAGCAGAGTGACGGGCGAGTTCGGCGCGCAGTAGCTCGTCCGAACTGTTGTCGGCGAGCGTCAGCGCGCTCTGCTCGATGTACGCGAACATCCGATCCCACGCGGCGGCAGCGTGCGCGGAGCGGGGCGAGAGGTCGCGGACTCGAACCGACAGGGAGTCGTCGCCGCTGATCCGTCTGGCCTGTCGCTCCAGTGCCTTGCGCTCGAAGACCAGGGCCGTCACCCGGGCGCCGCCTTCCCAGTGCGCGTGTACCCGTTGACCCTCCGAGATCCAGGGGCTACGCGCGTCGAGGTCGCCGCGATCGGAGTACACGCGCGCCTCGGGACCGTCGACCCTGCAGACGAGAAGCTGCTCCTGGGGTTCCGCCGTCGAACGCACCTCTGCCGCGAGGTCGTAGCGCACCATGCTCACCCCGCCCAGATCCGCGGAGTGCCAGTCGAACAGGAAGCTCGTCGGATCGACGTCGTGCAACACCGCCGACGGGACGAACTGCTTCCAGGTGCTCTCGACGCGGGTGATGTCACGAGTTCGGAACCGCATGTGGATCCGCCCCCTCCTGTGTGCGGTGCCTCCGGACCGGCCAGGTGCCGTCGAGGCGCTCCTCCGGCTCCAGACGTCCGATGCGGATGAAGTACTCCGTGAGGCTCTCGGCCTGCGACCGCGCCCACCCGATCTGGCGGGTGTGGAGCTCGGCGAGCGTCTCGGGCAGCACGAACTGCCTCGCGAGCGCCTGGGCGACCCGGCCGGCCGCGACGGCGTCCGCCGCAGCCTCGTGCGCGTCCTCGAGACGGACGGCGTACAGCGCGGCGACCGCCTGCAGTGTGCGTTTACCCGGCCGGTACCGGTCATAAGCCTTGTCGATGACGTGCGGATCGATGATCGGCGAAGGGTCTTCCAACGGAACCACGCCGTGGCGGCGGGCCTCGTGCGCGAGAAGCGAGAAGTCGTAGGCAGCGTTGTACGCGACGATCGGGACCCCCTGCGACAGCAGTGAGCGCAGGGCTGAGGTGACCTGGTCGACGACCTCGGCGGCCGGACGGCCGAGACGACGCGCGTGCTGTGTGGTGACGCCGTGCACGGCCGTCGCCCCGGCGGGGATGTCGATCCCCGGATCCGCGAGCCAATCACGCGCTGCGATCTCGCGCCCTTCCGCATCGAGCAGCCCGACATGGGCGGTCACGACGCGGTCGTGCTCCACATCGACCCCGGTGGTCTCCAGGTCGAACACGCCGACGCGCGTGATCCAGGAGGGGGAAGCGGGGGCCGGCGGCATGATCTCACCGTAGAACGGACCGCCGACATCCGCTCGGAGGGACACGGGGGCACCACAGGCCGTGACCATAGACTTGCACCATGCCCGCCCCCTCTCCGTACGCCGACCGCCTCAGCCGACTCCCGGTCGAGCGCCACGAGGTGGAGGTCAGGGATGGCGTCACGGCGTATTGGGAGTACGGGCCCGAGGGCTCCGAGACCACGGTGATCGCCGTGCACGGGTTCCGCGGTGAGCATCACGGGCTGGAGTCGGTGCTCGCCTTCCTCCCCGAGGTGCGCGTGATCGCGCCCGATCTTCCCGGCTTCGGAGAGACGGCTCCCGTGCCCGGGCGCACCTACGATCTGGCCGAGTACGTCGCCTGGCTCACCGAGTTCGCGGCGGCCGTGGCGCCGGGTGCCGTCATCCTCGGGCATTCCTTCGGCTCCATCGTCACCTCCGCCGCGGTGGCTCAGGGCCTCGCGACACCTCGTCTCATCCTCATCAACCCGATCGGAGCGCCGGCGCTCGAGGGCCCGAAGGGGCTGATGACGCGGCTCGCGGTCCTGTACTACTCCCTGGGGGCACGGCTCCCTGAACGGCTGGGAACCGCGCTTCTCCGCAACCGTCTGATCGTCCGGATCATGAGCATCGCGATGGCGAAGACCTCCGACCCGGAGATCCGTCGATTCATCCATGACCAGCACGACACCTACTTCTCGCGCTTCGCCGATCGAGACGTGCTGCGCGACGCCTTCGTCGCGAGCGTGTCACACGACGTGAGCGAGTTCGCGGCGTCGATCTCGACGCCGACTATGCTCATCGCGGCGCAGCGCGACGACATCACGCCGATCGAGGTGGAGCGCGAGCTGGTGACCCGTTTCGATGACGGCACTCTCGTGGAGATCGCCCACGTCGGACACCTCATCCACTACGAGACCCCTGCCGAGGCGGCGGGGGCCGTTCGCCGCTTCCTCAGGATTCCCGTCGCGCGAGGCCGATGAGTCCCGCGACGCGGAACGGGATGACCTCGCCCATCGCGAGGGAGGTCTCGGTGCGCTCGACCCCGTCGATCGAGAGGATGCGCGCGTCCGTGTCGAACAGATGGCGCGCATCGCGACAGGCGACACGCGCGAGCAGATCGATCGACCCGCTGAGTCCGTGCGCCTGTACGACCTCGGGGATGCGGGCGAGCTCGTTGATGATCCTGGGCAGCTCGGTCTGCCGTACGCCGATGCTCACGAACGCCTGCAGCGGGAAGCCGAGGACGTCGGTGGAGAACGAGCGCTCGTAGGAGAGGAAGACCCCGGTCTGCTCCAACCTGGTCATCCGCGCCTGGATCGTGTTGCGAGACAGCCCCAGATTCTCCGCGAGAGCGACGATGGTCACGCGCGGATCGTCGGCGAGGGCTGCGAGCAGTTCCAGATCGATGCGGTCAAGTCCGGCCATAGTGCCAAACGATAGCAGGGCTCGGATGCCCTGGATTGGGCAACATGCTCAAGCGGTGCGCGATTGCTTGAGCGAGGTGATGAGCGGACGTACCCTCGAGTTAACCGGCGATGATGCCGGGGCCGAGCGTAGAACCCGTGACGACGGCCACGAACGAGGAGGACGATGATGTCACCGCAGATCACCCCGATCGCCGACACCGTGCAGGATCTCGAACTCGCCGAGCGCATCCTCACCCCGGATGGCACGCGGATCGCGAACCCGCAGCTCGACCCCTTCGTCGAGGACGTCGACCCCGCGCAGCTGCGCGCACTGCACCGAGACATGGTCATCCTCCGCAGGATCGACTCGGAGGGAGTCGCTCTCCAGCGTCAGGGGCAGCTCGGTCTGTGGGCCCCCTGTCAAGGGCAGGAGGCCACCCAGATCGGCACCGCACGCGCGATCGCCGCGAACGACTACGTGTTCCCCAGCTATCGCGAGACCGGCGTGATCTACGCCCGCGGCGCCCAGCCCGGCGATTACGTGCGGATGTGGCGCGGCGAGGAGGGTGCAGGGCACGACCCGGCGGCGTTGGGCGTGGCACCGCTGCAGATCATCATCGGCGCCCAGACGCTCCACGCCGTCGGGTACGCCCTCGGCATCCGTCACGAAGGGGCCGACGAGGTGGCCGTCACCTACTTCGGTGACGGAGCGACGAGCCAGGGCGACGTGAACGAGGCGATGATCTTCGCCTCCTCGTACCGGGCACCCGTGGTGTTCGTGTGCCAGAACAACCATTGGGCGATCTCCGAGCCTGTGTCCGTGCAGTCGCAGTATCCGATCGCCGGCCGCGCTCCCGGCTTCGGCATCCCGAGCATGCGGGTCGACGGCAACGACGTGCTGGCGTGTCTCGCAGCGATGCGCTGGGCGCTCGCGCACGCTCGCAGCGGCAAGGGACCGGCCTACCTCGAAGCGGTCACCTACCGGATGGGACCGCACACGACGGCCGACGATCCGACCCGTTACCGCAAGGACGAGGAACTCGAGGCCTGGCGGCGACGCGATCCGATCACGCGCCTGGAGGCTCACCTGCGTGCCCTCGGAGAACTCAGCGACGAGCAGGTCGCCGAGACGCAGGCCGCGGCGGATGTCGTCGCCCGTGAGATGCGGGCGGAATGCCTCGCGATGGTCACGCGCCCGCCGCTCTCAGTGTTCGACGGCGTCTACGCCGAACCGCACACCGGACTCGAGAGGCAGCGTGGCGAGTACGCCGCCTACGTCTCGTCCTTCGAGGGCGAGGCGTGACCATGGCAGAGCTCACTCTCGGCAAAGCGCTCGGTGCGGGGCTGCGCCAGGCGATGCGCGACGATGACAAGGTCGTGCTCCTGGGGGAGGACATCGGCAAGCTCGGCGGCGTGTTCCGCATCACCGACGGCCTGCTCGACGAGTTCGGCGCCACGCGCGTCATCGACACCCCGCTCGCGGAGTCCGGCATCGTCGGCACCGCGGTGGGCCTCGCATTCCGCGGATACCGGCCGGTCGTCGAGATCCAGTTCGACGGCTTCGTGTACCCCGCCTTCGATCAGATCGTCGCGCAGGTGGCGAAGCTGCACTACCGCACGCAGGGCCGCGTGAAGATGCCGATCACCATCCGCATCCCGTGGGCCGGGGGCATCGGCGCTGCGGAGCACCATTCCGAATCGCCCGAGGCGTACTTCGTGCACACGGCGGGGCTCCGCGTGATCGCCGTGTCGAATCCGGAGGACGCCTACCGGAGTCTGCGGCAGGCGATCGCCTCCGATGACCCCGTGATCTTCTTCGAGCCCAAGCGGCTGTACCACCACAAGGGGGAGGTGGATCTGGATGCTCCGCTGGCGGACGCGGCGCCGATGGGTCTCGCCCGCGTCGTCCGAGAGGGACGGGACGCCACCCTCATCACCTATGGCGCGATGGTCGCGACCGCGCTCCAGGCGGCGGAGGCGGCCCAGGATGAAGGAACCTCTCTGGAGGTCATCGACCTGCGGTCCTTGTCGCCGGTGGACTACGACACCGTCGCGGCCTCGGTGCGCAAGACCGGCCGCGTCGTCGTCGCTCACGAGGCCTCCCGTGAGGCCGGCGTGGCCGCCGAGGTCATCGCCAGCATCACCGAGCGGTGCTTCGAGTACCTGGAGTCCGCGCCGCTGCGGGTGACAGGGCACGATGTGCCCTACCCGCCGGCCAAGCTCGAGAAGTACCATCTGCCGGATCTCGACCGGCTCCTGGATGCCGTCGACCGGGTGCTCGATCGCCCGAACAGCCTGACGGGAGCAGAGGCATGAACGCCGAGTTCCGACTGCCCGACCTGGGCGAGGGCCTCACCGAGGCCGAGGTGATCCAGTGGATGGTGGGGCCGGGGGATCCGGTCGCCCTGAACCAGACTCTCGCCGAGGTCGAGACGGCGAAGGCCGTGGTCGAGCTGCCGTCGCCGTACGAGGGCACCGTCACGGCTCTGCACGCCGAGGCGGGTCAGACCGTGGCCGTCGGCGCGCCCCTCATCGAGTTCGACGTGGTCGGCGCGGAGACGCCCGCACGGGGTGCGGGGTCCGGGTCCGTGGCGACCGAGGGCGAGGAGAAGACTCAGCCCAACCTCGTCGGCTACGGCGCAGCACCCTCGGCATCCGGCCGTCCGGCGCGTCGCGCGCGGCGTCTCGGCGGCGGCTCGCCCGCGGCAGACACCGCCGTGCTCGAGGCGGCGCCGCATGACGCGTCTCCGTCACTCAGCGTCGAGACGGTGATCGAGCGTCCTCGGTCCACGCCGCCGGTTCGGGCCTACGCCAAGCGCCTCGGCATCGACCTCGTGCTCGTGGCCGCGTCCGTCGGCGACCGGGTGATCACCCGCGACGACATCGACGCATACGCGGAGCGCGTCGGTGCCGTCGCCGAGCCGCAGGGGGCGACCGCATCCGCGGCACCCGTTCCCCGTGGTGCGGACGCGCTGCCGCACCGCACTGCGGGGCAGGACGACGCCAGGGAGACCAGGATCCCCATTCGCGGCGTGCGCAAGCACACGGCCGCCGCCATGGTGCAGAGCGCCTTCACTGCCCCGCACGTCACGGTCTTCCACACGGTCGACGTCACCGCGACGATGGAGCTGCTGTCTTCGTTCCGCGAGGATCGCGCGCTGTCCGAGCACCGCATCGGTCCGCTCGCGGTCGTCGCAAAGGCCGTGTGCCTCGCACTCGGCCGCACTCCGGGGCTCAACTCCCACTGGGATGAGGCCGCCGGGGAGATCGTCCAGTACCACTACGTCGACCTGGGGATCGCAGCGGCCACGGAACGCGGGCTGATCGTCCCGAACATCCGCGACGCCGAGAGGCTCAGCCTCATCGACCTCGCCGATGCGCTGAAGGACCTCGCAGGGACGGCGAGGGCGGGCAAGACGTCGCCGGCCGAACTCGCGGGCGGTACCTTCTCGATCTCGAACATCGGGGTCTTCGGAATCGACGCCGGCACGCCGATCCTGCCGCCGGGGCAGTCCGGCATCCTGGCCGTGGGCGCCGTCCGCAGGCAGCCGTGGGAGCATCGTGGCGAGATCGCCCTGCGTCAGATCATGACGCTGAGTCTGTCGTTCGACCACCGGCTCGTGGACGGTGCCGAAGGGGCGCGGTTCCTCAAGGACGTGGCAGACGTGCTCGAGGAGCCGGGACGGGCGATGCTGCTCAGGTAGGAGCCGTGAGCGCCGACTCCGCCATCGCGACGAGCACTGTCGCGGTGGCGGAGTGCCGTCTGGCCGCGGCACGCGTGCTGTGCGGAGTGGAGTTGATGAGTCCGAAGCATGCCTGGACGCGCAGCCGCAGCTCGTCGGCATCCGCGTCGACGAGAGGGGCGAGGGTGTCGATCCAGAGCTCGATGTACGCCCGCTGCAGACGACGGACCTCGGCATGGTCGCGAGAATCGAGGTGCGCGACGTCCCTGTCCTGCACGCGGATCACCTCGGCGTGACCGAGCGCGAAGTCGACGTGGAACTCGACGAGCGCCCGCATCCGCTCCGCGGCTGTCGCACCGTCGGAGGCGACCTTCGTCCCGCCGGTCACGAGATCGTCGCTGACCTTGACCAGTACAGCGCCGAGGAGCGCCTGCTTGCCGGTGAAGTGTCGGTACACGGCGGGTCCGGAGACGCCCACGGCAGCTCCGATGTCCTCGAGACTCACCCCGTTGTAGCCGTGCTCGGCGAAGAGACGGGCGGCCTCTCGGAGGATCGCGTCAGAGCGCTCTGCCTTGGCGCGATCTCGCGCCGTGACGGGGGTTGTCATCTCAGTTAATCCTCGCTAACCTGATGTCATCGGTTAGTGAACACTAACCGAAACAGCATGCAGTGCGCCAGGGCGATGTCGCCCGTGTCACGGGGTCGAGGAGGACGTCACATGCCGGCAACCCAGCGGTCTCTCGCGACGGAGCTGCGTGAGCGGCTCGCCACCGCCGCACAAGGGGGTCCTGCGGCCTCGCGCGAGCGTCACATCGGGCGGGGCAAGCTCCTTCCTCGCGACCGCGTCGCCAGGCTCCTCGACGAGGGCAGCCCGTTCATCGAGATCGCACCGCTGGCCGCAGAAGGCCTGTACGGGGGAGAGGCACCGGCCGCCGGTGTCATCGCCGGGATCGGGCTGGTGCACGGACGACATGTGATGGTCGTCTGCAACGACGCCACCGTCAAAGGCGGGACGTACTACCCGCTCACGGTGAAGAAGCACCTGAGGGCGCAGGAGATCGCCCTCGAGAACAGGCTTCCGTGCCTCTACCTCGTCGACTCGGGAGGCGCGTTCCTTCCCAAGCAGGACGAGGTCTTCCCCGACCGCGAGCACTTCGGACGGATCTTCTTCAACCAGGCGAGGATGTCGGCGGAGGGCATTCCGCAGCTCGCCGCCGTGCTCGGCTCCTGCACGGCCGGCGGCGCGTACGTCCCCGCAATGAGCGACGAGACGGTGATCGTCCGGGGGCAGGGCACCATCTTCCTCGGTGGGCCGCCCCTGGTGAAGGCCGCCATCGGAGAGATCGTGTCGGCGGAGGACCTCGGCGGAGGCGAGCTGCATGCGCGCCGCAGCGGAGTCGTCGACCATCTCGCCGAGGACGACGAGCACGCGCTCGAGATCCTGCGCGACATCGTGGCCACGCTACCCGCGCCGACCGCGCCTGCGTGGGAGGTGCACGACAGTCGGCCGCCGTCCGAGGCCGGCCCCCTGTATGACGTCGTGCCGGTCGACGTGAACGCCGCCTACGACGTGCACGAGGTGATCGTGCGTCTCATCGACCGGGACAGCTTCCGCGAGTTCAAGTCGGAGTATGGCACCACCCTGGTCACGGGGTTCGCGCGACTGCACGGGCATCCCGTCGGGATCGTGGCCAACAACGGCGTCCTGTTCAGCGAGTCGGCGCTGAAGGGCGCGCACTTCATCGAACTGTGCGATCAGCGCGGCATCCCGCTGCTCTTCCTGCAGAACATCACCGGCTTCATGGTCGGGTCCGACGCCGAGGCCGGCGGCATCGCCAAGGACGGCGCGAAGATGGTCACCGCCGTGGCGAGCACGAGGGTCCCCAAGCTCACCGTGATCATCGGAGGGTCCTTCGGCGCGGGCAACTACTCGATGTGTGGTCGTGCCTATTCACCGCGGTTCCTGTGGACCTGGCCTGCCAGTCGCATCTCGGTGATGGGCGGTGCCCAGGCGGCATCCGTCCTCGGCACAGTGAAGGACGACCAGCTCGCCGCACGCGGTGAGGGATGGAGCGCCGAGGAGCGAGCGGCGTTCGAGCAGCCGATCCGCGACCAGTACGAGACGCAGGGCGAGCCCTACTACGCCACCGCCCGACTGTGGGACGACGGCATCATCGACCCCGCAGACACCCGCGACCTGCTCGGACTCGCCCTCGACGTGATCGCCCGCAGCCCTCTGCCCGAACCGCGGTTCGGCCTCTTCCGGATGTGACCACCATGACCACGATGACCACCACGACCACCGCCGACGATCCCCGCCGATTCGAGACGATCCTGGTCGCCAATCGGGGCGAGATCGCACGACGGATCATCCGTACCCTGCGGGCGATGGGCATCCGCAGCGTCGCCGTCTACAGCGATGCGGATGCCGAGGCGCCCCATGTCAGAGAGGCGGATGATGCGGTTCGGATCGGCGCGGCACCCGCAGCCGAGTCGTACCTCGACATCGACGCCGTGATCGCCGCCGCACGCACCACCGGGGCGCAGGCCATCCACCCCGGCTACGGCTTCCTGTCCGAGAGCGTCGGCCTCGCCGAGGCCTGCGCCGAGAGCGACATCGTATTCATCGGCCCCTCGGTGCAGGCCCTTCAGATCATGGGCGACAAAGCCAAGGCCCGCGACCACGTCGTGCGCTCCGGCGTGCCCGTGGTGCCCGGTTTCGATGCGCGCGGGCTCTCGGATGCCGAGGTCGCCGATGAGGCGGCCGCCGTAGGCTTCCCCCTGCTGGTCAAGCCGAGCGCGGGCGGGGGCGGCAAGGGCATGGAGGTCGTCGGCGACGCTTCGGGCCTCGACGCGGCGCTGGCGTCGGCCCGACGGGTTGCGATCTCCGCCTTCGGCGACGACGCCTTGATCCTCGAGCGGCTGATCCGTCGGCCCCGGCACATCGAGGTCCAGGTCTTCGGCGACGTGCACGGGACGGTGATCGCCCTCGGCGAGCGCGAGTGCACGCTGCAGCGACGCCACCAGAAGGTCATCGAGGAGGCGCCGTCCGCTGGGATCCCGGAGAGCACCAGAGATCGCCTGCTCGCCGCAGCCGTCCAGGCGGCGGAGAGCGTGTCGTACGTGGGTGCAGGCACGGTGGAGTTCCTGCTCGACGCCGACGCTCCCGACCAGATCTTCTTCATCGAGATGAACACCCGTCTGCAGGTCGAGCACCCCGTCACCGAGGAGGTGACCGGCCTCGACCTCGTCGCGCTGCAGATCCGTGTCGCAGCAGGCGGTCGACTCGATCCGGCGCCGCAGGTGCGCGGGCATGCGATCGAGGCCCGCGTGTACGCGGAGTCCCCGACTCGCGGGTTCCTCCCTTCCACAGGGCGGGTGCTCCTGTTCGATCCTCCCGCGGGGGTGCGGGTGGATGCGGCCGTGGAGACCGGATCGGAGGTCACCGGGTTCTACGATCCGATGATCGCCAAGATCGTCGCCGTGGCCGAGGACAGGCCCACGGCGCTGCGGTATCTGGATGACGCCCTCGCTCGCACCGTCGTGCTCGGAGTGGACACGAACATCGCGTTCCTCCGTCAGCTCTGCGCCGACGAGCGGGTCGTCGCGGGCGACCTCGACACCGGTCTCATCGAGACGCTGCTGCCCCTGCCCGTGGAGGCGCCGACCCCGTCGATGCTCGTCGCGGCACGAGAGCATCTCCGGCACCAGGACCCGAACCGCCGGACAGAGGCCGCGCATCGTCTTGCGACCCGCGCCGGCGGGGTCTGGAGCACGCTCGCCCTGGCGACGTACCCGGACACTTCGTTCCTCACGGATCAGGGCGAGGTGCTGGACGCCCCTTCTGCAGCGCCTGCGAGCGACCGCGGAGCCGTGGCGACCGACGCCGACGGTGACATCTGGGTCAGCGAGAGTGGTCGCACCGAGCGTCTCCGGCCGCTGGACCGCCGGGGACGGATGCTGCACCGGCTCTCCGCGCAGGGCGAGCGCGAGAGCTCGCATGGTCCGGAGGCGCGCGCGCCGATGCCAGGCAGCGTGGTCGCCGTGCATGTGCGCGACGGCGAGACGGTGACAGCGGGCACGCCGCTGGTCTCGATCGAGGCGATGAAGATGGAGCACCCGGTGCTCGCACCCCACGACGGCGCCGTGCAGCTCACGGTGGCTCTGGGTGACCAGGTGAGGCGCGATCAGACGGTCGCGCGGATCTCGACGGAGGAGAAGTGATCATGGAACAGCTGACCGATGAGGAGCGCGAGCTCGCCGCGATGGTGCGGGACTTCGCCGACACGGTCGTCGCACCGCAGGCGTATGAGGCCGACCGCACGCACACCCTGTCGATGGACGTGGTCGCGCAGATGGGGGACCTCGGCCTGTTCGGGTTGCCGTTCCCCGAGGAGTACGGCGGGCAGGGCGGCGACTACATGGCGCTGGGCATCGCGATCGAAGCACTCGGGCGTGTCGACCAGTCCATCGCCATCACCCTCGAGGCCGGTGTGAGTCTCGGCGCCATGCCCGTGTTCCGCTTCGGCACCGAGGAGCAGAAGCGCGAGTACCTACCCGATCTCCTCGCCGGCCGGGCGCTGGCGGGCTTCGGCCTCACCGAGCCGGAGGCGGGGAGCGACGCGGGAGCGACGAGGACGACGGCCCGCCGCGAGGGCGAGGAGTGGGTGATCGACGGTTCGAAGCAGTTCATCACCAACTCCGGCACGCCCATCACACGATTCGTCACGGTGACGGCAGTGACCGGCGTCGAGAACGGGCGCAAGCAGATCTCGACCATCATCGTCCCCAACGGCACTGCGGGCTTCACGGTCGAGGCGCCGTACGACAAGGTCGGGTGGAACGCCTCCGACACGCATCCGCTGACCTTCGAGGGTGCGCGCGTTCCGGCGGGCAACCTCCTGGGAGCCGAGGGGAGCGGGTTCCGCAACTTCCTCAGCATCCTCGACGAGGGGCGGATCGCGATCGCCGCGCTGTCGACCGGTGCGGCGGAGGGCTGCCTCGAGGCCGCCGTCGAGTACGCGAAGAGTCGCACAATTTTCGGCAGCGCGCTGAGTACGCGCCAGAATGCGCAGTTCACCCTCGCGAGGATGCGGGCGCGTGTGCACACATCGCGGCTCGCCTGGCATCACGCGGCCCGTCTTCGCGACGCGGGGCGGCCCTTCGCCGAGCAGGCAGCCATCGCCAAGCTCGTCGCGGGGGAGGCGGCGATGGACAACGCCAGGGACGCGACCCAGATCTTCGGGGGCAACGGCTTCATGAACGAGTTCCCCGTCGCGCGTCACTACCGCGACTCGAAGATCCTCGAGATCGGCGAGGGCACTACCGAGGTGCAGCTGCTGGTGATCGCTCGTGCCCTGGGCCTCGCCGGGTAGCGTGGCAGCATGAGCGCGCACGACATCGTCCAGCGAGGACTCTACTTCGAGGAGTTCATCCCGGACGCCCGCTACCTGCATCGGCCTGGCCGCACGGCGACGGAGGCGGACAACGTCTTCTTCACCACTCTGACGATGAACACGCAGGCGCTTCACCTCGACGCGGCCTTCGCCGAGGCGCAGGCACCGTTCCACCGCCGCCTGATCAACTCGATGTGGACGCTGTCGACCATGGTCGGAGCCTCCGTCGCGCAGCTCACCCAGGGCACCCTGGTGGCGCAGCTCGGCTTCGGAGACATCACCTTCCCGCATCCGCTGTACGCCGGAGACACCCTCTATACCGAGAGCGTGATCGTCGAGAAGCGGCTGTCGTCGTCTCGGCCGGGGCAGGGGATCGTCACGATCGCCCACACCGGTCGGACGCAGGATGATGTCGTCGTGGCCACGGCCACTCGCTCGGTGCTCGTGCACTGCCTGCCGAAGGACGGCGAGGCATGATGTTCGCGCTCGGACCTGCACTGCTGTTCTGCCCCGCCGATCGCCCGGAGCGCTTCCGTGGCGCGCTCGAGAAGGCGGACGCCGTCATCCTCGACCTGGAGGACGCGGTGCTGCCAGACGCCAAGGCGGCCGCGAGGGGCAATCTCATCGACGCGGACCTGGATCCGGATCGTGTCATCGTCCGCGTGACCGCCCCGGGCACTCAGGACTTCGTATCCGATCTCTCGACTCTCGCGCAGACCGACTTCCGCACCGTCATGGTGGCCAAGACGGAGAGTGCCGAGAGCCTCACTGCCTTCGACGAACGGTTCTCGCTCGTCGCGCTCTGCGAGACGGCACGGGGGATCCACGCCGCGGATCGCATCGCCGCACACCCGCAGGTCGTGGCGATGATGTGGGGCGCGGAGGACCTGGTCGCCTCGCTCGGCGGCACGTCGAGCCGCACCTCGGCAGGCGGCTACCGCGATGTCGCGCGCTACGCGCGCTCGCGCGTGCTCGTCGAGTCGGGCGCGCACGGCAAAGCGGCCATCGACGCGGTGCACCTCGACATAGAGGACACCGCCGGGCTGCAGGTCGAGGCGGAGGATGCTGCCGCCTCCGGGTTCGCGGCGACGGCCTGCATCCATCCGAGTCAGGTCGCGGTGATCAGGGCGGCCTACGCCCCGGATGCCGCAACCGTCGACTGGGCGCGCGCGGTGCTTGCCGCCGCGGAGTCCGAGCGCGGGGTGTTCCGCTTCGAGGGACGCATGGTCGACGAGCCCGTGCTCCGACACGCACGCTCGGTGCTCAGCAGCAGTCGCTGAGTCGCTGAGCCGGTGCACGAGCCCTTCAGGGCCGAATCAGACCAGGACGAACTGATCCAACAGCCGGAGCGTTCCCTGCGAGATCTCGAACCGATGCGCCGACCCGTTGGCGATCTGATCGCCAGAGCGGGGGAGGGTGCCGCCCGAGACGTGATCGATGAGGGCACGGATCACGCCTCCGTGCGCCACCACGACCACGGACTCGGCGAGCGGAGTCGAACGTCGGCGAGAGTCGCGGGCGACGGCGTCGAGTGCGCGCAGCGAGCGCTCGGCGACGTCCTCGAGCGTCTCGGCTCCGGGAACGGCAGCTCGCCAGCCGCCGTAGGCCTCCATGTACTCCGACACGAGCATCCCCTCGCCCTCGCCGAACTCGCGCTCGCGGACGTCCGGCACCACCACCGGTGCTCCGAGGCCGAGTTCTGCCGAGATGATCTCCGCGGTCTCGCTAGCCCGCAGGAGCGGGCTCGAGTAGATCGCGTGATGGGTGACTCCCGCGAGGGCAGCCGCGGCGGTCAGGGCGTCGGCTCGACCCGTCTCGTTCAGCGGGATGTCGGTGGAGCCCTGGATGCGGCGGGCGAGGTTCCAGTCGGTCTGGCCGTGGCGGACGAGGGTGATCAGCGTCATGCGAGGAGCTCCTGAAGGGCCGGCAGCACATCGCTGGTGCCTGCGGCGATGGTGACATCGGCCCAGACATCCGCGCGGGTCGGCTCGCGGTTGATGATGATGAGTGGGATGCTGCGCCGCCGGGCGCGCTCCACCAGTCGGACGCCGGAGTTCACGACGAGCGAGGACCCGGCCACGATCATCGCGTCGCTCGCCCTGAGCAGCGACTCGGCCGCCTTGAAGCGGCCCTGGGGCACGTACTCGCCGAAGAAGACGACGTCGGGCTTCAGCATCCCTTCGCACACCGTGCAGACCGGGACGACGAAACCCTCGGTGCTCTCGGGGAGCACGTCACCGTCCGGTGCCAGCGCCACGTTCTCGGGCACCGTGATCCAGGGGTTGCGCTCCTCGATCTGCACGGCGATGTCGCGACGGTCGAACACCTGGCCGCAGTGCAGGCACAGGACTCGACGCATCGTGCCGTGCACCTCGATGACGTGCGCGCTGCCGGCGCGGAGGTGCAGGCCATCGACGTTCTGGGTGATGACACCGCTGACCTGGCCGGAAGCCTCCATCGCCGCGAGCGACAGATGCCCGGGGTTCGGCTCGGCCTGGGCGAACGCGCGCCAGCCGAGATGGCCACCGACCCAGTAGCGACGTCTTGCCGCCTCGTCGCCGAGGTAGCGCTGGATGGTCATGGGATCGGACCTGGTGCGCGCGCCTTCGCCGCGGTAGGCGGGGATCCCCGAGTCGGTCGAGATCCCGGCCCCGGTGAGGAGGGCGATCCTGCGTCCGCGCAGGAGTTCGGCGGTGCGAGCGATGGTGGTCGACAGCTCGACCGGACTCGATGCGCTCACAGGACCTCCCTGAGCGAGTCTACGGCGTGCTCGATGCGGCGGATGCTCGCGGGTGGCGGGGTGAGGGAGGCGGGGGAGTCGTGCCAGCGCGCGATGGCAGACTGGGCCTCGTGGACCTGCAGCGCGTGACGAATCCGGATGATCGACGACTCGACGACTACCGGGCGCTCACCGACACCGCGTTGCGCACCGTGACGGATCCGGCCGGCGGCCTGTACATCGCCGAGTCGACCAAGGTGATCGCACGCGCCGTGGCGGCCGGCCACCGACCCCGCTCGGTCCTCGTGCAGGAGCGTCGGGTGGATGACATCCGAGCGATCGTCGGCGACCTGGACGTACCGGTGTACATCGTCCCGGACGAGGTGGCCGAGTCCGTGACCGGATTCGCCGTGCACCGAGGAACGATCGCGTCGATGCACAGGCCGCAGCTGCCGACGGTGCGAGAGGTCCTCGAGGGCGCGCGGCTGGTGCTGATCCTCGAGAACGTCGGCGACCACACGAACGTCGGAGCCGCATTCCGAGCGGCCGCGGGCCTCGGCGCTGATGCGGTGCTGGTGTCGCCAGGGGGAGCGGATCCGCTCTACCGCCGCAGCGTCCGCGTCAGCATGGGGACCGTCTTCCAGGTGCCGTGGACCCGCATCGCGGACTGGGAGTCTGCCGTCGCCGACCTTCACGCCGCGGGGTTCGATGTCGCAGCCCTCGCTCTGCGCGACGACGCGGTGACGCTCGATGCCTACGTCGCCGACCGTCCGGAGCGCGTCGCCCTCGTCATGGGTTCAGAGGGCGACGGGCTCTCGCGCACCGCGCTCGACAGTGCAGACACGGTCGTGACGATCCCGATGTCCGGGGGCGTCGACTCACTGAACGTCGCCTCCGCGGCGGCGGTCGCACTATGGGCGCTCAGCACCAGCTGAGTCGCCCCGCGCTCGTCAGTCGGTCGGCGGGAAGACGACAGGCGACGGCTCAGGACGCTTGGCCACCACGTGGTCGCCGGAGGACTGGTGCCGCAGGCGCCGCAGCACCCACGGGACGAGGTGCTCCCTGGCCCACCCGAGATCCTCGGAGCGGGCCTCGCGCCAGGTCCGCATCGGCAGCGGTTCCGGCTGCATCGATTCGAGGTCGTTGGGCACGTTGAGCGCGCGCAGCGCCATCCTGGCCACCTCGTGATGACCGAGCGAGTTGTAGTGCAGCCGGTCGTCGTCGAAGAAGCGCATGTCCTGCACGACCTTGAGCGCCCACTGGTCGGCGACGACGCAGTCATAGCGCTCGGCAATCGCCCTGACGTTCTCGTTGTAGATCGCGACCTTGCCGCGGAAGGCACGGAACACGGGGGTGAATCCGGTGTCGATCCCGGTGAAGAGCAGCACGGTGGCGCCCGTCGAGGAGAGGCGCGCGACGGCATCCTCCAGCTGCGACGCGATGGCGTCCGGATCGGTGCCGGGGCGGATGACGTCGTTGCCGCCGGCGCAGATCGAGACGAGATCGGGATGCAGTGCGACCGCCGGCTCGATCTGATCGCGCACGATCTGCGCGATCAGCTTGCCGCGCACTGCGAGGTTCGCG
This sequence comes from Microbacterium hydrocarbonoxydans, assembly GCF_900105205.1. Classification (NCBI taxonomy): domain Bacteria; kingdom Bacillati; phylum Actinomycetota; class Actinomycetes; order Micrococcales; family Microbacteriaceae; genus Microbacterium; species Microbacterium hydrocarbonoxydans. Next base: position 2,068,024 of record NZ_FNSQ01000005.1, on the reverse strand, counting down.
TACGCGAAGTCGTCGACCTGACGTGAGAGCACCTCGGCGACGCGGTCGGCCCAGCCGCGGTGGCTGCCGGGGCGGGAGGGGTCTGGGTCGCCGATGCCCTCGGTGAACGAATCCCCGATGGCGACGAAGCGCCGCCAGGGGTGCGCGCTCTCGTTGTCCGGGCGTGCACTCGCATCGTCGGAATGCGGGGTCCGGGTCGAATCCTGGTCTGTCATCCGGCTCTCCTTCGCGAACGAGCGCGACGCATCGACGGCGGTCGCGCAGTGACAGAGCCTAGTCGCTCCTGGGCCCGCAGGGCGCAGACGCGCGCGGGTCGTCGTGAGCGTGCGCACAGTGTCTGCGGCACCGTTTATCGTTGAGTCGATGCTTTCTCCGTCCTTCCCGCAACGCGCCCCGTGGGGAACCGCGAACAAGCTGCGCGCCTGGCAGCAGGAGGCGCTCGAACAGTACTTCCAGGCCGACCAGCGCGACTTCCTCGTCGCCGCCACTCCCGGTGCAGGCAAGACGACCTTCGCCCTGACCCTCGCGGTCGAGCTCATGCGCATGGGCGAGATCAACCGGATCATCGTGGTCGCCCCGACCGAGCATCTCAAGACGCAGTGGGCCGACGCGGCGGCGCGCGTGCACATCCGTCTCGACCCTCGCTTCCGCAACAGTCACTGGGCTCCGGCTCGGCACTATCACGGTGCGGTCGTGACGTATGCGCAGGTCGCAGCCAAGTCGTCCGTGCACCGCCATCTGACCGAAGACGCCAAGACCCTGGTGATCCTCGACGAGGTCCACCACGGTGGCGACGCGCTCAGCTGGGGTGACGCGATCCGAGACGCGTACGGGCCGGCGAAACGCCGCCTCCTGCTCTCGGGCACGCCGTTCCGCAGTGACACGGCGCCGATCCCGTTCGTCGAGTACCACCCCGACGAATCCGGTGCCCGCATCTCCCGCACCGACTACAACTACGGCTACGGGCGAGCGCTGGCAGACGGCGTCGTGCGCCCCGTGCTCTTCCATATGTACGCAGGCAAGATGCGCTGGCGGACGAGCACCGGAGACGAGCTCGAGACGCATCTCGGACAGGACAACACCAAGGACGTCACCTCCCAGGCCTGGCGCACGGCGCTCGACCCCGAGGGGGAGTGGATGCCGGCCGTGCTCTCGGCCGCAGACCGCCGCCTCACCGAGATCCGCCACCACGTGCCGGATGCGGGAGGACTCGTCCTGGCGACCGACCAGACCGTCGCGCGTGCCTATGCCAAGATCCTGCACAGCATCACGGGCCAGCAGCCGACCATCGTGCTCTCCGACGATGCGACGGCCTCGGAGCGGATCGAGAAGTTCAGCGCCAGCGAGGACCGCTGGATGGTGGCCGTCCGAATGGTGTCGGAGGGGGTCGACGTGCCCCGCCTCGCCGTCGGCGTCTATGCCACGTCGTCATCCACTCCGCTCTTCTTCGCCCAGGCCATCGGGCGTTTCGTGCGTGCGCGCCGCCGCGGTGAGGCCGCCAGCGTCTTCCTGCCGCAGGTCCCGGTGCTCATGGGGCTCGCGAACGAGATGGACAAGCAGCGCGACCATGCGCTCGACCGTCAGTCGAAGGACGACGACGGACTCGAGGACTCGCTGCTCGAGTCTGCGAACCGCGAGGACGACGCCTCCGACGCGCTCACGCAGGAGTTCAGCTATCAGGCGCTGTCCTCCGTCGCCCACTTCGACCGCGTGGTGTTCGAGGGGCAGGAGTTCGGCCAGCTCGCCGAGCCTGGCACGCCGGAGGAGGAGGAGTTCATCGGGTTCCCCGGGCTCCTCGAGCCCGAGCACGTGCACGAGCTCCTGATGCAGCGCCAGGCGCGCCAGACGCGGCTTCGCGAGACGCGTGAAGCCGAAGCCGGACCCACCGAGACGACGACGCTGCCCGCGCCGCTGCACCGCACGCTGCGTGAGCAGCGTCAGCTTCTGAACAGCCTCGTCGGACTGTATGCGCGCCAGAAGGGCGAGCCACACGGTGCCGTGCATGCCGAACTGCGTCGGATCTGCGGTGGGCCAGCGGTGGCGCAGGCGACGGTCACCCAGCTGCAGTCGCGGATCGACGTGCTCCGCAAACGCGTACGCTCCTGACGCTGATCGGGTTCGGAAACCCGAAAAGCTGGCAATACTGCTCCCGATGCGACCGCGGGGTGCGCCCGAAGCTAGCGTGGAACGGTTGCCCCGAGACTGGGGAGAATCGATCAGGAGAAGCCATGACAGCCCCCGCTGCCGCAGAGCCGACCGCCGCAGACCGCCGCCGCTGGGCACGCTATCTCGTCGAGGAGCGCGCCGAAGGTTCGGTATACCAGAAGCTCGCGAACCGTCGTTCGGGTGAAGAGCGGGAGATCCTGCTCAGCCTGGCCGACGCCGAGCGACGCCATGAGCAACACTGGCTCGATCTGCTCGGCGCAGAGCCTGTGAGACTGCCGAGCGCCGGCATCCGCTCCCGGCTCCTCGGCTGGATGGCCGGACGGTTCGGCTCGATCTTCGTGCTCGCCCTCGCGCAGAGCGCGGAGGCACGTTCCCCCTACGACGCCGAGCAGTACGCGACCCCGGCCATGCGCGCCGACGAGAAGGTCCACTACGAGGTCGTCCGGGGGCTGGCCGCTCGCGGACGACGACGTCTGTCCGGTTCCTTCCGCGCGGCTGTGTTCGGTGCCAACGACGGACTGGTGAGCAACCTCGCCCTCGTCCTGGGCATCGGAGCCACCGGTGTCAGTTCCGGTTTCGTCCTGTTCAGCGGAATCGCGGGTCTCTTGGCCGGCGCGCTATCGATGGGGGCGGGGGAGTTCGTGTCGGTCCGCTCGCAGCGTGAGCTGCTGGCCGCGACCGAGGCGAACGAGGACGCCGCGGCGTCTGCAGCCGACCTGGACATCGACGAGAACGAGCTCGCGCTCGTGTATCGGGCGCGCGGCATCGATCCTACCGAAGCCCTGGAGCGGGCCAGGAGGATCGTGGCCGCCGCGCGCGCGGGTGTCGAGAAGACCGTGACGGGTCCCGTCCACATCCATGCGCACGCCGGGGACGACCATGAGATCGTCGGCAGCGACTGGACGGCTGCGATCTCGAGCTTCCTGCTGTTCGCCTCCGGGGCGATCATCCCGGTGCTCCCGTGGATCTTCGGTCTCGACGGTGCGACCGCCGTCGTCGTCGCCCTCGTGCTCGTCGGGATCGCCCTGCTGTCCACCGGTGCGATGGTCGGCATCCTGTCGGGCGGCCCGCCGCTGCGACGTGCCCTCCGTCAGCTCGCGATCGGCTTCGGCGCCGCGGCCATCACCTACGTCCTCGGACTGGTTTTCGGAGTCGGCGCCGTCTGACGAGAACGGTCCGGAGTACAGAGGGTCCGCAGATGCAAGAAGCCCCGGAGCTCCTGAGTGATCAGGAGCTCCGGGGCTGTCTGTGCGCGGAGGGGGACTTGAACCCCCACGCCCTTACGGGCACTACGACCTCAACGTAGCGCGTCTACCATTCCGCCACCCGCGCAGGTGTTGGATGCTCGTTGCCGAACGAAGATTTACATTAGCACGGGGATCACGGCTCCCCGAAACCGACGCCGCCGCCCGGGCGCGCCACGGCGCTTCGATAGCCTGGAGCACATGACTGACCCCTCCCTTCCCGAGGTCGTGCGCATCGCGAGCGATCTGATCCGCTTCGACACCTCCAACTTCGGCGGCGGCAACGCGAAGGGCGAGCGGGAGGCGGCGGAGTACGTCGGCGCGTTCCTGGAGGGGCTGGGCCTGAGCGTTGAGTACTACGAGCCGATCCCGCGCCGCACGAACGTGATGGCGCGCGTCCCGGGTCGTGACCCGGAGAAGCCCGCGCTGGTCGTCCACGGGCACCTCGACGTCGTACCGGCAATGGCCGAGGACTGGACCGTCGATCCCTTCGCCGGCATCGTGAAGGACGGGATGCTGTGGGGTCGCGGCGCCGTCGACATGAAGAACATGAACGCGATGATCCTGACCGCCGTTGCCGACATCCTGCGTGCCGGCGAGCAGCCGGAGCGAGACCTCATCCTCGCGTTCTTCGCCGACGAGGAGAACGGCGGAGTCGAGGGCTCGGCGCTCGTCGTCCAGAACCGCCCTGAGTGGTTCGAAGGCGCCACCGAGGCGATCAGCGAGGTCGGCGGCTACTCGATCACCGTAGATGACCGCCGCGCCTATCTGCTCCAGGTGGGGGAGAAGGCGATGATCTGGATCCGTCTCATCGCGAAGGGCCGGGCCGGCCACGGCAGTCGCCTGCACGACGACAACGCCGTCACCAAGTTGGCGGAGGCGGTGGCCGCCATCGGCCGCACCCGCTGGCCACTGCGGCTCACACCGACCACCGAGGCGCTCCTGGCGGGTCTGAGCGACCTCACCGGCAGATCCGTCGACGATCCGGATGCACTCGCCGCGGCCGCCGGTCCCGCCGAGGCATTCCTCCGATCGTCCTTCCGGACGACCACGAACCCCACCGCGCTCACTGCCGGGTACAAGCACAACGTGATCCCGGAGCGGGCTGAGGCGCTGATCGACGTGCGCGTGATTCCAGGCACCGAGGACGACGTCCTGGAGGAGCTCCGTCAGATCGTGGGACCGGACATCGAGATCGAGACGGTCGTCCGCGACATCGGGATGGAGACGCCGTTCGAGGGCGACCTCGTCGAGGCGATGGTCGCGAGTCTGGGGCGACACGACCCCGGCGTGCCGGTGATCCCGTACCTCTTGGGGGCAGGCACCGACAACAAGGCACTGGCCTACCTCGACATCACCGGCTACGGCTTCGCGCCCCTGCGGCTGCCCGCGGACCTCGACTTCACGGGCATGTTCCACGGAGTCGACGAGCGCGTACCCGTAGAATCGCTTGTCTTCGGTCAGCGGGTGCTGGCCGAACTGCTGCGCACGTACTGAGCTGTCGGCTCGCGTCCGCACCACGAATCAGAAAGCTCCTCCATGCACCTGCTCGAAGCGCTCATCCTCGGTGTCGTCCAAGGCCTCACCGAATTCCTGCCGATCTCCTCCAGCGCACATCTGCGGATCCTCGGGACGTTCCTGCCCTCGGGCGAGGACCCCGGAGCCGCATTCACCGCGATCACGCAGATCGGCACGGAGGCCGCGGTCGTCGTGTTCTTCTGGCGCGACATCGTGCGCATCATCGCGCAGTGGTTCCGCTCGCTGGCCGGAAAGGTGCCGCGCAGCGATCCGGACGCCCGGATGGGCTGGATGATCATCATCGGCAGCATCCCGATCGTGGTGCTCGGGCTGCTCTTCCAGGACCAGATCGAGACGGTCTTCCGCTCGCTCTGGATCGTCGCGATCATGCTCATCGTCTTCGGCATCCTGCTCGGCATCGCCGACCACGTCGGCGCGAAGCGTCGCAGGCTCGACCAGCTCACCTACCCGCACGGAATCGCCTACGGCTTCGCGCAGGCGCTCTCGCTGATCCCCGGAGTGTCACGCTCCGGTGGAACGATCACGATGGGGCTCTTCCTCGGCTACGAGCGTGCCGCCGCCGCGCGCTACGCGTTCCTGCTCGCGATCCCCGCCGTGTTCGGCAGCGGTTTCTACCAGGTCTTCAAGAGCTGGGACCAGCCGTCGTTCTTCTCGTTCGGCGACACGCTCGCGGCCACCGGCATCGCCTTCGTGGTGGCGCTCGGAGTCATCGCCTTCTTCATGAACTACATCTCGAAGCGCAGCTTCCTGCCGTTCGTGATCTACCGCATCCTGCTCGGCACGGTGCTGCTGGTGCTGCTGGGCACGGGAGTCATCGCAGCCTGAGCGATCTCGCCGCCCGGACCGTGGCGGAACCGCGTCCGCGTCAGAGCGCGGGTCAGCGCTTGTGATCGCCCGGGCCGTCTCCGCGGCGCTTGAGGTACCGCTCGAATGCCTGCGCGATCGCGTCGCCCGAGGCATCGGGGGAGTCCCAGGTGTCACGGGTGCGCTCGAGCTGGCGGATGTACTCCGTCATGTCCTCGTCGTCCGCGGCCGCCGCATCGATGGAGGCCTCCCAGGCGGCGGCCTCCGTGCGCAGGTGATCGCGCGGGACGTCGACCCCGGTGAGCTCTTCGAGACGGTCGAGCAGCGCGAGCGTGACCTTGGGCGACGGCGTCGCCTGGGCCACGTAGTGCGGCACGCTCGCCCACAGACTGGCGGTGGGGATGCCGGCGCTCTCGGCGAAGTGCTCGAAGACGCTGAGGATGCCGACCGGGCCCTCGTACATCGACCGTTCGAGGCCGTGGGCCTCGCGGACCTGCTCGTTCTGACTCGAGGCGAAGATCGAGATCGGGCGCGTGTGCGGCACGTCCGAGAGCATCGCGCCGAGGGTCACGAACCCCGTGATGTCGTCGCGGAGTGCGACGTCGATGAACTCGGCGGCGAACGCCTGCCAGGTGCGTGCGGGCTCGACACCCGTGAGGACCCAGAACTCGGGACCGGGCCCCGGGTCGCGCGGGCGCCAGAGTCCGGCCTCCGGCCATGTCAGCTGCCGTCGACCCTCCGCGTCCATCTTCGTCGCAGGACGCGTGTACTGGTAGTCGAAGTACAGCTCGGGGTCGATCGAGTGCACCAGGTCGTAGTCGCTGTTCGCGCGCAGTGCGGCGATCGCACCGCTCGCTGCTTCGCCGGCATCGTTCCACCCGTCGAAGGCGACGATGACGATGCGTGAGCCGAGGACATCCATCATGGCTCCCTTCGCGAAATCCGGATCGGTATCCCTCCAGGCTAGTCCGAGCGCGCGGGGACCGGGCGGCGCCACGGGTAACATGGTTCGGTGAGCAGACAGCCCCGCGCGATCCTCTGGGACATGGACGGAACCCTCGTCGACACCGAGCCGTACTGGATGGCCGCCGAGACGGCCCTGGTCGAATCGTTCGGCGGCACGTGGTCCCACGAGGACGCCCTGCAGCTCGTCGGCAACGGGCTCATCGACAGCGCGATCATCCTCCAGAACGCCGGCGTCGACATGGAGGCGGAGGCGATCATCGCCCTCCTCACCGACGGGGTCCAGAACGCGCTGCGCACGCAGGGCGTGCCCTTCCGCCCCGGCGCCCGTGAGCTGCTGCAGGATCTGAGAGCCGCGGGCATCCCCACCGGCCTCGTCACGATGTCGCTCCGCCGGATGGCGCTGAGCGTCGTCGAGCTCATCGAGTTCGAGGCCTTCGACATCGTGGTGGCCGGCGACGACGTGACCAACCCGAAGCCGCACCCCGAGCCCTACCTGCATGCGGCGGCGCTGCTCGACATCGACATCGCAGACGCCCTGGTCATCGAGGATTCGCCCACCGGGCTGCGAGCGGGACTCGCGTCAGGCGCTGTCGCCCTCGGCGTGCCGCACATCGTCTCGCTCGACCACGTCGGGGCGCATGAACTCTGGCCGACGCTGCAGGATCGCAGCGCGGCCGACCTGATCGATCTCTTCGATCGCAAGACATCGATGACAGGAGCCACCCGATGACGACGACCAGCACGCAGCGGCCCAGCGGACCGTTCCGCGAGGGCGATCGGGTGCAGCTGACGGGGCCCAAGGGGCGCCTGCACACCGTGACTCTGCGCGAGGACGGCGAACTGCACACCCATCAGGGCGTGCTGCGTCATCGCGACCTCATCGGGCTGCCGGACGGGTCGGTCGTGGCCAACAGCTCCGGTCACGACTATCTGGCGCTGCGTCCGCTGCTGAGGGACTTCGCGATGTCGATGCCGCGCGGCGCGGCGATCGTCTACCCCAAGGATGCCGCGCAGATCGTCATGCAGGCCGATATCTTCCCCGGAGCGGTCGTCGTCGAGGCCGGCGTCGGATCCGGCGCCCTGTCGCTCTCACTGCTGCGGGCGATCGGTTCCGCCGGCCGCCTGGTGTCGTTCGAGCGCCGTGAGGACTTCGCCCAGGTGGCCCGCGGGAACGTCGAGACCTTCTTCGGCATCACCCCCGAGACCTGGGACGTCGTCGTGGGGGATCTCGTCGACTCCCTTCCCGGTGAGTTCCCGGCCGGCACCGTGGACCGTGTCGTCCTCGACATGCTCGCCCCGTGGGAGTGCATGGACGTCGTGGCGGACGCGCTGACTCCCGGTGGCGTCGTGCTCTGCTACGTCGCGACCGCGACCCAGCTCTCGCGCGTCGCCGAGTACATCCGCAGTACCGGGCTCTTCACCGATCCGGAGGCGTCGGAGACCATGGTGCGCGGTTGGCACGTCGAGGGCCTCGCCGTCCGACCCGACCACCGCATGGTCGCCCACACCGGCTTCCTCCTCACGGCACGTCGGCTCGCGCCCGGGGCTGTCGCCCCGTCGGTCAAGCGGCGTGCGTCCAAGAGCAGCTACGGCGACGCCGATGTCGAGGCGTGGACGCCCGGCGCGGTGGGGGACCGTGAGATCAACGACAAGAACCTTCGCAAGCGCGCCCGTGAGGCAGCGAAGGCCGCCGAGGGGGCGCGCCTGGCTGCCGGTTCGCGCGAATCAGGGCCGACGACGGAATAGACTGGAGCGCGTGCGTAAAACGTCCGCCGTTCTGGCCACCCTCAGCCTTGCCGTCCTCACTCTGACCGGATGCTCGCAGGCCCCGACGTTCGCGGGCGATGTCTGCGATCGCACCGCCGCATCGACGCCGTCCGTCGAGGAGTCGGTGACCGTGGAGGGCGATCTGGGCGAGGCGCCGGACGTGACCGTCTACAAGCCCGTCAAGACCGATGAGACGTCGTTCGCCGACGTCATCACGGGCGACGGCAAGACCCTCACCTCGACGTCGCAGCCGATGGTGCTCGACATCGCCTTCTACGGCGGAGACAGCGGCGACAAGCTCTACGAGTCCGAGTTCAACGGCGACCCGAGCCGGGTGCACAGCATCTCGTACTGGGCCGAGCGGTCCGCCGGCCTCGAGAAGGTGCTCGAGTGCGCCACCGGCGGCAGCCGGATCGTGGCAGTGCTGACGCCGGAGGACTTCGGTGAGGCGAACGTCGAGGCATTCGGCCTCGCGAAGGACGAGGACATCGTCGCGATCATCGACGTGCAGGACGTCTACCTCGCTCGCGCCGAGGGTGCATCGCAGTTCAACGATGCCCGCGGCCTGCCGACCGTCGTGCGAGCACCCGACGGAACGCCCGGCGTGATCATCCCCGACAGCGCCGCTCCGAAGAAGCCCGTCACCCAGACGCTCATCAAGGGCGACGGCGCGAAGGTCGAGAAGGACTCGACGATCGTCACCAACATCATGGCTCTCGGCTGGGACGACAAGACTGTCACCTCGAGCTCCTGGGGTGCGGAGCCCAACATCGGCCCCGCAGCGGGAGAGCTCGTGGGAGCGACCGTGGGCTCGCAGCTCCTGGTCGTCGTGCCCGAGGCCGATGGCAATCCCGCGACGGCCATCGTGGTCGACATCCTCGGCATCGTTCCCGTCCCGGAGCAGTGATGGCGGCCCGTATCCCCGCGGAGGAGCGCCTGACGAACCTCGTCGTGGCGCTCATGGCCACGGAGATCGGGCTCACGAAGCAGCAGATCCTCGACAACGTCTCCGGCTACCGACAGCGGGCGGATGCCGGGGCGCGCTCCGACGCCCTCGAGAAGATGTTCGAGCGCGACAAGGACGAGCTCCGCACTCTCGGAGTCCCCGTGGAGACGATCGGCGACCCCGCCGACCCGAACGACCTGCGGGAGGCCCGCTACCGTATTCCGCAAGCGGAATACGACCTGCCCAGCGACATCGAGTTCACTCCGGCGGAACTCGCGGTGCTGCAGCTCGCCGGCAGCGTGTGGAGTGCCGAGTCGGCATCCGGTGATGCGAAGGCCGGGGTCCGCAAGATCCGCGCTTTGGGTATCGACGGCGACGAGCCGATCATCGGCTTCGCTCCTCGTATCACGGCGCGCGACGCGGCGTTCCCGCCCTTGCAGGAGGCGATCGAGAAGAGCCGGATCGTGGTCTTCGACTACCTCAAGCCGGGAGAGGATGCGCCGCGGCGCCGCAGCATCCGTCCGCTCGCGCTCGTGGACTACGAGGCGCGGTGGCACGTGTTCGGCGTGGACGTCGACATCGACGCCGATCGGATGTTCCTGCTCAGCCGCATCGTCGGCGATGTGAAGATCACGGCGAAGGGCTTCGATCCGGGACTGCGCGAGGGCGCAGGGGAGCGCGCGCTGGCCGGGCTCGAACGTGTCGCATCCCAGAACTCCGCTCTGCTCGAGGTCACCCCTGGCACTGAGGCCTCCCTCCGCCTCGGACGGCGAGCGACTCCGGCGCCGACCCAGGGGATCCTCGTGCCCTTCGTAGACCTGCACATCTTCGCCGACGAGCTCGCCTCGTACGGCCCCGAGGTGCGGGTGGTCGAACCGGCCGCACTCCGCGAGGCCGTGATCTCGCGGCTGACGGCCGTCATCGAGTCCAATGCCGAGGCGAACTCGGAGACAGGGGACGGACGATGAGCGCTCAGGTGAAACCGCTTCTCGCGTCCGACCGCGTGCGCGTCTATCTCACCCTGGTGCCGTATCTGCTCGAGCACGGTCAGGTGTCGCTGGCGGAGGCCGCCGAGGAGTTCGGTGTCACGCCGAACGAGATGCGTCAGATGGTCGAGAAGCTCACGGTCATCGGCCTGCCCGGCGACTCCGGCTTCTGGCAGCAGCCGCAGGAGATGTTCGACATCAACTGGGACCTCCTCGACGAGGAGGACGTGATCGAGATCACGAACGACGTCGCCCTGCGCCGCGTGCCGCGCTTCACCGCTCGCGAGGCTGCGGCTCTGCTCGCCGGTCTCCAGATGGTCGCGGCTGTCCCCGCGGTGTCCGATTCCGGGCTCGTCACCGGCCTGATCTCGAAGCTCTCCCGCGGAGCCGCAGATGCTCCGGCTGAGGTCGTCGTCGCCCCGAGCGCGGTCGACGAGGTCCGCCAGGTGGTCTCGCGGGCCGTACAGGACGGCGTCGCCGTGTCGTTCACCTATCAGGCGCCGGATGCCGCGCCGACCACGCGGACGGTGGACCCGGTGCAGGTGCTGATCACCAACGCCCAGTGGTATCTGCAGGGCTGGTGCCACATGCGCGAGGCGATGCGCACCTTCCACCTGGACCGCGTGAGCGATCCTCGGCTGACCGACATCCCGATCACCCATGCCGGCGAGCAGGTTCCCGAGGCCTTCTCCGCGGTAGACGACGAGGGAGAGGTCCGCGTGCGGGTTCCCGAGCGGATGGCGCCGCTCCTGGGCGACTTCCTGACAGCGGACAACGCCGAGTTCAGCGATGGAGTCGTGACCGTGCGGCTGCATCTCGCCGACCCTCGAGGGGTCAAGCGGCTCGCGGCGAAGTTCGGCGGAGCGATGGAAGTGATCGATCCTGCGATCGCGCGCAGCGCGGCGCGGGAGTGGGCTGCGGCCGGACTCGCGCTGTATCGCCACCCCGATGGAGACAACGCCCGGTAGACTGGGCGTCAAACGACGAAGGAGAATCATGGGCGCTTTCGGTTGGCCACATCTGCTGATCATCCTCGCCGTCATCCTGTTGCTCTTCGGTGCGGCGAAGCTGCCGGCACTGGCGAAGAGCCTCGGTCAGTCCGCCCGAGTGTTCAAGGGCGAGATGAAGGCGATGAAGAACGAGGACGCGAGCGACACCACGGGAACGGCAGCATCGTCGTCAACCGCGCCGGTCGCAGACCCCTCGGTGACGCCTCGCGACGCGGACCCGGGTCAGCCTCCTCGATCCGCGTAGTTCGTGTCTGCACTCGATTCCGCCGACCAGGAGACGCCCGGCCGCGACAGGCGGATGACTCTGGGCGCGCACCTGATCGAACTGCGCAGGCGACTGTTCATCGCCGCCGGCGCGCTGGTGGTCGGCATGATCGTCGCCTTCTTCGTCACCGAGCCGATCATCGAGCTGCTCTCCGTGCCGATCCGTACCATCGCCGCGCAACAGGGGCGTGAGTACACCGGCCTGAACTTCACGACCGTGACGAGCGGTTTCGACCTCCGGATGCGCATCGCGTTCGCCATCGGGCTCCTCATCTCCGCACCGGTCTGGCTCTGGCAGGTCTGGGCCTTCATCATGCCCGGGCTCACGAAGAAGGAGACCCAGTACACCTGGGGATTCCTCGGCGCCGCGATCCCGCTGTTCTTCGGCGGCTGCACCGTGGCCTTCTTCGTCCTGCCGCACGTCATCGAGATCATGGCGGGCTTCGTGCCGACGGGTATGGCGCAGTTCTTCGAGTACTCGACGTACTACGACTTCGTGTTCAAGTTCCTGCTCGTGCTCGGGATCGCCTTCGTCCTGCCCGTCTTCCTCGTCGCGCTCAACGTGGCGGGGATCGTCTCCGGGCGGGATATCCTGAAGGGCTGGCGAGTCGCCATCCTGGTCTGCACGATCTTCGCCGCGGTCACCACGCCACCCGCCGACGTCTTCTCGATGCTGCTGCTGATGGGCTCGATGATCGTCCTCTACTTCGGAGCGACACTGATCTCGATGCTGTTCGACAGACGCAAGCGCAAGCGCGGTCAGGCCGCCGGCATCGACCCCCTGACCGCATGAGCTCGCCGTCCGAGCGTTACGCGGCAGCTCGCGAAGCCGCAGGCCACCCGGAGACCGTCGCGTTCGCCGCGCGGCAGAAGTTCGAGCTCGACCCCTTCCAGGTCGAGGGATGCCATGCGCTCGAAGAGGGGCAGAGCGTCCTCGTCGCCGCCCCGACAGGGGCCGGGAAGACGATCGTGGGCGAGTTCGCGATCCACCTCGCGATGCAGACGCCCCGAGACAAGGCGTTCTACACGACGCCGATGAAGGCGCTGTCGAACCAGAAGTTCCGCGAGCTGGTCGACGTGTACGGCGCGGATGACGTGGGCCTGCTCACCGGCGACACGAACATCAACGGCAACGCCCGGATCGTCGTGATGACGACCGAGGTCCTGCGCAACATGATCTACGCCGACTCCGCGGCGCTGCGCGATCTCCGCTACGTCGTCATGGACGAGGTGCACTATCTCGCCGACCGCTTCCGAGGCGCCGTCTGGGAAGAGGTGATCATCCACCTCCCGCAGCATGTGCGCCTGGTGTCACTGAGCGCCACCGTCTCGAACGCCGAGGAGTTCGGCGACTGGCTCGACACCGTGCGCGGCGGCACCGAGGTGATCGTCTCCGAGATCCGCCCTGTGCCTCTCGAGCAGCATGTGCTCGTGCGGGACGACCTGCTTCCGCTCTTCGACGACAGGGCGGGGATCGCCACGGCCCAGGTGAATCAGGAGCTGATGCGGATCCGCTCGTTCACCGGCTCCAACTACGACAACAACCGCTCCGCTCAGGAGTACCGCAGCAACCGACATGCGGGACGGCAGGCGCAGCGGCCACCGCGGGGAGGACGCCGTCCGGTGCGCTCGGCGAACGTCCGCCGGATCGAGCGGATGGATCGTCCGGACGTCGTGCGTCTGCTCGAGCAGGCGAATCTGCTGCCGGCGATCTTCTTCATCTTCAGCCGCGTGGGCTGCGATGCGGCGGTGCAGCAGGTGCGCAGGTCGGGCGTCCGGCTGACGACGACCGAGGAACGTGCCGAGATCAGGGCCCTCGTCGAGGACCGGACGCGGTCGCTGCAGGATGAGGACCTCGGAGTCCTGGGGTACTGGGAGTGGCTGGAGAACCTCGAGCGGGGCGTGGCTGCGCATCACGCAGGCATGCTGCCCGCGTTCAAGGAGGTCGTCGAGGACCTCTTCAAGCGCAAGCTCGTCAAAGTGGTGTTCGCGACCGAGACGCTCGCGCTCGGCATCAACATGCCCGCGCGTACGGTCGTGCTCGAGAAGATGGAGAAGTTCAACGGTGAAGCGCGCGTCGCGATCACCTCCGGCGAGTACACCCAACTCACCGGGCGTGCAGGACGCCGAGGGATCGACGTCGAAGGTCACGCCGTCGTGCAGTGGACAGAGGGGATGGATCCACAGGCCGTCGCCGCCCTGGCATCCCGCCGCACCTACCCGCTGAACTCGAGCTTCCGCCCGACCTACAACATGGCCGTGAACCTGATCGACCTGTTCGGCAAGCCGCGGGCCCGTCAGATCCTCGAATCGTCGTTCGCGCAGTTCCAGGCAGACCGAGCGGTTGTCGGTCTTGCACGCCAGGTGCGCGAAGCCGAGCAGTCTCTCGACGGCTACAAGGCCGCCATGGTCTGCGATCACGGCGACTTCCTCGACTACGCGTCGATCCGCCGTGAGCTCAGCGATCTCGAGAAGAAGAACCGCCAGGACTCGAACGCGCCGCGCGCGTCGCGGGACAAGCGCATGAAGCAGATCCAGAGCCTGCGCACGAGAATGCAGCGCCATGGCTGCCACCGCTGTCCGGACCGCGAGGCGCACGCGCGCTGGGCGGAGCGCTATTGGAAGCTGAAGCGACAGACCGACCGCATCCGCCGTCAGATCGAGACCAGGACCGGCACTGTCGCCCGCGTATTCGACCGCGTCGTCGAAGTGCTGGAGACTCTGGACTACCTGCAGCGCGACGACAGCGGTACCGTGCTCACGGAGGCCGGGCGGACCATGCGCCGGATCTACGGCGAGCGTGACCTGCTGGTCGCAGAATCGCTGCGTCAGGGCCTGTGGAAGGGGCTCGATGCCCCCTCTCTCGCGGCGATGGCCTGCTGCCTGGTCTATGAACCGCGGCGTGACGAGGCCAACGCGGGGGAGCGGGACCTTCCCCGAGGTGCATTCCGGTCTGCATACGAGAAGACCACGACGCTGTGGGCCGAACTCGACGACCTGGAGAAGGATCATCACCTGCCGGGGACGGAGCCGCTGGCTGCCGGCCTGGCCGCGGCCATGCACTCGTGGGCGCGCGGCGGGATGCTGGACCGCGTCCTCGTCGATGCCGATATGGCGGCGGGGGACTTCGTCCGCTGGGCCAAGCAGACGATCGACCTGCTCGACCAGCTCTCGATCGTCGCGGAAGACGGCGCGCTCGCGCGCACGGCCCGGCAGGCACTCGATTCCGTGCGCCGTGGCATCGTGGCGTACTCGTCGATGTGAGAATGAGTCGGATGCCTGAACCGCGCGCTCGACAGCGCCCACTGCTGCCCCTGGCGCTCGCGCTCCCCGTCGCCGCGGCGGCCGCGCTCCTCATGGATCTCTCCTACCCGGATGTCGCCGCGTGGGTGCTGGCGTTCCCGGCGACCGCGCTGCTGCTCCTCGCGCTGATCGGGCGCCGGGCCGGCGGAGCATTCCTCGTCGGCGCCGTCTACGGGGTGCTCTTCTTCGGCCTCCTCGTGTCCTGGACATCGCGCTACCTCGGCCCGATCCCGTGGGCGGCGCTGAGCGTCCTCGAAGGGCTGCTCACGGCAGTCGCCCTGATCCTGATCACTCTCGCGTACCGCTGGGTTCCGCGGGCGCTGCCACAGCGGTGGGCCCGGCTCATCCTGCTGCCCGTCGTCGTCTCGGCCCTGTGGGTGGGACGGGAGCTGTTCGTCGGCTCGTGGCCCTACGGCGGCTTCCCGTGGGCACGGCTGGGGATGAGCCAAGCGGAGAGCCCGCTCGCCTCGGTCACCTCCTGGGTGGGCGTCAGCGGGCTCAGCTTTCTCATGGTGTTCTTCGTGGCGCTCGTCATCGAACTCGTGCGCGATCGTGGGTGGCGACGCCCCTGGGCTCTGGTCGCCCCGGCCCTGGTCGCAGTGGCGCTGCTGTTCACACCGCTTTTTCCGACGACCGCCAGCGGCTCGATGCGAATCGCTGCGGTGCAGGGCAATGGCCCCAGCGGCTATTTCGACCAGCGCGAACGCTACTCGGTCATCCAGGCGCAGACCGACGCTACGGAGCCCCTCTACGGCGAGGACGTCGACCTGCTCGTGTGGCCGGAGGGTTCCGTCGACTCGGATCCGTTCCTCTCGGAGTCGCTGGCTCGGCGCCTCTCCCTCGTCTCCACTCGGATCGACGCGCCGCTGCTCGCCAACGCGGCGACCGAGCGCGGTGGTCTTTTCTACAACACGTCGATGCTGTGGACCAGTGAGGGTCCCACCGGACAGATCCACGACAAACGCCATCCGGTACCGTTCGGGGAGTACGTGCCGGACCGTCCGTTCTTCAATGCGTTGGCTCCCGACCTGATCGGGCTTCTGCAGCGCGATTACACCCCTGGATCGAACGACCCGATCGTGGAGGTCGGCGGCGTGCCTGTCGGTCTGGCGATCTGCTTCGACGTCATCTACGACGATGTCATCACCGCCGGGGTGCGCGAGGGCGCACAGGTTCTCGTGCTCCAGACGAACAACGCCGACTTCCGAGGCACCGACGAGAACCTGCAGCAGCTCGCGTTCGCGCGGATGCGCGCCATGGAGACGGGGCGGAGCGTGGTCAACATCTCGACCGTCGGCACCAGCCAGATCATCCGACCCGACGGGTCGACGGTCTCGAGCCTGGATGCGGGAAAGGCCGGAGCACTGCTCGAAGATGTCGAGCTGCGCTCCGGCCTGACAGCCGGCGTCGTCCTCGGTCCCTGGATCCAGCAGATCCTGATGTGGGGCGGAGTGGGCGCGCTCGCATTCGGGTGGTTGCGCGCCCGGAGGCGCTAGGCGCCGATCTTCTCGCGGGTGGGGTCCTCGCCTGCGCCGCGGCGGGCGCGGATGAAGGCGAGACGCTCCTCGAGGAGCTCTTCGAGCTCAGCGCGCGTGCGGCGCTCCAGGAGCATGTCCCAGTGGGTGCGCGCGGCCTTCTCGTCGCTCGCGTCGAGCGTGACGGCCTGGCCGTCGACGTTCAGGCGGGCGTCGGCTCCGCAGGCACGGCATTCCCAGGTCTGAGGCGGCTCGGCGTCAGCCGCGAACATCAGGTTCGTGACATGGCCGCAGGCGTCACAGGTGTAGGTGGTTTCACGGCGCTCCATGAAAACGACGCCCTCTTCGCTCTGTAGGCTCTGGGCGCCGAGTCGGATGCCGCGTAGGCTGCGATCTGCCATTGTGTGGTCCTCTCGTCGCTGTCAGGTATAACGCTCCAGCCTGTGTTCTTCATCCACGCGCCCGCGTTCTCGGCGGGATTCACAGGGGAATCTCAGCGCGAGAGCGTATGGGCGGCGTGGCGGGTCAGACGGCCAGAGTCGCGAGCGCGAGGTCGGCGCGGTCGGACACGATGCCGTCGACACCGAGAGCTACGAGTCGCCGCATGTCGTCGGGGTCGTTGACCGTCCAGACGTGCACCTCGACACCGTGTCGGTGCGCGGCGCGGAGGAGCGACCCGGTGAGCACCCTGACTCCGCGGTGGCGCTCGGGGATCTGGAGCGCATCGACACCACGCAGCACCCGGGCGGGGGAGAGGTGGGCGGCGGACAGCGCGCGGACCGCCGCGATGGTGCGGCTTCCTGCGGATGCCGCCGGGGGGATGTCCGCACCCGCGCGGAGCACCGAGGCCATGGCGGCGCGACGGTTCGCGTCGGAGAAGCTCGTCAGCAGCACACGGTGGGTGTGGTCGACCAGGAGAGGACCGAGCGGTGCGACGGCGGCGGGAGTCTTGACGTCGATGTTGAAGCGCGTCGTCGGGAACGCCGACAGCGCATCCGCGACTGTGAGCAGCCCGCCGTGATCGGCGAAGATCTCGGCGAGCTCTCGGGTGCGCACGGCCGCGACGGCACGCGGGTCCCCGGTCAGACGCTGCAGGGTGGCGTCGTGGAACAGGACGACATCACCGTCGGCCGTGACCTGGCAGTCGGTCTCGATGTACTCGGCCCCGGCCGCGTGCGCCGCGGCGAACGCGGCTGCGGAGTTCTCCCACACGCCGGAGTCCTCGCCTGCCGCGGTGATCAGACCGCGGTGGGCGAGGACTCGGGGGTGGCGTGCTTTCTCGAAGTAGGGGTGCGTCACGCGCCGGGGTGATTCGTCGGAGCCTGGCCCGGCCGCGGCGTGAAGGCGCTGCCGATTCCCTTGAGCGCCTCGGTCAGCTCGCTCGGGATGATCCACAGCTTGTTGGACTGACCCTCGCTGATCTTCGGCAGCATCTGCAGGTACTGGTAAGCGAGGAGCTTGTCGTCAGGCTCGCCCTGATGGATCGCGGTGAAGACGTTCTGGATCGCCTCGGCCTCACCCTGAGCGCGCAGCACGGCGGCCTGCTTGTCACCCTCAGCGCGGAGGATCTCGGCCTGACGCGCACCCTCGGCCTCGAGGATGGCGGACTGCTTCGTTCCCTCCGCGGTGAGGATCGCGGCGCGACGGTCTCGCTCTGCGCGCATCTGCTTCTCCATCGAGTCCTGGATGGAGATGGGCGGATCGATGGCCTTGAGCTCGACACGTCCGACGCGGATGCCCCACTTGCCGGTCGCCTCGTCGAGCACGACGCGCAGCTGGCCGTTGATGTTGTCGCGGCTCGTCAGCGCCTCTTCGAGGTTGAGTCCACCGACGACGTTACGCAGCGTGGTGGTCGTGAGCTGCTCGACGGCGCCGAGGTAGTTCGCGATCTCGTAGGTCGCCGCACGTGCGTCCGTCACCTGGAAGTAGACGACGGTGTCGATCGAGACCACCAGGTTGTCCTCGGTGATGACGGGCTGCGGCGGGAACGAGACCACCTGCTCGCGCATGTCGATGAGCGGGCGGAGCCGGTCGATGAACGGCACCAGGATGTTGAGCCCCGGCGTGAGGGTCTTGTGGTACCGCCCGAGACGCTCGACGACCCCGGCGGTCGCCTGAGGGATGATGCGGATCGAGCGGGCCAGCGTGACCACCACGAAGATGATGATCGCGATGACCAGGATCCAGCCGATCGCGGCGGGGATGAACGATGCGTCGTCCAAGGGATTCTCCTAGTCGTTGACGGGACGGACGGTTGCTGTCGCGCCGTTGATCGCGATGACCGCGATCGGAGATCCCTGAGGGATCGGCACGGGGCCGGCGGTGCGGGCGGTCCAGGTGTCGCCGTTGCTGAGCTTGACCTGGCCCGAGATCTGCGTGATGTCCTGCAGTGCGGTGCCCCGCAGATCGAGGAGTGCATCGACGTTGGACTTCGTGGGGTCCTCGCCACGATGCAGCCGCTTGATCAGCGGTGGGCGCAGGAACAGGATGAAGAGTCCTGCGGCGGCCGCCGCGATGAGGACCTGGACCCACACCGGGATCCCCACGAAATCCGTGACGAGCCCCACTGCGCTGCCGAAGCTGAGCATCAGGAAGGTGAAGTCGAGGGTGAGCATCTCGATCACGAGGAACAGGGCGATCAGGATCAGCCACCCGATCCATGCCCATTGGTCGATGAACTGTACGAATGTCGCGAAGTTGTCCATGCGGCCTCCTTTGCGGTCAACCTATCACGCAGCACGAACGCGATCCCGGTGCCACGAGGGCGGCTTGGTAGTCTGAGAGCGCCGTGTCATCACGGCGATCCACGCATTTGAGGAGTCCCCGTGACCGACGTTCTTCCTGCAGGTTCTCTCGACGGCAAGGTCGCCCTTGTCACCGGCTCGTCTCGGGGCATCGGCGCCGACACGGTCCGCTACCTCGCCGAGGCGGGCGCCGACGTCGTCATCAACTTCCGCAACAAGGCGCCGCGCGCCGAGAAGCTCGCCGCGCAGCTCCGCGAGCTCGGACGCCGCGTGCTGGTCGTGGGTGCCGACCTCACGGACCCCGCCTCGATCGGCGAGATGTTCGACGCCGTCAAGACCGAGTTCGGCCGCCTCGATGTCCTCGTGCTGAACGCCTCAGGCGGCATGGAGTCCGGCATGGCAGCGGACTACGCGCTGACCCTCAACCGCGACGCGCAGGTGAATGTGCTGGAGGCGGCGACGCCGCTGCTCGGCGACGGCGCCCGCGTCGTCTTCGTCACGAGCCACCAGGCGCACTTCATCCGCACGACGCCGACGATGCCCGAGTACGAGCCGGTCGCGCTGTCCAAGCGTGCGGGGGAGGATGCTCTGCGCGAGCGCATCCCGGGCCTCGCCGAGAAGGGGATCGGCTTCACGGTGGTCTCCGGTGACATGATCGAGGGCACGATCACCGCGACGCTGCTGGAGCGGGCGAACCCCGGCGCGATCGCGGAGCGTCGCGAGTCCGCGGGCAAGCTCTACAACGTCTCGGAGTTCGCGGCAGAGGTCGCGCGCGCCGCCGTGGACCCGGTTCCTGAGGACAACACCCGCCTGGTCGGCGACGTGAGCGCGTTCGGCGCCGAGTAGGACTCCGAACGCCCCTGGCAGATGAAGAGAGCCCCGTCCGGGATGGACGGGGCTCTCTTCATGTCTGCTGTCTGGGCAGCAGAGTGTCAGACGGCGGTGTCAGCCTGGACGGAGGCGACGAAGCCCTTCGCATCCTTGCCGAGCGTGATGGCACGCACGATCTGGACGATCCCGAGCACGACGAGCGAGATGCCGAGCACGAGCCAGAGCACGGCCGCGGCGTACAGCGGCGAGAAGAGCACGACGATTCCGGCCACGATGCTCAGCAGGGCGTAGAGGAGCGTCCAGACGCGCGAGCCGTCCTGCCCGAGGAGCGACAGCGCCACGACCCCATCGACGATCCAGCTGATGCCGATGAAGATGACGACGACGAGCGCGAGTGTGGCCGCTGCGGCGCCGAGGTTCGCGAACGCGATCACGCCGGCGATGATATAGACGAGCCCGAGGACGATGTGGCCGACGCGCGCCCACCCGCCCTTGACGCGCGAGAAGATGCCGAGGCCGATGTAGACGAGACCTGCGATGACGAGGTAGCTGGCGAAGATGCCGGTGACGATCACCGCGGACTTGACCGGCCAGACCAGCAGGACGAGGCCGGCGATCAGCGCGATGACGCCCGAGACGGCGAGCACGATGCGGATGGATTTGAACAGCGTCTTCGCTTCGGTTGCGAGTGGATCAGACATGGTTGGGGACCCTTTCTGAGAAATCCCTGTGAGGGATGCTCACAGGGTACCGCTGTCGGACGGGGAAGTGGGGGAGGGGCCTCGGACCATGTCGCGCGCATTCACACGCCGTCATCGCGCGTCATGGCAAGATCATCACGTGACACCGGACGACGACGCGCGCATCCTCGAGCTGGTGACCATGCGCAAGGTCCGCGACCGGATCGACAGGGAGTACGCGTCACCCCTCGACGTCGAGGCGCTCGCGAAAGGGGCGCATATGTCGGCCGGGCACCTCAGTCGTCGTTTCAAGGAGACCTACGGCGAGTCTCCCTACTCGTACCTCATGACACGGAGGATCGAGAGGGCCATGGCGCTGCTGCGGCGGGGCGACCTGAGCGTGACCGACGTCTGCTTCGCCGTGGGGTGCTCGTCGCTCGGGACTTTCAGCACGAGGTTCACGGAACTCGTGGGTGTCTCACCCATCGTGTACCGTGAGCGCGCGGCCGATGTGGAGGGCATACCGACCTTCCAGGCCAAGCACGTCATCAGACCGATCAGGAATCAAGAAGCACCGCGCACGGACGCACATCTAACGTGAAGCCATGAACATCAGCATCCACTACGCATTCCTTCCGCACACCGACGCCGAGGCGGCTCTCGGCTTCTATCGTGACGCCCTCGGGTTCGAGGTGCGCAACGACGTCGGCTATGACGGACTCCGATGGATCACGGTCGGCCCCGAGGGGCAGCCCGGCACGTCGATCGTCCTGCATCCGCCGGCGACCGACCCCGGCATCACCGACACCGAGCGGCAGACCATCCTCGAGCTGATCGCCAAGGGCAGCTACGGCGCGCTCACCCTGGCGAGCGACGACCTCGACGGGCTGTTCGAGCGCCTGGTCGAGCGAGGCGCCGATGTCGTGCAGGAACCCATGGACCAGCCTTACGGGGTGCGGGACTGCGCACTCCGAGACCCCGCAGGAAATCTGCTCCGTATCAATCAGGCCGGCTGACCCGGTCCACCGATATCGAGGACGACAATGACGACGCATCCCGCAGACGGCCATGACATCATCCGCGTCCAGGGCGCGCGCGAGAACAATCTCAAAGAGGTGAGCGTCGACATTCCGAAGCGACGTCTGTCGGTGTTCACCGGTGTCTCGGGATCGGGCAAGAGCTCACTCGTCTTCGACACGATCGCCGCGGAATCACGGCGGATGATCGATGAGACCTACAGCGCCTTCGTGCAGGGTTTCATGCCGTCGGTACCCCGTCCGGATGTCGACGTCCTGGAAGGGCTCACGACCTCGATCATCGTCGACCAGGAGCGCCTCGGCGCGAACCCGCGGTCGACCGTCGGCACGGTCACCGACGCGAACGCCATGCTGCGGATCCTCTTCAGCAAGCTGGGGGAGCCGTACATCGGCGGACCCACCGCGTTCTCGTTCAACATCCCCACGCAGAAGGCCAGCGGGGTGATGACGGGACCCGGGGGCGAGAAGAAGATCGTCAAGGATGCGATCTATCTGGGTGGCATGTGTCCGCGATGCGAGGGCAGGGGAGTGGTGTCCGACCTGGACCTCGCGCAGATCGTCGACGAGTCGAAGTCCCTCGACGAGGGCGCCATCATGGTCCCGGGATACACGGCGGACGGCTGGATGGTGAAGGGCTTCTCGGCATCGGGGTTCTATCCCGCGGACAAGCCGATCTCGCAATTCACGGATAAGCAGCGTCAGCTGTTCCTCTACGGCGAGGTCACCAAGGTCAAGATCTCCGGCATCAACATGACCTACGAGGGGCTGATCCCCAAGATCACGAAGTCGATGCTCTCGAAGGACGTCGATGCGCTCCAGCCGCACATCCGTGCCTTCGTGCAGCGTGTGGCGACCTTCGCCACGTGCCCGGAGTGCGATGGCACGCGCCTCACCGAGGGCGCGCGCTCGTCGAAGATCGACGGCGTGAGCATCGCCGACGCGTGTCGGATGCAGGTCACCGACCTCGCGGAGTGGGTGCGCGGGCTGCGTCTTCCCGGCGCCGCACCGCTGCTGGAGGCGCTGAGCGCCAACCTCGACGCCTTCGTGACGCTCGGACTCGGATACCTCAGCCTGGACCGGCCGTCGGGGACCCTGTCCGGGGGAGAGGCGCAGCGCATCAAGATGCTGCGGCATCTCGGTTCGTCGCTGACCGATGTCACCTACGTGTTCGACGAGCCGACGATCGGGCTGCACCCGCACGACATCCAGCGGATGAACACGCTGCTGCTTCAGCTGCGCGACAAGGGGAACACGGTGCTCGTCGTGGAGCACAAGCCGGAGACCATCGCGATCGCCGACCACGTCGTCGATCTCGGTCCTGGCGCAGGAAGCGCCGGGGGAGAGATCTGCTTCGAGGGCACGGTCGAGGGACTCAAGGCCAGCGGGACCCGTACCGGGCTGCACCTCGACGACCGAGCGACACTCAAGCCGTCAGTCCGCGCCGCCGGCGGCGCCATCGAGGTTCGCGGAGCGTCGGCCAACAATCTCCAGGATGTCGATGTCGACATTCCCACCGGCATCCTGACCGTGGTGACCGGTGTGGCCGGGTCTGGCAAGAGCTCCCTGATCCACGGGTCCGTCTCGAAGCTGGACGGGGTCGTCGCGATCGATCAGGGGGCGATCAAGGGGTCGCGTCGCAGCAACCCCGCCACCTACACCGGGCTGCTCGAGCCGATCCGCAAGGCGTTCGCCAAGGCGAACGGCGTGAAGCCCGCCCTGTTCAGCGCCAACTCCGAGGGAGCGTGCCCGACGTGCAAGGGCGCGGGCGTGATCATCACGGAACTCGGCTTCATGGACACGATCGAGACACCGTGCGAGGACTGCGGGGGCAAGCGCTTCCAGGCCGCCGTGCTCGAGTACACGCTGGCGGGCAAGGACATCACGCAGGTGCTCGATCTGCCGGTGTCGGAGGCGCGGACGTTCTTCTCTGAGGGCGAGGCGAAGCTGCCAGCGGCGGCAGCGATCCTCGGGCGGCTCGAGGACGTCGGCCTCGGCTATCTCTCACTCGGACAGCCGCTCTCGACGCTGTCCGGTGGTGAGCGTCAGCGCATCAAGCTCGCGATCCAGATGGGGGAGAAGGGTGACACCTACGTCCTCGACGAGCCGACCACCGGGCTCCACCTGGCCGATGTGCAGAACATCCTCGGACTGCTGGATCGTCTCGTCGACTCCGGCAAGACGGTGATCGTGATCGAGCATCACCAGGCGGTCATGGCGCACGCCGACTGGATCATCGACATCGGTCCCGGCGCGGGTCACGACGGCGGACGGGTGGTCTTCGAGGGCATCCCGGCCGACCTGGTCGCCGCGAAGTCCACGGTGACGGGGGAGCACCTCGCCGCCTACGTCGGCGCCTGAGCGGCAGGTGTCGGTCAATCCTTGCGGGCGACGATCGTGTAGGTGCAGGGGATCAGGTTCCGTTCCGCCTCGGGCCAGGCGAAGCCTCCGGCTACTTCGACCATGCGTGAGCTGAACCGCCAGGGGAGTGTCCGCCCTTCATCGAAGTGGATGAGTCGCAGCCCAGCACGCAGGAGAGCTCCGATGATCTCCGAAAGCGGGTGCGGCCACTCGTACGTGCGGGGGTGCGCGACCGTTCCATCGCCGACGTAGGTCGATTCGTCATCCCATTGCTGTGCGCGTCCGTCCCCGAAGTACGCGTAGCGGGTGGTCAGCGTGGGAGCGTCCTCGTCGAGGGCATAGAGCGCGGGGTGCCCATCGCGGATGAAGAACGTGCCGCCGGGGCGCAGCAGACCGACGATCTGGGTGGCCCAGCGATCGAGATCCGCGAGCCAGGTGATCGTGCCGATGCTCGAGTACACGACGTCGAAGTCGCCGCTGACGGCGGTTCGGGCATCCAGCACATCCGTCTCGACCCAGGTCGCCTCGATGCCGGAACGGCTCGCGAGCTCGGCCGCGACGGCCAGCGCCGGGGCCGAGAAGTCGACTCCGGTGACCGTCGCGCCCGCGCGCGCCAGCGAGATGGTGTCCGTTCCGATGTGGCACTGCAGATGGCACAGGTCGAGTCCCGTGAGCGATCCGGACGGCAGGAGCCGGCTGAGCACCGGGAGATCGTCTCGCACGACGTCGCTCAGGTGGTTCGGGTCGTCGAACGCGTCGAGACCGTAGGCCGTCTCGTGCAGTGGCACACGATCGTTCCAGTTGTCATGGTTCGCGTCGCGCGCGGCCTGCCATTCGATGTCGACGTTGCTTCCGTTCACAGGACGACCCTACCGAGGTGCGTCGGGGACCAGCCCGTCGTTGCGGTCGTTGTAGCAAAAACTCGAACCGCGATCAAGGGTGATCACCGCCGTGATCGGAAAGCGCTAGAACGGGAGGATGCAGACGATCATCTACGCCGGAGACGAATACCTCACTGGAGACGACATCGCGGACGCGCTGCTGGCATACAGCCGCGCGCTGGGAGACGACGAGCGCGCAGAGGTCGTCGAGATCCCGGTGCGGTCCGAAGACGGGTCTGTGATCACTGCCAAGTTCCTCATCGGTCCTGCCAGCCAGATCGTTTCCAAGACGGCGATCGGAGAAGGTCCGGAGATCGAGGATGCCGAGCTGGTCGCACGGCTCCGTCAGCTGACCCGCGGTCTCGAGTCGCCCACGAGTCAGCCGCTGGAGGTTGACGACCGGCAGTCCTACGACCTGGACTGAGGGTCTCGGGCGCAGACGGCGGGAGCAATGCAGTCAATTCTCGCGGGGTGGGGGAACGGCTCCGCGCCATGTCCAGATAGCGTCGCGGGTGCCAGTGTCGATTCCCGACATGTCGAACCAGGCTGAGAGGTCGAGGTTCTCGTATGCCTCGAGAAAAGCCGACTCGGCCGTATGGCCGTGTGCCTCGAGTACTCTGCGTCGTGCGTTCGCCTCGAACGAGCGGCCGTGAAGTCGCTCCATCCGCGGGGCATTCTCGAACGACCGCATGTAGTCGGCGACGGCGTCGTCGACGGAGGTATCGAGTGCCCTGAGCAGCAGGGCCGCGACGAGTCCGGTGCGGTCCCAGCCGGCTGAGCAATGGAACAGGATGGCACCCGGAGGTGCGTCGGCGATCGTCCTGAGCACGTCGGCCGTCCGATGCGTCAGTGCATGCAGATGCGCGGAATAGTACAGCGGCGTGGCCCAGCGTCCGTCAGCTTCGTACTCGGTCCAGAACTCGGTCTCGTCGGCGCCGTCGAGATCGACGCATCGGTAGACCAGATCCGCTGGCACGTCGGTGGATCTCTCGGACGGACGGCGCAGATCGATGACGGTTCGCACTCCAGAGGCACGGATGGTCTGCCAGCCAGAGCGACTCACATGGCCCAGCGATTCAGATCGCAGGAAGACACCTGAGGGCGTCGTGCTCCCGTCCTGACGTGTGAGGCCGCCGAGGTCGCGAGCGTTGGCCAGTCCGTCGATTCGGATCTCAGTGGTCATCGGCTTAGCCTCTCATCGTCTCTGAGCGGATTACGGATAAGCCGATAATGCACATTATGTCAGATAGAAGACGACATATTCTCGGAAACTGCGAACTCGCCGGTGATCCCCCATCCACTTGCTGCGCTGGCGGTTGGCCACGAGTTCGCGTTGCCGTATTGTCGACGGCTGGCTCAGATCCAGCCTAGTAGGCGTGGCGCGCGTCACGGAAAAGCCTGGTTAACGTGAAGAAAAACGCCACAGTTGTGGGGACTCAGGTGGCCGCATGCCGAGAATTTGACCATCTATCGCAGCCATGCGGCGCAGCCCCTCTTGATCGCCGTCATCGCCGACTCACTTCAACTTCTCGCTGAATGGCCACGGCAAGAACGGCTATTCAGACTACCGGCGTCGCTGTCGTCGACAATCAGATCCATGTTCTCGGGTTGTGACATGATTCGGGGCTGGCTGGCTCCCACATAGAGATCTCAGCCCGCAATCCCTCAACGACCTGCCGTAGCGGGCTCTCGGACCGGCACGACGTCCGCGGTGTGGTACTGGAACACAAGACGAGCGGGCACCGTACCGGCGAGCACCTCGTCGACGGAGGAGTTCACGCTCTGAAGTTCGCGTGTCTCAGTGACCACCCGTGTTCGCCCTGCAGCATGCAGGGCGAACACCTCGGCGAGGTCCTGTCTCGTGCCGACGATGGAGCCGATGATGCTGATCCCCTTCAGGACGGTGTCGAAGACCGGCACGGTCAGCTCCCCTCCGGCTGGCAGCGAGACGAGTACGAGTCTGCCTCCGCGATTCAGGGAGCTGAATGCCTGATGGAAGACTGCCGGCGCGACGGCGAGGACCACGACGACGTCCGCTCCGCCGAGATCCCGGATCGCCCGTACCGGGTCCGTGTCGCGCGCGTTGACGACATGATCCGCTCCAAGCTCAGTGGCCAAGTCGAGCTTCTCAGTGGTGACATCCACTGCGATGACTTTCGCACCGACCAGGCGTGCGTACTGGACCGCGAGGTGTCCGAGTCCACCGACACCGAAGATGGCGACTGTCTCTCCGGGCGTGACGCGTGCGTTCTTGATCGCCGCATAGGTGGTGACTCCGGCACAGGTGAGAGGCGCGGCGTCGAGGGCGCTGACACCGTCAGGAACGGGGGTGGCGAAGCGGGCATCGGCAAGCATGTACTCGCTGAACCCTCCGTCGACGGCGTAGCCGTTGTTGTACTGCCCCTCGCAGAGGTTCTCTCGGCCGCTGACGCAGTAGCGGCATTCCCCGCACGCGTGGCCGAGCCAGGGCATCGCCACCCGCTGCCCGACAGTACGGCCGGTCACACCGTCGCCGATCTGCTCGATGATCCCCACGCCTTCGTGGCCCGGGACCAGAGGCAGGTTCGGCTTCACAGGCCAGTCTCCACGCATCGCATGGATGTCGGTGTGACAGAGTCCGCACGTTTCCAAGCGGATCAGGACCTGGCCGGCACCGGGCTGTGGGATCGGACGCTCGTCGACGTGCGCCGGTGAACCGAACTCTGAGACAACTGCTGCTCGCATCATTCCTCCTTGACGGGGTGGGTACGCTCGAAGTCTTTCGCTGTGCAGGCGCACTGGTCGGGTCGAAGGTCCTTCGCCGCAGCGTCGACGAAGCTGCTGATCTCATGTATCAGGCCGACATCGCGTGCGCAGCTGCATGGTGCTCCGTGATCTGAACTTGCTGCTCTTGATCGGGCACCCGAGCCGGCCACCCCAACTCCCGTTCGATTCTGAGCCTGAGAGTGTCCGCAGCGGAAGGTTCGCCGTGGGTGACGTATACGGCCTGGGGCGGATGCGGAGCCGCCTTCATCCATGCGAGGAGATCGTCGGCATCCGCATGAGCGGACATCGCATCGATCATCGCGACCTCGGCCCGGATCGGCACATCGTTACCGAAGATTCGGAGAGACCGCTCCCCCGCAAGAAGTCGATCGCCGCGTGTGCCCCCGGCCTGATAACCAGTCAGGACGATGGTGTTGCGGTGCTCGGGTCCGTAGGCGCGGAGATGGTGCAAGATGCGTCCACCCTCGAGCATCCCGCTCGCGGAGACGATGATCATGGGGCCGCCCCTCAGGTTGAGGAGTTTCGATTCATCGACGCTCCGGACGAAGGTCGCGAGATCGTAGATCCGCTCGACTTCATCCTTCGATATGCGGTGTTGCTCAGGACGGTTGCGATAGATGTCGGCGACACTGACCGCCATGGGACTGTTGACATAGATAGGCACGTCGGGGATCGCCCCGCGTTCCCGAAGCCGCGACAGGTGCAGAAGTACTGTCTCCGTACGCCCCACAGCGAACGCCGGGATCAGCACCACTCCCCCACGATGGACGGTGCGATTCACGATGTCACGCAGCTGCTCTTCGGGATCGACCTTGGCGTGTCGGCGATCTCCATAGGTCGACTCGGTGACAAGGACGTCTGCTCCTTCGAACGCGTGAGGGGCGCGCATGAGGGGGTCGTCCGAGCGGCCGAGGTCGCCGGTGAAGCACACCCGCCGTGCGTCGACGTCGAGGTAGACGCTGCTTGCCCCGAGGATGTGGCCGGCACCGAGAAGTCTCGCGGTCATCGAACCCGCCAACGACACCGCTTCCCCTTCGGGTACGGCGACGAATCGTTCGAGTGCCGCCTTTGCGTCATCGACCGTATAGAGGGGTCGCGGCTTTTCATGCCTGGACCATCCATGCCGTGCGGCGTGACGCGCCTCCTCCTCCAGCAGGTGCGCGCTGTCCAGGAGCATGATCCGGCAGAGAGCCGCTGTGCCCTCGCTCGCGTAGATGTGTCCGCGGTACCCATCGCGCACGAGCGCCGGAAGATACCCGGAGTGATCGAGATGAGCATGGGTGAGAACGACTGCGTCGATCGAGCTCGGTGGAACCGGGAACGGAGCACGGTTGCGCTGGCGCAGCACCTTGAAGCCTTGGAACAGACCGCAATCGACCAGAACCCGTGAGGTGGAGTCAGTGACGAGGTAGCGTGACCCGGTCACGGTATCGGCGCCGCCGAGGAAGGCGAGGCTAGCGCCTGATGTTGTCCGCGGCTGACGCGTATTCGTGGCGTTCACGTGTGCACGCGCGTCGAGGGGCCTGTCAGCGCCCGTGTTGTTGCCGCGATCTCACGGCCCCAGCGCAGTGCGCGGTCATGCTCGTCCGGGAGGAGATGACTGTCCTTATCCACGAGGAAGCTCTCCGCTGCGAGCACCTCGCGCAGCCCGTGCTTCTTCAACCGCCTACCGATCGCGGATGACGCAGCGCCGGTGAAGATGCGGGGCATGTCGACACGAGTATCGAAGGCCACGTAGCCGTGTCGTGCGGCGGGCGGTAGCTCGATCCACTCTCGGACTCCTGTGGTCAGACTCCCGCTCTCGAGCGCCAGGTGCCTCGAGGGATTGAGCGCCCATCGTTCGGCTTCTGTGCGTGATGCCGGGCTGCTCAACGAGTGTGCGTGGGTGGGAGCTCCCACCACGAGGACATCGCATTCTGGGAGAGCGGCTGCTTTCGCGACGGGCACGACGGTCACGGGCATGTGTTGTTCTCGGATGCCGTCCGCGATTGTTTCTGCGATGAGACGAGTGTTGCCGAACAGCGATTCGTAGACGATCGCGATCATCGGCCCCGGGCTGGGTGAGCTGGTCGCTGTCATGATTCCTTCTCCTCGAGCATCAGAACGGTGATGTCGATGGGCTGGGTCGGCGGGAGTGTGAGGTCAGCGGGACCAACCTGCAGGGAAGGCAGGACGGCGAAGATCGAGTCGTTCATGGTGCTCCTTCAGCAGCGATGTGGTTCCCCCTCCTCCCATCGTTTCCGTTCGCGTGCTCGCCGGGCAGGGCCGAAGGTCCCCCGGCGAGAGTGGTGAGGCCGGGACCTTGGGCCCGTTCCCTCTGCTCCGCACAGGGCTAACGTTCGACGAATGACTATGGGAGCGCAGGGGGTCAATACGGCCGACGTCGATCAGGCGACTGCGATCGATCCCAATAAGACGACTGCTAACACCGGAAATGACGACAGTGGTGTCCAGCGGCGCCTCTTGCGTCCCCTGACCAACTGGCACACGGTTCACACTGAGACGCTCACCTCGGGTCAGCGCGCAGCCGACAGGTTGAGGAACGGGATGGGTTCATGGCTCTTCATCGGGTGCTTTGTCCTGTTCATGATCACGTGAGCGATCGTGAATTCAATGGAGTTCTCCTGGGATCCGTACCCGTACATCCTCCTGAACCTGTTTCTCAGCATGCTCGCCGGTCTCCAGGGAGCGATCCTCCTGATTGCGGCAAAACGTCAGGACGCAATTGCTGCGGTCCTCGCACAGCACGACTATGAGACGAACGTTGCAGCGAAGCAGGAGCTTGAGGAGCTGATGGGGATCAATCGCCTCCAGTTGGACCTGCTTCGTCGGCTACACGCGACAGATGCGTCCCGCGCACAGATGTGTGGTGCGCGGGACCAGTCGGCCGAGCCGGCCGACGCCTGATTACGGTCGGGCGCGACCTTCCCACTCTTCTGTCGCAAACACGGCAGCTTGGGTGCGGCGTTGCATGCCGAGCTTGGCGAGGAGCCCGGAAACATAATTCTTGACGGTCTTCTCGGCGAGGCCGAGGCGCTCACCGATCTGACGGTTGGTGAGCCCCTCCGCGATCAGCATCAGCGCCTGGCGTTCTCTGAGAGTCAATTCCACCGCTGGCGATTGAGATTCCGCTACTCGAGCCTCAAGCCTGCGGTGCACGCCATCGGCGACCTCCGTGGGGATGAGGTTCTCTCCCCGCGCCGCACGATGGATCGAGTCGACGAGGTCCGTTCCACGGATCGTCTTGAGCACGTATCCGGATGCACCTGCAATCACCGCTGCGATGCTCGCAGCATCGTCGTCGAATGCTGTCAGCATGAGGCAGCGGATTTCGGGGTGGTCGGATCGAATGAGTCGGCACAGATCCACCCCGTTGCCGTCCGGAAGGTTCACATCGAGGACGACGACGTCCGGGATCGTCGCTGAGACACGGCCGCGAGTTCCCTGCACCGTGCCGGACTCCCCCACAACCTCGAGGCCGGGGTCCGCATCGATGATCTGGGCG
Source organism: Microbacterium hydrocarbonoxydans (assembly GCF_900105205.1). Lineage (NCBI taxonomy): Bacteria > Bacillati > Actinomycetota > Actinomycetes > Micrococcales > Microbacteriaceae > Microbacterium > Microbacterium hydrocarbonoxydans. Next base: position 2,036,752 of record NZ_FNSQ01000005.1, on the reverse strand, counting down.
ATGCCGCGGCGAACGATCTCATGATCGTCCACGAGGAAGACCCGGGTCATGAGGATGCCTGCGACGTCGATCCGAGCGGCACGCGCCAGCGTACCCGCGTGCCACCTGTGCTTCGCCGCTCGATTTCGCACGTACCGCCATGCGCGTGTGCGCGCATGAGGAGGTTCGCAGTACCGCTGGACCGAGGGAGTTTCTCGGGAACGCCGACTCCGTCGTCTTCCACGAGAACTGTGACGAGCGACGCTGTGACGGAGACGCTGACCTCCGCGCTGTTCGCGTGGGCGTGACGAGCCACGTTGCTGAGAGCCTCTCGCACCACCGCGATGACGTCTTCCGCAAGTCTGCTGGTCACCAGCAGATCGACCGGGCCGGCAAAAGCGATTCGGGGTGGACTCTGGAGCATCGGTGCGAGTTCATTCGCGACGTCGATGAGTCGATGTCGAACGGATTCGGGGTCAGAGGTCTGAAGAGTGAATATCGCCGTTCGAAAATCGGCAATCGCAGCGTCGATCTCTGCCACCTGCGCGCTGATGGCGATGGCGTGCTCAGGCAATCGTGCGGCAAGCGCCTGTAACCCCAGCCCTGTCCCGAACAGGCGCTGGATGACATTGTCATGGAGATCTCGGGCGATACGCGCGCGCTCTTCGATGAGATCCAATCGCTGGCGATCAACGCGGGCCTGAGCAAGCGCGAGTGCGAGACCTGCCTGCGCTGCGAATTCCGCAAGGGTGGAAAGATCCTCGGGCGAGAACCGACGACCGCTCTCATCGCGAGTCACGCAGAGCGCACCGACAGGTGCGCCGGTGACGATCAGTGGCACGGCCACCGTCGATCCACCGGTGTTCTGCTGCTGCTCCGACAGGAGCTCGGTGACTCCGTCGGCCACGACGACACCTCCGCCGGACATCGCCGCTGAGATCAGGGTGTTACTGGCAGGGACCACGACGCCCTCGAGAGATTCGGTGCCGATCCCGCGAGCGGTCTCGATGCGGTAGTCGCCCGTGAGCGTGTCTGAGACCACGATGCACACCACATCGGCGTCAACCAATGTCGCCACGCGTTCTGCGAGAACACCGAACACGTCGCCCGCGTCGGGCGACAGAAGGGCAGCATTGATCTCCGCGAGTGCACCGCTCAGCCGCTGCAGCCTCCGCGACTCCTCGAAGCGTCGCGCGTTGTCGATCGCGATCGCCGCTGTCGATGCGAGGGCGAGCACGAGCTCCTCGTCCTCTTCCGAGAACGAGCCCGCGGCTGGGTTCGTGAGATACAGATTTCCGTAGATCTCGTCTCGTACGCGAATGGGCACCCCGAGAAAGCTGCGCATCGGGGGGTGATGCACGGGGAACCCGACCGACCGCGGGTCTTCTCCGAGATCGTCAAGCCGGATGGGATGTTCGCTCTCGATGACTGCCCCGAGGATACCCAGCCCCTCCGGAAGGTGTCCGATCTGGTGCGCCAGCTCCTCCTCCATGCCTACATGGATGAATTGCTCGAGACCTCCGTCGCGGTCGATGACGCCGAGCGCGCCGTACTGCGCTTCCACGAGGGCGACGGCTGCTTCAGCGATATGACGGAGGACGTGCGCGAGTTCGATGTCCTCCACGACGGCCTGATTGGCGCGCAGAAGGCTTCGCAGTCGCCCCTGATCCGCGAGGACGAGATGGGCACGATCCAGTGATTCCCCGATCGTCTTATCTGGGTCCGTTCGTCGCCGGCCAGGTACTTGGAGGTGATCGTCGGCCATCACATTCCCTTCCGGGCTCCCGCTGGTGATGACAATACTCTCAAACGCCGCTCGGGGGACCTTCGCCTCTGTGCGAGCGGTGACGCGGGTCGCAGCATGGTGTGAGTGCCCGATCTGATCTGTGAAGGCGATGCACGCATGCCCGCTCGATATGTACTTGGCGTCGGCGATTCCGACGCGACTGCCGCAGGACGGTGGGCAGAATCCCACGCCCGCCGTGATGGCGTTCCACTGGTGCGAGCGCACGTCGGTGGCGGCGTTACGGAGCAAACGCCTGGTCACAAGTTCGGCACACAGGAAATGGACATCGTCCATATCGGCGGGCGGGTTCCTGAAGCGCTCGCCCGCTTCGTCACCGCCGATGACGTTCTGGTCATCGGCACGGGCAAGACCGGCTTCATTCACAGTCGTGTCTTCGGCACCGTCAGTCTGCAGATCGCCGCCGAGGCGCCGTGTTCTGTCGTGGTTATCCCGACGATCGATCTACGTTTCCGACGGGGAATCGTCGCCGGTGTGAAGGACGACGATCTCATGACCGCAATCATCGGCGCTGCCGCTGGTGAGGCCAGCGCCCGCCAGGAGCCGATCGAACTCATCCATTCGTCCTTCAGCGGGGTGATTCCTGCCACGGTCGAAACGCGCGCGACCATCGCGGCTCGCGTCGCTGCCGTGGAGAGCATGGTCGATGCGGGCCTAAGGGTTCGAACGCGCTACACGCAGCGACCGCCCGCAGAGGCACTGCTCGACGCCTCGCGTAACGCCGCACTCCTCGTCGTAGGGGCAGGGCACCCACGTGGCGCCGGGCACGCGCTCGGCGCTGTGACACACGACGTCCTCGTGAATATTGATGCCCCTGTCCTCGTCGTGCGGCGCACTGCCGCCGACCGCATCTCACCGGGATCGGCCCAGAATTCATGAGCGACAACGCAAACACTCCGCCCGTCGTCGTCGGGGTAGACGGTTCCGCATCCTCGGTTGAGGCGCTTATCCGCGCCGCGACGATCGCGACAGCACTCCGCGCACCATTGCAAGCGATCATCGCGTGGACCTACCCGGTGATGCTGGGTCTTTTCGACCCGAGCTCCGACTGGTCGCCGAAGGCAGCTGCGGAACACCTGCTACAAGACGCGATGCAGGAGGCCTTTCAAGGATCCCCTCCGGAGCGGTTCAGCCAGTCAGCCGTTCCCGGCCCGGCCGCTGCCGTACTGCTCGAACAAAGCGATCGCGCCACCATGCTGGTCGTGGGAAGCCGCGGACGCGGCGGATTCTCGAGGCTCTTGCTCGGTTCGGTAAGCGCCGCCTGTGCATCCCACGCGCAATGCCCGGTTCTGATCGTGCATACGCCGAACGGCTCGTTCGGCTGACTGACGTTCATATGGGCAGGGGTGGTCTGCCCGAAGCACCACCCCTGCCCACGTCCCCCCTCGACGCCGCCCTTCCTCGTTCCCCAAGGCCCCACACCCTGCGAACGGAGAAGCCCCATGAGAGGCGGCTAACCGCGACCCTTTCGGGTGCGGTGGCGGAGCGTCGACGAGTTATCCGCCCCACGGCGGAAGGTGCGGGATGGGCTGCGGCTTATCGGCCGTCCGTGCCCCTGGACCACCTTGATCGACGTGCTCGTCACGTGCGCGCCCGCCCGAAGTGGAAGCGGATGGGACGTTCCTCCGCGTCGCGGACCGGCCGCGGACGGGGAAGCGGCGGCCCGTCACGGTGTCGGGCACGAGGCGCACGTAGTTGTGCTTCGCCGTGGGACTGTCAGATGCAAGCGTGAGAACGCCGGAGGCTTCGATGTCAGCATCCGTGTCCATGCGCATCGCGTGTCCGCGGATCACGATGCTCCACTGGAACGCGCCATCCACCCCGTCGATCTCGAGAGCAACGTCCGGATGCCCGGCAAGGCTTCGCAGCTTAGCCCCAGGCGCCGATTTCATGAACACGCTGCCCTCATGCACGAGGTAGTTAAGGGGAAACAGATCAGGGCGTCCGTCGATGTTCTGAATCGCAAGGCGACCGAGCGAGTTCGCCTCGACGAGTTTCCAGCAAGCGGCTGTTCCGATCTCCTCTACACCGGCTGACGCGGCCGTCTCCGGCGCGGTCGGTGGATCCCGGTAGTACGGGTTGGGGTCATCATTCGCCATGGTGGGTCTCCTGAGCATCGGGTCTTCGGATCAGCCGCCGACGTGTTGTCGTCGGTGGTCGAGACGCGTCCAGTCAATCGCTGACACCTTCCTGTGAGCAGGGTCGAAAGTCCCGAGGGCGCGTCACCGCGGAGTTGTACTCTGTGGTTACCCGCCAGTGTGAGGGGATCGGAGGGCGACATGTTCCGGATCGTTCTCGTAGACGATCATGAGATGGTGCGGCGCGGGATCGCGGATCTTCTCGAGACGCAGTCTGATCTCAGCGTCGTCGGTGAAGCAGCAACGGTTCACGATGCACGAGCGGTCGTCGCCGCAACTCTGCCGGATGTGGCGGTCTTGGACGTACATCTCCCCGACGGCAGTGGCATCGATCTGTGTCGTGAGATCCGCCAAGCGCACCCGCAGGTGCAATGTCTGATATTCACGGCGTTCGATGACGACGATGCCTTGTTTGCCGCCGTTCTCGGAGACGCGGCCGGCTACCTGATGAAGACGCTCCGCACCGATGAACTACTTCACTCGATCCGCGCCGTCGCGCAGGGCCAGCGACTTATCAAACCCTCGATGGTGCGCCATGTCACTGGCACCGTCGATCGTGCCGACACTGCTGATCCTCGCTTCGGTGCTCTGAGCATGCGCGAGAAGGAAGTCCTCGCACTCATCGCTGAAGGGCTCTCCAACCGGCAGATCGGCGACCGGCTCGGCCTCGCGGAGAAGACCGTCAAGAACTACGTCTCATCTCTGTTGAACAAACTGGGTCTCGAGCGACGCACGCAGGCGGCGGTCCTGCAGGCCGAGAGAGCCAGCCGCGCGTTCGACCATCGCGCCCCGTAGCTCTGATCCCCGGTTACCGGGCGCGCACCTCGATGCGATTGTCCACGTATGTCACGTGTGGTGAGGCCCAGGCCGCGTCTGCCGCTTGACTCTTCTCCGGCCATGAGCGCACGGTGCCGGTGAGGATCGCAGTGGTCCCTTCGATCGCGACAGAGACCGCGTTCGCATCCACCGCCGCGTTCCGAAGTATGGCACCACGGATGCGCTCTGTCGCATCTTCCGATGACGGTCGTGCGCTCAACGTGATCAGGCTGTTGACGTTCCTGACCCCGCGAAGGTGTTGTACTGCGCGCTTCGCCGACCGGCGTTGGTGGTCCCACTCGACTTCCCCCATGAGCGTGACTTCGCCGTCGTCGATCACCGCTTTGACCGTGTTCGGCACGTTCGCGGTGGCGTGGAGGGCGTGGTCGACTTCCCTAGCCACATCGGTGTCGGTGATCTGCGCGCCGTCCATCGGGCGCACGATCATGTCGTCGACCACGGTGCTCACGCCGCGGACGCGGAGAGCCGCGTGCTTGACCGTGAGGCGCTCAGAGTAGCTGTTCACCTCCCCCGACAGGGCAACCGCGCCGTCTGTCACAGCCACTCCGATCGCCGCGTCATCGAGACCCGGTGTCCATTGCAGCTCCTGAGAGACAGCCCTTTGCACATCTCGATCGTCGATGTGTTCTGTCGTGTTCATCGTCTTGTTCCTTTCGACCGCTCTTCGTCGAGGGCTTCACCACTTGCTGCTGGCTCTGGCTCGTGCCATTCCCAGTTCCTGATCTCAGGCGCGTCTTCTCCGTGGAGCCGCGTGTAGGCCCTCGCTCGCACGCGCGAATCCTGCATCTCCTGACGCAGGACAGCCTCCCGGGGTCCCAGGCCGGGCACATGGTCGATCACGTCCATCACGAGGTGGAAGCGGTCGAGGTCGTTCATCATCACCATGTCGAACGGGGTGGTCGTCGTTCCTTCCTCGATGTACCCGCGGACGTGGAGCTGGTCGTGGCCGTGTCGACGGTATGTCAGACGATGGATCAGCCAGGGGTACCCGTGGTAGGCGAAGATCACCGGCCTGTCGGTGGTGAAGATCGCGTCGTATTCTCGATCTCCGAGGCCATGCGGATGCTCCCCGTCGGTCTGCAGGCGCATGAGGTCGACGACGTTCACCACGCGCACCTTCAAGGAGGGAAGCCGCTGGCGAAGGATGGATGCCGCAGCGAGCACCTCCAATGTCGGCACGTCGCCGGCCGCGGCGAGCACCACATCGGGTTCCTCGCCGGCATATTCGGAGCCCGCCCAGTCGAAGATGCCGAGTCCACGGGTGCAGTGCTCGATGGCCGCATCCATCCCGAGCCAGTTGGGTGCGGGCTGCTTTCCTGCGACGACGACGTTGACATAATCGCGTGAGCGCAGACAGTGGTCGTAGGTCGACAGGAGGGTGTTCGCATCGAACGGGAGGTACACGCGCACGACGTCGGCCTTCTTGTTGACGACATGGTCGATGAAACCGGGGTCCTGGTGCGAGAGCCCGTTGTGATCCTGCCGCCAGACGTGCGAGCTGAGCAGGTAGTTCAGCGAGGAGATCGGGCGACGCCAGGGGATGCTCCGGGAGGTCTTCAGCCACTTGGCGTGCTGATTGAACATCGAGTCCACGATGTGGATGAACGCCTCGTACGAGTTGAGCACGCCGTGTCGTCCCGTCAGCAGGTACCCCTCGAGCCAGCCCTGACACTGATGCTCACTGAGCATCTCTACCACCCTGCCGGTGCGCGACAGATGATTGTCGGCATCCATCGGCAGCGACTCCGCGTTCCACTGTTTGTCTGTCACCTCGAAGACGGCATCAAGTCGATTGGATGCCGTCTCGTCGGGACCGAAGATGCGGAAGTTCTCGGGGTTGGCCGTGATCACGTCACGAAGCCAGCCTCCGAGGACGCGGGTGGCCTCGCTCACAGTGGCACCGGGGCTGGGCACGTCGACGGCGTAGTCGCGGAAGTCAGGGAGTCGCAGTTCTTTCCTCAGCAGCCCGCCGTTGGCCACCGGGTTCGCACTCATACGGAGCTCTCCTTCTGGAGCCAGCGCCGTCACCCACTCAGCCACTGCACCTTTCTGATCGAAGAGCTCTTCCGGCCGGTACGACAGCAGCCACGATTGAAGCAGCTCTGTGTGCGCTTCAGTATCGCGCGCGTCACGCAGCGGCACCTGGTGTGAACGCCAGTTGTTCTCCGCCGGATGCCCGTCGATCTCGTGCGGACATGTCCATCCTTTCGGCGTGCGCAGGATGATCATCGGCCATGCCGGCCGGGTGCGGAGAACGCCGGCCGCGGCATCCGCTTTGATCTGTGCTACGTGGTCGAGGACGTCATCCAGCACGATCGCGAAACGTCGATGCACGTCGATCGGGTCCTCGCCATCGAACCCGCCGGAGACGAGATATGGAGTGTGCCCGTACCCACGCATGAGGGAGAGCAACTCCTTCTCGGGCATACGTGCGAGCACTGTCGGGTTGGCGATCTTGTACCCGTTCAGGTGAAGAATCGGCAGAACGACGCCGTCGTGCAGCGGATCGAGGAACTTGTTCCCGTGCCAGCTCGTTGCCAGCGGCCCCGTCTCCGCCTCGCCGTCTCCGACGACTGCAGCGACGAGGAGGTCGGGGTTATCGAACGCGGCGCCGTACGCGTGAGAGAGGGAATAGCCCAGTTCCCCACCCTCGTGGATCGACCCGGGCGTCTCCGGCGCCACATGGCTCGGGATTCCTCCGGGGAACGAGAACTGGCGGAAGAGACTGCGCAGTCCGTCCTCGGAGTGGTCGATGCTGTTGTAGACCTCGCTGTACGTGCCGTCCAAGTAGGCGTTTGCGACCATTCCCGGTCCCCCGTGTCCTGGCCCGGCGATGTAGATCGTCTGGAGAGAGCGTTCTCGGATCACTCGGTTGAGGTGGGCGTAGATGAAGTTCAGCCCCGGGGTCGTTCCCCAGTGTCCGAGGAGTCGAGGCTTGATGTGCTCGGGTCTGAGCGGCTCGCGGAGTAGCGGGTTGTCGAGAAGGTAGATCTGCCCTACCGACAGATAGTTCGCCGCCCGCCACCAGGCGTTCAGACCCTCCAGAGTCGACGCGGCAGGATGGTTTCCGGCTCCTCGGGGCCAAGAGGATGTGGTCGCGGTGTCGCCACGAGTCTCGGTCTGCGCGGAGGAGGAAGTCGGAGATGCGTCCATGGACGCAGTCTTGCCTTGCGACGGTCGCGGGATAGAGCCGAAGGTCCCTCGCCCGTGCCCATGTAGCCCACGCGATGACAGGACCTTGGTCCCCCCGGCGCGCTGAGGTCCCAGGGCACGATGAGGAGCGAGACAGGAACCTCTCCGGACGGGAGAATCATGACTGAGATCGAACGCTCACCGACACGACAGCTGACCGAGGACGAGTGCTGGGACCGTCTCGCGCGAGCCCCCTACGGACGGATCGCCTGCGGTGCGGCCGGGGAGATCGACATCTTCCCGATAAACCACAAGACCGACGGACGAACGATCATCTTTCGAACCTCGGCAGGAACAAAGCTACTCGAGCTCACGATCCGTGAGTCGGTTGCCTTCGAGATCGACGGGTACGACGAGCATGAAGCCTTCAGCGTGGTGGTGAAAGGGACAGCCCAGGAATTCGATCGCGACACCGACGTGCTCGCGGCGGAACGACTGGGCGTGCACCCATGGGCCCCGGAAGAGAAAGATCGTTGGGTACGGATCGATGCGTCTGAGGTTCGCGGCAGGGTCTTCGATCTTGAGGCGCGGAGCGCGCCCTGACCCCGGAAGGGCGAGGGCTCCGACGCTCCGTGTGACCTTTGGCCCAGTGGCCTGAAGCGAAAAGCAGGATCGTGAAACTATGTCGAACACACACTCACACCACATCGTCGTCGGCGTGGACGGATCCGATTCCTCTATCGACGCCCTCCGCTACGCAGCACGCCTGGGGAAGGCGCTGAAGGAGCCTCTGCATGTCGTCACGACCTGGACGGCTCCCCCGATCGATCCCTACTTGGCTATCGAGTGGTCACCCTCTGAGTTCGCCCGCGAAGCTCTGGACGAATCGATCCAGGGAGCATTCGCTGGCAACCCACCACACGACCTCACCAGCGAAGTGCTGCTCGGGTCGGCCGCGCGAACCCTGATCGGCCTCAGCAACTCGGCATCGATGCTGGTCCTCGGCAGCCGCGGGCACGGCGGCTTCGTCGGGCTCCTCCTGGGATCAGTCAGCGCTGCCTGCGCGGAACACGCCCACTGCCCCGTCCTCATCGTGCACACGAAGAAGACGACCGACAGCGAGTCCTCTCCGTCATCTTCGGACGAGACCTGAACCCTTGAGGCCCGTCCTGTTGCGGTACCCGATCATCACTCTCACGGTTCTCGTCTTCGTCGGAGTCATCACGGCGCTCGTGGCGGGAGCCGAGAACACCGGTCGTTGGGCGGCGACGATCTACGTGGCCGCCTTCATCAGCTGGACACTGGTGAGAATGGTGCGGGATGTGCTCCGAGGGCACGTCGGTCTCGACATACTGGCGCTCGTGGCGATGATCGCCACGTTGGCGGTCGGTGAGTACGTAGCGTCGCTGATCATCGTGTTGATGCTGTCGGGGGGCGAGGCGCTGGAGGATTTCGCCGGACGACGCGCAAAGCGCGACCTCTCCGCACTTCTGGACCGCTCGCCTCGCACCGCGCACGTCCTGGAGTGGGCCGACGCGGACGCCGGCGAAGCCATCCGTGACGTTCCCGTCGACGAGGTCAAGATCGGGGATGTGCTTCTCATCCGCCCTTCTGAGATCGTGCCGGTCGACGGGTCTCTTCTCACGGAGACCGGATCATTCGACGAGTCGTCGTTGACGGGCGAGAGTATGCCGGTCACCCGCGAGATGGGCGGAGAGGTGCTGTCCGGGGCGATCAATGGAAGCCGGGCGGTGCGGATTCGAGCAGTGCGGACCAGCGAGGACAGCCAGTACCAACAGATCGTCGCTCTCGTGCGTGCAGCGGAAGACTCCCATGCGCCGGTGGTGAGGCTGGCCGACCGATTCGCTATCCCGTTCACCGCAGTCTCGCTCGTGCTGGCCGGGACCGCATGGGCGTTGTCGAGTGATCCGACGCGGTTCGCAGAGGTCCTGGTCCTGGCAACGCCCTGTCCACTCCTGATCGCCGCCCCGGTCGCCTTCCTCGGCGGGCTCTCCCGTGCCGCGAAGGCCGGCGTGATCATGAAGGGCGGCGCCGTCATCGAGCAGATCGCCCGCGTGCGTTCCGCCGCCTTCGACAAGACGGGAACCCTCACCCAGGGTCGCCCACGACTCATCAAAGTCCGACCAGCCGAAGGCTTCGATGCGGATGAGCTCCTGATGCTCGCCGCCTCGGCAGAGGAGTACTCATCACATGTTCTCGCCGACGGTATCCGTCGCGCTGCGGAGGATCGGGGCCTGGCGCTGCGCACCGCCAGCGCCGCACGTGAGGAAGCGACCAACGGTGTGGTGGCGACGATCGATGGGCGCACCGTGACTGTCGGCAAACCCGCCTACGTCATCGCTATCGCCCCCGATACTCCCAGGGCCGCGCTCGACGTCGGCGAAGCCGCCGCATACGTCGCCGTGGACGGACGATTCGCCGGCGTTCTGGTACTTGCCGATGACGCGCGCCCCGAAGCCGCGTCCGTGGTGTCCTGGCTCCGGAGTCACGGCATCGAACGGATCATCATGCTGACCGGCGACGTCCGGTCGACGGCGGAATCCGTGGGACATCGAATCGGTGTCGACGACATTCACGCGGAACTCCTCCCGCCCGAGAAAGTACGGCTCGCGCAAGACCTGCAGCCACGCCCGGTGATGATGATCGGCGACGGAGTCAACGATGCCCCTGTGTTGGCCGCCGCCGACATCGGCGTGGCGATGGGCGCGAAGGGCGCGACGGCGGCCGGCGATGCCGCCGACATCGTGATCCTGGTGGATTCGCTGTCGAAGGTCGTGGACGCCGTATCCATCGGCCGTCACACGCTGCGGGTCGCCCTCACGGCGATCTGGATCGGCATCGGGCTGAGTCTCGCGCTCATGATCGTGGCGATGACCGGAATCATCCCCGCAGTCGCTGGCGCGGTCACGCAGGAGTTGGTGGATCTGGCCACGATCCTCTACGCATTGCGGGCGTTGCGGGGCCCGCGGGATCTCGCTTAGCGCACCACGACGGTGGCGGTCGCGAGCCGGGAGAGGACTTCCTCGCTGGTGGATCCGAGAAGAAAACGAGCGATCGCCCCGCGCCCGTGAGACCCGACCACCGCCAGCCGGGCTTTGGCTGCCCGGTCGCTGATCGTCCGTCCCGGAGTGCCCCTCTCCACCACGCGATGCACGACGAGATCCGGATACTGTTGCCCGATCCCCGCCAGCGCAATGGCAAGTGTCTCTTCTGCCGCCTGCTGCATCCCTGACAGGTAGGTCGACGGGTAACCGTGCATCCCCACAGGCAGCGGAACGGTCGTCCATGTCGTCACAGCCGTGAGGACGTCGCCAGCTCTGTCAGCCTCCTCGGCAGCAAACGATATTGCTCGCTCGGAATCAGCCGATCCGTCGATGCCCACGACAACTCCACTTCGGTTAGTGAGATCGATGTCGGGCACCACCGCGACCGGGCTATGAGCGCCCGCCGCTATGCGGACACCGTGCAGACCGCGTCGGTCCCCTTTCGACGGACCACGGTGGTCGCTTCCGATGACGAGGAGATCGCAGACTATCGAGGCCTCGATGAGTTCGCCGACCGGATCGCCCCGCCCCACACGCGTGTCGACGGTCAGTCCCCGTGACTGCAGCCGAGTCGCCTCACGCGCAAGCATCGCCGCCGTCAACGCGAGAGCCTCCCGGAGCATCTCCCCCTCCCCGACCGCACCTACAGCACCACCGACGATCGAGATGAGGGTGAGTCTGCCACTGCGGTCATATGCGCGTCGTGCCGCCCACTCGACCGCCTCACGCGAAGCGTGAGTGTCGACGACGCCGACCAGGATGCTCTCCGGCATGGGATCCTACTTTCCGCTCCAGCGAACGCTCTCGTCATCAATCTGACTGGACTCTCACGTTGTTCTCGACCTCAGTGATGTGAGGAGAGGCCCACGCGGCACGACCTGCCTGCTCCCTCTCTGCCCACGACCGCACATGTCCGGACAGGGTGGCCCTGTTCCCGATGACGGTGACGACGATGTGGTTGGCGTCGAGCTGCGCGTTGCGGACAAGCGCGTTCCTGATTCGCTCCTTCGCATCGCTGGCAGAGACTCGAGCGAACAGCGTGATCCTGTTGTCGACCCGATGCACCCCGCGCAGATGCTGCACGGTTCGCTGCGCGGCCCGGCGTTGGAAGTCCCAGAGAACCTCGCCGGTGAGAATCACGTTGTGATCCGACACCTCAGCTTTGACTGTGTCGGGGACATTGTCTGCCCACTGCAGAGCGCGTCGCACCTCCCGGGCGACGTCCGTGTCCGTGATCGTGATCGATGCCTTCGGGTGCACGGTCAATGCGTCGACGACGGTCGACACGCCTCTCACACGCCGTGCCGCACGCTTGGCAGCGAGACGCTCCGAGTGCTGGTCGACCTCACCAGTGAGGATCACGGCGCCGTCCTCGACAGCAACGCCGATTCCGGCGGCGTCCACGTCCGGGGTCCAATCGAGTTCGTCCTGAACGGCGGTCTGGATGTCGTTGTCGCTGCGCGCCACGGTGGGAGTGCTCATTGCTCGTCCTCTCTTCGGTGCGGGCGATATCGCGCGCTATCCACAGACTTCCCGACTTCGCGAACCCCATGCAGGGTCATTGGTCCCGCAGGGACTGGATCAGAGGCGACCCATGACCGTCTCGGTCATGGGTCAAGGTTGAAAGGACTTCCGACCCAGGAGCTGCGCCCGGGCTGTGTGAAGCTCCGTCCATGCACGAACAACCGAGTCGAATCAGGGTCGTTGAGAAAGCCGGCCCATGGGGGTTCTTCTTCCTGCTCTGCTACATCGGTGCTGTCATCTATTTCGTCTCGAACTCCAGCGGGGGTTTGTGGGACGTCGTTCTCGGCCTGCTTCAGGCAGCGGTCTGGCCCGTCTACGTGACCTTCCACGTGCTCGGCATCCTCGGGGCGTGACGGCACACCCGGTGTGACGATGCAGATGGTGGGAGAACAGCTGTTCGTTCCTGATGAACGGGCGGTCGAGATCTACCGCGTCTTCGCTCGCTCTGTCAGTGCTCTCGCGCATGTTCGACTCATCGTGACTCGGAGCCAGGTGGCATTCTGGGCGCGGCGCCCTTTCGCCTATGCGTGGAACCCCTCTCGTTACATCACGAGCGCAGTACCGATGGTCGTTTCTGTCGCGACGAAGGGACCGCTGAGCTCTTCACGATCAAGGAGGTTGTCCATCCGTCGCCGCGGACCTGGATGCATCACATCGAACTCCGCTCGGTCACCGATGTCGATGAGGAACTTCTTGGATGGGTCGTTCAGGCCTACCAGGAAGCCGCCTAGCAGGCTCCGCACTCGCCCTCGTTCACACCGTCGGTGGGACCTTCGGTCCGGAACTCAATGCAGTCGTCGGCCACCGGGGAACTCGTACGGCCCCTGAGTGACGGTTCCACCGGCTGCGGTGATCGCTGCCTGCGTGGCATCGAGGTCACCCGAATAGAGCAGGTGAGGGTGCCGACCAGGAGTACCGTAGGAGGAGTGCAACAGGTTCCCCGCTCCCCCGTGACGACTCCGGGATGGAGAGCCTGGCTCATCTGGGGCGTCGGGGTCGCCGCCTACGTGCTCGCGATCACGAATCGCACCTCGCTGGGCGCCGTGGGTGTCGAGGCCGCAGACCGGTTCCAGGCCGATGCCTCCACGCTCGCCCTCTTCGCGGTCGTGCAGCTCGCGGTGTACGGAGGGATGCAGATCCCTATCGGCATCCTGCTCGACCGGTTCGGCTCTCGCCCGATCATGACCGTCGGGATGCTGCTGATGGCGGCAGGCCAGCTGACGATGGCGTTGTCACCGAGCATCGGCATCGCGATCTTCGCCCGCATCCTGCTCGGCGCCGGGGACGCCGCGATCTTCCCCGCCGTGCTGCGGCTCGTGGCGACGTGGTTCCCGGCGCAGCGCGGGCCGATCATGGTCCAGTTCACGGGGATTATCGGGCAAGCCGGTCAGCTGGTCGCGCTGGTCCCCCTGGCGGCGCTGCTGCACGCGACCACCTGGACCATCACCTTCGGCAGCATCGCGGGGCTCGGCGTGCTGTTCACGATTCTCGTCGCGCTGCTGATCCGCAACCACCCGGCCGACCGAGAAGCCGACGTGAGCGTCGACACCGACACCGGGGTGATCCGCGTCGTCACGTCGTCCGTCGACACCGGAGTGGGCATCAGAGCGGCGTGGGCGCACCCCGGCACTCGCCTCGCATTCTGGTCGCATTTCACGACGCCCTTCGCCGGGACCGCGTTCATCCTGCTCTGGGGCATGCCGTTCCTCACCGCAGCGCAAGGGCTCGACACCGCGCATGCCGCCGGCATCATCTCGGTCTACGTCGTCGCGGGGATGGCGCTGGGCCCGATCATCGGCGATCTCTCCCGACGGCTCCCCAATCAGCGGTCGGTCGCTCTCGTCCTCCCCGCGGTCGGCGTCCAGATGCTGGCGTGGATCGCTGTCATCGCGATGCCGGAGCCTGCTCCGCTCTGGCTCCTCTACGCACTGGCGGTCGCTCTGGCCACAGGCGGGCCGGCCAGCATGATCGCCTTCGACCACGCGCGCACGCACAACCCGTCGCACCGCCTCAGCACGGCGACCGGCGTGACGAACGCGGGCGGATTCATCGCCGCTCTCATCGCGATCTTCCTGATCGGCTTCGCGCTCGACCTCCAAGGTGCCGGGACGCCGGAGACGTATTCCTTCGAGGCGTTCCGGATCGCCTTCCTGATGCCGATCCCGCTCTGGATCCTCGGTGTCGTGTTCATCGTGATCGAACGCAAGAAGACACGGATCCGGATGGGGCTGGACCCCGAGCGCCGGCGCCGACGCTCCCTAGGATGAGTGACATGTCACCGAGCTTCACCTTCTCCGATGACCCCGCGCTGATCGACCGTCAGCTGGTACATCGCTGGCTGAGCGAACAGGCGTACTGGGCGAAGGGGCGCACGAGAGAGATGCAGGATGCGGCGATCGACGCCTCTCGGAACTACTCGATCCGCGACGACCACGACCGTCAGGTCGCCTACGCCCGAGTGGTGACCGACGGGGTGACCTTCGCGTGGCTGTGCGACGTCTTCGTCGACGAATCCGCCCGGGGCCGCGGCATCGGGCGGATGCTGGTCACCGGTGTGATCGACGACCTGCAGCACTCGTCGACCGTGAAGCGGATCATGCTCGCCACGAGCGACGCGGACGGTCTGTATGCGAAGTTCGGCTTCGCCGAGCCCGACGGCCCCAGCACCTACATGATCAGGCCGATGTCGCACTGATCCGCCGCGTGCTACCGCCGACCGGGCCGAGAGGGAGGCGTCCAGCCGAAGGGCACGGGGCCATCGAAGGCGGCTCGCTCGCGATCGGCGCGCACGGACCAGCCCTGCGCCTCGCCCGGAGTGTCGAAACCGCCTCGGGCGACCCGGAGGCCGACGTCTTCATGATGCATCCGGGGCCCTCCCCCACGGCGGACGGAAGCCCGCACGCTCCAGGCGTCGTCTGCGAAACCGCCGCCGCGGAACACCCTGTAGTCGTCGTACCGGGCCGGGTCGAGTAGATCCCAGCACCACTCCCACACGTTGCCCAGCGTGTCGAACAGGCCGTGCAGATTCGGCAGCTTGCCTCCGACGTCCTGCGGTGTCGGCACACCGTCGGCCGCGGTCCAGGCGGCGTCGGCCAGCGGCGCGTAGTGCGGACCGCTCGAACCCGCGCGGCAGGCGAACTCCCACTCGGCCTCTGTCGGAAGTCGGTAGCCGTCGCCGGTGACGTCCCAGGTGATCTCCTCGCCGTCGAACAGGTAGACGGGCTCGAGGCCCTCCCACTCCGAGGCGGCGTTGCAGAAGTGCACGGCGCGCAGCCAGCTCAGATCCGCCGCCGGTCGACGAGGATGCCGCGAGGCGATCGGGAGCACCTCGGCGAGCTGCTCCTCCGTGATCGGGAACACGCCGATCTCGAAGTCGCCGAGACGCACGGTCCGCTCGACCTTGCGGCGCGCATCGTGGAGGGTCACCTGACCTCCTGCGATGCGCCGCATCTCGATGTCGGTCACGTGTGTGGGACCCGTTCGACCCAGGCCGGGTACTTCGCCGCGCGTCCGTCGCCCGAGGAGGTCCGAGTGACACGCCGCCTCACCCACGGGCCGACGAACTCGCGGTAGTAGGCCAGGCCCGCCGGCCCCGCAGCCGCCAAGGAGGTCGGCGACCACCAGGTCGCCGGCGGCTCGAAGCCCAGTCCGTGCAGCACGCGCGCGGCGACCCGGTGATGTCCGGCGGCGTTCATGTGCAGGCGGTCCTCCGACCAGTACGCGGGCCGCGCGAGCTCGCGATCCGGCCAGTTCAGCGCTCGCACCACATCGTCGCGACCCTCGACGCGGCGCAGCACCGCCTCGGACAGCTGGTCACCTCGACGCTGGACGAGCGAGCCCATGGGCAACTGCCCGCTCGGGTTCGCGCCGGAGAGCAGGATGAGGGTGACGCCCTCCTCGTCGCACCGACGGAGAACCCTGCTGAAGGCGTCGGCGATGTGCTCGAGGTCGGTGCGCGGACGCAGCATGTCGTTGCCACCGCCGTTGAACGACAGGTGGGTGGGACGCAGAGCGAGCGCCGGCTCGAGCTGCTGCTCGACGATCGGCCAGGCGAGCTTGCCACGGATCGCGAGGTTGGCGTAGCTGATCGCGTGCCCTGCAGCATCCGCCCACCCCTGGGCGACGAGGTCGGCCCAGCCCCGTTCCCGGCCGTCGTGCAGCACGTCACCCACTCCCTCGGTGAAGGAATCGCCGATGGCCACGTAGCGCACGTCTGTCACCTCGACAGCCTATTCCCGCGGTCGGACACTCAGCGCATCACCGATCGTCGAGGGCGACGCCACCTCGGTCGACGAGCCCCCACGCGGCCGCTGCCGCTGCGACGAAGCAGGCTCCGAAGACCGCGAAGAGCACGGGCGCTCCCCCGGCGACCAGCAGCACGGGCACCGCCAGCGGGGCGATGATCGACGCGATCCTGCCGACACCGGCGGCCCAGCCTGCACCCGTGCCGCGCAGCGAGGTGGGGTAGATCTCCGGGGTGACTGCATACAGCGCGCCCCAGGCTCCGAGGTTGAAGAACGACAGGGCCATCCCCGAGGCGATGATGGCCGCCTCGGTCGTGGAGGTGCCGAAGAAGACGGCCGCGACGGCCGAGCCGATCAGGAACACCGACAGGGTGATCCGTCGTCCCCACACCTCGATCAGCCAGGCGGCCACGGCGTAGCCAGGCAGCTGCGCCAGGGTGATGATGAGCGTGAATCCGAAGGATCGGACGAGGTCGAAACCTGCATCGACCAGGATGCTGGGGATCCAGATGAAGGCGCCGTAGTACGCGAAGTTCACGCAGAGCCACACGATCCACAGGCACACCGTGCGCACCCGGAACTCGGCGTTCCACAACGTCGTCAGCCGCGCCCTGGCTGTGATGGCGATGGCGCGGGACACCGGCTCACGCCGGATCGCTGGTTCGGCGATCACGCCGGCATCCGCCTCGAAGGCGGAGACGATGCGATCCGCCTCGGCGATCCGCCCGCGCGATGCGAGCCATCGCGGGGACTCCGGAAGGCCCCAACGCACGATGAGCGCGTACACGGCCGGGATCGCCCCGAGTGCGAATGCCCACCGCCAGCCCGCATCGGATGCCGGGATCACGAAGAACCCGATCAGCGCGGCCGCCGTCCAGCCGAGCGCCCAGAATGCCTCGAGGATGACGATCAGGCGGCCGCGGATACGAGCGGGCGCGAACTCGCTCACGTACGTTGACGCGACGGGCAGCTCTGCGCCGAGCCCGAGTCCGACGAGGAAGCGGAGCACCAGCAGGGCAGCGAGTCCCCCGACGAGCGCACTGGCTCCGGTGGCCACGCCGTAGACCAGCAGGGTGAGCGCGAACACCTGTCGCCGGCCCCACTTGTCGGCCAGCAGACCGCCCAGCGTGGCACCGAGCGCCATCCCGATGAATCCGACCGAGGCGATCCAGCCGGCATCCGTCTTGCTCAGGCCCCACTGCTGGGTGAGAGCGGCGAGGATGAACGAGATGAGCCCGACGTCCATGGCATCCAGCGCCCACCCGACCCCGGAACCGGTGAGGAGACGAAGATGGCGACGCGTGAACGGAAGCTCGTCGAGACGTCCGGCGATCGATGCCCGGCTCGGCAGCGCGGTGTTGGCCATGCCTTCATCGTAGAGGCGTCCGGCGCGCTGCCGAGCGCGTGGGTCAGTCGCGGTCTGCGAGCAGCTTTCGCACCCGTGGGATGACCTCGGTGCCGTAGAGCTCGATGCTGCGCATCATCGCATCGTGCGACAGCGTGCCCGTGGCGTACTTCAGATCGAAGCGTCCGAGACCGAGGGTCGTGACCGTATCTGCGATCTTCGCGGCGACCCGGTCCGGGGAGCCGACGTACAGCGCGCCGGCGGGGCCGACGTCGTTCTGGAACCGTGCCCTGCTGTACGGGGGCCACCCGCGCTCGCGACCGATGGTGTTGTTCATCGCCTCAAACCCGGAGTACGCGGCCTCCCATGCCTCCTCGTCGGTGTCGGCGATGTGACCAGGCGAATGGACGGCGATCGGATGCGACGTCGTGCCGAACGAGGCGACCGAGCGGTGGTACAGGTCGACGAACTGACGGAAGCGACCCGCAGGACCGCCGATGATCGCGAGCATCAGACCGAGCCCGTGCCTGGCCACCCGCACGACCGATTCGGGACTGCCGCCGACACCGACCCACGTGCGCAGACCGTTCTCCGTCTTCGGGAAGACGTTCGCGTTCTCCAGCGACGCGCGCATCGTGCCGGACCAGGTCACGGGCTCCTCCTTGAGGAGTTCGACGAACAGCTCGAGCTTCTGCTCGAAGAGCGCGTCGTAGTCGCGGAGGTCGTAGCCGAACAGCGGGAAGGACTCGATGAAAGACCCACGGCCGAGCACGACCTCGGCGCGGCCGTTCGAGAGGGCATCCAGGGTCGCGAAACGCTCGTATACGCGCACAGGGTCATCAGACGACAGGACTGTGACGGCCGTGCCGAGGCGGATGCTGCGGGTGCGTGCGGCGATCGCGGCGAGCACCATCTCGGGTGCAGAGACGGCGAACTCCGTGCGGTGGTGCTCCCCCACTCCGAAGAAATCGACGCCGACGCTGTCGGCCCGCTCGGCCTGCTCGACGATGTTGCGGATCGTCTGCGCGCCGGTGAGGAGCTCGCCGTCGTCGCCTCTCGTGATGTCTCCGAAGGTGTCCAGCCCGAATTCGATGCTCATGTCAGCCCTTTCTATTCAGCTGAATGAACAGCGAGCGGGGTGGATGCATTCCCTCAGCGCTTCAGGAGCGCTGTGCGCAGCGTGTCCAGTCCTACACCGCCCATGTCCAGGGCCCGCTTGTGGAACTCCTTCACGTCGAAGTCGGCGCCGCGCTCGGTCTGGTACGCGTCCCGCACCTGCTCCCAGATGCGCTGACCGACCTTGTACGAGGGTGCCTGCCCCGGCCAGCCGAGGTAGCGGTTGACCTCGAACTGCACGAACTGATCTGACATGTTCACGTTCTTGCGCATGAAGCCCAGCGCGTAGTCCGCGTCCCAGGTGCCCTCGCCGTCGAGGCGCGGCTTTCCGAGGTGGACGCCGATGTCGAGCACGACGCGCGCCGCGCGCATGCGCTGGCCGTCGAGCATGCCGAGGCGGTCGGCCGGATCGTCGAGGTACCCGAGCTGCTGCATGAGTCGCTCGGCGTACAGCGCCCAGCCCTCCGCATGTCCAGAGGTCCCCGCCAGCAGGCGACGCCATGAGTTCAGCTCGGCGCGGTTGTACACCGCCTGCGCGATCTGCAGGTGATGCCCTGGCACACCCTCGTGGTAGACCGTGGTCAGCTCACGCCAGGTGTCGAACTCCGTGACCCCCTCGGGAACCGACCACCACATGCGACCGGGGCGAGAGAAGTCGTCCGTCGGTCCGGTGTAGTAGATGCCACCCTCCTGGGTCGGCGCGATCATGCACTCGAGGGTGCGGATGGCCTCGGGGATGTCGAAGTGGGTGGCGCCGAGCTCGGCGACGGCACGGTCGCTCGTCTCCTGCATCCATCGCTGCAGGGCGTCCGTGCCGACCAGCTTGCGGGCAGGGTCCGCCTCGAGGTGCGCGACGGCCTCCTCGACCGATGCGCCGGGGAGGATCTCGTTCGCGATGGCGGTCTGCTCGGCGACCATGCGCGCGAGCTCCTCACGGCCCCACTCGTACGTCTCGTCGAGATCGATCGTCGCACCCAGGAAGCGGCGGGAATTCAGCGCGTAGAGCTCACGGCCCACCGCGTCGACCTCCGTGGCGGCCGGGGCCAGCTCCTCGGCGAGGAAGCTGCGCAGCTCGTCGTAGGCGACGCGGGCCGCGGCCGAGTTGTCGGCCAGGGTGCGGGCGAGCGAGGCGGGCAGGTTGCCCTCCTGCGGCGCCGCCTCGGCGACGAACGCCGCGAAGAAGCCGTCGTCGGCGGTGTATCGATCGATCTGCGTGGCGACCTCGACGACCTGGCGTCGGGCAGGCGTGACGCCGGCAACGATACCGGCCCGTAGCGTCTCGGTGTAGCCGCGCAGCGCGTCGGGAACGGCCGCGAGGCGGGTCGCGATGACGTTCCAGTCATCTGCCGTCGCCGTGGGCATCAGGTCGAATGCCGAACGCACGTCCTGCGCCGCCGAGGCGATCACGTTGAGGTCGCGCAGGTGCCAGTTCGCATCGTGCAGCTCGAGGTCGAGGGCGAGCTCGGCGGAGAGGTCGGTCTTCGTGACCTCGTCGATCGCGTCGACGGGTTCGAGCGCTGCGAGCTTCGCAAGCGTCGTGCGGGTGGCGGACGCGATCTCCTCGTGGCCGGCCGGGCTCAGATCACCGAATCGGTCGTTCACCTCATCCCGACCGATGTACGTGCCGAGCGTCGGAGCGAGCACCGCGAGGGTGTCGACCCATTCATCGGCGACCGTGTCGATGGCAGTGGGGGTTCGGGGAGAAGAGGTCATCCCTTCAGCGTAGTCCGGGACCGTCGCCGCAGGATATCGGCCTGCGGCGACGGTGCGGAGTCAGTGCGCGGCCTCGTTCCAGTCGAGCCCTCGGCCGACCTGGACGTCGAGCGGGACGCGCAGATCGGCGGCATCGCCCATGCGGGCGCGCACGATCCGCTCGGTGGCGTCCCACTCCCCCGGCGCCACCTCGACCACGAGCTCGTCGTGGATCTGCAGCAGCACCCGGGAGGCCAGCCCTTCGGATCTCAGGTCGTCGTGGATGTGGAGCAGCGCGATCTTCATGATGTCGGCCGCGCTCCCCTGGATCGGAGCATTGAGCGCCGCGCGCTCGGCGTTCTCCCGCAGCACCCTGTTGGGGCTCGCGAGATCGGGGAACGGTCGGCGGCGGCCGAAGATCGTCTCGGTGTAGCCGACCTCCTTCGCTGCCAGCACCGACGCCCTGAGGTAGTCGCGCACCGCACCGAACCGCGCGAAGTACTCCACCATCAGCTGCTTCGCCTCGGACTGCTCGATGCGCAGCTGCTTCGAGAGGCCGAATGCCGAGAGACCGTAGACCAGGCCGTACGACATCGCCTTCACCTTGGTGCGCATCGGCGCGGTCACATCCGACGGATCGACGCCGAAGACCCGAGCGCCGACGAAACGATGCAGGTCCTCGCCGCTGTTGAACGCCTCGATCAGGCCCTCGTCGCCGGACAGGTGCGCCATGATCCGCATCTCGATCTGCGAGTAGTCGGCCGTCAGCAGGGTCTCGTATCCCTCACCCACCTGGAATGCGCTGCGGATGCGCCGCGACTCCTCCGTGCGCACCGGGATGTTCTGGAGGTTCGGGTCAGTGCTCGACAGGCGACCGGTCTGGCTGCCCGTCTGCACGTAGGTCGTGTGCACCCGGTCGTCAGCGCCGATGGCGGTGTCGAGGGACTCGATGATCTGCCGCAGCTTGGTCGCCTCGCGGTGCTGGAGCAGCAGGCCGAGGAACGGATGCGGATGCGACTCCTGCAGGTCGGCCAGGACCGCGGCATCCGTCGAATATCCCGTCTTGGTCTTGCGAGTCTTCGGAAGCTGCAGGTCGTCGAACAGCACCTCCTGCAGCTGCTTGGGCGAGCCCAGGTTGAACTCGCGACCGACGATCCCGAACGCCTCCTTCGCGAGCCCGTCGGCACGGATGGCCAGCTCGCCCGAGAAGGTCGAGAGCACGTCGTGCGAGACGGCCACTCCGGCGACCTCCATGTCGGCGAGCGTCAAAAGAGTCGGCAGCTCGATGTCGGTGAGGACGGCCGCCACGGACTCCGGAATGTCCTCGCGCAGCGCTGTCGCCACCCGGAGGGCGAACCAGGCCTCCTGCGCGGGCGTGGCGCCCTCTGTCTCAGGAACCAGCTGGGTGGGGTCGGCTTCGGGGAGCTTCTCTCCCAGATACCGCTCGACGAGGTCGCCGAGGGTCTTGTCCGGGAAGCTCGGCCGCAGCAGCCAGCCGGCGAGGCTCGTGTCGTAGGCGAGCCCTCCGAGGCCGAGACCCGCACGCCGCAGCGCCTTCACCTGGGGCTTGGCGTCGTGGAGCACCTTGGGACTGTCGGATTCGAGCCAGGCCCGCAGCGCGGTCGCGACATCGTCGGACCAGTCCAGCTCCCGGAGCTCGCCGTCGGTCGCGGCACCCAGTCGGGACGGCAGGCCGCCCTGGAGGAGCAGGCGGAGCGCGACATCGCCGGACTGAGCCTCGGCCCACACGAGGAACTCGTCGGCGGACACCTGTACGGGCTCGGGCATGACCACAACGGTCGCGGGGTCGTCTGCGACCTCGCCGGCGCCGACGGCCTCGAACACGCGGGGCAGCAGAGTGCGGAACTCGAGGCGCGCGAAGATGTCGCGGACCGCCTGCGGGTCGATCGGAGCGACCGCGAGATCGCCGGGTGCGACCGGAAGCTCGACGTCGCGGAGCAGGCGGTTGAGGCGGCGATTCCGCCGCACGTCCTCGATGTGATCGCGCAGGTTTCCGCCGACCACTCCCTTGATCTCTTCTGCGCGGTCGAGCAGGTCGTCGAGCGAGCCGAACTGGGTGAGCCACTTGACGGCGGTCTTCTCGCCGACCTTCGGCACGCCGGGGAGGTTGTCGCTCGTCTCCCCCACGAGCGCCGCGATGTCGGGGTACTGCTCGGGCCGGACGCCGTAACGCTCCTGCACCGTGACGGGGTCGTACCGCTTGAGCTGCGAGACGCCCTGGACCGAGGGATACAGCAGGGTCACGTCGTCGGTGACGAGCTGGATGGTGTCGCGGTCGCCCGAGACCACGAGCACGTCGTACCCCTGCTCGGCGCCCTGCGTCGAGAGCGTCGCGAGGATGTCATCGGCCTCGAACCCCTCTTTCGTCAGCACCGGGATCGACATCGCCGCCAGGCAGTCCTGGAGGAGGGGGATCTGACCGCGGAACTCCTGCGGGGACTCCGAACGGGTCGCCTTGTACTCGGGGTACACGTCGGTGCGGAACGAGTGGCGCGAGGTGTCGAACGCGATCGCCATATGCGTGGGCTGCTCGGCCTTGATCAGGTTCACGAGCATCGACAGGAAGCCGTAGATGGCGTTCGTGTGCTGGTTGTCCTTGGTCGTGAAGTTCTCGACCGGCAGGGCGAAGAAGGCACGATAGGCGAGCGAATGGCCGTCGACGACCATGAGGGTAGGCTTTGCGGAGTCCGTCACCCTGTCAGCCTAACGAGGACGACAGACACCCGCTGAGGAGGATGCATGAGCGAGCCCACGACCGATGCAGGACTCGACTGGGCGACAGCCCGGGGCATGGGGGCTCTCGCTCAGAAGATGGGGATGGAGTTCCTCGAGTTCTCCACCGAACGGTGCGTCGCGACACTGCCCGTGGAGGGCAACACCCAGCCTGTCGGTCTGATGCACGGCGGGGCGTACGTGGTGCTCGGCGAGTCGCTCGGCTCCATGGCAGCCAACCTGCATGCAGGGCCGGGACGGCTCGCGGTCGGCGTCGACATCAACGCCACCCACACCCGCTCGGCGACCTCCGGGGTGGTGACCGGGGTCTGCACTCCGGTGCACCTCGGCCGCAGTATCACCGTGCACGAGATCGTCGTGACCGATGACCAGGGCCGCCGCTGCTCGACGATCCGGATCACGAACATGATCAAGGACGCACCGGGGCGGTGACTCCGCTCCCCTGTCAGAGCACGGTCTCCCAATAGGCCCAGGACTGCTCGGGCGGCAGTTGCGGCCACCTGTCGCGCTCCAGCTCGTCGCAGCAGTCGACGAGGATGCGGAGAGCGTCGGGGTCGACCACCTCCTCCTCGTCGCCGTCTGCAGTCACTATCCCGATGTCGACCAACCAGCCGACGCGCAGCTCCGCGCGCCGGAGCGTCCCGCCCGCAGACAGATACGGCACGTCGACGACCGCCGAATCGTAGGCGTGCGCGAGTGCGAGCGCGTAGCGTCCGACCGCTTCTGCGAGCAGATCTCCCGTGCGAAACGTACCGATGGACGTCACGATGTGCTTCATCCGAACCCCCGATCTCGATGGGCGAGGATGCCGGGGTCCGGGGCATCATGTGTCAGCGTAGGAATCGATCATACGATCCGCGTGGGCCTTGACAGCCACGCACCGCTACCCTAGTCGAGCGTGAGTCGGCGCTCCACGATCTGGCGGGCCACATCTCCCAACCGACGGGAATGCCGGCGCGCATGCTCCCGGATCAGCGTGAACGCCTCATCGATCGGCACTCCCTTGGTGTAGGAGACGACGCCCTTCGCCTGCTCGATCACGATACGGCTGTTGAGGGCGTGCTGCAGCTGCGCGGAGAGGATCTCCGTCTCGCGGAGCACCCGCTCGTGGAGGATCCCGATCGTGGCGACGTCTGCGAGAGCACGCGCGATGAGGAGGTCGTCGTCGGTCGGCATCGCGCCGGCCGTCTGCAGCAGCGTCAGGGTGCCGATGGTCTGGTCGCGGAGCCGCAGCGGGATCGCGACGATCGAGGTGAACCCCGAAGCCCGTGCAGACAGCCGGAAATCATCCCAACCGGGCCCGAGCTCATCGATGACGGGGACGGCGACCGTCTGGCCGCGCTGATAGCTGGCGACCGCGGGCCCCTGGGAGCCGAGCATCAGGGCCTCGACCACGGGTGCCGACTCGCTCGTCGAGGCGACCAGCTCGAGTTCGTCACTCGGATCCGCGATCAGGATCCCCGCAGCGGCGACGCCCAACTCTTCCCTGCAGGTGTCCGCCAGTTGCTGCATGAGCTCGACGACGTCGTATTCGTCGACCAGCGTGTCGGCGAGCTGGGCGAAGGTGCGCAGCAGACGCCGATCCCGCTCGATCGCGGTCATGAGTCGACCTCGATCGCGCCGGACTCCCTGGTGAAGACGATTCGCCCCGCGAGCACGTCCTCGGCGACGGTCATCACCGAGCTCTCCGTCGCGAACGCGCGGCTGTGGAGCAGGAGGCGCGCCTCGTCGGCATCGATGTCGAGCTGCGCGAGCACGACTCCGGTCGCCTGGTGAACCTTGCGTCGCGAGAACGGAGGCAGCGTGCTCTCGTCCGGGACCTCGAGCTCGTCGATCCGGTCCCTCAGCACCCGCCGGGCGACGACCGCTGCCATGGCTGACGCCCGCGACGTCTGGACCTGATCCAGACGCAATGCGTGGCGAGAGTACAGATCTATGGCGCCGAATCGCAGGCCGCCCACGGCCAGCGGAAAGGCGAAGATCGAGGCGGCCTCTCCGGTCTGGGCGGCCCGGGCGAAGGCGGGCCACCGCTCGGCGCCCGAGCGTCCGCGAAGCTCGGACTCCATCACGGGCTTGGCGGACCTCATCGCATCCCAGCAGGGACCTTCGCCGAGATCGAGCTGGAGTTCGTCGAGCCACGCTGCGGCTTCGTCCGTGGCCGAGACGGTCTGGCTGCCGAGGAAGTCGCCGAGAGTGGAGACGGATGCGCCGGTGATCGGCAGCACGGACAGGAACGAGAACGGAAGCTCCGTCAGCTGGGTCTCCGGAGCTTCGAGCCCCGCCAGAGCCGTCTTGAATGCATCGTCCATCACGTCACCACCTCGCTCTCCACGCTAGCGGCGGCCGGTGCCGGCATCAACGAGGCTCGCGAGCGCAATCGGTCTCTCACAGACGCGGGCTCATTCGAGCAGCAGCTGGAACAGCACGTGATCCTGCCACTCCCCCGCGATCTGCAGATATCTCGGGGCGATGCCGATCCGAGTGAACCCGCACCGCATCAGCACCCGCTGAGAGCCGGCGTTGTGCAGCAACGTACCAGCCTGCAGCCGGTGCAGGCCCAGGTCGGATGCCGCATACTCCGCGACAAGCCGCACGCCCGCGGAGGCGAGTCCTCTGCCCTGAACCGAGTGATCGATCCAGTAGCCGAGATCGGCGTTGCGGAAGGCGCCCCTGACGATGTTGTTGAGGTTGATCCGGCCGCGGATCTCGCCGTCGGACGATTCCACGACGAAACGCAAACCGCGCCCGGCGGCCGCGTCATCGACGCAGCGCCTGGCGTCCTTCTCCTGCCATCCGGCGGTGAAGAACTCCGGCGACCTGCGGGGTTCCCACGGTGCC
Source organism: Microbacterium hydrocarbonoxydans (assembly GCF_900105205.1). Taxonomy (NCBI): domain Bacteria; kingdom Bacillati; phylum Actinomycetota; class Actinomycetes; order Micrococcales; family Microbacteriaceae; genus Microbacterium; species Microbacterium hydrocarbonoxydans. The sequence goes on along the minus strand of NZ_FNSQ01000005.1, from coordinate 2,010,284 downwards.
AGATGCTCGCGGTTCGCGGAGTAGGCGCGTGCCAGGGCGGCACCGTCTCCGACCTGGACCGGTCGCAGCGAGTGCTCCGCATCGAGCGGAAGCATCGCCTACTTCTTGGGAGCGAGCTGCTCGATGATCGCCTTCGCCACGTCCTGCATGGTGAGGCGACGATCCATCGACGCCTTCTGAATCCAACGGAACGCCTCGGGCTCGGAGAGCCCCATCTTCTCGTTGAGCAGGCCCTTGGCGCGATCGACGAGCTTGCGGGTCTCGAAGCGCTCGACCATGTCGGCGACCTCGGCCTCGAGCGTGATGATCTGCTCGTGGCGAGCCAGGGCGATCTCGATCGCCGGCAGCAGGTCGTTCGGGGTGAACGGCTTGACGACGTAGGCGAGAGCGCCCGCCTCGCTCGCACGCTCGACGAGCTCCTTCTGGCTGAACGCCGTGAGGAGGACGACGGGGGCGATGTTGCCCTTGTGCAGCTTCTCGGCGGCGCTGATGCCATCGAGCTGAGGCATCTTGACGTCCATGATGACGAGGTCGGGGCGCAGCTCGGTCGCGAGCGCCACCGCGGTCTCGCCATCGCCGGCCTCGCCGACGACATCGAAGCCGTTGTCGCGGAGGATCTCGACGATGTCGAGACGGATCAGCGATTCGTCCTCGGCGACGACGACGCGTCGGGGTGCGGATGACGTGGGCTGCTCGGCTGCCTGTTCTTGCTCGGTCACAGACCCATCCTAGTGGAGAGCGCCTGACAGGTCCTCTGGCGACGCCCAGGCTGACCGAGACGACTCTCGCCCTGCGCTACAGTCGAAGACGCGACACACGAGCCGGCGTGGCGGAATGGCAGACGCGGAGCACTCAAAATGCTTTGTCCGAAAGGGCGTGTGGGTTCGAGTCCCACCGCCGGCACCCAACAGGATCAGACTGCGATCCACACCTCGTCATCGATCAGCAGGTAGCGATCGAGGGCGGGCAGCATCGCGTCATGGAGCTCGCGCTCCGCGAAGGCCGGCTCCCTGGCGTGCACGACGGTGTCGGGGACTGCGGCTCTGACGATCGCATCCAGATTCTCGCGCGTGGCCTCGAACGGCAGGCCCCCGACCGTCACGGGGCGATACGTCCGCCCCGCGTGGATGCGCTCCCCCGGCTCCCAGGTCGCCGTGTCGCTCGATCGCGTCTGGGAGAGGAAGACAGGGACGCAGGCGATCGCGTCGTACGTCCGGAAACGGCGGACAAGTCGATAGCGGACGCCGATGCTGCCCGCGCGCATCGCGGGGAGGGCATCCATTCCGGCGACGACGTCAGCGTCGCAGGGCACGTCGACCGGAGTCGGGGCGCTCAGCGGGCCGTCGACTGCAGGTGGTTCGATCGTCAGGTCATCCATGATGGGGCGCGGGCTGCGGAGGTCGTGGCCCCAGCGCCTGCACCAGAGTACAGCCGCAGAGAGCTGGCACCGTACGTCCTCCGATCGACGGCCGAGTCCGCGGGCCGAGGACCCGCTCAGTTCTCGGACAGCGCCGCGACCTCCGCCATGACACGCGGGTGCGCCAGGATCCGGAAGTGTCCACCGGTCGCGACGCGTACGTTCTTGCGGGCGCCGCTGAGCTCGCTGCCCTCGGGGATGTGCGGGTCGAACTCCGCGTAGACCGACACGATCCGCTGGTTGGCGTCGAGGGCGCGCGCCAGCTCGACGATCGACGGATGCGACGGCGAGAAGGCCCTCAGCGTCCGCCCCGGCAGTATCCGCGCGTATCGCGAGCCGCCGAACGGGGTGGCGATGGCGAGCATCGCACGCACACGGTGGGCCGCTGGTCCCGTCATCGCGAGCTTTCCCGCGAGCCCGCCCTTGCTGTGGGCGACCAGCAGCACGTCCGTCAGTCCGCGCTCCTCGAGGAAGGCGGTGACGGCGTCCGCCTCTTCGCGCACCGGTCGCCGGTTCCGGCCGAGGGTCTGGACGACGTGAACGGGATGACCTCGCTCATGCAGCGCGGCTATGAGCGGCTGCAGGAAGCGCCAGGTCTCGTAGACGCCGGGGAGGATAACGATCGGTGCCGCGTCGCCGTCCGTGAAGGACTGCGCATCGCGATGGTCGAAGGCCGAACGGACCTGCCAGTAGGCCGCGTAGGCATAATCCGCCGCCCACCATCCCGCTCTCTTGAGAATCTCTATGTCACCCTCCCCCGCCGATGCACGTCCCTCACGACGATACGCCGCTGACGGGCCGCTCGTGCCGCACGCGGGCACGACGAAGGGGCGGGACGAATCGTCCCGCCCCTTCGTCGTGCGATCAGGGTCAGACCGTGGCTTCCTTGTAGATGGGGGCTGCGCCGTTCACGGCATCCCCGACCTTGTGGACGCGGATGTCGTTGGTCGACCCCACGATCCCGGGAGGGGAACCGGAGATCACGACGACCTTGTCTCCCTCGACGGCCAGGCCGCTGGAGAGCAGGTAGTCGTCGACCTGCAGATACATCAGGTCGGTGTGCTGGACCATGTCGACGAGCTTGGAGCGGATGCCCCAGGTCAGCGCCATGCGACGGCGGATGCTGGGCTCCGGCGTGAAGGCGATCATCGGGATGCGCGAACGAAGACGCGACAGACGGCGTGCCGAGTCACCCGACTGCGTGAACACGCAGAGGAACTTCGCCTCGACGAACTCGGCGACCTCGAGGGCCGCGAGCGTGATCGCGCCACCCTGGGTGCGCGGCTTGGTCGTGAGCGGCGCGATGCGCTCCAGACCGTGCTCCTCGGTGGACTCGATGATGCGGGCCATGGTCTCCACGACCACGACCGGGTAGTCGCCGACGCTGGTCTCGCCGGAGAGCATGACGGCGTCCGCACCGTCGAGAACCGCGTTCGCGACGTCGGAGGTCTCGGCGCGGGTCGGCACCGGGCTGTTGATCATGGACTCGAGCATCTGCGTCGCCACGATGACGGGCTTCGCGTTGCGACGCGCGAGCTCTACGGCGCGCTTCTGCACGATCGGGACGGCCTCGAGCGGGAGCTCGACGCCGAGGTCGCCACGGGCGACCATGATCGCGTCGAACGCGTCGACGATCTCCTCGAGCGCGTCGACGGCCTGCGGCTTCTCGACCTTGGCGATGACGGGGACCTTGACGCCCTCTTCGGCCATGATCTCGTGCACCCGAGACACGTCCTCGGCGTTGCGCACGAACGACAGCGCGATGAGATCGGCGCCGATGCGCAGGCCCCAGCGGAGGTCGTCCTCGTCCTTCTCGCTGAGCGCGGGGACGTTGACGGCGACGCCTGGCAGGTTGATGCCCTTGTTGTTCGACACGGCACCCGCGACGATGACGCGCGTCGTGACGGTGACACCGTCGGTCTCGACGACCTCGACACGGACCTTGCCGTCATCGATCAGCAGGAAGTCGCCCGGCTTGACGTCCTGGGGCAGACCCTTGAAGGTCGTGCCGCAGATGTCCTTGTTGCCGATGATGTCTTCGGTGGTGATCTTGAAGATGTCGCCCTTGGCGAGCTCGTAGGGGCCGGCCTCGAACTTGCCGAGTCGGATCTTCGGGCCCTGCAGGTCGACGAGGATGGCGACAGCGCGGCCGGCGTCGTCGGCTGCCCGACGGACGTTGGCGTAGTTGTTCTCGTGCACGGAGTAGTCGCCGTGGCTGAGGTTCAGGCGGGCGACGTCCACGCCGGCGTCGATCAGTGCACGCACGGTTTCATAGGTGGAGGTGGCGGGGCCCAGGGTGGCGACGATTTTCGCGCGTCTCAACAGATTCTCCAGGGTAGAGGGGGGGATTCAGAACTCAGGCGACGGTGCCGCCGCTCAGCCTACGCGGGCTGAAGGCCGATAGCGACTTCGTGCGGGCGCACGGGCTCCGGGAGCACCGTCGTCCCCATCAGGAAGCGATCGACGTTGGCCGCCGCGGCACGACCCTCGGCGATCGCCCACACGATGAGCGACTGGCCACGACCCGCGTCGCCGGCCACGAAGACGCCGGGAACGGTGGACTCGTAGCTGTCGTCACGCTGGAAGGCGCCACGGTCGGTGACCTGCGGAAGCGTGTCCTCGGTGTAGACGTCCTGCTCTGGGCCGGTGAAGCCCATCGCGATCAGCACCAGGTCAGCGGGGATCTCGCGCTCGGTGCCGCTCTTGGGCACGCGTCGTCCGTCGACGTACTCGGTCTCGGCCACGCGCAGCGCGCGGACCTCGCCGACGTCGTTGGACAGGAACTCCACGGTCGAGGCGAGGAACATCCGCTCGCCGCCCTCCTCATGAGCCGAGGAGATCTCGAACAGCGTCGGCATCATGGGCCAGGGCTGGTGCGGAGGACGCTCCGTGCTCGGCTGCGTGCCGATCGCGAGGTTGGTGACGCTGAGCGCACCCTGACGATGCGCGGTGCCGATGCAGTCCGCGCCGGTGTCGCCGCCGCCGATGACGATGACGTGCTTGCCCTCTGCGGTGATCTGCTCCGGCACCTTGTCGCCGGCGACCGCGTGGTTCGATTCGACGAGGTACTCCATCGCGAAGTGCACGCCGTCGAGGTCGCGCCCTGGGATCGCCAGGTCGCGCGGGACGGTGGAGCCGGTCGCGATCACGACGGCGTCATAGCGTGCTCGGAGGTCGGCCCAGGAGATGTCCCTGCCGATCTCGACACCAGCGCGGAAGCGGGTGCCCTCCTCCTGCATCTGACGCAGGCGGGACTCCAGCTGGCCCTTCTCCATCTTGAAGTCGGGGATGCCGTAGCGCAGCAGACCGCCGATTCGGTCGTCCCGCTCGAACACGGCCACGGTGTGACCGGCACGGGTGAGCTGCTGGGCGGCGGCCAGGCCGGCGGGTCCGGAGCCGACGACCGCGACGGTCTTGCCGGTCAGGCGTGCAGGCGGCTGCGGCTCGACCCAGCCCTTGGCAAAGGCCTCATCGATGATCGAGACCTCGATCTGCTTGATCGTGACCGGAGGCTGGTTGATCCCCAGCACGCATGAGCTCTCGCAGGGCGCAGGGCACAGTCGACCGGTGAACTCCGGGAAGTTGTTGGTCGCATGCAGGCGATCGATCGCCGCGCGGCCCTCGCCACGCCAGGTCAGATCGTTCCACTCCGGGATGAGGTTGCCCAGCGGGCAGCCCTGGTGGCAGAACGGCACGCCGCAGTCCATGCACCGGCCGGCCTGCCGCTTGAGCACGGCCTGGTCGCCCGGCTCGTAGACCTCTTTCCAGTCCATGATGCGCACCGGCACCGGCCGGCGCTTGGGGAGCTCGCGCTCCGTGACCTTCAGAAAACCTTTGGGATCAGCCACCGGTCACCTCCAGGATGCGGTTCCAGACGATGTCGCCGTCGGGGTCGATGCCCTCGGCGACTGCTTCTTCGCGCATGCTGCGCACGGCAGCGTAGTCACGCGGAAGCACCTTCGTGAACTGGCCGGCGGTCTCATCGAACCGCGCCAGGATGTCGGAGCCGAGCGGCGATGCCGTACGCTCCACGTGCTCGGCGATCAGGCTGCGCAGCACCTCGAGATCGGCGCGGTCGAGCGGCTCGAGCCGCAGCTCCCCGCTGCCGAGCGACTGTGCGTTCACCTTCGCGGAGTCCAGCGAGTGGATGTAGGCCACTCCCCCGGACATCCCCGCGCCGAGGTTGCGTCCCGTGGATCCGAGGATCACCGCGACGCCGCCGGTCATGTACTCCAGGGCGTGGTCGCCCACGCCCTCCACCACGGCTGTCGCGCCGGAGTTGCGCACCAGGAACCGCTCGCCGACGACGCCGGACAGGAACATGGTCCCCGAGGTGGCTCCGTAGCCGATCACGTTTCCTGCGATCACGTTCTCGTGCGGCTGGATGGAGGATCCTCGAGCCGGACGGATCGAGATGTCGCCGCCGGAGAGGCCCTTGCCGACGTAATCGTTGGCGTCGCCCTCGAGACGCAGCACGATGCCGGACGGCAGGAACGCGCCGAGCGACTGCCCTGCGGTGCCGCGCAACGTGACGTCGATCGTGCCGCGCGGCAGTCCGTCCGCTCCGTGCCGAGACGTGACCTGGTGGCCGAGCATCGTGCCGACCGCGCGCTCGGTGTTCGCGATGGGCAGCTCCACCACGACCGGCTCCCCGTTGAGGAGAGCAGGACCTGCGATGTCGATGAGCTGCACGTCGAAGTGCTTCTCGAGCTCGTGATCCTGCGCACGACGGCTGCGCCGCGGCTCGCTGGCCGGGAATGCAGGTCCCTCGAGCACCGGCGTCAGGTCGAGACCCTCGGCCTTCCAGTGCTCCAGAGCCGCATTCGCCTCGATCAGGTCGGAGCGTCCGACGATCTCGTCGATCGAGCGGAAGCCCAGCTCCGCGAGGATCTCGCGCACCTGCTCGGCGATGAACTCCATGAAGTTCACGACGAACTCGGGCTTGCCCGTGAAGCGCTCGCGGAGCACCGGGTTCTGCGTGGCGACACCGACCGGGCAGGTGTCGAGGTGGCAGACGCGCATCATGATGCATCCGCTCACGACGAGCGGAGCGGTGGCGAATCCGAACTCCTCGGCCCCGAGCAGAGCGCCGATGATGACGTCGCGCCCGGTCTTCAGCTGGCCGTCGACCTGCACCACGACGCGGTCGCGCATGCCGTTGAGCATGAGCGTCTGCTGCGTCTCGGCGAGACCGAGCTCCCACGGCGTGCCCGCGTGCTTCAGCGAGTTCATCGGGCTCGCGCCCGTGCCACCGTCGTGGCCGGACACCAGGATGACGTCGCTGAGCGCCTTCGCGACACCCGCCGACACCGCGCCGATACCCGACTGGCTCACGAGCTTGGTGTGGATCCTCGCCTCGGGGTTCGCCCGCTTCAGGTCGAAGATGAGCTGCTTGAGGTCTTCGATCGAGTAGATGTCGTGATGGGGAGGCGGCGAGATCAGTCCCACGCCCGGTGTCCCGCCGCGGGTGCGAGCCACCCACGGGTAGACCTTCTGCGGCGGAAGCTGTCCGCCCTCGCCGGGCTTGGCACCCTGCGCGAGCTTGATCTGGATGTCGTCGGCTTCAGTGAGGTAGAGGCTCGTCACACCGAAGCGACCGGAGGCGACCTGCTTGATCGCGCTGCGGCGCTCGGGGTCGAGCAGACGATCGGTGTCCTCGCCGCCCTCACCGGTGTTCGACTTGCCGCCGAGCCGGTTCATGGCAATAGCAAGGGTCTCGTGTGCCTCCTTCGAGATCGAGCCGTAGCTCATCGCTCCCGTCGAGAAGCGCTTCACGATCGCGGAGACGGGTTCCACCTCGTCCAGCGGCACGGGCTTGCGGGTGCCGGTGCGCAGCGAGAAGAGTCCCCGCAGCGTCTTGAGCTCTGCCGCCTGGTCGTCGACCATCCGGGTGTACTCGCGGAAGATGTCGTAGCGGCGCTCGCGCGTGGCGTGCTGCAGCTTGAACACCGTCTCGGGGTTGAAGAGGTGCGGAGAGCCGTCACGACGCCACTGGTACTCTCCACCGGTCCAGAGGCGCTCGTGGGCGCGGGCTGCCTCGTCCTCCGGGTACGCGTAGTCGTGACGTGCCTGGTTCTCGATGAAGATCTCTTCGATGCCCACACCGCCGAGCTTCGACTCGGTGCGCGTGAAGTACTTGTCGATGAACTCCTCGCTCAGACCCACGGCCTCGAAGACCTGGGCGCCGGCGTAGGAGGACACCGTCGAGATGCCCATCTTCGACATGATCTTGAGCACGCCTTTGCCGAGCGCGTAGATCAGGTTGCGCACCGCCTTCTCGGGGCTGATGCCGGTGATGTAGCCGGTGCGCACCAGGTGCTCGACCGTCTCCATCGCCAGGTACGGGTTCACGGCCGAGGCACCGTAGCCGATCAGCGTCGCGACGTGGTGCACTTCGCGCACGTCTCCGGCCTCGACGATCAGTCCGACCTTCATGCGGTTCTCGCGGCGGATCAGGTGGTGATGCACCGCAGACACCATGAGCAGCGACGGGATCGGGGTGAGGTCCTTGTTCGAGTCGCGGTCGGACAGGATGATGAACTCGGCCCCGTCCGCGATGGCGTCGTCGACCTCGGCGCACATCTCGGTGAGGCGCTTCTCGAGCGTGTTCGAGCCGGCGTCGAAGTGGTACAGACCCCTGATCGTCACGCTCGAGCGGTCGGGAAGCGCCTTGTCGATGTGACGGATCTTCGCCAGCTCGTCGTTGTCGATGACCGGGAAGTCGAGCGACACCGTGCGCGTGTGGTCGGGTCCCCAGGTGAGCAGGTTGCTCTCGGGGCCGAGGCCCAGCTTGAGGCTCGTCACGACCTCTTCGCGGATCGAGTCCAGCGGCGGGTTGGTGACCTGCGCGAACTGCTGCGTGAAGTAGTCGAAGAGCAGACGCGGCCGCTTGCTGAGCACCGCGATCGGCGTGTCCGAGCCCATGGCGCCGAGCGGCTCGACGCCGGTCTGGCCCATCGGAGTCAGGAGGATGCGCACTTCCTCCTCGGTGTAGCCGAAGGTGCGCTGACGCCGCGTGATGGATGCCGGCGGGTGCACGATGTGCTCGCGTTCCGGCAGGTCGGCCAGACGGACCGACCCGGCATCCAGCCACTCCTGCCACGGGTGCAGGGTCGCGAGGTCGTGCTTGATCTCCTCGTCCTCGATGATGCGTCGCTGGGACGTATCGACGAGGAACATCTTGCCGGGCTGCAGCCGCCCGCGGCGCTTGATGCGCTCGGGCTCGAAAGTGAGGACGCCCGTCTCCGAGCCGATCACGATCAGGCCGTCTGTCGTCTCGGTCCAGCGCCCCGGGCGCAGCCCGTTGCGGTCGAGGGTCGCGCCGACCACGGTGCCGTCGGTGAAGATGAGGGCGGCGGGGCCGTCCCACGGCTCCATCTGGTTCGAGTGGTACTCGTAGAACGAGCGCAGCTCCGGCGAGATGTCCGACTGCTTCTCGTATGCCTCAGGCACCATCATCATGATGGCGTGCGGGAGGCTGCGACCGGTGAGGGTGAGGAGCTCGAGGACCTCGTCGAACGACGCCGAGTCGCTCGCACCGTCGGTGCAGATGGGCAGCAGCGGTGCGACGTCGCCGAGAAGCTCGGACTCGAGCTGCGACTGACGGGCCCGCATCCAGTTGCGGTTGCCGCCGACGGTGTTGATCTCGCCGTTGTGCGCGAGCATGCGCAGGGGCTGTGCGAGCGGCCACGACGGGAACGTGTTGGTCGAGTACCGCGAGTGCACGACTGCGAGCTCCGACATGAACCGCTCGTCCTGCAGGTCGGGGTAGAACGGCTCGAGCTGCAGCGTGGTGACCATGCCCTTGTAACCGAGCGTGCGGGCGGACAGCGTCACGAAGTAGGCGCCGAGCTCGTGGCCGGCGCGCTTGCGCAGGCGGTAGGCGACGCGATCCAGCGCGATGCCGGTGAGAGGCGCATCCGCGTGGGTCGTGCCGCCGGCGCTCACGAAGAGCTGCTCGAAGGCGGGCCGTGCCTCATCGGCGAGCTTGCCGAGGTTGTCGTTGACGGTGGGGACCTCGCGCCAGCCGAGGACGCGGAGCCCCTCGCTGCGGGCGATCTTCTCGATGCCCGCCTTCTGCTGGCGACGCTCGCTCGAGTCACGCGGCAGGAAGGCCAGCCCCGCGGCATACTCGCCGACCGGGGGCAGCTCGAAGTCGGTGACCGCGCGCAGGAACGCATCGGGCATCTGGGTCAGGATGCCAGCGCCGTCGCCCGTTCCCGCATCGGAGCCGATCGCGCCGCGGTGCTCGAGGTTGCGCAGCGCTTCGAGAGCCAGCGAGATGATGTCGTGTCCAGGCTCACCCCGCAGGGTCGCGACCATGGCGAGGCCGCAGGCGTCCTTCTCGAACGCCGGGTTGTACATGCCCTGCTTCGGGGGGTAAGCGCCGGAAGCGCCGTACGGAGGCTGAAAATACACCTGTACCGTCCTCAGATCTTCGGATGACCCGGGGACGTCATTGGCCGGGTGGATGCGATGGGGTCCTCACGGACCGGTCTGCTATCGAGAGCTTTCCGTGTCCGTGGGAGCGGTGCTTGTGGCGCTGGCTCCTGCGGCGACTTCTTCGGACGGAGGCTCACTCAGGTCCACGAAATCGGAGGGATTGTCCTGCGATTCTACATCAGCGTCGAGGTCGTTCCGTCCGCGGCCGGGCTGGTACGGCGAAGGCTCGAGTCCGGGGTGACGACGGGTCTGCACCACGAGGATGACGAGTCCGACGACGATGCCGATGATCGAGGCCCAGACGTTGCTGCGCAGGCCCAGGATGATCTCGCTCGGATCGATGCGGATCGACTCCCAGACGACGCGACCGGCGCTGTACCAGATGAGGTAGATCGCGAAGAGGCGTCCCCACTGCAGCGAGGTGGCCTTGCGGCTGAGCCAGAGCAGGACGACCACGCCGAGTCCGTTCCAGAGCACCTCGTAGAGGAACGTCGGGTGGAACAGCGTCCCCTCGGGCAGTCCAGGGGGAATGCGGAGTTGTCTGAGGGGATCTCCAGACCCCACGGCAGATCGGTGGGGAGCCCGTAGAGCTCCTTGTTGAACCAGTTGCCGAAGCGGCCCATCGCCTGCGCGAGCAGCAGGCCGGGGGCAAGAGCGTCAGCGAAGGTCCAGAAGCGGATGCCGGTCCAGCGGCATCCCAGGTACGCACCGACAGCGCCGCCGATGAGGGCGCCGAAGATGGCGATGCCACCCTCCCAGATGGCCCAGACGGACCCGGGCTCGAACGGGTTCCAGGTGTTCTTGCCCTCGCCGAAGTAGAAGTTCGGGTGCGTGAGCACGTGGAAGATGCGCGCGCCGATGATGGCCAGAGGCACCGCGAGGATCGAGATGTCGATCACGACCCACGGCTCTGCGCCGCGGCGGGTCAGACGGTGGTTCGTCAGCAGCACGGCGGCGATGATGCCGGCGATGATGCAGAGGGCGTAGAAGTGGATGCGGAGCCCCGGCCAGACGTCGATATAGGCGACGGGAGGGCTCGGGATGCTGGCGAGCACGCCGGTGAAGGTGCTGTGGAGCGCGAGGGACATGAGTGCGATTCTAGTTCTCGTGTACGGGGCGCGACGACGACGTGCCGACGGCCAGGGTGCGGGTGACCTCGGCGAGGGCGGGGATGCCGCCGTCTCGGAGGGCTCGGACGAGTGCGGTGCCGACGATCGCGCCGTCCGCGTATTCGGAGACGCCGGCGATCTGCTCGGCGGTCGAGATCCCGATGCCGACGCAGGCGCGGGTCGCGCCATGCTCGCGCAGGCGGGCGACGAGGGTGCGGGCCGCGCGGTCGAGCTCGGCGCGCTCGCCCGTGATGCCCATGGTCGAGACGGTGTAGACGAACCCGGTCGAGGACTTCACGACGAGGTCGAGGCGCTCGTCGGACGAGGTCGGTGCGGCGAGGAAGACCCGGTCGAGTCCGGTGCGCTCGCTCGCGGCGATCCACTCCCCTGCGACGTCCGGGGTGATGTCGGGCGTGATCAGTCCCGCACCTCCGGCCGCGAGCAGATCGTCGGCATAGCGATCGACCCCGTACTGGAAGACGGGGTTCCAGTACGTCATCACGAGGACCGGCACGTCGGTCGCCTCGGTGATCGCCCGCACGGCCGTGAACAGATCCTTCATCTTGAATCCGTTGGCGAGGGCGGCGGTCGTCGCCTCCTGGATCACCGCGCCGTCCATGACCGGGTCGCTGTAGGGCGGGCCCAGTTCGATGATGTCGACGCCGTTCTCAGCGAGGGTGATCGCGGCCTGGATGCTGGTCTCGAGGTCGGGGAACCCGACCGGAAGGTAGCCGACGAAGACGCTGCGCCCGGCGGCGTGGGCGGCGGCGATGACCTCTTCCACGCGGCTCACAGTTCCGGCTCCCCCTTCGAAGCGGCCTGTTCGGCAGCGCTCTCCTCGTTCACGTCGTGTTCGAGCGCGGCGGCGTCGTACAGGTCGAAGTAGCGGGCGGCGGTGTCCATGTCCTTGTCGCCGCGCCCGGAGAGGCAGATGGCTAGCACGGCGTCCGGCCCCATCTCGCGTCCGAGGCGCAGGGCACCCGCGAGGGCGTGGGCGGACTCGATCGCAGGGATGATCCCCTCGGTACGGCTCAGCAGGCGGAGCGCCTGCATGGCCTCATCGTCGGTCGCCGGGATGTACTCGGCGCGTCCGATGTCGGCGAGCCAGGAGTGCTCCGGTCCGACACCCGGGTAGTCGAGACCTGCGGAGATCGAGTGCGACTCGATCGTCTGACCGTCCTCGTCCTGGAGCACATAGGTCTTCGAGCCGTGCAGGATGCCGGGGCGTCCGCGCTCGATCGACGCGGCGTGACGGGGGGTGTCCACTCCGTCGCCTGCGGCCTCGACACCGTAGAGCTTCACGCCCTCGTCGTCGAGGAATGCGTCGAACATGCCGATCGCGTTCGAGCCGCCGCCGACGCACGCGATGACCGCATCGGGCAGCCGGCCTACCTCGTCGAGCAGCTGCTGCCGCGCCTCTTCGCCGATGATCTTCTGGAAGTCGCGCACCATGGCGGGGAACGGATGCGGACCCGCTGCCGTTCCGAAGATGTAGTTGGTGGTCTCGACCGTGGCGACCCAGTCGCGGTAGGCGTCGTTGATCGCGTCCTTCAGCGTGCGGGACCCCGAGGTCACCGCGACCACCTCTGCCCCGAGGAGCCGCATGCGTGCGACGTTCAGCGCCTGCCGCTCGGTGTCGACCTCGCCCATGTAGATCGTGCAGTCGAGCCCGAACAGGGCTGCAGCCGTGGCCGTGGCCACGCCGTGCTGACCGGCGCCCGTCTCGGCGATGACGCGCGTCTTGCCCAGGCGCTTGGTGAGCAGCGCCTGTCCGAGCACGTTGTTGATCTTGTGCGATCCGGTGTGGTTCAGGTCCTCGCGCTTGAGGTAGACCCGCGCACCGCCGGCGTGCTCGGCGAAGCGGGCCACCTCGGTCAGGGGCGACGGGCGGCCGGCGTACGAGCTGAGCAGCGACGCCAGCTCCGCACGGAACGCGGGGTCGACGATCGCATCCGCGTACGCCGCGGAGAGCTCGTCGATCGCGGCGATCAGCGACTCGGGCATGTAGCGCCCGCCGTACTCGCCGAACAGGGGTCCGTGCTGGTCTCGCAGGCTCATCACGCCTCCAGGAAGCTCTTGAGTGTGGCGACCGGGTCGCCCGTGACGAGCGCCTCCCCGATCAGGACGACGTCCGCGCCCGCAGAGCGGTAGTGCGTGACGTCTGCAGGGGTGAGAACGGCGGATTCCGCGATCTTGATCGCCGAGTCCGGGATGCGGTCGACCAGGCGTCCGAACAGGTCGCGGTCGAGCTCGAGGGTCGTGAGATCACGGGCGTTGACGCCGATCAGCGGCGCACCGAGATCGATCGCGACCTCGAGCTCGTCCGCCGAGTGCGTCTCGACGAGCGGTGTCATGCCGAGCTCGGTGATGAAGCCGAACAGATCCTGCAGCACAGCGGGTTCGAGACCAGCGACGATCAGCAGCACGAGGTCGGCACCGGCGGCGCGGGCCTCGAGCACCTGGTACCGGTTCGCGATGAAGTCCTTGCGCAGGACCGGGAGCGACACGCGGGCCGTGACGGCCTCGAGATCGGAGAGGCTGCCACCGAAACGGCGCTCCTCGGTGAGGACGCTGATCGCGGAGGCGCCGCCGGTCTCGTACAGCGAGGCCTGGTGCGCAGGGTCTGGGATCTCGGCGAGGGCGCCGCGCGAGGGACTGGCGCGCTTGACCTCGGCGATGATCTTCACACGCTCGGTCGGGGCGAGGAACGCCAGGGCGTCCTTGGCGGCCGGTCGCGAGAGAGCGTCGCGCTCGACCTCGGCCAGCGGCCGGGTGAGAGCGCGACGCTCTGCGTCTGCGACTGCGCCGGCCGTGAGGTCGGCGAGCACCATTAGTGCGCCTTCGGCGAGTACTTGGGGCCCTTCACGCCGTAGCCGGCCTTCGACACGAGCCAGCCCACCAGGGCGCCGATCGGGACGATCGCGGCACCGACCCAGATCACGGGGACCCAGACGGGGCTGAACGCGGCGAGGCAGAAGGCCAGCGTGCCGATCGTGAAGCCGGCGAGCATGATGATGACGCCCGTCCATGCCGCAGGCGAGTGTCCGTGGCCGGGGTCAGCGATCGGGTTGGTCATGGTCTCCTCCGGGGACGACGTGCGGGATCGGATTCAGTCTATCGGGGTCAGCGTGTCGGGTCGGTTCCGCGGGACAGGTCGTCCCAGGAATCGATCGCATCGACGGGTCCTGCGGATGCCTCGACATGCGCGGCATCCGTACGGTACCGACGGCCGCCGGACTTCCAGCGCCGCCAGGTGAGGAGCACGACGACGGATGCCGCCAGCAGCAGCACCCAGCCGACCAGGGTGACGACGGGCCAGGGCGAGAGCTGGATGCCCGCCACGACGTCGGCGATGGCCGCGCTCCCGGCGAGGCCGGTCGTCTCGGTGACCGTCGGGGTGACGGCCCGCAGCGGCTCGGTGAGGAGCAGCTGCAACGTCGTCCAGCCGAGGAACAGCGACGCGGCCGCCGCCAGCACCCCGAAGACGAGGCGCAGTATCGGGCCGATGATCGACAGCGCGACGCCGAGCGCGAGCACGGCGAGACTGAGCGGCGCGAGGAGGGGAAGCGCGGAGGCGCCTGGCACGAGGATCGCCTCACCGGCGTCGGCCCGCTCGACCGTCAGCCAGGTCTGCGTGGACGAGATGATGCCGATCGCGCCGGAGAGGAGGAACCCGGAGACGGCGATGGAGCGGCCGCGGCGTGCGAGAGTCATGCCGTCGCGCTTCCATCGACGGCTTCGAGATCCGTGGTGTCGAAGCAGGTGCGGGTGCCCGTGTGGCATGCGGGCCCGGTCTGGTCGACCCGCAGCAGGATGGCGTCGCCGTCGCAGTCCAGACGCGCCTCGTGGACCGCCTGGATGTGACCGGAGGTGTCGCCCTTGCGCCAGTACTCCTGACGGGAGCGCGACCAGTAGACGGCGCGACCGGTGGTGAGCGTGCGACGCAGCGCCTCGGCATCCACCCAGGCGAGCATGAGGACCTCCGCGGTGTCCCACTGCTGCACGATCACCGGAGCGAGGCCGTCGTCGTTGAACGCGACACCCGCGATGCGCTCCTCGATATCGCTCATCGGACCAGCACTCCCTCCGCGCGCAGCGCGTCCTTCACATCGCCGACTGTCAGCGCACCGGTGTGGAACACGCTGGCGGCGAGCACGGCATCCGCTCCGGCCTTGATCGCGGGCGCGAAGTCCGACGCCTTGCCGGCGCCGCCAGAGGCGATCACCGGCACCGAGGCCGCCTCGCGCATCAGCGCGACGAGCTCGAGGTCGAACCCGTCGCGCGTGCCGTCGGCGTCGATCGAATTGACCAGCAGCTCCCCCGCTCCGCGCTCTGCGGCCTCGCGCGCCCAGTCGAGCGCATCGAGGGTCGTCTGGGTGCGTCCGCCGTGCGTCGTCACGACGAACCCCGAGGCCGTCGTCCCCGCACGCTTGACGTCGAGCGAGAGGACGAGCACCTGAGCGCCGAAGCGGTCGGCGATCTCGCCGATCAGCTCGGGCCTCGCGATGGCCGCCGAGTTGACGCCCACCTTGTCTGCGCCGACGGCGAGCAGCCGGGCGACGTCGTCGACGCTGCGCACTCCCCCGCCCACCGTGAGGGGGACGAACACCTGCTCGGCAGTGCGCTGGACGACGTCGTACGTCGTCGCGCGGGCATCGACGGTCGCCGTCACGTCGAGGAAGGTGATCTCGTCAGCCCCCTGCGCGGCGTAGTGCCGGGCGAGCTCGACCGGATCCCCCATGTCGCGGAGGTTCTCGAAGTTCACGCCCTTGACGACACGGCCGTCCGCGACGTCGAGGCACGGGATGACGCGGCTCGCGAGGGCCATCAGAGCCTCGCGTTGTGGATGGCCGTGACCAGGATCGCGCGCGCGCCCAGCGCGTACAGCGCATCCATCACGGGGTTCACCCTGGAACGGGCCACCATCACCCTGACCGCCACCCACTCGGGGTCGCGGAGCGGCGACACGGTCGGCGACTCGACACCGCCCGCGATCTTGACGGCGTCGTCGAGCAGCGCCAGCGGCAGGTCGTAGTCGATCATCACGAACCGACGCGCGACCATGACTCCGCGCAGGCGTCGCAGCAGCGTCTCAGAGCCGTCGGCGTCGTGCGGTCCCGCGATCAGGACGGCCTCGGACTGCAGGATCACCGGCCCGAACACGTCGAGTCCTGCCTGACGCAGCGTCGTGCCGGTCTCGACGACGTCGGCGACGGCGTCCGCGACACCGAGACGGACCGCGGATTCCACAGCGCCGTCCAGCGGCACGAGATCGACCGCGATGCCTCGCTCGTCGAGGAACGCGTCCACGAGCCCGGGGTACGAGGTCGCGATGCGGAGCCCGTCGAGCTCCGACACATCGGTGTAGCGGCCGGCCGGCGCGGCGAAGCGGAATGTGGAACCGGCGAAGCCGAGAGCCTCGACCTCGCGTGCGCCGGGCATCCGGGCGTCGAGCAGCAGGTCGCGACCCGTGATGCCCACATCGATCGCGCCGGATCCGACGTACGTGGCGATGTCCTTCGGACGGAGGTAGAAGAACTCGACGTCGTTGTCGCTGTCGACGACGTGGAGGGTCTTGGGGTCACGTCGACCGGCGTAACCGGCCTCGGCGAGCATGTCGGCGGCCGTCTCGGAGAGAGAGCCCTTGTTGGGAACAGCAATGCGCAGCATGGAGAGCCTTCGGATCGAAGCGAGTGGGGCGGGGCGCTTCACAGATGTCGGTAGACGTCCTGCAGGCTCAGGCCCTTCGCGATCATCATCACCTGCACGTGGTACAGCAGCTGCGAGATCTCCTCGGCAGCGGCGTCATCCGACTCGTATTCGGATGCCATCCAGACCTCGGCGGCCTCCTCTACGATCTTCTTGCCGATCGTGTGCACGCCGCCGTCGAGCTCCGCGACCGTGCCCGATCCCTCTGGACGGGTCTCGGCCTTGACGCTGAGCTCGGCGAACAGCTCGTCGAAAGTCTTCACGATTCCAGGCTAGCGGCTC
The DNA here is from genome assembly GCF_900105205.1 of Microbacterium hydrocarbonoxydans. Lineage (NCBI taxonomy): Bacteria > Bacillati > Actinomycetota > Actinomycetes > Micrococcales > Microbacteriaceae > Microbacterium > Microbacterium hydrocarbonoxydans. The sequence goes on along the minus strand of NZ_FNSQ01000005.1, from coordinate 1,993,325 downwards.
TGGCGCGGTCTCTGAGCCGGGTGACGGCCGCCTCGATGTCATCCGCGCCGTACACGGCGGAGCCCGCGACGAACGTGTCGGCCCCGGCCGCGGCCGCGGCCTCGATCGTCGCATCGGAGATGCCGCCGTCGACCTGCAGCCAGACGTTCGAGCCCCGACGCTTCGCCTCGTCGGCGAGGGCACGCAGCTTCGGCATGGTCTCGGGCATGAAGCCCTGACCGCCGAACCCGGGTTCGACCGTCATCACGAGGATCTGATCGAACTCCTCGAGCACACTGTAGAGTCCCTCGGCCGGGGTGTCCGGCTTGATCGCGACGCCTGCGCGTGCGCCGATGCCGCGCAGCGTCCGCGCGAGGGAGATCGGGTCGGCTGCGGCCTCGAGATGGAACGTGACGCTCGCAGCGCCCAGCTCCGCGTACGCGGGCGCCCAGCGTTCGGGGTCGGTGATCATCAGGTGGACGTCGAGCGGGATGGGACTCGTCGCCTGGATCCGCTCCACCATCTGCGGACCGAACGTGAGGTTCGGCACGAAATGGTTGTCCATCACGTCGACGTGTGCGAAGTCCGCAGTGGCGATCTTCGCAAGATCACGCTGCATGTTGACGAAGTCAGCGGCCAGGATGCTGGGGTTGATGCGCGGTGCGCGGGGCAGGTCCACGTCTCTAGTCTCCTTCTTCTGAGCCCGCGGCGGGCTGTTCCGTGCCGGTGCGCTGCAGCAGCGCGAGGAACATGGCATCCGTCCCGTGGCGGTGCGGCCACAGTTGGACTCGACCCGTGCCGTCCTCCGCGAGGTCGATCGGCGAGGACACCACGGACGTCAGGACCGCTCGGGCGTCGAGCTCGGTCACGTCGTCGCGGCCACGGAGCACCTCCTGCACGACGCCCGTCGTCTCGGCGAGGTGCGGCGAGCAGGTCACGTACGCGACGATCCCGCCCGGAGCGACGGCGGCGAGAGCGGACTGCAGCAGCTCGACCTGGAGCGGCACGAGCTCGGCCACATCGGCGGGCGTCTTGCGCCAGCGCGCCTCGGGACGACGGCGCAGCGCACCGAGGCCGGTGCACGGGGCGTCGACGAGGATGCGGTCGAAGGCGCCGGGGTGCGTGGTGCCGAACGAGCGACCGTCGTTTTCGTGCACGACCACCTCACCAGGGACCGCACGCAGTGCATTGCGCACCAGTCGTGCCCTGGTCGGCACCACCTCGTTCGCCTCGAGAGTCACCTCGTGCTGACGGGCGACTGACGCGAGCAGTGCCGTCTTGCCTCCTGGCCCCGCGCAGAGATCGAGCCACCGCTCGCCCTCAGCGATCGGAGCCGCCGCGGCCAGTGCCAGGGCGACCAGCTGCGACCCCTCGTCCTGGACGCGCACGGTGCCGCCGGAGTCGGCGATCACGTGATGCGGGTCGCCGCCCGGAGATCCGTAGGCGGTGGGGGCGTACGGGCGCCGGGGCTCCCCCGGTTCGGCGAGTCCGGGGAGCGCCACGAGCGTGACCTCGGGCGAGGCGTTGTCGGCATCCAGAAGCGCTTCCAGCTCGTCGGCCCTGCGCTCGGCGGCCAGTGCGCGGCGCAGCGCCCTGATCACCCAGACCGGATGCGCCGAGCGCAGCGCCAGTCTCTCGTCGTCGGAGCGGGCCGATTCCTCGATCCGCGTCTCCCACTCCCCCGGCGTCTCACGCGAGATTCGCCTCAGCACGGCATTCGCGAAGCTGGATGCTCCGCGACCCTGGGTGGCGGCGACGATGTTCACAGACTCGTTGACGGCCGCGTGTGACGCGACGCGGGTCGCGAGCAGCTGATGGGTCGCGAGTCTCAGCGCGTCGAGCACCGCGGGGTCGATCTCGTCGGCCGGGCGGTCGGCGGCGGACGCGATGATCGCGTCGTACGTGCCCCTGCGCCGCAGAGTCCCGTAGGCGAGCTCGGTGGCCAGCGCCGCATCCTGCGGGGTGAGCCCGGCGTCGGCGATCGCCGGAGGGAGGATCAGGTTCGCGTAGGCGTCCGACTCCGAGACAGCGCGCAGCACGTCGTAGGCAACGCGCCGCGCGGGCTGCACCGTCCGCTGGGGGCCGCGAGGCTGTCCTTCGCGCGTTCCGCCCCGAGCCTGGCCCTCACGCGGACGTTGATCGCGCGGCCTGCGCGGTCCCGAACGGGATCCGCGGCCGGAGTCGCCGCGACGCGGCTCGCGACGTGCGCCGTCGCCCCGCTCCCCGCTCACGCGCCGGCTCGCAGGTTCTCGGTGTCGCGCTGTCCGCGCCACCAATCGACCGCACTCATCGCTCCCTTGCCCGATGGCTGCACACGCGTTACGGCGAGCGGTGCAGAGCCCGTTCCGATGAGGAGAGCGGACTTGGTCGCGGTGAACGCTCCCGGCTCGAGGTCGACGTCGCCCTCCGAGGCAGCGGCCTCCAGCACCTTCAGGCGGAGCCCGTCGACGGTCGTGTGGGCGCCCGGTTCGGGGGTGACTCCACGGAACCGCGCGAACACCTCGCTGAGCGGACGGGTCCAATCGAGCAGACCGTCGTCGAGAGTCAGCTTCGGTGCCAGGGACGCCTCCCCCTCCTGGGGCACAGCGCGCGCAGTGCCGTCGGCGATCGCCGCGACCACCTCCGCTGTCAGCTCGGCGCCATCCAGAGCGAGTGCGTCGAGTGCGGCATCCGCCGTGGCCTCGGGAGCGACAGCGACGACCCGCGTCGCGAAGACGTCTCCGGCATCCAGCGCGGAAACGAGCTGGAAGACGCTGGCGCCCAGCTGCGCGTCGCCGTTGATCAGCGCGCGCTGCACCGGCGCGGCACCGCGCCACTGCGGGAGGAGCGAGAAATGCAGATTGATCCATCCCTTGGCCGGTGCGGAGAGCAGCGGCTCACGCACCAACCCCCCGTAGGCGACGATGACGCCCAGCTCGACCTCGAGCCCCGTGATGGCGGCCGTCGCGTCGTCGTCGAGACGAGTCGCCTTGATGACCGGCAGCCCGAGTTCCTCGGCCACCTGTGCCACGGGCGACGGCGTGAGCACCCGCTTACGGCCCAGCGGCGCATCCGGTCGTGTGACGACCGCCGCGATCTCGTGCTCAGCCGCGAGGCGGCGGAGGGTGGGGACGGCTGCGGCTGGTGTGCCGGCGAAGACGAGGCGCATGAAGGTGCTCCGGAGGGATGCGGGGGCGATCGGGTGAGGGCTGAGGCGTATCGGCGATCAGAGCTCTGGATCGAGGATATCGAGGCGAACCGTGAGCGCGCTCCGAGTCGACTTGCCTCGGCCCCGTCGATTGCTCACGGCCTCTGCGACGACGGATGCGCGCAGCGTCGCCGCGACGCGTGCTCCGGCGCCGTACTCGAATCGGACGAGTGCACGGACACGTGGTGGGTAGTCATCCGACTCGATCGGCACCGGACCGAGCACCGCGTCCGCCGGCAGAGCCAGCTCCTCGAGAGCGACGAGTGCCCGCCCGACCGCGGCAGCCGACCCTTCCACGAGTGCGACTCTGGCCGCGGGCGGCATGTGCAGCGGCGCGCGCTCGGCGAGCTCGGATCGCGCGTACCCGGAGTGGCTCCACGTCGCGAGGGCTCGCGCGATGGCCCCGTCGACGCCCACGAGATGGATGGGCGCGCCGGGCGCCGCGAGGGCCGCGGCGTTCGACCACCAGCGCAGGCACGCCTCGCCGATGCGGAGATCGGGGGCCTGGAGCATCCGAGGTCCGTCCAGCAGGACCACCGCGCGATACCCGCCGTCGGCGAGCGGTTCCGCGCCGCGCGTCGCGACGATCAACGCGGGTCTGTCGGCGACGCGTTCGACGGGATGCGCGCCGTCGGCGACGATCACGCGGATGCCGGGGAACGCCTTGCCCAGCTCGTCCGCCGTGCGCTCGCTGCCCGATGACGCCAATCGCAGCTGGGTGGACGAGCACGACGGGCAGGCCCATGCCCTCGCACCGCGTCCGCACCAGGCACACACCGGAACGGCGCCGCGGTGCTTCGCGCCGAGAGGGCCTCCGCAGTGCGCGCACCGGGCCGGTGCCCGGCATTCGGCGCACACGAGCGACGGCGAGAACCCCGGGCGCGAGACCTGCACGAGCACGGGTCCCTCGGCCGCGGCGTTGCGTGCGGAGAGGAACGCCGAGGATGGCATCCGCTGCGCTGTCGGAGCATCCATCTCCTGCGGAGTGCTCAGGATCACGCGCGGAAGGACCCGGCGCACCGCCCGCACATCCTGCAGCCAGCCGTGCGCGACGAGCCGTTCGACGTCCGTGGTGCGGGTGTGGCCGACGAAGAGCAGCGCGGAACTCTCCTGCTCCTGACGCAGCAGCGCAGCATCGCGCGCGTTGATGTACGGGGCGAGCGGCTCGCCGAGGAGCGGATCACCGTCGTCCCAGATCGCGACGAGCCCCGCCTGCACCGGCGCGTAGACAGCGGAACGGTTGCCCACCACGATGCAGGGCGCCTCTTCGAGCGATCGCAGGAACGAGCGGTACCTGTCGGGGTTCGTCTGGCGCGAGTCGTAACGCACGACCGACTCTGCGGGCGCGGCCTCCTCCAACGCTGCGAGGAGCCGGTCGAGGTCGCGATGATCGGGCACGATGAGGATGCTCGACCGACCGGAGGCGAGGACGCGCACCGCGCTGGCTGCGAGGAGGGCGGCCCACCCCGGCTCGCCGTCATGGAAGACGGGAATCGCCTCGACCGCGGCCCGGCCACCGTCCTCCAGCACCTCGTCGAGTCCGTCGTAGGACGCGAGCAGGTCGGCTGCGGCGGCGACTGCGGACTCGCTCTGCTCGGGAACCGCAGCGTCCGCCGTCCAGGCCTTCTCCACCCGTACCTGCCGCTTGGGGATCACCAGACGGAGCACGTCGGACGCGGACCCGGCCGCGCGGTCCGCAGCACGCCGGGCGAGGCGGTACAGGCGGTCGGGAAGCACGGAGACGGGCGAGACGACGCTGTCGACCTCCGACAGCGGCCGATCGGCATCGTCCTCGGTGTCGAGCTCGACGACGTAGCCGTCGATCACCCGGCCCGCGGTGCGCAACGGCACCCGGACACGGACTCCGGTCGACACGTCTCCGAGCTCTGGCGGCAGGGCGTAGTCGAACAGTCGGTCCAGCTGCGGCAGCGGCGAATCGAGCAGCACACGCGCGATGCGCCGACTCTCGGCCGTCACGACCGTGGGAACGCCCTCAGGCCCGCCGGCCACTCAGAGGCCTGCAGCGCGCCGGAGCTCTTCTGCGCGGTCGGTGCGCTCCCAGGTGAAGTCCGGCAGCTCACGACCGAAGTGTCCGTACGCGGCGGTCTGGGCGTAGATGGGCCGCAGCAGATCGAGCTGCTCGATGATGGCCTGCGGGCGCAGGTCGAAGACCTCGTCGATCGCCCGCGTGATCGCCTCGTCGGACACCTTGCCGGTGCCGAAGGTCTCGACGTACAGCCCGACCGGACGAGCGACCCCGATCGCATAGGCGACCTGCACCTCGAGTCGGTCGGCGAGGCCGGCCGCGACCGCGTTCTTGGCGACCCAGCGGGTCGCGTACGCGCCGGACCGGTCGACCTTCGACGGGTCCTTGCCGCTGAACGCGCCACCGCCGTGACGCGCCGCGCCGCCGTAGGTGTCGATGATGATCTTGCGACCCGTGAGTCCGGCATCGCCCTTAGGGCCGCCCGTCACGAAGGGCCCCGCGGGGTTGATGTAGTACGTGATGTCGTCGAGATCGAGCCCCGTCTCGGCGAGGATCGGGTCGATCACGTGCGCGCGCACCTGCGCCTTGAGCTCGTCCTGCGAGATGTCCGGGTGGTGCTGTGTCGACAGCACGACGGCGTCGACGCTCTTCGGCGTGAAACCGTCGTAGCCCAGCGTCACCTGGGTCTTGCCGTCCGGGCGCAGGAAGGGCAGCGCCCCCGAGCGACGGACCTCGGTGAGACGCTCGGCGATGCGGTGCGCGGTCCACGCAGCCATCGGCATCAGCTGGGGCGTCTCGTTGGTCGCGAAGCCGAACATGATGCCCTGGTCGCCGGCTCCGAGTCCGTCGAGCGGGTCGATCGAGCTGCCGTCGCGGTGCTCCTGGGCGTTGTCGACACCGTGCGCGATGTCCGTCGACTGCTCGCCCACCGAGATGCTGACGCCGCAGGAGTCGCCGTCGAAGCCGGTGTCGCTCGACGTGTAGCCGATGCGGTTCACGACCTGGCGGACGATCGTGGGGATGTCGACGTAGGCCTCGGTGCGGATCTCGCCCGCGACGTGCACGAGACCGGTCGTGACGAGCGTCTCGACCGCGACGCGGGAGGCCGGATCCTTCGCGAGGAGGCCGTCGAGGATGCTGTCCGAGATCTGGTCGCAGATCTTGTCGGGGTGGCCCTCGGTGACGGACTCGGACGTGAACAGACGCAGCGCGCTCATCAGGGCTCCAGAACGGAATCGGGCAGCAGGAAGGGGGTGGCTCCCATGATGGACCGCACCGCCGACATCAGTCGGCGGTGCGGTCATCGGACGTCACTCGGCGTGACGGAGGCGGAGCTTGTCCTCGTTGATCTCGTGGAGTGCGATGGTGAGCGGCTTGTCCTCGACGGACGAGTCGACCAGCGGGCCGACGTTGTCGAAGAGGTTGCCCTCGTGCAGATCGGAGTAGTAGTCGTTGATCTGACGGGCGCGCTTGGCCGCGTAGATCACGAGCTCGTACTTCGAGTCCACCCGGTCGAGCAGGTTGTCGATGGGGGATCGATGATGCCGTTGGTGTGGTGTCCGGCCATGGTGGGACCTCCTGATCAGGCGACGGGATCGTCGCGAAGACGGTGCAGCAGGCGCGCGAAGACGCTCAGCGCGCAGAGCTTGAAGACAATTCTATGACCTCTGCGGCCGCGGCGGCGACGTCCTCGTTCACGATGAGGTGGTCGAACTCGTTCTGCGCGGCCAGTTCGACCTTGGCTGTGCGCAGTCGGCGGGCCCGTTCCTCCGGGCCCTCGGTGCCCCGCCCTACGAGGCGCTGCACCAGTTCGTCCCAGGTCGGAGGGAGCAGGAAGATGAGCGTGGCGGCGGGCTCGGCCTTGCGCACCTGACGCGCACCCTGCAGATCGATCTCGAGGAGCACGGTCCTGCCTTCGGCGAGAGCCGCGTCGATCGGCGCCCGCGGCGTGCCGTAGCGCGAGCGGTTGTGCACCACCGCGTACTCGAGCAGCTCGTCCTCGGCGATCAGCCGATCGAACTCCGCATCGTCCACGAAGTAGTAGTGCACGCCGTCGATCTCGCCGGGGCGCGGAGCACGCGTGGTGGCGGACACCGACAGGTGGATCTCGGGATTGTGCTCGCGGATGTGGGCGGCCACCGTGCCCTTGCCGACCGCGGTCGGACCGGCGAGCACGAGCAGGCGGCTGCGTGCTCCCCGCGGCTGGAGGCGCGGGAAGCGGGTGTCGAGCCACTGCGCGAGCGCCACGCGCTGACGCACACCGAGACCGCCCAGTCGCTTCACCGGCGAGATGTGCAGCTCGTCCAGGATGCGGTCGCGCTTGCCCGCGCCGATCGCCGGCAGCGCGAGCAGGAAATCGGTGATGCGCATCGAGCCCTCGACCGAATCGGGGTCGGCTGTGGCTCGCTCGAGCACGGTCTGCGGCGTCACCACCCGCATCGTGAGGTCGCGTTTGAGAGACGCACGGGCACGACGACGTTCGACGGCCTTGCGTGCCGCGGCTGCGCGGTCGACCTCCGGCACTGGACGGGATTCAGACACGGCCGACCTCTCTGTACTCTGCGACGCGGGCGTCGATGGCGGCGGCGAGACCGGACGGTCCAGCGGAGAGGATGCTGCGGCTCTCACTCGCGATGACGGCGGCACTCATCGAGCCGAACCGCCTGTGCAGATCGGATGGATCGGCGCCCTGCGCGCCGAAGCCGGGCGCGAGGATCGGTGCCGTCGGCGTGAAGGCGGCGATGCCGGCATCAGTCCAGTCCACCGTCGCGCCGATGACGAAGCCGAAACTGCCCCACTCCCCCGCGGCCGCGTGCTCGGCGTTGCGCGCCGAGACCACCGAGATGATGTCAGCCGACACGGCGCGCCCCGTTTCCGACACGGAGCGCTGGAGCACTTCCGCCTCGGGGTTGCTGGTCGCTGCCAGCACGAACAGTCCCTTGCCGTGGGTCGCTGCGAGGTCGAAGGCGCCGTCGAGCGCCCCGACTCCGAGGAACGGGTTGACGGTGAGAGCGTCGGCCTCCAGCGGTGACCCGGGCGTCAGCCACGCCGCGGCGTAGGCATCCATGGTGGATCCGATGTCGCCGCGCTTCGCATCGGCGATGACGATGAGTCCTGCGGAGCGCGCGGCGGAGAGCACGTCCTCCAGCGCGGCGAATCCCGCGGACCCGAAGCGCTCGAAGAACGACACCTGCGGCTTCACGATGCCCACCCGACCGGCAGCGGCCTCGACCGTGCGCAGTCCGAACTCGCGCACGCCTGCTGCGTCGTCTCCGAGGCCCCAGGCTGCGAGCAGCGCCGCATGCGGGTCGATGCCCACGCAGAGCGGGCCGTGCGACGTCACCGCCGCACGGACCCGCTCACCGAAGCGCGTGCTCACACCGCGGCCTTCCGATCGAGCGCGTACTCCTGCAGGCTCTTCACCTGGAAGCCCTCGTGCGCCGCATCCATGCCACTGACCGCCGCACCGAGCACGGCCATCGTCGTGAAGAGCGCCTTGTCGGCAGCGACGGCCGCCGCCCGGATCTCGTAGCCGTCGGCACGAGCGGCTCCGCCGGACGGGGTGTTCACGACGATGTCGATGGCGCCCTCGTTGATGAGGTCGACGATGTTCGTGGCGCCCGACTCCTGGGTCTCGCTGAACTTCTCGACGACCGTGACCGCGATGCCGTTGCGGGAGAGGATCTCGGCGGTGCCCTCGGTGGCCACGATCGTGAAGCCGAGCTGTTGCAGACGGTGCGCAGGCAGGATCACCGCGCGCTTGTCCGAGTCGGCGACCGAGATGAACACGGTGCCGGAGGTCGGCATCCCTCCGTATGCGGCGGCCTGGCTCTTGGCGAACGCCGTCGGGAAGTCGCGGTCGATGCCCATGACCTCGCCGGTCGAGCGCATCTCCGGTCCGAGGATCGAGTCGACGGTCTTGCCCTCGGCGGTGCGGAACCGCTTGAACGGCAGCACGGCCTCCTTGACCGAGACGGGAGCGTCGAGCGGAACCCGCGAGCCGTCCTGCTCGGGGAGCATCCCCTCGGCGCGGAGCTCGGCGATCGTCGCGCCCACCATGACGCGGCTCGCGGCCTTGGCCATCGGGATGCCCAGCGCCTTGGAGACGAAGGGCACCGTGCGGCTCGCCCGGGGTTCGCCTCGATGACGTAGAGCACTCCGGCGCTGATCGCGAACTGCACGTTCAGCAGCCCGCGCACGCCGACGCCCTTCGCGATCGCGAGCGTCGCCTCGCGCACACGGTCGATGTCGCTGCGTCCGAGCGAGACCGGGGGCAGCGTGCAGCTCGAGTCGCCGGAGTGGATGCCTGCCTCTTCGAGGTGCTCCATCACGCCGCCGATGAACAGGTCGGTGCCGTCGTACAGTGCGTCGACGTCGAGCTCGATAGCGTCGTCGAGGAATCGGTCGACGAGGAGCGGCTTGCCCTCCTCGATGATGACCTCACCCGCGGTGCGGACGAAGTACTCGCGCAGCGACTCGGAGCTGTAGACGATCTCCATGCCGCGGCCCCCGAGCACGAAGCTCGGACGCACGAGCACCGGGTAGCCGATCTCCTCGGCCACTGCGACCGCGCCGTCCGCGTCGATCGCGGTGCCGTGACGCGGCGCGATGAGGCCAGCGGAATCGAGCAGCTGCGAGAACAGCTCCCGCTCCTCGGCGATGTCGATCGCCTCGGGGCTCGTGCCGAGCACCGTGTAGCCGGCCGCCTCGATGCCCTTGGCGAGGCCGAGCGGGGTCTGTCCGCCGAGCTGGCAGACGACGCCGAGGATGGTTCCGCTCGCCGCCTCGGCGTCGAGCACCTCGAGGACGTCTTCGAGGGTCAGCGGCTCGAAGTACAGCCGGTCCGAGGTGTCGTAGTCGGTCGAGACCGTCTCGGGGTTGCAGTTGACCATGACTGTCTCGAAACCTGCATCCGAGAGGGCGAACGACGCGTGCACGCAGGAGTAGTCGAACTCCACGCCCTGGCCGATGCGGTTCGGGCCGGAGCCGATGATGACCACCTTGGTGCGCTCGGACGGCGCGACCTCGGTCTCGAAGTCGTAGCTCGAGTAGTGGTACGGCGTGAGGGCCGGGAACTCGCCCGCGCACGTGTCGACCGTCTTGTAGACCGGGCGGATGCCGAAGCCGTGGCGTACACCGCGGATCTCGGCCTCCTTCTCGCCCCGCAGCTCGGCGATCTGCGCGTCGGAGAAACCGTGCTCCTTCGCATAGCGGAGGGTGGCGGCGTCGAGCTCCGGCGCGGTGCGGACGATCTCGGCGACCTCGTTGATCAGCACGATCTGGTCGAGGAACCACGGGTCGATCGCCGTCGCCTCGAAGGCCTGCTCGATCGTGGCACCCTTGCGCAGCGCCTGCTGCAGCGTGACGATGCGGCCATCGGTAGGGACCTTCGCGATCTCGAGCAACTCTTCCATCGAGCGCTGCTCGTCGCCCCAGTGGAAGCTGGAGCCGCGCTTCTCGAGCGAGCGCAGCGCCTTCTGGAGAGCCGTCGCGTAGTTGCGACCGATGGCCATCGCCTCGCCGACCGACTTCATGGTCGTGGTCAGGGTCGCGTCGGCCGCCGGGAACTTCTCGAACGCGAACCGGGGCACTTTGACCACGACGTAGTCGAGCGTGGGCTCGAAGCTCGCGGGGGTCACGCCGGTGATGTCGTTGGGGATCTCGTCGAGGCGGTAGCCCAGGGCCAGCTTGGCGGCGAGCTTGGCGATCGGGAATCCGGTGGCCTTCGACGCCAGGGCGCTGGAGCGCGAGACGCGCGGGTTCATCTCGATCACGATGATGCGTCCGTTGCTCGGATCCACCGCGAACTGGATGTTGCAGCCGCCGGTGTCCACCCCGACGGCCCGGATGATGTCGATGCCGATGTCGCGCAGCTTCTGGTACTCGCGGTCGGTGAGGGTCAGCGCGGGCGCGACCGTGATCGAGTCGCCGGTGTGCACGCCGACCGGATCGACGTTCTCGATCGAGCAGACGACCACCGTGTTGTCGGCGGTGTCGCGCATGAGCTCGAGCTCGTACTCCTTCCAGCCGAGGATCGACTCCTCGAGGAGCACCTCGGTGGTGGGCGAGTCGCGCAGCCCCGCGCCGCCGATACGGCGAAGGTCCTCCTCGTTGTAGGCGAAGCCGGATCCGAGGCCGCCCATCGTGAACGAGGGCCGCACGACGAGCGGGTAGCCGAGCTCGGCCGCCCCCTCGAGCAGGTCGTCCATCGTGTGCGCGATGATGCTGCGGGCGACGTCGGCCCCGGCATCCAGCACGAGCTGCTTGAAGATCTGGCGGTCCTCGCCCTTGTTGATCGCCTCGAAGCTCGCGCCGATGAGCTCGACGTCGTACTTCTCGAGGATGCCGTGATTGTGCAGCTCGATCGCGGCGTTCAGAGCGGTCTGACCGCCGAGCGTCGGGAGGATCGCATCCGGCCGCTCCTTGGCGATGATCGTCTCGATGACCTGCCAGGTGATCGGTTCGATGTAGGTCGCATCGGCGAAGTCCGGATCGGTCATGATCGTCGCCGGGTTCGAGTTCACCAGGATGACCCTGACGCCCTCTTCGCGGAGCACCCGGCACGCCTGGGTGCCCGAATAGTCGAACTCACAGGCCTGGCCGATGACGATCGGGCCGGAGCCGATGACGAGAACGGAGTTGATGTCGTCGCGCTTGGGCATTACTTGGCGTCCTTCTTGCTGGCGATGACCATGTCACGGAAGCGGTCGAAGAGGTAGTTGGCGTCGTGCGGGCCTGCGGCCGCCTCCGGGTGGTACTGCACGGAGAACGCGGGGATGTCGAGGGCGCGGAGTCCTTCCACCACGTTGTCGTTGAGGCCGACGTGGCTGACCTCGACCTTGCCGTAGCCGTGGGGACTGTCGAAGGAGCCCTCCAGCGGTGCCTCCACGGCGAACCCGTGGTTGTGCGCGGTGATCTCGACTCGCCCGGTGGACTTGTCAAGGACCGGCTGGTTGATGCCGCGGTGTCCGAACGGCAGCTTGTAGGTGCCGAGTCCGAGTGCGCGTCCGAGCAGCTGGTTGCCGAAGCAGATGCCGAAGAACGGCAGGCCGTCATCGAGCACCGAGCGCAGCAGCTCGACGTGGTCGCCGGAGGCTGCGGGGTCGCCGGGGCCGTTCGAGTAGAAGACGGCGACAGGGTCGATCGCGCGGATGCCCTCGATCGAGACGTCCTGCGGGAGCACGTGCACCTCGAAACCGCGGGCGGCGAGGTTGTCGACCGTGGCCTGCTTGACTCCGAGGTCGAGGACGGCGAGGTTGCCGACCTTCTCCCCCACGGCCTCGGTCACGGTCGCCGTCTCCACGGAGACCTGCGCGGAGAGGTTCTGGCCGGCCATCTGCGGCGCCTCGCGCACCAGACGCAGCTGCTCCTCGGCATCGAGCGTCGCCGCCTCGCCGGAGAACACTCCGCCGCGCATGGACCCCGCCGAGCGGATGTGGCGGGTGATGGAGCGGGTGTCGATGCCGCTGATGCCGACGATCCCGTCCTGCACGAGGATCTCGTCGAGCGAGGCGTTCGCCCGCCAGTTCGAGACGACGCGCGAGGGGTCGCGCACGATGTATCCGGCGACCCAGATGCGGCGGGACTCGGTGTCCTCATCGTTCATCCCGGTGTTGCCGATGTGGGGAGCGGTCTGCAGCACGATCTGTCCGGCGTAGGACGGGTCGGTGAGGGTCTCCTGGTATCCGGACATGCCGGTGGCGAAGACGACCTCGCCGATCGTGGTGCCCAGCGCGCCGTAAGCGCGACCGGTGTGGCGGGTGCCGTCTTCGAGGACGAGGACGGCGGGTTCGGGGAGGGCTGTCATGACGATGCTCCTGTGTCGGGGGTGGCGATGTCGTCCCTGGCGCCGGGGGCGGGGACGAGTCGCTGCAGTTCAGAGATGAAGTTCTTCGGGTCGCCGTCGGTCAGGCGGAGATAGGAGTCGACGATCGTGCCGCCGTCGACCTCCCAGGCCACTCGCACGAGACCACCGGGTTCGACGACCCGGTCGATCGTGACCGTCGCTCGTCCGACGCTCTCGAGTCGCGAGGAGGCGAGGAACACCGTGGGCGCTCCGTCCAGGCAGAGGGCGAGCCCCCTGTCCGTGACCGCGACCTCGCCGCGGGCGCGGTACGCGAGCGGATGGATCGCCAGCCGCTCGAGCGGCTGATCGTGCTTCGTCGTGGAGACATAGAGCACCTCGTGGCGATCGAGGACCTCGGCATGCTCCGGCACTCCGAGCGGTGCGGTCAGCCCCGAGTCGCGTCGGAGTCGTCGTCGCCAGGCGGTGAACATCACGATCAGCACGAGGATGGCGACGCCGATCGTGATGGCGACGGCGATGTCCCGAGCGCTCATGCGCCCAGCTCCTCGACCACGGTGCCGCGGTCGACCGTCAGCGTGCCGCCGTGCACCGTGTACTCGACGCGCCCGGGGAGGTCGCGCCCGAGGTAGGGCGAGTTCGCGCTGCGACCGTGCAGGTCGGCCTCCGTGAAGACCCCTGCGACCGAGGCGTCGTACAGCGTGAGCTGCGCGGGGGCGCCGACCTCGAGAGGCGTGCCGTGGCCGGCGAGGCGGCCGATGCGCGCCGGCGCGGCGCTCATCACCCGTGCCACGTCGTCCCATCCGATGAGCCCCGTCTGCACCATCGACTGGTGCACGACGCGCAGTGCGCTCTCGAGACCCACCATGCCGTTGGCGGCCGCCTGCCACTCGCACGACTTGTGCTCGCTGGGGTGCGGCGCGTGGTCGGTCGCGACGATGTCGATCGTCCCGTCGGCGAGTCCTTCCCGTACGGCCAGGACGTCCTCCTCGCGACGCAGCGGCGGGTTGACCTTGTACCGGGCGTCGTAGCCGCGTACGAGCTCGTCGGTGAGCAGCAGGTGATGCGGGGTGACCTCCGCAGTCACGTCGATGCCCCGCTTCTTGGCCCAGCGGATGATGTCGACCGAGCCTGCCGTCGAGAGGTGGCACACGTGCAGGCGGGAGCCCACATGCTCGGCGAGCAGCACGTCACGAGCGATGATCGACTCCTCCGCGACTGCCGGCCACCCGGCGAGTCCGAGCTCCGCCGACACGGTGCCCTCGTTCATCTGGGCGCCCTCGGTGAGCCGTGGATCCTGCGCGTGCTGCGCGATGACGCCGCCGAACGACTTCACGTACTCCAGCGCGCGGCGCATGATCAGCGGGTCGAAGACGCAGAAGCCGTCGTCGCTGAACACGCGCACCTGCGCCCGCGACGACGCCATGGCGCCGAGTTCCGCGAGGCGCTCGCCCTTCTGCCCGACCGTCACGGCACCGATCGGCTGCACGGTGGCGTAGCCGGCCGCTTCGCCGAGGGCCAGCTCCTGCTCGACCACGCCCGCCGTATCGGCCACCGGTGAGGTGTTCGGCATCGCGAACACCGCGGTGAATCCGCCGGCGGCCGCGGCCCTGGTACCGGTGAGGATCGTCTCGGAGGCTTCATACCCCGGCTCACGCAGGTGCGTGTGCAGGTCCACGAGGCCGGGGAGAGCGACGAGGCCGTCGGCGTCGATGACGCGCGCACCCGAACGGCTCAGTCCCGAGCCGATCTCGGCGATCACGCCGTTCTCCACGATGATGTCGGCGCTCTGTGCGCCGAGAAGCTGTGCGCCGGTGATGACGAGGGTCTCGCTCACTGGTCTCCCCCTCGTTCGTCGTCTCGTTCGCCTGCCAGAAGCAGGTACAGCACCGCCATGCGGATGGACACTCCGTTGGTCACCTGTTCCAGCACTGTCGAGCGCGGGGAATCGGCGGCTTCGGAGGAGATCTCCAACCCACGGTTCATGGGTCCGGGGTGCATCACAATGCTACCGTCCGGAAGCCCGGCCACTCGCCGTGCGTCCAGACCCCAGCGCCTGGAATACTCCCGCTCAGTGGGGAAATACGCGGCGCTCATCCGCTCGAGCTGGATGCGCAGCATCATGACGGCGTCCGGGCCCTCGGCCAGCGCCTCATCGAGGTCGTAGACGATCCTGACGGGCCAGAGCGAGATGTTCTGCGGCACCAACGTGGGCGGCGCGACCAGTGTGACCTCGGCGCCGAGCGTGGTGAGCAGCCACACGTTCGACCGCGCGACCCTGGAGTGCAGCACGTCGCCGACGACGACGACGCGGAGGCCGGACAGATCGCGGCCCCGGCTGTCCGCGCCGAAGAAGCGCTTGCGGATCGTGAACGCGTCCAGCAGCGCCTGCGTCGGATGCTCATGGGTGCCGTCTCCGGCGTTGACCACCCCGGCGGAGATCCAGCCGCTCGTCGCGAGCGTCTGCGGCGCACCGGAGGCGTGGTGGCGGATAACGACCGCATCCGCTCCCATCGCCTGCAGGGTCTGGGCGGTGTCCTTCAGGCTCTCGCCCTTCGAGACGCTCGATCCCTTGGCCGCGAAATTGATGACGTCGGCCGAGAGCCGCTTCGCCGCGGCCTCGAACGAGATCCGCGTGCGGGTCGAGTCCTCGAAGAACAGGTTGACAACGGTCTTGCCGCGCAGGGTCGGGAGCTTCTTGACCTCGCGTGACTGGGTGTCTGACATGTCCTCGGCGACATCCAGGATGCGCAGGGCGGTCTCGCGATCGAGGGTACGGGTGTCGAGGAGGTGTCTCATGCTTCGATCGTCACCTCCTCGGCCCCGTCGTCCTCCGTCAGGCGTACGTTGACACGCTCCTGACGGGACGAGGGGATGTTCTTCCCGACGAAGTCGGGGCGGATCGGCAGTTCGCGGTGTCCGCGATCCACGAGGATGGCGAGCCGCACGACCGACGGACGCCCGATCGACTGCAGGGCGTCGAGGGCGGCACGGATGCTGCGGCCGGAGAACAGCACATCGTCGACGAGGACGATCGTCCTGCCGTCGATCCCGCCGGCAGGGATCTCGGTCGGCCGCGGCGAGCGGGTCGGGTGCTTGGCGAGGTCGTCGCGGAACATCGTGACATCCAGCGCGCCGACCGGGACGGAGGTCTGGGCGATCTCGCCGATCAGAGCGGCGAGGCGACGGGCGAGAGTCACGCCGCGGGTCGGGATGCCCAGCAGGACGAGGTTCTCAGCCCCCCGATTGGACTCGAGGATCTCGTGTGCGATGCGGGTCAGAGCCCGCGATATGTCGGCTTCGTGCAGAATCGTGCGTGCACTCATCAGCCGCTCCCTTCTCCGCCTCACAGGACGGTGTTAAAGGTTGCTCGATGCATCCAGTCTAGCGGGTGCGATCAGTCCCATCCGAGCCTGTGACGGACAGCATCTCGAGAGGTTGGGAAGCCGTCGGCGGGCGGCTCGGTCAGCGCCTCGTGCGAGAGCATCGCGGTCTCGGCCCCTGCCGCCTCGGTGATCCTCGCGAGAGCGGACGCGATGCGCGGTGCGACGGCCTCGGCATGCGCGGCATCCGCGGCGCCGGAGACGAAGGGGAAGACGACCAGCTCAGCCACCCCGGATGCGACGGGGCGTGCAGCGGCGACCACCACGGTGTGCGGAAGACTGCCGACCTGCACTGTCGTGACATCGCTCGATCGCAGCGCCCACCATCGCCGGCGCGCGGGCTTCTCCGCGCCGACGCTCAGCACGCTGGTCACCCACTCCTCGCTCGCGGCAGCGAGCTGCTCCACGGAGCAGTCCGGTCGCTCCTCGAAGCCCTCTGCCTGCAGAAACCCCTGGGCGACGCGGACCAGTCGATCCGTCGTGGAGCGCGCGACCCACCTGGCGCCGCTGAGCGGACCGCCGGGGTCGATTCCCGGCACGATCAGCTGGCCTCGCGGAGCACGGCGTCGGTGACCTCGTCGATCTTGCTCGACCGGATCGGGTGGCCGCTCGTCGACAGGCACCGCCCGGTCTTGAGATCCCACTTCCAGTCGTGCATGCTGCACGTCAGGATGCCGTCCTCATCGACCTTCCCGGTCTTGGTGAGGTCAGCGCGCAGGTGCGGGCAGCGGCGCTGCACGACCCAGTCGCCGATCTCGGCATCCTCGGTCTGATCCGTCTGCTCCTGGTACCAGTTCTCGACGTACTCGATGCGATCCACCGACAGGCACTTGAGGAAAGTCGTGAGGAACTCGTTGAACTTGCCGCTGCGTCCGACCTGGAACTGCATCGACAGGAAGATCGAGTTCGACCAGTCGATCTCGTGGTCGCGGATGTTCGTCGAGACCAGGTCGGCGGGGATCGTGTACCAGTAGATGCACTCCTCGCCCGCGTACTCGCGGACCTTTGCTCGGGGGAAGTCGACGACCATGTCGAGGTCACCGATCCGGAAGCGCACGCAGCCGCCGACGCCGAGACGGATGGTGCGCGACTTCTTCAGCAGCGGCTCCCACCAGGTCTTGAGCTCTTCGAGCATCTCGGCGGCGGGAAGGACCGCGGCGCGGGAGGCCTCCTCGTCGCGGAGCTCCTGCTGACGCGAGGCGCGCTGCTCCTCCAGGTAGTCCCACTTCTCGTCGAAGATGTGGGCGAGCTCCGCCTCGGTGTAGAGCGACTGCTCGGTCGACACCTCTCCCCCGTCGACAGTGACCACGGTCCCGGGGACGAAGAGGTGTCCGGCATACTGCGGCGACAGCTCCTTCATGTGCGCGAGGAACTGCTTCTGGTCGGTGAAGATCGACTCGCCGTTGCGCCCCATGCCGTTGAAGTCGAAGAGGTCGTCGCGCAGGAACATCGGCGGCCCTGCCATCGGGAAGACGTGCGGCGCGTCGACCTTGTCGATGTAGTACATGGCGCGCTTGTTCTGAGCGTCGCGCTTCAGCTTCGCGAAGTTCTGCTTGGCGTCCATCGGCAGGTCGTAGACCATCGGCCACCAGATCGCTCCGGACACCTGGGTGAAGTACGCGTCAGGCTTGCCGAAGTGCAGCAGGGCGTCGAGGTCGAGCGGATGCGAGTCGTTCTGATTGAGCACAGAGCCCGTGCCGTCGTCGACGCTCAGCGACGAGTCTCCGATCGGGCCGTCACTCGGCGCCCGCAGCGGGGTGATCATGATCTTCAGTTCGCCGCGCTCGATGATCTCCCCGGCGGGCGCATACGTGATGTTCGTGTAGCCGAGGGCCCTGATGTCCTGTTCGAGGTCATCGATCGGGTATTCGGGAAGCAGCACCTCGATGTCCTTGCGGATGTATCGCTCGAGCAGCGCAGGATCGAAGTGATCGCGGTGCCGGTGCGAGATGTAGAGGAAGTCGGCCTCCCGACCGAACCGCTCCCAGTCGAGCCCCCTGTTGTCGGGGAACGGGAACCAGGAGCCGAAGAAGGAAGGCCCGAGGACGGGGTCGCAGATGATGTTCCCGCCGACCGTCTCGATGAACATCCCGGCGTGGCCGAGTCCCGTGATCCGCATGCAATCCTCCTGAAGTGAGCCGTTCGATTCTACCGATGGGGTCCTGGGCGGATGCGGTGACCCGGCCGGGAGAAATCATCGATCCTCGAAGAGTCCCTTGATGTCGTCTGCCGTGAGCGACTGCGCGAACAGCTCGTCGTCGTCCATCACGGCGGTGAAGAGCCGCGCCTTGCGCCGCTGCAGCTCCAGCACCTTCTCCTCGATCGTGCCCGTCGAGATCATCCGGTAGACGAAGACCTGGCTCGTCTGACCGATACGGTGCGTGCGGTCGATCGCCTGCTCCTCGGCCGCCGGGTTCCACCAGGGATCCAGCAGGAAGACGTAGTCGGCCTCGGTGAGCGTGAGCCCGAACCCACCCGCCTTCAGACTGATCAGGAAGACCGGCTGCTCCCCCGCCTTGAACCCGTCGATGACCTGCTCGCGGTGTCGCGTGGAGCCGTCGAGGTGGGCGTACGGGATGCCGGCCGCCTCGAGACGCGCGGCGGCCAGATCCAGGAACGAGGTGAACTGGCTGAAGACGAGCGCACGGTGTCCCTCGGCCTGCAGCTCCACGACCCGTTCGAGGAGGGTGTCGAGCTTGCTCGACCCGATCTCCGCATCCGCGTCGTCGACCAGCGCCGGGGCGAGGCTCAGCATGCGCAGCAGGGTGAGCGAGCGGAACACGATGAACCTGTTGCGGTCGAGATCGTCGATCAGTCCCAGCACCTTCTGGCGTTCGCGCTGGAGCACGACGTCGTACAGTGCGCGGTGCTCGGCGCTCAGCTCGACCTCGAGCAGCTGCTCCTGCTTGTCCGGGAGATCGGGGGCGACCAGTTCCTTCGTCCGGCGGAGCATGAGCGGGCGCACCCGGCGCCGCAGCTGGGCGAGACGTCGGGCGCGATACGTGCCGCCCTCTTCGTTCTCCGGCACCTTGCCCTTCTCGATCGGATGGATGTAGCGGTCGCGGAACTTGCGAGCCGACGGGAAGAGGCCGGGAGCGGCGAGCTTCAGCAGCGACCACAGCTCCGTGAGGCTGTTCTCCATCGGGGTTCCGGTGACGGCGTAGGTGACATCCGCGTGGAATGTCGAGATCGCGCGATGCAGCCGTGTCTTGGGGTTCTTGACGAACTGCGCCTCGTCGAGGATCAGCCCCGCCCACTCGATCCTCCCGAACTCCATCTCGTCGAGACGTGCCACGGTGTAGGAGCTCACCACGATGTCTGCGGATGCCGCGGCCGAGGCCAGTGTGTCGGCCCGTCTGCCGCCTGTGCTCGTGCTGTCGACGACCGCGACGCGGAGTCCGGGTGTGAACCGCGCGGCCTCCGACCGCCAGGTGCTGAGCACCGAGGTGGGCGCCAGCACGAGGAAGGGCCGCGTCTCCCCCTGCACTCTCGTGTGCTGGATGAACGTGAGCAGCTGCAGGGTCTTGCCCAACCCCATGTCGTCCGCGAGGATCCCGCCGAGCCGATGCCGCCAGAGGAAGGCCAACCAGTCGAAGCCGGCCTTCTGATACGGCCGCAGGTCGGCGAGCACCCCCTCGGGCACCGGACTCTCGGGAACTCCGGTGGCCTGGCGGAGACCGTCGGCAGTGGCTCGCCAGCTGACGGCGGGCTCCGCCTCGTCGGCGAGGTCCTCGAACTCCTCCCAGAGGTCGACCTGATACCGGCTGATCCGCGGGCCGGTCTCCCATTCGTCGAGCTCCCCGGCCTCCTCGATCAGGTCACGCAGTCGATCGAGGGCCGGATGATTCAACGAGAAGTATCCGCCGTCCGAGAGCAGCAGCTTCTTACGGCCGCGGCTCATCGCCGTGAACAGCGGGCCGAACGGGATCCGCCGACCGTCGATCGTCACCAGGATGCCCAGATCGAACCAGTCCGAGTCCGTCGTCTCGACCGTGGTGACCTTCACCAGGGGGTCGCCGGTCAGCTCGCGATACTCCTTGCGCGCTCCTCGCGACTCGACCGAGACCCCTGCCGCCTCGAGTGCCGGGACGCATTCGGCGACGAACGCGGCGGCATCGATGTCGTGGAGAGACCCGGCAGGGCGGAAACTGGTGCTGCGGAACTCCTGCCACACGGTCTCGATCGTCGCCCGCACGGTCGCCTCCGCGTCGGCGTCGCGCACTGCCGCGCCGTTCCAGGCGAACGGCACACGGCCGAACTCCCCGTACGACCACTCGAACGCATAGCTGACGACATCCCCGCGCTCGTATGTGACGGTGAGCACGGGTTCAGGTGCGGGGACGGCGGGAAGATCGACGGCACCGACCGTGTGCACCGCCCCTCGTCTGGCAAGCAGGGGATACGCGTCGGCGATGAACGCCGCCTCGTCGGATGCAGGCACCTCGATCGGCGCGGCCGTGGCGAGCAGCGCACGGGTCTGCTCGCTGAGCGTCGACTCCGCGAGCACGATCTCGATGCGCGCTCCGACGAGCCGCGCGGCGTAGACGCCGGTGCGGCCGATCGGGTGCACCTCCGCTGCGGGCACCGGCTGATCGTCGATGCGCACGTCAGCGGTCACCGACAGCGAGCCGTCGTCCGCTCGGGCGATCAGGGTCGAGACCTCCGCCGCCGTCGCGATGCGCACCGAGGCGCTCTTCTGACTCGAGACGAGAGGGATGCCGACCTCAGCGGCTGAGCGCAGCTGTCCCCACAGCAGCGGGGACTCGACCTGGTCGAGGACCAGCCACTCGCCGGCGTTGCCCGACAGCAGCGAATCGCGCGAGATGCTGAGCAGGTCTCCGAACCAGCGGTTCTGCTCGCGGCCGAACTGCGACACGTCGCGGCGCACGGCATCCCACCCCGCGGCGCCCTGGATCCACGCCCCGGTCTGCGCGCTGCGCATCAGCGGACGGATCGCCAGCAGCAGCTCGCCGCTCGGCCGGGCGAGGTCACGCGCAGTCGCGGCGCGCACCGGCCGCGGCCCCCAGTGATTCTCCTCGCGCGAGTCGCGGTGGCGGAGTTCCACCCCCAGGGCGAGCGGCTGCGGATGACGCGAGACGGAGGGGTCGAGAAGGCTCCGCCACGAGGCGCTCGGGGCGGCCCGCGGTACGGGCGTGGGCTCGGGCGGCGTCTGCAGCGCCACCTTCTGCTGCGAGTACTCGTGCACGTTCGACGCCAGCACGGTCGCGACGACGTGCTTGCATCCGGTGCGGACCGGGCACGTGCAGCGCGTCGTGCGCATCCGGCGCGTGCCGTTCGAGGAGTGGAAGACGATCTCCGTCACGTACTGCGCATCGGCGCTTCCGCGGACGTGCCCCTCGAGCTCGAGGAGATCCTCGTGCCAGACGACGTCGAGGACGTTGCCCTCACGGAAGTAGGCGAGACCGCGCTGGTACCCGCCGACATCGGTGATGTGCATCAGGTCGCGGAGATCGACGTGCGGCGCAGGCATCGTCCCATCCTTCCGGCTGCCTCGGACATCGAGGTCGCCGCGTTCGGAGTCGTCGTTCAGGCTGCGCGTGAGACCCGCGCGAGGACACCGTGCACGAAGGCGCCGGAGTCGTCGGTCGAGAACTCCTTGGCGAGTTCGACGGCCTCATCGATCGCGACGGCGGTCGGCACCTCGTCGTTGAACAGGATCTCCCAGACGCCGATGCGCAGCAGCGCACGGTCGACGGCCGGCATCCGCTCGAGACGCCAGTCGCGACTGTGGGTCGTGATCTGCTCGTCGATCTCGTCGCGGTGGTCGATGATGCCGTCCACGACCTCGCGAGCGTAGAGCCACGAGGCCTCACGGGCGGGCTCGCTCGCGGCGCGCTTGGCTTCGGCGGCCAGGGTCACCGAGACGTCGTCGCCGCGGACGTCGGCGGAGAACAGGATGTCGAGTGCGCGCTTACGCGCCTTCGTACGGGCGCTCACGCCTTACTTCTCGCGGCCGAGGTAGTCGCCGGTGCGCGTGTCGACCTTGACCTTGGTGCCGGTCTCTACGAACAGCGGGACCTGGATCTCGTAGCCGGTCTCCAGCGTCGCGGGCTTGGTGCCGGCCGAAGAGCGATCGCCCTGCAGGCCCGGCTCCGTGTAGGTGATCTCGAGGATCACGGATGCCGGCAGATCGATGTACAGCGGGTTGCCGTTGTTGAGCGCGATCGTGACCTGCTGGTTCTCGAGCAGGAAGTTCTTCGCGTCGCCGACGGTCGCGGCGCTGACCGTGATCTGGTCGTAGTCGGTCTGGTCCATGAAGACGTAGCCGTCGCCGTCGGTGTACAGGTAGGTGTAGTCACGGCGGTCGACGTTCTCGATCTCGACCTTGGCGCCGGCGTTGAAGGTCTTGTCGACGACCTTTCCGGTCATGACGTTCTTGAGCTTCGTACGGACGAACGCGCCTCCCTTGCCGGGCTTGACGTGCTGGAACTCGACGACGCTCCAGAGCTGGCGCTCGATGCTGAGGACGACGCCGTTCTTGATGTCTGCGGTAGATGCCATGCGCGGGACTTTCCGTTCCTAGAGTCTGGGGGCCGCTCGCGTCCGAGGTGGACTGGGTGGGCCGACAGTCGATTCTACGGGATCAGCGCTGCGAGCTGCCGCACGGCGCTCACATACCCGTCCACGCCCTCGCCGATCACGCGCACCGCGGCGACGTCGTGGAGGTACGAATGGTGGCGGAACGCCTCCCGCGCGTAGACGTCGGAGATGTGCACCTCGGCGAAGGGCAGCGCGACCCCCGTGAGTGCATCGCGCAGAGCGACGGAGGTGTGCGTGAGTCCGCCGGGGTTGATGACGATCCCTGCGCAGTCCTCGCGGGCGGCGTGGATCGCGTCGATCAGCACGCCCTCATGATTGCTCTGCAGCGCGCGGACCTCGAAGCCCTCCGCGGCCGCAGCCTCGGTGGTGAGCCGTTCGACGTCCGCGAGCGTCGCCGTGCCGTAGACCTCGGGCTCGCGACTGCCCAGGAGGTTCAGGTTCGGTCCGTTGACCAGCAGGATCCGCCGCGTCACGCGCCGACCTCCTGGTAGGCGGCGAACAGGAGCGACTCGTCCGGTGCCTGCAGCACCGTGGGCTTGGCGATGTCGTCGAGCAGGATGAACCGGAGCATCCCGCCCCTGCTCTTCTTGTCGCGCTGCATGGTCGCCAGCAGCTGCGGCCAGGCACCGGCGCGGTACGAGGTCGGCAGCCCGAGCGAGTCCAGCACCGTGCGGTGCCGCTCCGCTGCGGCATCCGAGAGACGACCGGCGAGGCGGGAGAGCTCTGCCGCGTACAGCATCCCGATCGAGACCGCGGCTCCATGTCGCCAGCGGTACCGTTCGGCGTGCTCGATCGCATGGCCGAGCGTGTGCCCGTAGTTCAGGATCTCGCGCTGGCCGGCCTCGCGGAAGTCATCGGAGACGACCTTCGCCTTCATGTCGATGGCGAGTTCCACGGCTCGGCGGAACTCGGACGTGGTCGTGTCGACCGCGCGGACCGGATCCGCCTCGATGATGTCGAGGATCTCCGGTGCCCAGATGAATCCGGCCTTGACCACCTCGGCGAAGCCGGCGGTCGCCTCGTTCGGGCTGAGGCTCGCCAGTTCGTCGAGGTCGCCGATGACCGCGCGGGGCGCCCAGAAGGCGCCGACGAGGTTCTTGCCCTCCGCCGTGTTGATGCCGGTCTTGCCGCCGACCGAGGCATCGACCAGACCGAGCACCGTCGTCGGCACCTGCACGAGCTGCACTCCGCGCAGCCAGGTCGCCGCCACGAAGCCGGCGAGGTCGGTGACCGCACCGCCGCCGTACCCGACGACCGCGTCGGTGCGCGTGAAGTCCGCCTGCCCCATGACCTGCCAGCAGAAGGCAGCGACCTCGATGCGCTTGCCCTGCTCGGCATCCGGCACCTCCGCCAGCAGCACCTCGCGCGGTCCGTCTGCGACGTCGGCGAGGAGCCGGTCGCGCAGCTCGGCGGCGCGGGCCGCCAGGGTCGGCGGGTGCACCACGAGCACCTTGCGCACGCCAGGATCGAGGGCAGCCGACACCCGGTCCAGGATGCCGCGTCCGATGCTGACGTCGTAGGGGTTCTCGCCCGTCACGCTGATGGTGGTCGTAGTCATGCCAGTTCTCTCCTCCATGCGACGATGTCGTCGGCGATGCGCTGCATGGGGCGTCGCGACGTGTCGAACGTCACCGATGCCACCTCGTCGTACCAGCCGCGACGTTCTTCGAAGATCTGCGTCCAGCGCGCGACGGGGTCCTCCCCCGCCAGCAGCGGCCGCGCGCCGCTGCGGATCCGAGCGGCGACCGCCTCCGGCGTCACCGTCAGGAAGACGACGGGATGCTCTCGCAGCAGCGCCCGCGTCCCCTCATCCGTCACCGCGCCGCCGCCCAGCGAGATCACGCCGCCCTCGCTGTCGCTCAGCGCCTCGGCGACGGCGACGCGCTCGAGCGCGCGGAAGTGCGGCTCACCGTGCTCGGCGAAGAGCGCCGGGATGGGCCCGTGCGCAGCAACCACCCGTTTGTCCGTGTCGACGAACGGCACGCGGAGCCTGCGGGCGACCCGCCGACCGACGCTGGTCTTGCCGGCCGCCATCGGACCGACGAGCACCAGCGTGAGCCGCTCAGCCTCGCTCGTCATGCGCGATGAGCGCCGCCTCGGACGCGGGCGTGGTGCGGAGCTCCGCCGGGATGCCCTCGAGGTAGCCGTCGAGATTGCGTCGGGTCTCGCGGATGCTGTCTCCGCCGAACTTCTCCAGCACGGCGTTGGCGAGCTCGATCGCGACCATCGCCTCGGCCACGACGCCCGCTGCGGGCACCGCGCACACGTCAGAGCGTTGGTGGTGGGCGGTCGCGTCCTCACCGGAGGCGACGTCGATCGTGCGCAGGGCGTGCGGGACGGTGGCGATCGGCTTCATGCCGGCACGGACGCGCAGCACCGTGCCGGTGGACATGCCGCCCTCGGTGCCGCCCGCGCGATCGGAACCGCGCGAGATGCCCTCAGCCGTCGCGAAGAGCTCGTCGTGTGCCGCTGAGCCCCGACGACGGGTCGTCTCGAAGCCGTCGCCGACCTCGACGCCCTTGATCGCCTGGATGCTCATCAGCGCCTGCGCGAGGCGCGCATCCAGCCGCCGGTCCCAATGCACGTGGGAGCCGAGCCCCGGCGGGAGTCCGTACGCCAGTACCTCGACGATGCCGCCCAGGGTGTCGCCGTCCTTCTTGGCGTCGTCGACCTCGGCGACCATGAGGGCGGAGGTCGCGGCGTCGAAGCAGCGCAGCGGATCGGCGTCCAACGCCTCGACGTCGTCGGGCGTGGGCAGCGCCGCACCCTCGGGCACGCGGACCGGGCCGATCGACAGGGTGTGGCTGACGAGGCGGATGCCGAGCTCCCCCAGGAAGGAGCGGGCGATCGCGCCCAGGGCCACGCGTGCGGCGGTCTCACGAGCACTCGCGCGCTCGAGGATCGGTCGAGCTTCATCGAAGTCGTACTTCTGCATGCCGACGAGGTCGGCGTGGCCTGGTCGTGGGCGGGTCAGCGGGGCGCTGCGTCCGCGCGACCGGTCGGTGAGCTCGACGGGCTCGGGGTTCATGACCTCGATCCACTTCGGCCACTCGGTGTTGCCGATGCGCAGGGCGATCGGACTGCCGAGGGTCTTGCCGTGGCGGACGCCGCCGGAGATCGTGAGCTCGTCCTGCTCGAACTTCATCCGCGAGCCGCGTCCGTACCCGAGCTTGCGGCGTGCGAGGTCGGTCTGGATCGCGTCGGAGGACACCGGAACACCGGAGGGCAGACCCTCCATGACGGCAATGAGTTCTGGGCCGTGCGATTCGCCGGCCGTGAGCACGCGGAGCATTGCTCTAGTCTCCCACGCGTTTCGCCTCGACTCGTGCCGCGTGTCGTGCGTCGTTACAGGACGGCCTTCATGGCCGCGACCACGGCGGCTTCTGACGGCAGCGGCACGCTCTGGTCACCGTGGGCGAAGATGCGGATCTGGCGCACGGCCTGCCGCAGCAGCATTCCTTCGCCGGACAGCGCACGCCCATCGACCCATGCCGTCGCGAGCGTGGACGGCCACGGCGAATACGCGACATCGAAGAGGACACCCCCGGACCCGCTCATCCGGGCGGCGAGTCCGTGGTCCAGGACCGTGCCGCTCGGCAGGGTCGCGATCGTGAGGTCCACCGGTTCGAGCGCCGCATCGAACGACGTCGCGGTGACGTCGACGTCGAGCTGTTCGCCGAGGGCGACGAGACCGGCCGCGCGCTCCGGTCGACGCGCACGCACCTCGATCGACTCTGCTCCGAGCTCGACGCTCGCGACCAGGGCCGATGCCGCCGTCGCCCCGGCGCCGAGGATACGCACGCGCGCCGCTGCGTCGATGCCCTCGGCGGCCAGAGCGTCGACGATCCCCCCGACGTCGGTGTTGAACCCTCGTCTGCCGTCACTGAGCAGCAGGGTGTTCACCGCTCCGGTGAGCCGGGCGTGACGGTCGAGCGTCGTCGACGCGCGGAAGGCCTGCTCCTTGAGCGGCATCGTGAGCGACAGCCCGCACCACGAGTCATCGAGCCCGTCCAGCGCCTCGGCGAAGCCCTCGGCATCGACCCGGCGCCGCGTGTACTGCCACCCCAGGCCGAGCACCTGGTAGGCCGCTGCGTGCAGCTGCGGGGACTTGGAGTGCGCGATCGGGTCTCCCCAGACCGCGAGACGGCTCGCGCTCATCCGGCCGAGCAGCCGCCGTCAGGGTTCTCCTGGCACCACTGCTCCCACCTCTCGACACCCTGCAGGTGCTCCTCGTAGGTCTCGGAGAACTGGGTCTCCCCGGTCGCCAGGTTGATCGTGACGAAGTACAGCCACGGCCCGTCGGCGGGGTGCATCGCGGCGTCGATGGCGGCATCGCTCGGGCTCGCGATCGGAGTGATCGGCAGACCGGTGTGGACGTAGGTGTTCCACTCGTTCGGATCCTCGAGCGCCTCGGCCGAACTCGACACGACGCCCTCGTGCAGGGATCCGTAGCCGTACTGCGCCGTGGAGTCCATCTGCAGCTTCATGTCGATGTCGAGGCGGTTCTGGATCACCCGCGAGACCTTCGGGAAGTCGTCGGTGCGACCCTCGCGCTGGATGATCGACGCGATGGTGAGGATGCGCTGCGCATCGGCCGCCGGCACTCCTGCGGCATCGAGAGATTCGCGGGTGCGGTCGACCATGCGCTGGATGACCTGCTCGGCCGTCACGCCCGGGTCGAACGTGTAGACCGCGGGGAACAGCCAGCCCTCGAGCGTCGACGCCTCGACTCCGTAGGTCGACGGGTCGGCATCCACAGCCGCCTGCAGCTCCTCGAGCGGCATCCCGAGGGATTCGGCCATACCGGGGAGCGAGGATTCGATCGTCGCTCCCTCACCGATGCTCGCGGAGTTCTCGAGCTTGTTCGCCGGATTCTGCAGGGCCTCCAGGGCGGCCTCAGCGGTCATCTTCTCCTGCAGGCGGTAGATGCCCGGGTAGAACGTGACCGCGATGTTCTCCTTGACCAGGTAGTCGTAGAAGACCTCCTCGGTGCGCGTCACCCCCGCTTCGTGCAGCGCGGTGGATACGGGAGAGCCCGTGTCACCCTCGTTGATCGTGACCAGCACCTCGCCGGTCGCGACACCGGGCTCCCAGTCAGCCGGCTCACCCCAGCCGAGTGCGTCGCTGATCTTGTCGCCGTAGGTGTTCCACACCCACACACCGCCGGCCGCGAGGCCGCCGATGACCGCGAGGACGATGATCAGTGCGACCAGGCAACCGGTGCGGCGCTTCTTCTTCGCTGGCGCACTGTGCGCCGCGTCATCGTCGGAGTGGGTCTGGAAGAGGTCCTCGAGACCGCCTCCCGCCGGCGGCTGAGATGTCGTGTGCGCTGCTGCAGTCGTGCCGCCCGTGGCGGCATCGGACGCGGCGGACGCGGCCTGTGCGGAGTCCGCCGCCGACTCGGTCGTGCGCAGCGATCCTGCGCGGTCGGCCACCGGGAGCGCCCTCGTGGAGAGGTCTTCCGGTTCGCCAGGGGCGACGTCGGATGCCGTGGACCGGTCGACGGGCGTGCGATCCGACGGCGACGGGGATTCCGACGAGACCTGAGCGTCCGGCGTCACGCCGGGCGTAGTCACGGAACCGGGTGTCGCAGCACCGGGTGTTGCAGGACCGGGCGTCTCAGGACCGGGCGACGCCGCGGGGTCGGAGACGGCTGCGGAACCTGCGGCCGGCGTGTTCGCCGAGCGCGCGGCCTCACGGGCCGCCCTCCGCGATCCCGGCGGCGGCGGGGTGTTGTCCACCGTCGGCAGCTGGTGCGTGGGGTCGGGAAGATTCTCGAACAGGTCGCCCAGACGGGCATCCGGATCGTGCTGGGGGGAAGCACTCTCGCGTTCGGGCATTATCGGGGGGACTCCTCGTCGAGCGGAATCGTGGCGCCGGGCGGGTTTCCGGTGCTCTTCTCCGTGTCGATCGCCTGCTGCAGCAGGACTACCGCGGCGATCTGATCCACAATGCTACGAGAATTCTTCTGAGTTCTGCCCGAAGAACGCAGGGCGGCGTGTGCGGTCACCGTGCTGAGACGCTCGTCGACGAGCCGCACAGGGGTGCCGGTGCGCGTCTGGAGCACAGCTGCGAACTCCCGGGAATCCGTGGTCGAGGCCGTGTCAGCGCCCATCAGATTCACGGGCAGCCCCACCACGAACTCGAGCACGTCGTAGTCCTCGGCGATCGTCGCGATGCGGTCGATCGCCGTCTCATTGCGCTGCACCGTCTCGACCGGCACGGCGAGCATGCCGTCGGGGTCGCAGCGCGCGACTCCGACGCGGGCGCGTCCCACGTCGATTCCGAGCCGCACGCCGCGGCGGAAGCCGCTCACGCTGTCTGCAGCTCCTGGGAGACGGCTTCCAGCGCGGCAGGCAGCGCTCCGGCATCCGTGCCACCACCCTGCGCGACGTCATCGCGACCGCCGCCACCACCGCCGAGCACCGCTGCCGCGCGCTTCGCGAGCGCACCGGCCTTGGCGCCGGCTGCACGTGCGGGATCGTTCGTGGCGACGACGACGACAGGACGACCGTTCACCACGGCTCCGAGAGCGACGACGGCAGGGTCGGATCCGAGACGGTCGCGGACGCCCAGCACGAGTTCCCGCACATCGTCGGCCGAGGCGACCTCGCCGAGCGACTGCGCAGCCACTCGGAACGAGCCGACGCGTGCCGCAGCGTCCGCGATCGCCGGAACGCGTCCTGCGCGCTCCTTCGACTCGAACTGCGCGATGCGCTTCTCCGCGGCCTTGAGGCTCGCGGACAGGTCGGCGATGCGCTCGGCGAGCTGATCGCGAGGCGTCTTGAGCGACGTGGTCAGCTGCGACACCAGCGCGCGCTCGGCGGCGAGCTCACGGAACGCGTCCTGCCCGACGAGTGCCTCGATGCGGCGGTTCGACGAGCCGACGGACGACTCTCCGACGACACTGACGAGTCCGATCTCCGCACTGGTCGAGACGTGGGTCCCTGCGCACAGCTCGCGAGACCAGGGTCCGCCGATGTCGACCATCCGCACGACGTCGCCGTACTTCTCGCCGAACAGCGCCATGGCGCCCGCCTCCTTCGCCTCATCGAGCGTGACGATCCTCGTCGTCACCTCGAGGGCGTCGTTGACGGCACGGTTCGTGATCTCCTCGATCTCTGTGCGCGTCTCGGACGACAGCGCCTGCGACCACGAGAAGTCGAAGCGCATGTACCCGGCGCGGTTGAGCGACCCCGCCTGGGTGGCGGTCGGTCCGAGGGTGTCGCGCAGTGCGGCATGCACGAGGTGCGTCGCGGAGTGCGCCTGTCGCGCAGCGCGTCGGTTCGCCGCATCGACGACCGTCGTGGCGGCATCGTCGACCGCGACGGCGCCGCGGGTGACCTCGACCGTGTGGCTGATGAGACCGGGAACGGGACGCTGCACGTCGAGCACCTCGAGCTCGAAGCCTGGCCCGACGATCACGCCCTTGTCGGCGACCTGGCCACCGGACTCGGCGTACAGCGTCGTCTCGGCCAGCACCACCTCGGCGATCTGACCTTCGGAGGCGCTGCGGGCCGGTTGACCGTCGACGAGGATGCCGAGGATGCGCGAGTCGACCTCGAGCTCGGAATAGCCGTCGAAGCCGGTCTCCCCCAGCGCGCGCAGGTCGCGGTACACCGAGACGTCGGCGAGCTGGCGCTTGCGGTTGCGCGCATCGGCCTTGGCCCGCGAACGCTGCTCCTGCATCAGGGAGTCGAAGGCGGCACGGTCGACGTCGAGTCCTGCCTCCTCGGCGACCTCGAGGGTGAGGTCGATCGGGAAGCCGTACGTGTCGTGCAACAGGAAGGCCTCCGGTCCGCTCAGCGTCGAGCCGCCGGCCTTCTTGGTGTCGTCGAGAGCGAGGTCGAGGATCGTCGAGCCCTGGGCGAGCGTGCGACGGAAGGTCTCCTCCTCGGCGAATGCCGACGCCGACAGCGTCGACCAGTCGCTCTCGAGCACCGGGTACGCCGTCTTCATCGCGTCGCGCGACGTCGCGAACAGCTCGGGGAACACCGGCTCGTCGACGCCCAGCAGGCGCATCGCACGGACGGTGCGGCGCATCAGGCGGCGCAGGATGTAGCCGCGACCCTCGTTGGAGGGGCGCACGCCGTCGGAGAGCAGCATCAGCGAGGAGCGCACGTGATCGGCGATGACACGGAAGCGGACATCGTCCTCGTGCACCGCGCCGTAGCGTCGACCGGAGAGCTCGACGGCACGATCGAGGACTGGACGCACCTGGTCGGTCTCGTACATGTTCTCGACGCCCTGCTTGAGGAACGCGACGCGCTCGAGTCCCATTCCGGTGTCGATGTTCTTCTGGGGCAGCTCGCCCACGATGTCGAACTCGGTCTTGCCGCGGATGTTCTCGATGAAGTCCTGCATAAACACGAGGTTCCAGATCTCCAGGAACCGCGAGTCGTCAGCGGCGGGGCCGCCGTCCTTGCCGTACGCAGGTCCTCGGTCGAAGAAGATCTCGCTGTCGGGACCGCCGGGGCCCGGCTGACCGGTGTTCCAGTAGTTGTCCGCACGGCCGAGGCGCTGGATGCGCTCCGGCTTGAGCCCGATGATGTCGCGCCAGATCGCCTCGGCCTCGTCATCCGTCTCGTAGACCGTGACCCAGAGGTCCTTCTCGTCGAAGCCCAGGCCGCCGTCGGCCTCCGAGCTCGTCAGCAGCTCCCACGCGTAGCGGATCGCGCCCTCTTTGAAGTAGTCGCCGAACGACCAGTTGCCCATCATCTGGAAGAACGTGCCGTGACGCGCGGTCTTGCCGACCTCTTCGATGTCATTCGTGCGGATGCACTTCTGCAGGTCGGCGATGCGGGGGTGCGGCGCGGGGACGACACCGGTGAGGTACGGGATCATCGGCACCATTCCGGCGACCGTGAACAGCAGCGAAGGATCATCGCTGACCAGCGAGGCCGAGGGGACGATGACGTGGTCGTTCTTCTCGAAGTAGTCGAGATAGCGCTGCGCGATCTCCGCAGTTTTCATAGGGGTGCCAGGTGTCCTTGCGTACAGGGTGTGGAAGAGCGGAACGTCCGGATGCGCTGCGACGGGAGACCGTCGAGGGCGCTCAGTCGTCCGCGGGGTCTGTGAGTCGCGCCTGCTGCTCGCGGTAGGCGTCGCCGATGATGCCGGTGAACTCGTTGAAGCGAGCGTCGACCTCGGCGAGGATGTCATGACCGCGCGGGTCCTTGTTCATGAAATGGGCCGCGACGAAGCCGCCGATCACACCGATCAGGAACCACAGCACGTTCTTCATGTCGCCATCCTTGCCTCTGACCCGCGAAGGCGCGGTGTCACCATCGTATGCGGAAACGACAGAAGGCGTCGGGTGACCCCGACGCCTTCTGCGGAAAAGCTGAACTCAGCGAGCCGCGTAGTACTCGACGACCAGCTGCACTTCACAGGTCACGGGGACCTCTGCGCGCTTCGGGCGACGGACCAGGCGGGCCTGGAGCTTGTCGAGCTCGACCTCGAGGTAGCCGGGAACGGGAGGCAGGACCTCGGCGTGACCGCCGGCTGCTGCGACCTGGAAGGGCTCGGTGCCCTCGCTCTTGGCCTTGACGTGGATGAGCTGACCCGGCTTCACGCGGAACGACGGGCGGTCGACGAGCTGGCCGTCGACGAGGATGTGACGGTGCACGACGAGCTGGCGAGCCTGCGCGGTGGTGCGGGCGAAGCCCGAACGCACGACGAGGGCGTCGAGACGCATCTCGAGCAGCTCAACCAGGTTCTCACCGGTCAGGCCGTCCTGACGGCGAGCCTCGTTGAACGTGTTGCGCATCTGCTTCTCGCGGATGCCGTACTGCTCGCGCAGACGCTGCTTCTCACGCAGACGGACGGCGTAGTCGCTGTCTGCCTTGCGCTTGGTGCGGCCGTGCTCACCCGGAGCGTACGGACGCTTCTCGAGGTAGCGGGCGGCCTTCGGGGTGAGCGGGATGCCGAGTGCACGGCTCAGACGAACCTTGCGGCGGTCCTGGGACTTCGTGGTCACGAAGTTATCCTTCCGATGACGTGGTCGCGTCTTTCACGACTCACGGACGTATCGTCCGCGTTCTGCCTTGGAGCGCACGCCGGGGCGCCAGCAAGGTGTGGTGTGAACGAGGAGATGCCCGAAAACTCTGTTTCGAGCCGATCCAGTCTAACAGATGCGCGATCAGCGCCCGTCGAGGATGCGGCGGATGCGCTCGAGGCGCGCGGAGATGTCCCGTTCTGCGCCGAGATTCTTCGGTTCGTAGTACCGCTTGCCCTGCAGCTCGTCCGGCAGGTACTGCTGCGGCAGGATGCCGAACTCACTGTCATGCGGGTACACGTAGCCGCGACCGTGGCCGAGCCTCTTGGCGCCGGGGTAGTGCGCGTCGCGCAGATGCAGCGGCACTCGGCCGAACCCACCGGAGCGGATGTCGGCGATCGCGGCGTCGATGCCCACGTACGCGGCATTCGACTTGGCCGTGGTCGCGAGATACACCGTCGCCTCCGCGAGCGGGATGCGCCCCTCCGGCATGCCGATGAAGGCGACCGCGTCGGCTGCGGCCACCGCGATCGCGAGCGCCTGGGGGTCGGCGAGCCCGACGTCCTCGGAGGCGGAGATGACGAGGCGCCTGGCGATGAAGCGCGGGTCCTCCCCTGCTTCGATCATGCGCGCGAGGTAGTGCAGCGCCGCGTCGGGATCGGACCCCCTGATGGACTTGATGAACGCGCTGATCACGTCGTAGTGCTCATCGCCCTGACGGTCATAGCGCAGCAGCGCCTTGTCGACCGCCTGCGCGACGTCGTCGGCCGTCGCGACCGGAGCGGTGCCGCCCTCGCCGTTCGACAGGGCGACGGCGGCCGCCGCCTCGAGGCCGGTCAGCGCACGACGGGCATCGCCGGACGCGAGTCTGATCAGCGCGGCGCGGGCATCGTCCGCGAGCGACACCGCACCGTTGAGACCGCGGGCATCGGTCACGGCCCGGTCGACGAGCAGCCCGATGTCGTCGTCGGTCAGCGGCTGCAGGGTGAGCAGCAGCGACCGCGACAGCAGTGGGGAGATCACGGAGAACGAGGGGTTCTCGGTGGTCGCAGCGATCAGGATGACCCAGCCGTTCTCGACGCCGGGGAGCAGAGCATCCTGCTGCGCCTTGGTGAAGCGGTGGATCTCGTCGAGGAAGAGGATGGTCGTCTGACCGTAGAGATCGCGCTGGGTGATCGCCTCCTGCATCACCTCGCGCACGTCCTTGACGCCGGCCGTGATAGCCGACAGCTCGACGAAGCGGCGCCCGGAGGAGCGGGCGATGGCCTGCGCCAGCGTGGTCTTGCCGGTGCCGGGCGGACCCCAGAGGATGATCGACACCGCGCCGGGAGAAGTGGCCTCGGGGTCGGCGAGGGCGACGATCGGCGAGCCGGCGCGCAGCAGGTGCTTCTGCCCTGCGACCTCGTCGAGCGAGACGGGGCGCATGCGCACGGCGAGGGGCGTCTGCCCGGAGAGCAGTGCGGCGGCGGAGGTCATCCGTCCAGGCTAACGCGGACCACGGACACGGCGGTCGCGATCGGTACGGCTCCGACGCGACGGTAGGCTCTCAGGCGACGTCGCACATTCACGTCCAGTGAGGGAGAAACGCAATGGCCGGACGCGGGAAGAGCACGCGGCAGTCGCGCACCGAAGCGGAGCGCGCCCGACTGCACGCCGCGCGCAAGACCTGGCATGAGGGGCAGATCCGTCGACGCGGCCGCGACAACACGATCGCCGTCATCGCCGGAGTGCTGGTGATCGCGGGTGCCGTCGCGAGCCAGGTCGCGTATGCGCAGGCGAATCCGCCGGCTCCGTCCCCCACGCCGAGCATCGAGCCCACCGACGCCCCGCTTCCCACCGACGCCCCTGCGCCCGAGACACCGCTGCCCGAGACACCGCTGCCGACCGAGACGCCCGCGGGCTAGCCCCCGCCCGCCCGGCAGTGATCGGGCCTGGTCCTCACATCGCGCGGGCGCACGCTGTGAGCGGATCGCTCCACACCTGTAACGCAGCGCGCGATCATCCGAAATCCCCCACGGACACCATGGACGGCACGAGCATCCCGCTCCCCTCGCCCCATGGAGGTCGCCCATGTCGTACGCCACACCCGCAGCCCTCGTCACCCGGATGGTCGACGCCGGTGCCTACAAGATGCAGCTCTCGACCAGAGACACACTCATCCGCGCCTTCATGGGCGCGGCGATCCTGACTCTCGGCGCCGCTTTCGCCGTCACGGTCTCGACGCAGACAGGACAGCCGCTGCTCGGCGCCCTGCTGTTCCCCATCGGATTCGTGCTCCTCTATCTGCTGGGGTACGACCTGCTCACCGGGGTGTTCACCCTCGCGCCGCTCGCGGTCCTCGACAAGCGTCCGGGCGCGACCGTCGGCGCGATGTTCCGCAACTGGGGCCTCGTCTTCCTCGGCAACTTCGGCGGCGCGATCCTCGTCGCTGTACTGATGGCCGTGTACTTCACCTACGGCTTCTCGGCCGACCCCAGCCCGGTCGGGCTCGCGATCGGCGAGATCGGTCACGGCCGCACCATCGGCTATGCGGATCATGGCGCGGCGGGCATGCTGACGCTGTTCATCCGCGGGATGCTCTGCAACTGGATGGTGTCCACAGCCGTCATCCTCGCGATGGTCACCGAGAGCGTGCCTGGCAAGATCATCGCGATGTGGCTGCCGATCTCACTGTTCTTCTACATGGGCTTCGAGCACTCGATCGTGAACATGTTCCTGTTCCCCTCCGGCCTCCTGCTCGGCGCGGACTTCACGATCATGGACTACCTGATCTGGAACGAGATCCCCACGGTCATCGGCAACCTGGTCGGCGGACTGCTGCTCGCCGGCCTGCCGCTGTACCTCACCTACGGACGCACGGCCACCCGCCGAGTCAAGGCTCCGAGGCTGCGGAGCACCGCCGGCAAGAGCACCGCGCCCTCCCCCGCCGCCGTCGAGGTCGAGCGCACGCCGGAGCCGGCCGGCGTCAGCTGAATCCGCGCACACGAAGAGGCCGGGTGAGCGATGCTCACCCGGCCTCTTCGTCTTCAGTCCTCGGTGACGGCCAGGCGATAGCCGCGCTTCACGACCGTGTGGACCAGTTCACTGCTGCCGAGCGCTTCGCGCAGGCGCGCGACCGCGACCTCGACCGCGTGGGCATTGCGCTCTGCACCGGGCAGGACGCCACCCAGCTCCGCCCGCGAGAGCACACGACCGCCCGCAGACGCGAGAGCCTCGATGAGGGCGGCAGCCGAGCGCGAGAGCGGGATGAACTCGCCGCCGACCAGGACCCCGCCGCTGCGGACCTCGACACGACCGGCATCCGTGGGAAGCGAGGGAGCGCGACCGCCGCCGAAGTGGGCGATCACCGTGCGCGCCAGGGAACCCAGGCGCCCGCGATCGGCGATCGTGGTGCGCAGCTCGGCCGCGTGCAGAGGGGCGGCGGTGATCGGGCCGACGGAGGCGAGCAGGAGTCGTCCTGAATCCGCGCGGCGGCGGATCCTGTCCAACGCTCCCTCCTCCCGAGCGACGCCGATCCACGATGCAGCGCCGGGTGCGGAGGTGAACAGCACGGCGTCGGCCTCGCCGCCGGCCGCCTGGAGCACCGATCGGCGCACGACCTCGGGGTTGGGCGGCGGACCCCAGCGGTAGACCGTGATGCTCAGCACCTCGGCGCCGGCATCCCGCAGCAGGTCGTCGAGACCGTCCGAGCCCGCACCGTGATGCTGGACGAGGATGCGCTTGCCGGCGACGCCCGACGCGAGCAGGTACTCGCCCACCTCGGCCGAGGTCTCGGATTCGGCGACCCAGTCGGCGGTGAACCCGGCCTGCTGGATGGCGCCGTGCGCCTTGGGGCCTCGGGCGACGAAGTGCGCACCCTGCAGGGCGGCATCCAGCTGCGCGTCCAGTCCGTGCTCGTGCGCGGCGTCCATCCAGCCGCGGAATCCGACGCCGGTCGTGACGATCACGATGTCCGGGGGCGACTCGATCACCTGCTCGGTACGGGCCAGCAGTTCCGCGTCGTCCGCGTTCGTGACGATGCTGAGCGCGGGCGCACGGTGCACCACCGCCCCGCGCCGCTCCAGGGCGGTCGCGAGGTCGACGGAGCGCCGGTCCGCGGCGACGATGATCGTGCAGCCGGCAAGCGCGGAATCCAGAGTGCGCGCGGTCGTCATCTCATGCTCTCCGACAGCATCGCGGATGTGGGGAGCAGCACACCCGCGCGCGCGACCTCTCCGACCACGATGACGGCAGGATTGGCGAGCTGCGCGGCCGTCGCGTCCGGCACGATGTCGGCGAGGACGCTGCGGATCGTGCGCTGCCGCTCGGTGTGACC
Organism: Microbacterium hydrocarbonoxydans; assembly: GCF_900105205.1. Taxonomy (NCBI): domain Bacteria; kingdom Bacillati; phylum Actinomycetota; class Actinomycetes; order Micrococcales; family Microbacteriaceae; genus Microbacterium; species Microbacterium hydrocarbonoxydans. The sequence continues at coordinate 1,956,112 of NZ_FNSQ01000005.1, read as the reverse complement.
GTTCTCGACGATCGCCACCGGGGTGTCGCCGGCCACCCCCGCTGCAAGTGCGGCGGCGGTCAGTCGCGGAAGCGACGCCACTCCCATCAGGATGACGGTGGTGACCTCGGGGTCCGCCAGCGAGGCGATCGCGCTGGCGGAGAGATCGCCATGTCCGTTCACGACGTGCACGGCAGAGGCCACGCCTCGGTGGGTCACCGGGATCCCCGCAGCCTGCGGCACGGAGATCGCGCTGCTGATCCCGGGGGTCACCGTCACGGGCACGCCAGCGGCCTCGCAGGCGAGGACCTCTTCGCCGCCGCGCCCGAGGACGAACGGGTCGCCGCCCTTCAGCCGGACCACGCGGCGACCGGCCAGCGCTCGCGCGACGAGCAGCGCGTTGATCTCGTGCTGCGGCACGGGGTGGTGGCCTGGGCTCTTGCCGACATCGATCACCTCGACGTGCGCGGGCAGCTCGTCCCGCAACTCCTCGAAGGGCCCGAGCCGATCGGCCACTACGACGTCGGCCGCCATGAGCAGGCGGTACGCCCGCAGCGTGAGGAGATCAGCGGGCCCCGGGCCGCCGCCGATGAGGTCGACCCGCCCGACGAGCGCCCGTCTCATGAGGATCGCTCCTCGGGCCGAGTGACACGGACTTCGCCGTCGACGACCGAGACGGGCCAGACGCGCAACGCCGCCGCATCCTTGCCCTGCGTCTCCAGGCACTCCCCGGTCCGCAGATCGAACACCTGCTTGTGCAGTGGGGAGGCCACGGTGGGCGTGTCGCCGCGGGAGCCGACGATCCCGCGCGAGATGACATGGGCGCCGCTGTACGGGTCGAGGTTGTCGACGCCGTGCACGCTGCCGTCCGGCAACAGGAACAGAGCCACCTGGTCGCCGTCCACGAGCGCCGCCCTGCCTCGCTCGACCTCGAGATCGTGCACGGTGCACACGCGCACGGCGACCGTCGTGTCGATCGAGAGGGTCATCGCCGCACCTCCAAAGCGGTCCCGGCGATCAGGACGCCGCCGCTGCGGCGCTCCTCCGCCGTCGCGGGCCGGATCTGACCCCGCTCCGCGACGTAAGCCAGCGAGGGGTCGGGGGTGTCCGCGGCGTTGACGAACGAGCGGAACCGCTCGAGCTTCTCCGGGTCCCGGAGCGTCGCCGCCCACTCGTCCTCGTACCGGTCGACGTGCTGCGCCATCGCCTCGTCGAGGTCGGCGCAGATCCCGAGGGTGTCGTCGAAGATCACTCCGCGGAGGCCGTCGAGCCCGCCCTCGAGCTCCTCGCACCACGGAGCAGTGCGCTGCAGGCGGTCCGCCGTGCGGATGTAGTACATGAAGAATCGGTCGATCGCCCTGATCAGCCCGTCGTCGTCGAGGTCGGAGGCGAGCAGCTGCGCATGACGGGGAGAGAAGCCGCCGTTCCCGCCGACGTACATGTTCCATCCGGTCTCGGTCGCGATCACCCCCACGTCCTTGCCCCGAGCCTCCGCGCATTCGCGGGCGCAGCCGGAGACGCCGAGCTTCAGCTTGTGGGGCGCTCGCAGCCCGCGGTAGCGCAGTTCCAGCTTCACAGCCATGCCGACGGCGTCGAGCACCCCGTAGCGGCACCAGGTCGATCCGACGCACGACTTCACTGTGCGCAGCGACTTGCCGTACGCCTGCCCCGACTCGAACCCCGCATCCACGAGGCGCTGCCAGATCTGCGGCAGTTGCTCGAGACGGGCACCGAACATGTCGATCCGCTGGCCACCGGTGATCTTCGTATAGAGCGCGAAGTCCTTGGCGACCTGACCGATCGCCAGCAGTCCCTCCGGAGTCACCTCGCCGCCGGGCATGCGCGGCACGACCGAGTAGGTGCCGTCCTTCTGCATGTTCGCCATGACGTGGTCGTTGGTGTCCTGCAGCGTCGCGTTCTCGCCGTCGAGCACGTGCGATCCGACCAGCACCGAGAGGATGCTGGCGATCGCCGGCTTGCAGACATCGCAGCCGCGTCCTCGTCCGAACCGCTCCACGATGCCGCTGAAGGTGGTCAGCTGCGCGACCTTCACGGCATCGAACAGCTGGCGGCGCGACAGGTCGAAGTGCTCGCAGAGCGCGTGCGACACGGTCTGTCCGAGCTTCGTGAGCTCCTGCCCGACGACCTTCTTGACCATCAGGACGCACGAGCCGCACGTCGCGCCGGCCTTGGTGCAGCCCTTGACGGCCGCAGCGTCTACGCACCCCTCCTCGTGCACGGCCTTTCGGATGCGACCGGCCGTCACGTTCGAGCACGAGCAGACCACCGCTTCATCGGGGAGCTCCCCGCCTGGCGCCTCATTGCCGCCTTCGGGAAGGAGGTACGCGGCGGGGTCGGCGCCGAGGCGCGCGCCCACGAGGGGTCGCAGCGCGCCGTACGCCGACGCGTCGCCGACGAGGATCCCGCCGAGCAGCGTCTGCGCGTCGTCGGAGAGCACGAGCTTCTTGTAGACCCCGGCCACGGGGTCGGCGTACACGACGTCGAGCGCATTCGGTGTGGTCGCCATCGCATCGCCGAAGCTCGCGACATCGACTCCGGAGAGCTTGAGCTTGGACGAGTCGTCGTATCCGGGGAAGACCGCATCGCCACCCAGCAGTCGGGTCGCCGCGACTTCGGCCATCGCGTACCCCGGCGCCACGAGCCCGACGCAGCGTCCGTCGTAGTTGGCCACCTCGCCGATCGCGAGGATGTGCGGATCGGAGGTCGCGCAGCGCTCGTCGATCACCACCCCGCCTCGCGGATCCACCCGCATCTCCGCATTGCGCGCCAGCTCATCTCGTGGGCGGACGCCCACGGTGAACACGACCACATCGGCACGGTGCATCGAGCCGTCCTGGAACTCCAGCGCCGTGACGGCGCCGGAGGCGTCGGGGTCGAGGCGCGTGGTGCGGGACTCCGTGCGCACCGAGATGCCGCGCGCCTCGAGCAGGCGCTTCAGCATCCCTCCTCCTGCGGAGTCGAGCTGAGCGGACATCAGGCGGTCGGAGTACTGCACGACGGTCGCCTCGACGTCCATACCCTGCAGCGCACCGGCGGCTTCGAGACCGAGCAGCCCTCCCCCGATCACCGCACCGCGCAGCGGACGCCCGAGCGCTCGGCTCCGGCGCTCGACGAAGTCTCTGAGGCCCTGCACGTCGTCGAGGGTGCGATAGACGAAGCATCCGGGCAGCTCGGCCCCGTCGACCGCGACCTTCGCCGCATACGAGCCGGTGGCGAGCACCAGGGTGTCGTACGCGATCGTCCGACGTGATCGGGTGGTCACCGTCCGCGCTGCGCGGTCGATGCGCAGCACCCGATCGTCCGCGAGGAAGCGCACCCGGAAGTCGTCGAGCACCGAGCGATCCAGCTCGAGCTCCTCGGCGGTCGCGCCGGAGAAGAAGCCGGTCAGGCCCACCCGGTCGTACGGGTTCCGGCCCTCGTCGCCGATCACCGTGACGTGCAGCGGGTGCTCCGCTCTGCTGAGCAAGCTCTCCACGAATCGGTGGGCCACCATGCCGGCGCCCACGACCACGATCTCAACCGGGGTGAGGACCGAATCGCTCATTGTGCTCCAATCGCCGGAGGGATGCCGTGATGGTGACGATAGGAGCGCGGTGTTTCCCGGATGTGACGCAGGGTGTTTCACGCGTCGAACGATCTGCTCACAGATCGGTAACGATCATTGTGAGAAGCGCTCACCACATCCGAGGCTCGCGGGCGTACTAGGCTGAACCTCGTCCTTTCCGCCTCCCGCGGGCCCTACCGCGCAAGGAGAATCACGTGTCTGCCACAGAGCCGTCGAAGCCGACTCCCCCCGTTCCCGCTCCCCCGGCGAAGCCCCTGCCGCGCAAGCTGCCGACCCCCGCGGCCGTCGCTCCGGCGGTACCGGCCGCCCCCACCGGGAGCTCGTCGTCCGACGCCGCCGAATGGGGCCGTGTCTCGGAGGACGGCACCGTCGAGGTCCGCGAGAACGACACCTGGCGCGTGGTCGGGCAGTACCCCGACGGCACCCCCGACGAGGCCCTCGCCTACTTCGTGCGCAAGTACGACGACATCGCATTCAAGGTGCACGCTCTCGAACAGCGTCACCAGTCGGGCGGCGCGAGTGCAGCCGACCTGGTCAAGCAGGCCGGCCACCTCCTCGAGGAGGCCACGGATGCGGCCGCCGTCGGCGACCTCGCTGGACTGCGGGACCGTCTGAACGCCCTGACCGCCTCGCTCTCCGAGGCGACCGCGCAGGAGGCCCAGCAGGCCAAGGAACTCGTCGACAAGGCGATCGCCGAGCGCACCGCCCTCGTCGAGCGCGCCGAGGCGATCGCAGCGCGCGATCTGTCGAAGGTGCAGTGGAAGCAGGTGACCGCCGAGCTCGGAGAGCTCTTCGACGCCTGGCAGGCCCACCAGCAGAACGGTCCGCGGCTCTCGAAGAGCGTGTCGCAGCAGCTCTGGAAGCGATTCCGCGATGCCCGCGCCACGGTCGACAAGGCACGCCGCGCCTTCTACTCCGAGCTCGACGACACGCACAAGAGCGCTCGCGACGCCAAGACCCGTCTGGTCGAGCGTGCCGAGGCACTCGCACCGCGCGGCGTCGACGGGATCCCGGCGTATCGCACTCTGCTCGACGAGTGGAAGGCCGCCGGCCGGGCCGGTCGCAAGGCAGACGACGCGCTGTGGGCACGGTTCAAGGCCGCCGGCGACGCGCTCTACTCCGCGCGTGCCGAGCAGGCCGCGGCCGAGGAAGCCGACTCCGCCCCGAAGATCGAGGCGCGCCAGGCGCTTCTCGAAGAGGCCAAGGCTGTCGCCGACGAGCCGAACATCAAGCGCGCACGGGCACTGCTCACCGGCATCCAGCGTCAGTGGGACGAGATCGGCCGCGTCTTCCCCCGCGAGAAGGAGCGGGCGCTCGATGACCGCCTGCGCGTGATCGAGCAGGCGTTGAAGGCCCGCGAAGAGGTCGACTGGAAGAAGAACAACCCCGAGACCAAGGCCCGCGCCAACGACATGAGCTCGCAGCTCCTCGAGGCGATCGAGAAGCTCGAGTCCGAGCTCGCGGCAGCGGAGAAGGCAGGCGACAAGAAGGCCGCGAAGGAAGCGGCGGACGCCCTCGAGGCCCGTCGCACCTGGCTCAGCGCCCTGGGCGGCTGAACCTCTCCACAGATCCTCGGATCCACACGGAACGCGGGATGCAGCACGCCACACTGGCGGGATGCATCCCGCGTTCCTGTATCTGCCCGGTGGGCGGCTGGCGGTCTCCGAGCTGAGCGCCGCCCGCCTCGACGGGCACGTGGTCGAACTCGGCGAGGGGTATATCCCCGCAGATCTGGTGGAGAGCCCAGCGGCGCGAGCCTCGGCGATCGCGGCGCTGATCCCGGCAGACACGGCGGCGTCCGGTCCGACCTCGGCTTGGATCCACGGCGCCGGCGACGCGCCACCGCCGATCCATCATGTCCGGCGTGCCGTCGCCCGCCGAATCCGCCCCGCACTCACCGCACGGGTGAGGTTTCACGACACCGCGCTGCCGGGCGATGCCGTGGTGCAGCTCGGGGGCATCGCGGTCATGACCCCGGTGCGCACGATGGTCGATCTCGCCCTGGGGCTGTACCGCGACGAGTCGCTGCGACGATGGATGCTCCTGCTCGCGGCGGTCGACGACACGCTCGTCGTCGAGGCAGCCGCAGCGATGTCGACGCTCTCGCGAGTGCCGGGCACCCGCGCGGGACGCGGGGCCCTCGAGCGGCTGATGGTCAGGAGGAGGTGACGCGGTACACGTCGTACACCGCGTCGATACGCCGGACCGCGTTCAGGATCCTGTCGAGATGCACGGCATCGCCCATCTCGAAGACGAATCGGCTGATCGCCAGGCGCTCGTCCGTGGTGCTGACGGTCGCCGAGAGGATGTTGACGTGATGCTCGCTGAGAACACGGGTGACATCGGAGAGCAGGCCAGAGCGGTCGAGAGCCTCGACCTGGATCTGCACCCGGAAGACGCTCTTCGTCGTCGGCGCCCACGACACCTCGACGAATCGGTCTTCCTCGCTGGCCAGCGCCTTGACGTTCACGCAGTCGGAGCGGTGCACCGAGACGCCGCTGCCACGGGTGACGAAGCCGACGATCGCATCGCCTGGCACCGGGGTGCAGCACTTGGCGAGCTTGACGAGGATGTCGGACGCCCCGCGCACGAGCACGCCCGAGTCGCCGGAGCGCGGCTCTCGGGAGGGCATGCTGCCCGGCAGCTCGATGGATCCGGTGACCGGATCGGCGGCGGCGACCAGCGCGGTGACCTTCTCGAGGACCGACTGCGTCGACACGTGACCTTCACCGACAGCGGCATAGAGCGCGGAGACGTCTTCATAGCGGAGCTGGTGCGCCACTTCGGCGAAGGAGTCCTGGCTCATCAGGCGCTGCAGAGGCATGTTCTGTCGGCGCATCGCGCGGGCGATGGCCTCCTTGCCCTGCTCGATCGCCTCTTCGCGGCGCTCCTTGGTGAACCAGCCGCGGATCTTGTTGCGCGCTCTGGTGCTCTTGACGAATCCGAGCCAGTCCTGGCTCGGCCCTGCATCCGGGTTCTTCGAGGTGAAGACCTCGACGACGTCGCCGCTCTTGAGCTCCGACTCCAGCGGCACGAGGCGTCCGTTGACCTTGGACCCCATGGTGCGGTGCCCGATCTCGGTGTGCACTGCGTACGCGAAATCGACGGGCGTCGCGCCGGCGGGAAGGCCGATCACACGTCCCTTCGGAGTGAAGACGTAGACCTCCTTCGCACCGATCTCGAACCGCAGGGAATCCAGGAACTCGCCCGGATCCGCTGTCTCGGCCTGCCAGTCCGAGATGTGCGCGAGCCAGGCCATGTCGTTGTCGGCCGCGCGGACCTCGGCCTTGCCGCCGTTCATCCGCTCCTTGTACATCCAGTGCGCCGCGACACCGTACTCGGCCTGCTGGTGCATCTCGTGCGTGCGGATCTGGATCTCGACGGTGCGCCCTGAGGGGCCGATCACCGTCGTGTGCAGCGACTGGTACAGGTTGAACTTCGGCGTCGCGATGTAGTCCTTGAAGCGGCCGGGCAGGGGCGTCCAGCGCGCGTGGATGGCGCCCAGCACCGCGTAGCAGTCGCGCACCGAGGCGACGAGGACGCGGATGCCGATCAGGTCGTAGATGTCGTCGAACTCGCGACCGCGCACGACCATCTTCTGATACACCGAATAGAGCTGCTTCGGCCGTCCGACGACCTTGCCCCTGATGCGCAGGTCGCGCAGATCCTCGTCGATCTCCTCGACCACCTGCGTCAGGTACTTCTCTCGCTGCGGGGTGCGCTGGGCGATGAGGTTGTGGATCTCGTTGTAGATCTTCGGATGCAGGACAGCGAACGACAGGTCCTCGAGCTCGGACTTGATCGCCTGGATGCCGAGTCGGTTGGCCAGCGGCGCGTAGATCTCCAGCGTCTCCTTGGCCTTCTTCGCCGCCTTCTCGGGCGGGACGAAGCCCCAGGTGCGTGCGTTGTGCAGCCGGTCGGCGAGCTTGATCAGGAGGACGCGGATGTCTTTGGACATCGCGACGATCATCTTGCGGACGGTCTCCGCCTGCGCGCTCTCGCCGTACTTGACCTTGTCGAGCTTCGTGACGCCGTCGACCAGCATCGCGACCTCGTCGCCGAACTCGGCGGTCAGGTCGGTGAGCGCGTAGCCGGTGTCCTCGACGGTGTCGTGCAGCAGCGCTGCGGCGATCGCCCGAGGCCCGAGGCCCATCTCCGCGAGGATCTGCGCGACCGCGAGCGGGTGCGTGATGTACGGCTCGCCACTCTGACGCTGCTGCCCGGAGTGCTTCTCCTTGGCGACCGCGTAGGCCCGTTCGATGACCGCGAGATCACCCTTCGGGTGGTTCGCACGGACCGTGCGGGTGAGATTGTCGAGGTCGTTGACCCTGGGCGCGCGGGAGAAGATGCGGGGAACCAGTCGTCTCAGGCTCGATCCCTGCGACGCCGTCTGCGGTTCCGCCATCCGCTCACCTCCGAATCACACAATCTTACGCGTGCTCTGCGGGGTGCGGCCCCGCAGAGCGGGAACGATCAGGCCTCGACGGTGGCGCGGGTGCGCGCCTCGCGGATCCTGGCATCGCGGGCGGCGATGCCCGGCTCGTTCTCGCGGAACAGCGAGTAGAGCGGGGCAGCCACGAACAGGGTCGAGTAGGTCGCAACGAGGATGCCGACGAAGATCGAGAGGGAGATGTCGGTGAGCGACTCCGCTCCGAGCCAGAAGGCTCCGATGAAGAGCACCGCACCTACCGGCAGCGCAGCCACGACGGACGTGTTGATCGACCGCACGAGCGTCTGGTTGACGGCCAGGTTGACCGACTCCCCGAACAGCCGGGACGATTGCTCACCGTCTTCCGTCGTGTTCTCCCTGATCTTGTCGAAGACGACCGTGGTGTCGTACAGCGAGTAGGAGAGGATCGTCAGGAAGCCGATGACGGCGGCCGGTGAGATCTCGAAGCCGGCCAGCGCGTAGACGCCGACCGTGATGACGAGGACGTCGAGGAGGCCGATGATCGCGGCGGCGGACATCTTCCAGGTGCGGAAGTAGATCGCGAGGATCAGGAACGTCAGCGCAAGGAAGATCGCGAGGCCCCAGAGCGACTGCCTCGTGACGTTCTCTCCCCAGGCCGGGCCGATGAACGACGAAGTGACGCTGTCGGGTTCGACGCTGTACGCCTCCGCGAGGGCGTTGGAGACCTGCTGGGTCTGGTCAGCGCTCATCTGGTCGGTCTGCACGCGGATGTCGTTGCCGCTGATCACGACGACCTTGGTCGCCGCTCCCGGAACGATCGACTGCACCGCATCCGTCGCCGTCTGCTGGTCGGTGCTGTCGGGCGCCTGGACGGTGAACTGCGATCCGCCGGTGAACTCGATCGAGAACTGGATCGGGCGGATCAGCGGCACGAGGGCCGAGCCGACCACGAGCGCGATCGCGATGATGAACCACAGGCGGCGCTTGCCGACGAACGGGAAGGAGGTCTTCCCCGTGTAGAGGTTGTTACCGAACTCGTTCATGGAAGCCATCAGGCGTCCCCCTCGCTTCCGGTGCTGGTGGATCTGTCACCGGCTAGTGCTTCGGCGCGCTTGCGCTCTGCGATGGTCTGTCGGCGCTCGGCCTCACCGCGGGCGCGCGAGTTCTTCGCGCCTCGCCCTGCCGTGGCGGACGAGACCTCGCGGAACTGCGAGCGGCTGCGGTAGACAGCCCCGAGCGACTCGGGGTCGAGACCGGACAGCTTGTGCCCTCCGCCGAAGAACCGCGTGCGTGCCAGCAGCTGCATCACGGGGTGCGTGAAGATCACGAAGATGAACACGTCGATGAGGGTCGTGAGACCGAGCGTGAAGGCGAAGCCCTTCACGGTGGCGTCCGCGAGGATGTACAGCACGACGGCCGCCAGGATGTTGATCGACTTCGAGATGTAGATCGTCCGCTTGGCCCTGCCCCAGCCGTCCTCCACCGCGGAGGTGATCGACTTCCCGTCGCGGAGCTCGTCTCGGATTCGCTCGAAGTACACGATGAACGAGTCGGCCGTGAACCCGATCGACACGATGAGACCGGCGACACCTGCCAGCGACAGGCGGAAGCCCAGGCGCCAGGCGAGGATGCAGATGATGATGTACGTCAGGACGGCCATCACCGCGATGGAGGCGATGATCACCGATCCCAGCGCGCGATAGACGATCAGCGAGTAGATCGCGACGAGCGCGAGGCCGATGAGGCCGGCGATGAGGCCGATCTGCAGCTGCTGCGTGCCGAGCGTCGCCGAGATGGTGTCGGAGCTCTGCACCTCGAAGCTCAGCGGCAGCGCACCGAACTTCAGCTGATCGGCGAGCGTCGTCGCGGTCTCCTGCGTGAAGCTGCCCGAGATGCTCGGGCGACCGTCGAGGATCTGACCGTTCATCTGCGGCGCGCTGATGACGGACCCGTCGAGGACGAAGGCGAACTGGTCGCGAGGCGACAGGTTGGCCAGACGGTTCTGGTTGAGGCGTGTGCTCACCTTGCCGAACGCCTCGGTGCCGTCGCCGTTCATCGTGAGCTGCACGAGCCAGGCGCCGGACTTCGGGTCACGGCCGGCCGTGGCATCCGTGATCGCCGTGCCGGTGAGCTCGGTCGGGCCGAGGATGTACTTGGCCTGACCCGAGGGGTCGCAGGCGATGAGCGGCTCGTCCGCGGGCTCGCGTGACGGGTCGTTGTCGGGGTTGGCGCAGTCGTACGCCTGGAACTCGGCGGCGAGCTTCTCGGTGACCCAGGAGAGGTCGCTCGGGTCGGTCGGCTCGGCCGTCGGCGTGTCGCTGAGCGACTCGTCCGGCGTCGGGAACGGCGTCTCGTTGCCGTCCTCCCCGATGAAGGTGTTCGTGCCGGCCGTCGTGTACAGCACCGCGCGGAACTGCAGCTGCGCGCTCGACTGGATTCGCTCGCGGGTCTGCTCATCCGCCACACCGGGGATCTGGACGACGATGTTGCGGCCGCCCTCGGTCGTGATGTCGGCCTCGGCCACACCGGATGCGTCGACGCGCTGGCGGATGATCGCCGCAGCCTGATCGAGCTGCTCGCTCGAGGGAGCCGCTCCGTCCTCGGTCTCGGCGCTCAGCACGATCTGCGTTCCACCCTGCAGGTCGAGTGCGAGCTCAGGAGTCCACGAGCTCTTCTCGAAGACGTGGACTCCGAGCGCGTTGATGCCGAAGAGGACGCCCGTCACCAGGAGCAGGCCCAGAAGGACCCGCCAGGCGTGACGGACCGGGGAAGAAGTGGCCACGTGTGATCAGCTTTCTTAGATGCCGGAGTGCCGAGGTGCCGCTACGGTGCGGCGGTTACTTGTCGTCGGCGTCGCGCTCGAGGCGACGGCGGGTCTCCTCGGCGGTCTCGATCGAGGGAGCGTCGTCGGTCAGCGGCGCCTGGTCGGCCAGCGGGGTCTCGTCGACGACCACGACGTCGGAGTCGAGCTCGTCCGCGACGACGCCCTTGGGCTCGACGATGCGGAGGATCGCCTGGCTGTGCACCTCGATGACCGTGCCGGGGGCGATCTCGACGAGAGCGGGCGAGTCGAGGTCGTCGTGGTCGTACGCGACGATGGTGCCGTAGATGCCGCCCTGGAGCAGGACCTTCACGCCGGGGACCGTCTTGGTCGCCTTCTCCTCCTGCTCGGCCTTCATCTGCTTCTGACGCTTGCGCCCGTTGACGAACATGAACACGACGAGCACGGCGAGAAGGCCGAAGAGCAGGATTTCCATGGGCATGGTGGCGAAGGGCCTTTCTCAGGTGCGCGCGCCGGAATGCACGCGCAGTTCTATCAGGGGAAGTCTTCAGCGATTATAGGTCATCGAGGCGAAGCGCCCCGTCCGGGTGCGCGACACCGAGATGCGCATACGCCTCGGGCATGGCGACTCGCCCCCGCGGAGTGCGCCCGAGGAAGCCGATCCGGACGAGGTAGGGCTCCACGACGCTCTCGACCGTCTCGGCCTCTTCGCCGACCGCGACGGCGAGCGTGCTGAGTCCCACGGGGCCGCCGCGGAACCGGCGGACGAGCGATTCGAGCACCGCCCTGTCGAGTCGGTCCAGACCGATCGGATCGACGTCGTACAGCTCGAGTGCCGCCTGGACGCTCTGCAGGGTCGCGGCTCCTCCCCCGTGCACGAGCGCGTAGTCGCGTACTCGTCGCAGCAGGCGGTTGGCGATTCGGGGCGTGCCGCGCGAGCGCCGTGCGATCTCGGAGAGCGAGTCCCTGGGCACGTCGACACCGAGGACGAGTGCCGAGCGCTCGATCACCTTCTCGAGCTCCGGTTCGTCGTAGAACTCCAGATGCCCGGTGAACCCGAAGCGGTCGCGCAGCGGGTTGGGCAGGAGACCCGAGCGGGTGGTCGCACCGACGAGCGTGAAGGGCGCGAGCTCCAGCGGGATGCTCGTCGCCCCAGCGCCCTTGCCCACCATGATGTCGATGCGGAAGTCCTCCATCGCGAGGTACAGCATCTCCTCGGCGGAGCGCGCCATCCGGTGGATCTCGTCGATGAACAGCACCTCGCCCGGCACCAGGCTCGACAGCAGGGCTGCCAGATCACCGGCGTGCTGGATCGCAGGACCGCTCGACAGGCGCAGTGGCCGCTCGCTCTCGTGCGCGACGATCATCGCGAGCGTCGTCTTCCCGAGCCCTGGAGGACCGGCGAGCAGGATATGGTCCGGTGGTCGGTTCTGGATGCGCGCGGCGTCGAGCAGCAGCTGCAGCTGGCCGCGGACCTTCTGCTGACCGACGAACTCGTCGAGACTCGTCGGGCGCAGCGCCCCCTCGATCGCGAGCTCGGTGTCGTCGACGGGTTCCGTCGCGTCACGCGCCTCAGACACGCGCCGGCCCCAGCAGTGCCAGCGTACGGCGCAGCAGCGGCGCGACGGTGGCGCGCTCGGCCTCGGTCGCCTCGGCCGCGGTCTGGGCGGCGGCTTCGGCGGCGACCTTCTCCGACCAGCCGAGTCCGACCAGCGCGGCGGTCACCTGATCGACGACGTCGACGGGTCCGCTCGCAGCCTGCTTCGAGGGCGCTCCGACCGGGTGGACCTTGCCGGCGAGCTGCAGCACGATCAGCTTCGCCGTCTTCGGCCCGATTCCCGAGACGCGGCGGAAGGGCGCGTCGTCTTCCGCGGTGACCGCCTCGGCGATCTGGTCGACGGTCAGGTGCGACAGGACCCCGAGCGCGGACTTCGGCCCGACGCCGGTGACGCTGATCAGGAGTCCGAAGATCTCCAGCTCGCTGCGGTCCATGAACCCGTATAGCGACAGAGCATCCTCTCTGACGATGAGGCTCGTGTGCAGCAGCAGTTTCTCGCCCACCGTCGCTGTATGCGCGACATCGGCAGGCACCGCGACGGAGAACCCGACTCCTCCGACGTCGATGACGACCTGATCGGCGGTCGAGTGAAGGACGGCGCCGTGCAGCGAGGAGATCATCGCTCCAGCCTACGCACCGGATCGTAGATATGTTCGAGCGACACGCTCCGCGTCGGCCCAGGCGCGCTGCGCCGGAGTCAGCGTCTCCTGTCCTGGAGCGCCGGCCGCGCCACGTCGCCACGCGTGGCAGAGCGCGATCGCGAGGGCGTCGGCCGCATCGGCGGGCTGCGGCGGAGCATCCAGGCGCAGGATGCGGGCGATCATGGACTGCACCTGACGCTTGTCGGCGGAGCCGTAGCCGGTCACCGCGGCCTTGACCTCACTCGGCGTATGCGTCGCGGCTGGCAACCCGGCCTCCGCCGCAAGCAGCAGTGCGACACCGCTCGCCTGGGCCGTGCCCATCACCGTGTGACTGTTCTGCTGCGCGAACACGCGCTCGACCGCGACCGCGTCAGGGCGATGCTCGGCGATGACCTCCCGGATTCCGGCCGCGACCAGCGCGAGCCTCTCGCCGATCGGCATCTCGGGGGCGGACCGGATCACCCCGACGTGCACCAGAGTGCCTCGGCGCGCCCTGTCGACGTCGACGACGCCGACGCCGCAGCGGGTGAGCCCAGGGTCGATGCCGAGGACGCGCAGAGAGGAGGTCACTCGCCCAGGCTATTCGCCGTACCGCCGCCAGGACGTCCGGCGCGCCTACGCGTCGTCGTTCTCGAGCTCTGCCTGCACGTCGGCGCTGAGATCGAAGTTGGTGAAGACGTTCTGCACGTCCTCGCTGTCTTCGAGCGCATCGATCAGACGGAAGATCTTGCGAGCGGTGTCGGCGTCGATCTCGACCTTGAGGTTCGGGACGAACTCGACGTCTGCGGACTCGTAGTCGATGCCGGCATCCTGCAGCGCGCTGCGCACGGCGACCAGGTCGGTCGCCTCGGTGATGATCTCGAAGCCCTCGGCATGCGGCTCGATCTCCTCAGCACCCGCCTCGAGCGCCGCCATCATGACGTCGTCCTCGGTGGTGCCCTCGGAGCCGACCACGATGACGCCCTTGCGGCTGAAGTTGTAGGCGACGCTGCCGGGGTCGGCGAGCGTTCCGCCGTTGCGGCTGAGCGCGGTGCGCACCTCTGCCGCTGCGCGGTTCTTGTTGTCGGTCAGACACTCGATCATCATCGCGACGCCGTTGGGTCCGTACCCCTCGTACATGATCGAGGTGTACTCGACCGCTTCGCCGCCGATGCCCGCTCCGCGCTTCACTGCGCGGTCGATGTTGTCCTTCGGGACCGAGGTCTTCTTCGCCTTCTGCACGGCGTCGAACAGAGTCGGATTGCCCTGCAGGTCGGGTCCGCCGAGCTTCGCGGCGACCTCGATGTTCTTGATGAGCTTGGCCCAGGACTTGGCGCGCCTGGAGTCGATGATGGCCTTCTTGTGCTTCGTGGTGGCCCACTTGGAATGCCCGGACATAAGTCTCCGCTCGTCGTATCCGCCCCGGGGCTCAGCCCAGGGCATCGTCCATTCTATCGAACCACGCGAGTGGTTCAGGATGGACATATGCGCAGATCCCGACACGTCGCCCCTGTCCTCCGCACATCCGAGGTGCGCGCCCACGAGCCGATGCCGGCCGACACCTTGCGATACCTGATCCATCTGCCGGACGACTACGACGCCGACCCGGACAGGCGCTGGCCGCTCGTGCTGTTCCTGCACGGTGCAGGCGAACGGGGTTCCGACCTCGACCTGGCCGCGCTGCACGGCCCACCGAAGCTGGCGGATGCCGGCCACGAGTTCCCCTTCATCCTCGTCACGCCACAGTGCGGCGCGTCGAGCCAGTGGGTCGCGGAACTCTCGACACTCTCCGTACTGCTCGACGAGGTCGTCGCGGAGCATCGCGTGGATGCCGCACGCATTTCGGTGACCGGACTCAGCATGGGCGCTTACGGAACCTGGAGCCTGGCGGTGCGGTATCCCGATCGGTTCGCTGCGATCGCGCCCGTCTGCGGCGGGCTCTGGCTGCAGAGCGCTGCACCGATCCGCAGCTTGCCCGTCTGGGCGTTCCATGGAGATGCGGATGATGTCGTGCCGATCTCCGCCACGGAGCACATCGTGACTGAGCTCCGTTCACTCGGCGCTGACGTGCAGTTCACGCGTTACCCTGGCGTCGGTCACGATTCCTGGACCGCGACCTACGAGAACCCGCGGTTCTACGACTGGTTGCTCTCCCACCGGCGTCTCCGCTGATATCCCTCTGGCGCGAGGCCGTGCACGGGTGTAGTCCGGACACATGGACGACGATGTCACCGAAGACAGAGCCCGCGGCCTCGACGCCGCGCACCGCGCCGCCGTGGACTTCCTCGGCACGCTGGATGATCGGCCCGTGTGGCCGCGTGCGAACCTCGACGACATGCTGGACGCGTTCGGCGGCCCGCTCGCCGACGAGGGCGCAGACGCCGAGGCGGTGATCGAGGAGATCGCGCGTCTTGCGGATCCGGGACTCGTCGCCATCCCCGGAGGACGGTTCTTCGGCTTCGTCATCGGCGGCACACATCCTGCGGCCTTGGCCGCCGACTGGCTCGTGTCGGCGTGGGATCAGAACTCCGGGTCCGCGACCCTCACCCCGACGACGGTCGCCATGGAGCGCGTCGCCGGGCGCTGGATGCTCGACATCCTCGGCCTTCCGGATTCCTCCAGCGTCGGCTTCGTCACCGGCTGCCAGATGGCGAACTTCACGTGTCTGACGACCGCGCGCAACGCGGTCCTCGCCCGAGCAGGATGGGACCTCAGCGAACAGGGGATCCGCGACTCGCCGCGGCTGCGCTTCGTCGTCGGCGCGCACCGTCACGGATCGATCGACAGAGCCGCCCGCTTCCTCGGCATCGGGCGGCAGGAGCTCCTGATCGTCGACTCCGACGATCAGGGGAGGATGCGTCCGGACGCTCTCGAACGGA
Source organism: Microbacterium hydrocarbonoxydans (assembly GCF_900105205.1). Classification (NCBI taxonomy): domain Bacteria; kingdom Bacillati; phylum Actinomycetota; class Actinomycetes; order Micrococcales; family Microbacteriaceae; genus Microbacterium; species Microbacterium hydrocarbonoxydans. Next base: position 1,940,297 of record NZ_FNSQ01000005.1, on the reverse strand, counting down.
TCCTCGCCGACGCGTCGGGCCCGTTGATCGTCTGCCTGCAGGCGGGAGAGGTCCACACCGGCGCCTTCGACGACTTCTCCTCCCTCATCCCGATCGCCCAAGAGCACGGCGCCTGGGTGCACGTCGACGGGGCCTTCGGCCTGTGGGCCGCCGCCTCGGAGTCGCTGCGTCCGCTGACCGCTGGCATGGCGGCGGCGGACTCCTGGGCCACTGATGCCCACAAGACGCTCAACGTGCCGTACGACTGCGGCATGGCGATCGTCCGTGATCCGGCCGATTCGATCGCCGCCTTCCGCACCGGCGGCGACTACCTCCTCTATACGAGCCTCGACCCGTGGGACGTGACACCTGAGCTCTCCCGCCGCGCACGAGGAGTGCCCGCGTGGGCGGCGCTGCGCGGCCTCGGTCGGCGCGGCGTGTCGGACCTCATCGATCGGCTGCACGAGAACGCGGCGGCGATGGCCGCCAGCCTCGCCGCGATCGACGGCATCCGCGTCCTCAACGAGGTCGACTACACGCAGGTGATGTTCCGGCTCGATTCCGACGATGCCACGACAGCACTCGGTGAGGCCGTGCTCCTCGAGGGCACCGCGGCGCTGACCGGTGCCGCCTGGGACGGTCACGCCGCACTGCGGTGCTCGATGTCGTCTTGGGCGACCACGCGGGATGATATCGACCGCACGGTCGCGGCCATCCGCGGTCTCGTCGTTCAGGCGACCGAACGACGGTAGGCGCGCGCGTTCTCGAGGAGGAGCTCGTGGAAGCGCGTCTCCCCGTCCACTTCGGGGTGGAAGCTCGTCCCGATCAGCGCCCCCTGCCGTACCGCGACGACTCCGCCGTCGGGCAGAGCGGCGAGCACGTCGACCTGCGGCCCGACGCGATCGACGATCGGTGCGCGGATGAACGTGGCCCGCACCGGAGCATCCCCGAGCACCGGAACCGACAGCGAGGTCTCGAACGACTCGTTCTGCCGCCCGAACGCGTTGCGGCGCACCGCGATGTCCATCCCCCCGAACGACTCCTGCCCGGCGATGCCGTCGAGCACCTCGTCGGCGAGGAGGATCAGTCCGGCGCACGTGCCGTAGACGGGGAGTCCTGCGGCGATCGCGTCACGGATGGGCTCCTGCATGCCGAAGGCGCGGGACAGCTTGTCGATGACGCTCGATTCTCCCCCGGGGATCACGAGGCCGCTGACCGCGGCGAGCTCCTCAGGACGACGCACCAGGACGACGTCCGCACCGAGCCCGGACAGCAGGGCGGCGTGCTCGCGCACGTCGCCCTGCAGCGCCAGGACTCCGACCCGAGGGTTACCAGCCACGTTCGGCGAGGCGGTGCGGTGCCGGGAGGTCGGAGACGTTGATGCCGACCATCGCCTCGCCCAGACCGCGAGACACCTCGGCGATCACCTTCGCGTCGTCGAAGAAGGTGGTCGCCTTGACGATCGCCTTCGCACGCTCAGCGGGGTTGCCCGACTTGAAGATGCCGGACCCCACGAAGACGCCGTCCGCGCCGAGCTGCATCATCATCGCGGCATCCGCCGGTGTGGCCACGCCACCCGCGACGAACAGCACCACGGGAAGGGTGCCGGTCTCGGCGATCTCCGCCACCAGGTCGTAGGGTGCCTGCAGCTCCTTGGCTGCGACGAAGAGCTCGTCCTTCGGCAGTGCCGTGAGGGCCGCGATCTCGCCGCGGATCTTGCGGATGTGCTTCATCGCCTCCGAGACGTCACCGGTGCCGGCCTCGCCCTTGGAGCGGATCATCGCCGCGCCCTCGTTGATGCGCCGCAGTGCCTCGCCGAGGTTCGTGGCGCCGCAGACGAAGGGAACCGTGAAGCCGAACTTGTCGATGTGGTTGACGTAGTCCGCCGGCGACAGCACCTCGGACTCGTCGATGTAGTCGACGCCGAGCTCCTGCAGGACCTGCGCCTCGACGAAGTGACCGATGCGGGCCTTGGCCATGACGGGGATGGAGACGGCATCGATGATGCTGTCGATCATGTCGGGATCGCTCATCCGCGAGACGCCGCCCTGAGCACGGATGTCGGCCGGCACCCGCTCGAGCGCCATCACGGCGACCGCTCCGGCATCCTCGGCGATCTTCGCCTGCTCGGCGGTGACGACGTCCATGATGACGCCGCCCTTGAGCATCTCGGCGAGACCGCGCTTGACGCGCGAGGATCCGGTGGTGGTCTGTTCGGTCATGGGAGCTCCTGTCGGCTGAAGCACGGGTTCGGGTCGGACCGAACGAAATGTCGTTTGATCTAGGCCAAACGATAGCACTGTCCAGAACGACCTAGAATCGACACGAGGACCCATGAGCGACCAGATCACCGGAACGACCGCAGCGGACATCGCCGACAGTGTGCGTGCGCTGCGCGACCGCGGAATCCTCGTTCCCGGCAGCCCGCTGCCTCCGGTGCGTGAGCTCGCCTCGACCCTCGGCGTCAATCGCAACACGGCCGTAGCCGCCTACCGTCAGCTCGCGCAGGCGGGTCTCGTCGTCTCGCGCGGCCGCGCCGGGACCGTGATCACCGGTCACGAATCCGTCGCGCAGGAGGGCTATGCCTCCGACACCGTGCTCCGCGACGTGGGGACGGGCAATCCGGACCCGCGATTGATCCCCGACCCTTCTCAGGCCCTCGCGACCGTCGCCGGGCGCCCGGTGCTGTACGGCGAGCCCGTCATCGATCGTGGGCTCGACGAATGGGCGCGGCAGTGGATCGCTCAGGACCTCGGTCACCTCGACTTCGCCGTCACGATCACGAGCGGCGCGGTGGATGCGGTCGAGCGACTGCTCGCCCAGGCGCTGATGCGCGACGACGCGGTGGCCCTGGAGGACCCGTGCTTCCTCGCCAGCATCCACACCGTGCGTCTCGGCGGCTACCGAGCGGTCCCGGTGCCGGTGGACGACGAGGGCATGACGGTCGACGGTCTGCGCGCGGCACTGGATGCGGGCGTCCGCGCCGTGATCTGCACGCCCAGGGCGCAGAACCCCACGGGTGCGAGCCTCACCGCCACGCGGGCGGCCGAGCTGCGGGCTGTGCTGGCCGATCATCCATATGTGCTGATCATCGAGGACGACCACTTCTCGATGCTGTCGCAGCGCCCGTACGAATCGCTCATCGGACCGACGCATCGGCGATTCGCCCTGGTCCGCTCGGTGTCGAAGTTCCTCGGCCCCGACATGTGCCTGGCCATCGCGGCGACCGACCGCACCACCGCTGAACGCCTGGCGATGCGTCTCAGCCCCGGCACGACCTGGGTGAGCCACCTGCTGCAGCGACTGACTCTGACCCAGCTCACGGATCCAGCGGTCACGGCGCGGATCTCCGACGCCCGCGAGCACTATGCCGCACGCAATGCCGCCTTCGCCGCGCGTCTGCGCGAGCACGGCCTCGACTCCCCCACACCCGACGGGCTGAGCCTGTGGATCGGCCTGCCGAAGCCGGCTCGCGTCGTCGCCGAGGGACTCATGCGGCGTGGATGGCTCGCCCGCACGGGAGACGACTTCGCGCTCGACGAGCGCGCCGACCCCTCGCATCACCTGCGCCTCACCGTGCACGATCTGTCGGATGAGGATGCCGACACGCTCGTCGCCGACCTCGTCGCCGCCGTGCGATGACCCACCGCCGCGGGAGCAGTCCCGCCCTGAATGAAAGGATCGGAGAATGAAGGTGCTCTCCATCCAGTCCGCAGTCGCCTACGGACACGTCGGCAACTCCGCCGCCGTCTTCCCCCTGCAGCGCATCGGCGTCGAGGTTCTGCCGGTCTACACCGTGAACTTCTCCAACCACACCGGATACGGCGCCTGGCGCGGTCCGCTGATCTCCCCCGACGACGTCCGCGAAGTGATCACCGGCATCGAGGAGCGCGGCGTCTTCGGCGGCATCGATGCGGTCCTCAGCGGGTACCAGGGCGGTGAGGGCATCGGCGACGTGATCATCGACGCGGTCGCGAGGGTCAAGGCGGCCAACCCCGACGCGGTTTACGCCTGCGACCCGGTGATGGGCAACGCGAAGTCCGGATGCTTCGTCGCCCCGGCGATCCCGATCCTGCTGCGCGAGAAGGTCGTCCCGGTCGCGGACATCATCACGCCCAACCAGTTCGAGCTCGGATTCCTCACCGGCACCGAGCCCGACACGCTGGAGTCCACCCTCGCCTCGGTCGACCTCGCGATGGCGATGGGGCCGCGCACCGTGCTCGTGACCAGCGTCGAGCGCCCGGATCGCGAAGAGGGCACGATCGAGATGCTCGTCGCGGACTCCACCGGCGCCTGGATCGTGCAGACTCCTCGGCTTCCGATGAAGGCGAACGGCTCCGGCGACGTCACCGCAGCGCTCTTCACGGCACACTACGTCGAGACGTCCGATGCGAAGACGGCGCTCGAGCGCACGGCATCCAGCGTCTTCGACCTGCTCTCAGCCACGCTGGATTCGGGCGAGCGGGAGCTGCAGCTGGTCGAGGCGCAGGAGTTCTACGCGCACCCGCGCATGCAGTTCACCGCGCGCCAGATCCGCTGAGCACGGCGGCTCCCCGGTAGGGCACTGCCCGCCGGGGGCGCGTGGCGCTACGGCCGGGGCCAGGCCTCGGCGACGGCGTCGCGGACCTCGCCCAGCAGCTGCGGGAGCGCCTTGGTCTTCGCGATGATCGGGAAGAAGTTCGCATCCGACGTCCACCGCGGGACTACATGCTGGTGGAGGTGACCGTCGACGCCGGCGCCCGCCACTGCCCCCTGGTTCATCCCGAGGTTGAAGCCGTCACAGCGCGACACCTCCCGCAGTACCCGCATGGCCGTCTGGGTGAGGGCGCCGATCTCGGCGACCTCCTCGGGCGTTGCCTGGTCGTACGTGCCGATGTGGCGGTACGGGCACACCAGCAGATGACCGGAGTTGTACGGGAAGAGGTTGAGCAGCACGTAGGCCGTCTCCCCCCGTGCGACGATCAGCCGCTCGGCATCCGGGAACTTCGGCGCCTCGCAGAACGGGCACTCCTCGCGAAGCGGCTCGGGGCCGGCCTGGATATACGCCATCCGGTGCGGGGTCCACAGCCGCTGGAACTCGTCGGGGACGCCGGCGAACTCGCCGGCGTCCTCCCACGGCTCCGAAGGCGTCGTCACGCCAGGTCCCCTGCTGTCTGCACGAGGGTGTGCGCGTCGATCGCGGCACGGATGCGCGCCACCGCGTCGGCGATCGGCACGCCGTTCTCCTGCGTGCCGTCGCGGTAGCGGAACGAGACGGTGCCCGCGTCGCGGTCCTTCTCCCCCGCGATCAGCAGCAGCGGCACCTTGCCGGTGGTGTGCGTCCGGATCTTCTTCTGCATCCGGTCGTCGGAGGTGTCGAGCTCGGCACGGACTCCGTGGCTGCGCAGGGCGTCGACGACCTCGCCGAGGTAGTCGGCGAACTCGTCGGCGACGGGGATGCCGACGACCTGGACGGGCGAGAGCCAGACCGGGAAGTCACCCGCGTAGTGCTCGAGGAGGATGGCGAAGAACCGCTCGATCGACCCGAACAGAGCGCGATGGATCATGATCGGCCGCTTCTTCTGCCCGTCCTTGTCCATGTACTCGAGCTCGAAGCGCTCGGGCAGGTTCGGGTCGACCTGCACGGTCGACAGCTGCCAGGTGCGGCCGATCGCGTCGCGCGTCTTCAGGTCGATCTTCGGACCGTAGAACGCGGCCTCTCCCGGCACCTCGGTGAGCTTCAGACCGGATGCCACGGCGACGCGCCGCAGCGCATCCGTCGAGGACTCCCAGAACTCGTCGGAGCCGATCCACTTCGACTTCTCGTCGTCCTTCATCGACAGCTCGAGCTCGAAGTCGGTGAGGCCGAAGTCGCGGAGCATCGAGAGGATGAACTCCAGGACCTTCGCGACCTCGCCCTCGAGCTGGTCGGGGGTGACGAAGAGGTGCGAGTCGTCCTGGGTGAAGCCGCGCACGCGGGTGAGGCCGTGCAGCGCACCCGACAGCTCGTTGCGGTATACCGTGCCGTTCTCCGCGAACCGCAGGGGCAGATCGCGGTAGCTGCGCGCGCGCTCCTTGTAGATCAGGATGTGCATCGGGCAGTTCATCGGCTTCAGGTAGTAGTCCTGGCCCTGCTTGGTGATGTTGCCCTCGTCGTCGCGTTCTTCGTCCATGACGATCGGCGGGTACATGCCCTCCTTGTAGGTGACGAGGTGGTTCGAGGTGAGGAAGAGGTCTTCCTTCGAGATGTGCGGGGTGTACACGTAGGTGTAGCCGCCGGCGATGTGGCGCTTGCGGGCGTGCTGCTCCATCTCGCCGCGCACGATACCGCCGCGCGGGTGCCAGACCGAGAGACCGGAGCCGATCTCCTCGGGGAAGGAGAACAGGTCGAGCTCCTTGCCGAGGCGGCGGTGGTCGCGCTTGGCGGCCTCCTCGAGGCGGTGCTGGTACTCGCGCAGCTCGTCCTTCGACGGCCATGCCGTGCCGTAGATGCGCTGCAGCTGCGGGTTCTTCTCACTGCCGCGCCAGTAGGCGGCGGCGATGCGGGTGAGGTCCCAGCCGTTGCCGATCATGCGGGTGTTGGGCAGGTGCGGCCCGCGGCAGAGGTCCTTCCAGACGACCTCGCCGTCGCGGGTCGTGTTGTCGTAGATCGTCAGCTCGCCCTCGCCGACCTCGACCGATGCGCCCTCAGCGGCTTCCTTGCCGCCCTTGAGTCCGATGAGCTCGAGCTTGAACGGCTCGTCGGCGAGCTCGGCCCGTGCCTCGTCGTCGGTGACGACGCGGCGCACGAAGCGCTGCCCCTCGCGGATGATGCGCTGCATCTCCTTCGTGATGGCCTTGATGTCCTCGGGCGTGAACGGGGTGTCGACGCCGAAGTCGTAGTAGAACCCGTCGGTGATGGGCGGGCCGATGCCGAGGTTCGCCTGTGGGTTGATGCGCTGCACCGCCTGCGCGAGCACGTGCGCGGCCGAGTGGCGGAGGATGTTCAGCCCGTCGGGGCTGTCGATGGTGACGGGCTCGACGTCGTCGGCATCGGTCACTGTCGCGGCGAGGTCCTTGAGGACGCCGCCGACGCGCATCGCGACGACGGAACGGTCAGAGAACAGGGCGAAGCCGTCTTTCGGCTGAGCATTTTCAGGCACTGCACACTCCATCTGGGTCTGGATCTAGGCTACTCGCATGCCCGGGGGCCGCTGACCGCTACAGCGCGGTCTCCGCCGTGGCGTCCGTCGACGTCGGAGCCAGGATGATGATGGCCGCGCCGACCAGCGCGATCGCGGAGCCGACCCAGTCCCAGATCGTGGGCTTGAAGCCGTCGACGATGATCCCCCATGCGAGGGACCCGGCGATGAACACGCCGCCGTAGGAGGCGAGCACACGACCGAAGTTGGCGTCCGGCTGCAGGGCCGCGAGGAAGCCGTAGGCCCCGAGCGCCATGACGCCGAGCACTGCGAACACCCAGCCCCTGTTCTCCTTGACGGCCTGCCAGATCAACCAGGCGCCCCCGATCTCGGCGACGGCGGCGAGCACGAAGAGGATGCTGATGCGCAGGACGGTCATGCACCCAGTGTGGCAAAGCGTCGGGTGTCGGGGCGATCACGGTAGCGTGAGCGGATGGTCAGAGCAGCCGCCCGTTGGATACTCGCCCTCGCGCTGGGCGCCATCGGCGTCGTCCACTTCGTGAGCACGCGAGGGTTCAGGGTCGTCGTTCCCGACTGGGCGACCAGAATCACTCGACTGGACAAGGACGCGATCGTGATCGCATCCGGGGCCGCAGAGGTCGCTCTGGCTGCGGGGCTGCTGGCGCTGCCGCGAGAGCGCCGACGGATCGGCATCGCCACCGCCGCGTTCTTCGTCGCGGTCCTCCCCGGGAACGTCCACCAGTGGCGGACGCACCGGTCGACGCCGGGCCTCGACACGGAGGCTCGGCGGTTCGGACGCCTCTTCCTGCAGCCGGTCCTCGTGCTCTGGGCGCTGTGGTGCACTGCCGAGCCGGCACACCGCGGTCCTCTGCGCCGTCGCTTGCGACGCCGCTCGCGCTGAGCGCTCGCTGCGACCGTTCCCATCGGCCGCCGGGCGCGTCCCGAGCCGCACGTCGTACCGGGCACGAGAATGGAGGCATGGCCTCCCCCTCACTCGTCTGGCTCCGCGACGATCTCAGACTCGCCGACAACCCCGCGCTGAGGGCTGCCATGGATCGCGGTGAGCCGGTCGCGCTCCTCTATGTCCTCGACGAGGAGTCCCCCGGCATCCGACCGCACGGCGGAGCGGCACGCTGGTGGCTGCACCACTCGCTGGCATCACTGCGCGAGCGGGTGAAGGAGCTCGGCGGATCCCTCACCCTGCGCCGCGGCCCCGCCGAGCGCGTCGTCAGTCAGACGGTCGCCGACATCGGTGCGGGAGCCGTGTACTGGAACCGACGGTACGGAGGCGCGGAGCGAGACATCGATGCTGGCCTGAAATCCTCGCTCCGCGAGGAGGGCGTCGAGGTCGCCTCCTTCCAGGCCTCGCTGCTGCACGAGCCGTGGACCGTCACGACCGGGAGCGGCACGCACTTCTCGGTGTTCACGCCGTTCTGGCGGGCGTGCCTGGCTCTGCCGACCCCGCGCGCGCCGCTCCCTGCTCCGCGAGCACTCGACGGCCTGACCCCGCCTCCGTCCTCCGACGAGCTGGACGACTGGGGTCTGCTGCCCACCCGCCCCGACTGGACCGGCGGTCTGCGCGAGACCTGGGAACCGGGGGAACCTGCCGCACGCGCGCGGCTGCGCACCTTCCTGCAGGACGACGTCCCGGCCTACGACCGCGCACGCGACGAACCCTCGGCCGGCGCGACCTCGCTCCTCTCCCCACGCCTGCGCTGGGGCGAGCTGAGCCCGTTCACCGTGTGGCACGAGGCCGTGGAAGCGCACGGCACCGCGGGGTTCCTTTCGGAGCTCGGCTGGCGCGAGTTCGCCTGGCACACCACCTTCCACGCGCCTGACATCGCCACGAAGAACCTCCGTCGGCAGTACGACGCCTTCCCGTGGCCGCGGCTGAGTCCCTCTCATCTCGAGGCGTGGCAGCGGGGATCGACGGGCATCCCGCTCGTCGATGCCGGCATGCGCGAACTGTGGCACACCGGCTTCATGCACAACCGGGTGCGCATGGTGACGGCATCCTTCCTCGTCAAGAACCTGCTGATCGACTGGCGGCGCGGCGAGGAGTGGTTCTGGGACACGCTCGTCGACGCGGACGGCGCGAGCAATCCGTTCAACTGGCAGTGGGTGGCGGGGTCGGGCGCGGATGCCGCACCGTACTTCCGGGTGTTCAACCCCGAGCTGCAGGCGAAGAAGTTCGACCCACAGAGCCTCTACATCTCCCAGTGGGCCGCCGATGCGCCGACCGAGCCCATCGTGGATCTGGCGGCGACCCGCAAGGCGGCGCTCGCCGCCTACGAGGTCGTCAAGCGGACAGCCACGCAGTCCTGACCGCGCGCCCGAAGGGCCGACCGACAGGAGTCAGGAGGCGTAGCGCTCGACGCGCAGCACGCAGTCCAGCGCCTCGTCCTGGACGTCGACCGACGTCTTCCAGTCGGCGCTCTCCCCGGCGTCGATCGGGTCGACGTCGACCTGAGTCAACGACCGCGTGTCCCCGCCCTCGGTGAGCAGCGAGACGTAGATGCGGTACGACGCCGCAGCCTCGCTCGAGTTGGTCACGGTGCCCTCGACCTCCCAGTGGTCGCCGGCGAGCTCGCAGGTCTTGACCTCGGCATCCGCCAAGGCGCCCTCGAGGCCCTCTCCCGAGCCGGGGGTGTCCTGGATGTCGGTGATCCCGGCCTCGGCCTGCTCCGTGGCGGTCGGTGTGGGCTTCGGTTCCGGTGCCGAGTCGGTGCATCCGGCGAGCACGAGACCGAGCGTCACGGCGATCCCGGCCACGATCGCTCCTCTGGCCGTCGTGCGGCCGGAGGAGGTGGGGAGGGAGGAACGGAGGTTCAGCATCGTGTCGCCTTTCAGTGCAGATCGCTAGGAGAAGAGGTTCGAGGTGCGCTCCGCACGGCGGCGGCGTGCGAGGAGCATCAGCACGAGACCGGCGAGGAGCAGCGCGGCGGATCCGGCCACCAGGGGCAGCGGATCGCCACCGCCCGTGAACGGCAGGATGCCGGTCGGTTCAGGAGCGGGGAGATCGACGGCGTCCGAGGCCACATCGAGCACCTGCACGCCCGACTCCGCCTCGACACTGGTCACCACGGCACGCGACGTTATCACGGTGCCCTCCATGGCCGCGGTGATCACGACGCTCGCGACCGCCGTCACGCTCTGACCGGGGAGCAGCACTCCCGGCTCGCCGGGCCAGGTGTAGGTGAGTGCGGAGAGGCCGGGGTACGGGTCGACGATCCGGACGCCCGTGAGCGACGATGTCCCGGTGTTCGTGGCGGTGTATCGGAAGATCAGAGTGTCGCCGGCATAGCCCTGCTGGCCGTCCTTCACCGTGATGTTCATGCTGAGGTGGATGCTCGGCTCGTTCGGCACGTCCACGCGGACGGAATCGGATGCCTCGACGGTCGCACCTCCCGGCGCGGTCCCGGTCACGGATGCGGTGTTGTCGACGCGCTCGCGCACGACGTCGGCCGACGTGATGACGTAGTCGGCGCGCACGGTGACGCTCTCGCCTGCTGCGAGGACGCCTGGCGTACCGGGCCATGCCGTGCTCGGCGAGCCGAGACCGGCGAGCTCGTCGGTCACAGCGACATCCGTGAGCGTGACGTTGCCGGTGTTCGTCGCGGTGACGAGGTAGCGGATGCCGCCGCCCTGCTGTGCGGCACCGGTGAGCTCGGCGGTCTTCTCCAGGGTCAGAGCAGGAGCCGCGGCGATCAGCGTCTCTGCGGCGTCCTCGTCACGGACGACCGTGCCGTCCGCAATGCCCGTCGTCGTCGCGAGGGACTGGAGCCGGCCCGCATCGACATCCGCCCGGGTCAGCGTGTACCGCGCGATCGCCGACGCGGTCTGCCCGGGGGCGAGCACGCCGACCTCTCCGGGCCACGTGATCTCGAGGCCGGTGAGACCGGTCTGCGCGTCGGCGAGCGAGACGCCGCGCAGCGTGACGTTGCCGGAGTTGGTCACCGTGAACGCGTACTCGACCTCGTCGCCGGGGCGTCCGGTGGCACCATCCGCGAGCACCTGCTGCTTCTCGACATCGATCGCGGGTGCGGCCCCGATCGTCGTCACGACGGATTCCGGCGACTCGACGGCGATCCCGTCGCCGCCGGGCGTGCGGGCGCTGGCAGCCGCGATGTTGCGGACGGCGCCCTCGTCGATGTCGGACTGCTGAAGCGTGTAAGTCGCCGACGCGGTGACGGACTGCCCCGGTGCGAGCGTGCCCTCCGCGGTCGGCCAGTCGCCGTACGAGATCTCCGAGAGCCCCTCGAGGGCGTCCGTCAGTGCGACCGACGACAGGGTGAGAGTGCCGGTGTTGCGCACCACGAAGTCGTATCGGATCTCTGTGCCGACGCTGCCGTCACCGAGGCGCGTGCCCGACTTCGACACCTCGAGCGACCCGGTCCCGCCCGCGAGCGGGACGATGGTCATGGGCGTCGAATGCGTCACCGCGGCACCTGTCGGCGGCGTGCCGCTGCCGGTCGCGACGTTGCGCACGGTCCCCGCGTCGACCTCCGCCTGCGTGACGGGATGCGAAGCCGTGATCGTCACGGTCTGCCCCGGCAGCAGTCGCCCGGGGTTCGCGGCATCCGGCCAGGTGTAGACGAATCCACCGAGACCCGTGAGCGTGTTGCTCAGCGTCACGCCGGTCAACGTCCTGTTGCCGGTGTTCTCGATCGTGAAGGTGTAGTCGATCGCGTCGCCGAGGACTCCGATGTCACCCGGGGCGAGCTCCGCGGTCTGGGTGGTGCGGATCGCCTGCTCCGGATTCGTGGGACTGTCGGTGGCGATCGTGAACGGCGCCGAACTGTCCGAGACGACGACGCCGCGCGGCGAGGTCCCGAACGAGGTGGCCACGTTCGTGATCGATCCGGCATCCACGTCGGCCTGCGTCACCGTATAGCGCGCGACGCCGGTCGCTGTGCCGCCAGGCGGCAGGATGCCGGTCACCGACGGGAAGTCCAGCTGCGGGATGCCGAGCCCTTCGAGGTCGTCCTGCAGTCGGATCAGGCGCAGCGTGACGTTGCCCGTGTTGGTGATGTCGAAGGTGTACTCGATGATGCTGCCCACACCGCCCGTGCCACTGACGTAGCTGCCGCCCTTGACCGTCTGGATCGACGGCGCGTGGTCTGCTGTGCTGAGCGGCTCGATCGTCGAGCGGCTCGTCAGCAGGCTGCCGGCGGGGGTCATCGCCCGCACGGATGCCGTGTTCTGCACCGAGCCGCGATCGACATCCTCCTGGCTGATGTCGTACGCCGCGGTTCCGCGAGCGATCTGCCCCGGCGCCAGCGTGCCGACCGCTCCCGGCCAGTCGATCGTGAGCGGTCCGATGCCGGCGAGGTCATCGGTGACGGCGACGCCCGACAGCGTCACCGTGCCGGTGTTCTCGATACGGAAGCCGAAGGTGACTCCGTCGCCCGCGGCGTTCGCTCCCGGAGTGTCGAGGGCTGCGGTCTTCGTGAAGACGAGGCCGGGCGCGGGCGCCAGCGAGACCGTCGCCGGGGCGACGGCGGTCGCCGGTGCGCCGGTGGGTGGTGTGCCGGTACCGGTGACCACACTGGTCACCCCACCCGCATCCACATCCGCCTGCGTCAGCACATACGACGCCGTCGCCGTGACCGACTGCCCAGGCACCAACACACCCGCCGCACCCTCCCACACATACGACGGCGCAGACACCCCACCCAACGCATCCGCCAACACCACACCCGACAACGACACATTGCCCTCGTTGGTCAACACATACGTGAACGTCACCACATCACCCGCACGACCCGCAGCACCCGGAGCCAACACCCCCGAATTCACCACCGACACCACCGGCGCCGCCGCGTCCGTCACCACCACACTCTCCGCCGACACCGCAGACACCGGCCCACCCCGCACCGCCACACCAGACGCCGACGCCGTGTTCACCACCCGACCCGCATCCACATCCGCCTGCGACAACACATACTCACCCGACGCCGTCGCCGTCTCCCCCGGAGCGATCACACCCGGCGCACCCGCATCCGGCCACACCACACCCGACAACACCACACCCGGCAACGCATCAGAGAGCACCACATCGCCCACCGTCACATTGCCCGTATTCGTCACCCCGAACTCATACGACACCACATCACCGACACCACCACCACCGACCAACACACCCGACTTCGACACCGCCAACCCCGCAGCCGGCAACACCGTATTCACCCGCACCGTATTCGTATCCGCAGACACCCGCACCCCACCAGGCGCCGACGCCGCCACCGACGCCGTGTTCTCCACGAACCCACGATCCACATCCGCCTGAGTCAGGTCATACTTCCCCCGACCCACCGCCTGCTCCCCCACACCCACACGACCAGGAACACCCGCATCCGGCCACACGATCGACACGTCATACAGACCCACCATCGGATCCACCAACACCCCACCAGTGACCGTCACATTCCCCGTGTTCGTCACCACCACCACATACTCCACCGTGTCACCCACCACACCCACACCACCCGCAGCCAACACCCCCGACTTCACCGCAGACAACGCGGGAGTCCTCGGGATCTCGACGGTCGATGCATCGGATGCGTCCACTGGGGCGCCGGACGGAGTGGCGGCGTCGACCTCGACGGCGTTCGCGACCGCGCCCGCGTCGATGTCAGCCTGGGTGAGCGTATACGTGGCAGTGCCGCGAGCCTGAGAGCCGACCGGCAGCACCCCGACGGACGCGGGATCGTCGCTCGGCCACACCACGTCGATGTCGCTGAGCCCTACGAGCCGGTCGGTGAGCGTCACGTCGGTGAGCGTCTGGTTGCCCGTGTTCGAGATCGTGAAGGCGAACCGCACGAGGTCGCCGACCTGGCCCGTCGAGCCCGGCGCGAGCGCACCGGTCTTGTCGATCGCGACGGCGGCGGCAGCGGCGATGGTCGGAGTACGCGCCGGATCGCTCGCGTCTTCCACCGCGGTACCGGCAGGGGTCGTGCCCGCTGCCGTCGCGACGTTCACGACCTCGCCCGCGTCGACGTCCGCCTGGACGATGGCGTAGCTGGCCGTCGCGGTCGCGATCTGGCCCGGGGCGAGAATGCCCGGCTCACCCGGCCACCGCACGTCCGGCACCGAGAGCCCTGGCAGCGGATCCGCGAGACCGATCGCCGTCACGGTCACATTGCCGGTGTTCTCGATCGTGAACGCGTAGTCGATGATGTCGCCGACTGCGCCGTCACCGCGAGCGACGCCCGTCTTCTCTGTGCGCAGCTCGGGCGCTGCGGCGGCGACCGTCGTGTTCGTCGGGGGCGTGCTGGCCGTGATGGTGTCGCCGACCGGCGGTTTGCCGCTCGCGGTGGCGATGTTCGTCACCGTGCCGCGGTCGACGTCCGCCTGCGTGATCGTGTACTCGGCTGCCGCCTCGACGGTCTCACCGGGAAGCAGGATGCCCGGCTCGCCCGGCCAGTCGAACGTCGGTGCGCTGACGCCGACCAGAGCATCGATGAGATCGACGAGGGTCAGGGTCACGTTGCCCGTATTGGTGATGCCGAACGTGTAGTCGATGCGGTCGCCGACATCGCCTGCGCCGTCGACGACTCCGGACTTCGATGCCGAGATGCCCGGTCGTGCCGCGATCTCGACGGATGCCGTCGCCGATCCGGTGACATCGGCTCCGCGGGGCGGCATGCCCACGCCATCGACCGCGCTCGATATCGTGCCCCGATCGACGTCGGCCTGCGTGAGCACGTAGGCGGAGACGGCGGTCACCGTCTGTCCGGGAAGAAGGACGCCGGGACGGGCCGGGTCCGGCCAGACGTAGGTCGGCGCAGACGAGTCGGTCAGGCGATCGGCGAGCGAGACCCCGGTCAGAGTCACATTGCTCGTGTTCTGCAGCGAGTAGGCCCAGTTCACGACGTCTCCAGCGACACCGGTCGCCCCCGGCTCGAACTCGGCGGTCTTGCGCACATCGATGGAAGCCTGGATGCCCTGGGTCTCGACCGTCTCGATGCCCGCCGGACTCGTGACGGGGCCGCCGCGCGAGGATCCGCTCGCGGTCGCGGCATTGGCGATCGATCCCGCATCCACGTCGTCCTGCGTGATGACGTATCCGGCGGTGGCGGTCGCCGACTGTCCCGGCGCGAGGACGCCGGCGATGCCGGGCCAGGTGATCTGCGGAACGCTCAGCCCGGGCATCGGGTCGGCGAGAGTGATGGCACTGACCGTCACGTTGCCGGTGTTGGTGATGCGGAATGTGTAGTCGACTGCACTGCCCGCGCCTCCGTCGCCGTCGATGACCCCGTCCTTGACGACGGTCAGGGCGGCGGCGGGCTGCACCGTGTTGATGACGACCGGGTTCGAGTCGGCCACGACATCCGTCCCCTGCTCGGTGACGGCCTCGACCCCGGCGATGTTGCGGACGAAGCCGCGATCGATGTCGGCCTGCGTGAGCGTGTACCGTGCGACGCCGACGACGGTGTCACCGACCAGCAGCTCCCCCTCGGGGCCCGGCCATGCGATCTCGGGCAGCGAGAGTCCGGCCAGACGGTCGATCAGTCGCCCCTCCTGCACCGTCACGTTTCCGGTGTTCGTGACGACGAGCCGGTACTCGATCACATCTCCCACCGCGCCGATGCCCGGTTCGAGCAGCTCACCGCTCTTCACGGTCGTCAGCTCCGCCGCCTCGGTGATCGGCACGACGGCGTCGGCCGTGCGCTCGATGACCGCGCCGTCCGGAGCCGTCGCCGACAGCGTCACGGTGTTGTCGAGCTGTCCTCGGTCGACATCCGCCTGCGTGAGGGCGTACTCGGCGGTCGCCTCCGCGGCAGCGCCGGGGGCCAGCACACCGTCGGCCGCCGGCCAGGCGACCTCGATCTCGGAGAGCCCCTCGAGCGGGTCGACGAGCGTGACGTTGGAGAGCGTGACATTGCCCGTGTTGACCACCCGGAAGGTGAAGCGCACGAGATCTCCCGCGCGCCCGGTCGCGCCGGGCTCGAGCGCACCGGCCTTGCTCACGGTCGCTGCGGGTGCCGCGCCGGCGGTGTCGACGACGACCTGTGCGGACGGATCGTCGACGTCCGTCCCCGACGGGTCGGTACCGGAGCCGACGGCCACGTTCGAGACGGCGCCTCGGTCGACGTCCTCCTGCGTGATGACGTACCGCGCCGTGCCGACGAGGGTCTGCGTGGGTGCGAGCACACCTGCCGCTCCCGGCCACACGACCGCGATGTCCGAGAGGTTCTCGAGGTCGTCGACGATACCCACGTCCGACAGGGTGACGTTGCCGGAGTTGCGCACCGTGACCGTGTACTCGATCGCGTCGCCGACCGCTCCGCTCGCGCCGTCTGCGAGGCGCGCGGACTTCGTGGTGACGACGGCGGGTGCCGCCTCGTCGAGCTCGGTGACGACGGTGTCGGAAGAGGCCTGGATGCCGGTGCCGCCCGGGATCGTCGCCCTCGCGGTCGCCGTGTTCTCGATGCGACCCTCATCGACGTCCGCCTGCGTGATGGTGTAGGTCGCGGTCGCCGTGGCGATCTGTCCGGGCGTGAGGACACCGGTCGTTCCCGGCCAGGAGACCGACGGGGTACTCAGGCCCGCGAGGGTGTCGCTCAGCACCACGCCGGACAGACTCACGTTCCCGCGGTTCTCGATCGTGAAGGAGTACTCGACGCTGTCGCCCACGGCACCGCCGGTGGCCGCGTCGTCCTTCGTCACGATGAGCTCTGGCGCGGCGGTGATCGCCACGGTCGCTGGGGCCGCCGCCGACACCGGTGCGCCGGTGGGTGGTGTGCCGGTACCGGTGACCACACTGGTCACCCCACCCGCATCCACATCCGCCTGCGTCAGCACATACGACGCCGTCGCCGTGACCGACTGCCCAGGCACCAACACACCCGCCGCACCCTCCCACACATACGACGGCGCAGACACCCCACCCAACGCATCCGCCAACACCACACCCGACAACGACACATTGCCCTCGTTGGTCAACACATACGTGAACGTCACCACATCACCCGCACGACCCGCAGCACCCGGAGCCAACACCCCCGAATTCACCACCGACACCACCGGCGCCGCCGCGTCCGTCACCACCACACTCTCCGCCGACACCGCAGACACCGGCCCACCCCGCACCGCCACACCAGACGCCGACGCCGAGTTCACCACCCGACCCGCATCCACATCCGCCTGCGACAACACATACTCACCCGACGCCGTCGCCGTCTCCCCCGGAGCGATCACACCCGGCGCACCCGCATCCGGCCACACCACACCCGACAACACCACACCCGGCAACGCATCAGAGAGCACCACATCGCCCACCGTCACATTGCCCGTATTCGTCACCCCGAACTCATACGACACCACATCACCGACACCACCACCACCGACCAACACACCCGACTTCGACACCGCCAACCCCGCAGCCGGCAACACCGTATTCACCCGCACCGTATTCGTATCCGCAGACACCCGCACCCCACCAGGCGCCGACGCCGCCACCGACGCCGTGTTCTCCACGAACCCACGATCCACATCCGCCTGAGTCAGGTCATACTTCCCCCGACCCACCGCCTGCTCCCCCACACCCACACGACCAGGAACACCCGCATCCGGCCACACGATCGACACGTCATACAGACCCACCATCGGATCCACCAACACCCCACCAGTGACCGTCACATTCCCCGTGTTCGTCACCACCACCACATACTCCACCGTGTCACCCACCACACCCACACCACCCGCAGCCAACACCCCCGACTTCACCGCAGACAACGCGGCTCCCGGGGTGATGCCGATGGTGGCGACCGCGGTCGCGGGGTCGAGGGCGCCGCGGACCGGCGTGCCGGTGACGGTGACGGCGTTCGCGACGGATCCGGCGTCGACATCCGCCTGCGTCAGGGTATAGCTGGCCGTCGCCGTCGCTTCGGCCCCGGGGGCGAGGATGCCGGGTGCCGCCGCATCCGGCCAGGTGATCGCCAGGGGGCTCAGGCCGGCGAGAGCGTCGTCGAACGTCACTTCGCTGATGGTCACGTCGCCGGTGTTGACGACCGAGAAGCGGAACTCGGCGATGTCCCCGGCGCGGCCGGTCGCACCGGCGGCCAGTGCACCTCGCTTCGTCGCGGTGAGATCTGGAGTCGCCGGCGCGAGCTCCGTCGTCACCTCGGCGTCGCTCGACGCGACATCGACGTCGGCCGGAGCTGTGCCCGTCGCGACGGCAGTGTTCACGACCTCGCCGGCGTCGACGTCGCGCTGCACGACCGTGTAGCGCGCGGTCGCCGTGGCGACGTCACCGGGAGCGAGGACGCCGGTCTGACCGCGCGGCCACGCTCCGAAGGCGAGACCCGAGATGCCCTCCAGCTCGTCATCCACGGCGACGTCCGTGATCGTGGTGTTGCCGGCGTTGCGCACCGTGAAGGTGTACTCGATCGAGTCGCCGAGCGTACCGTCGCCGGTCAGCGCGTCGTCCTTCACCAGCTCCAGGGCCGGTGCGCGCGTCTGAGTGGTCAGCTCGACGGCGTCGGAGTCGGACACGGCGGCATCGGCCGGGGTGAGTCCCGTCGCCGTCGCCGTGTTGCTCACACCACCGCGGTCGACGTCGGCCTGGGTGATCGTGTACGAAGCCGTCGCGGTGACTGTGCCGCCGGGAGCCAGCACGCCCGGCGAACCCGGCCATGCACCGAACGAGATCGCCGAGAGCCCAGGGAGCGGGTCACTCAGCGCGATCGCGTCGATCGTGGCCGTACCGGAGTTCGTGACGGCGAAGGTGAACGTGACGACGTCGCCGACCGCGAGATCGTCCTCTCGCGAGGCGGTCTTCACCAGCGTCAAGCCCGCGGTCGAGTCGATCGGAACGGTCGCGGGCGCGGCAGCCGACACGACCGCGCCCGACGGCGCCGTGCCGCGTCCGGTCACGACGCTGACGATCGACCCTGCGTCGACGTCGGCCTGGGTGAGCACGGTCGTCGCGGTCGCTGTGACAGTCGCGCCCGGTGCCAGCACACCTGCCGTCCCGTTCCACTGGTACACCGGTGCGGTGGTCCCCGGGAGCGCGTCCGACAGCGCGGCGCCGGTGAGCGTCACGTTGCCCGTGTTCTGCAGCGAGTACGTCCACGTCACGGTCGAACCGGCGACAGACCCCGGAGGAAGGGTGCCCTGGTTCGTCACGGCGATCGACGGCGCGGCGGCCTCGACCCGCACGGTGCTCTCGGGCGAGGACGCGGTGACGTCCCCATCGGGCGCCGATCCGGACGCCGTCGCCGTGTTGAGCACGCGGCCTGCATCGACGTGCGCCTGGGTGATCTGCAGGGTCGCAGTCGCAGTGACGCGCTCGCCGGGATCGAGCACGCCGGTGGCTCCTGGCCAGTCGGCGACGATCGCGGACAGCCCTGCGAGCGGGTCGGTGATGACGATGTCGTCGACCGTCACGTTCCCGGTGTTGCTGAGCACGAAGGAGTAGGTGATGACGTCGCCCACGCCAGCCTCTCCCGCGACGGTCGTGCCCGACTTCGCGAGCCGCAGCTCGGAGCGCTGGGCACCGGTGGCGACCTCGACGTCGTCCGAGGCCTGCACATCTGCGCCCGACGGCGGGGTCCCGGTCACGGTCACGGCGTTCGTCACCGACCCGGCGTTCACATCGGCTTGAGTGATGTCATACAGCGCGACCGCCGTCGCGGTGGCACCGGGGGCGAGAACGCCGGGCGCCGCGGGGTCTGGCCAGGTGACGGTCGGGACGAGGCCGGGGATGCTGTCGGCGAGTTCGACATCGGTCAGCGTGACGTTCCCGGTGTTCGCGATCACGAACTCGAAGCGGATGTCGTCGCCGACCTCGCCGTCGTCCACACCGTCGCCGACCACGGTTCCCGTCTTCGAGACCGTCACGGACGCTGCAGGGTCGATCGGCACGGAGACTGCGGCGGCTTCGCTGATCGTGGTGCCGCCCGGCGCCGTCGCGGAGCCGTTCACCGTGTTGTCGACGCCGCCGGCGTCGATGTCGGCCTGCGTCAGGATGTACGTCGCCGTCGCGGTCACGACCTGGTTGGGAGCGAGAGTGCCGGCGGAGCCCGGCCACGAGTACGCGAGCGGCGACACGGCCGGCTCGAGATCGGTCAGAGCGACACCCGTGAGGGTCACGTTGCCGGTGTTGCGCAGCGTGAACGAGTAGGCGACCGTGTCACCGGCGCGAGAGGTGGCGCCGCCGCGGAGGGTGCCGGACTTGGTCACCTCGAGGTCGGGGGCCCTCGTCGCCGTCGGGGTGACGACGGTGTCCGACGGGTCGCTGACCGCAGGACCTGTCGGCGGTGTGCCGGTCGAGGTCGCGATGTTCGTGACCGACCCGGTGTCGAGGTCGGCCTGCGTGATGCGGTGCGTCGCCGTGGCGGTCACGGACTCCCCCGGCTGCAGTGTGCCGCTGGCACCCGGCCATGGCCCGTAGGCGAGCGGGCTCAATCCGGGGGCCGGGTCGGACAGTGCGACGCCGGTGAGCGTGACGTTTCCGGTGTTCGTCGCACGGAAGGTGTAGGTGATGAGATCGCCGAGCTGCCCCGCGCCGCCGACGGAGGCCGATTTCGTCGTGAGGATGCCGGGGGCGGCCGCCGCCGTGCCGAGCACGACCGTCTGAGACGTCGCCGACACCGCCGCACCCGTGGGAGGACGTCCGGATGCCGTCGCCACATCGGTGATCGAGCCGCTGTTCACGTCGTTCTGGCGCACCTGATAGGTCGCGGTCGCGACCACGGTCTGGTTCGGGCCGAGCGTCCCCGCCGTCCCCGATGGCCAGGTGCCGTAGTTGATCGCAGAGAGCCCGCTGTGCGGGTCGGTGACGGCGACGCCGGACAGTGTCACGTTGCCCGCGTTGCGCAGCGTGTAGGTGTACGTGATGGTGTCGCCGACCGCCCCGGAGCCGGTCGTGTACGCCCCGGACTTCTGGAGGGCGAGCGCGGGCGCAGAGGTCAGCGGCACCGTGCCGGCACCGATCGCCGACGTCGACTGGCCGCGCGCCGGCGTTCCTGTCGCGGTGGCCGCATTCGAGATCGCCCCGGCATCCACGTCGCTCTGTCGTACGGTCGACGTCGCCGTGGCCGTCACCGCGTCGCCCGGTGCGAGGCGCCCTGCGGTGCCGGAGGGCCACGCGCCGTAGGCCAGGTCCGAGATGCCCGGAAGGGAATCGGTCGCGCTGACGCCCGAGAGCGTCACGTTGCCGGTGTTGCGGATCGTGACCGTCCAGGTGATCGTCTCACCGGCGACTCCGGTGGCACCCGCCGGAAGCGCACCGGCCTTCGTCACCTGGAGACGCGGGTCCCCCACGGCCGTCGGAGTGGTGACGGTGCCGGATGCCGCAGTGACCGGGGTGCCGTTCGGTGCGACACCCCTACCTGTGGCGACGTTCACGAGCGAGCCGGCATCCACGTCTGCCTGGGTGATCGTGCGGCTGGCCCGCGCGACGACCTGCGCACCCGGTGCCAGCACCCCGGAGTCGCCCGGCCAGGTGTAGGCGAACGCGCTGAGACCGGGCAGCGGGTCGATCACCGTCACATCGCGGAGCGTCACGTTTCCGGTGTTGGTCACCCGGACCGTGTAGTCGACGACGTCGCCCACGGCGCCCGTCCCGCCCACTGTCGCGGACTTCGCGGTCGTGAGCGCGGGGCCGGCGGCCACTGTCGCGAGCGTCACGGTCGGGGAATCCGCGCCGATGGCGGGACCCGAGGGCGGCGTGCCCGATACACGGGCGCTGTTGCGCACGATTCCGGCATCCACATCCGCCTGGGTGACGGTGTAGGTGGCCGTGCCGACGACCTGCGCGCCCGGCGCGAGAGTGCCGGCGGTACCCGGCCACGCGAGCGAGATGGGGCTGAGCCCGGCGTGCGGGTCGGTGACGGTCACCCCCGTGAGGGTGACGTTTCCCGTGTTGCGCGCGGTGAAGGTGTACGTGATGACGCTGCCGACGGCGCCGGTGCCCGAAGTGTAGGCGGCGCTCTTCCCGAGGGTGAGCAGCGGCCCGGCGGCCAGCGGGAGGGTCGCGGGGGCATCGGCGATCACGGCGTCGCCGGTGGGCGGCGTGGCGGTCGCCCGAGCCGTGTTCGCGACGGACCCGGCATCCACGTCCGACTGCGTCAGAGCGCGTGTCGCACTGGCCGTGACGCTCTGGCCCGGCTGCAGGGTGCCTGTGGCACCCGGCCAGCCCGCATAGGTGATGGCCGACAACCCGGGCAGCGCATCGGTGATGCCCACGCCCGTCAGCGTGACGTTTCCGGCGTTGCGCACCGTGAAGCTGTAGGTGACCAGATCGCCTGCTCGCCCGGTGGCGCCCGGGGCCAGGCTGGCGGTCTTGTCTAGCGTCACGCGCGGCGCGGCGGTGACGGTGGGCGTGACGAGCTCGGCCGACGACGCGGTGACGGGCACCCCTCCGGGCGCTGTCGCTCCGGCCGACGCCGTGTTGCGGATCGAGCCGGTGTTCACATCCGCCTGGGTGATCACATACGTGCCCCTGGCGATCGCGGTCTGGCCTGGAGCCAGCACCCCGGTCGTCGCCGGCCAGGTGATCGCGAGAGCGGAGAGTCCGGCGAGCGGGTCGGTCACGGTGACGCCCGTGAGCGTCTGGTTCCCGCTGTTCGTCGCGCGGATCGTGTACGAGACGACGTCACCGGCCCGCGTGCCCGCCGCGGTGTCCGCGGTCTTGACCACGGTCAGTCCTGGCGCCGCCGCACTCGTGGGAACGACCGCTTCGACCGAGGTGGCGCTCACGACCGCGCCGGTCGGCGGGCGGCCGCTGACCGCGGCGGTGTTGCGCACCGATCCGGCGTCGACGTCGGCCTGACGCACCGTGTAGGTGGCGGTCGCCGTGGCGGTCTGTCCCGGAGCGAGGCTGTTCGGCGACCCCGGCCACGTGATCACGGGGCTGCTGAGACCAGCAAGGGTTCGGTGAGCGCGATCCCGCCGAGCGTGACGTTGCCCGAGTTGCGGATCGTGAAGGCGAAGGTGACGGTGCTGCCGACGTCACCCGATCCACTCGTGATCGAGCCGCTCTTCACGATCGAGATCGAGGGCACGGCGGCGATGCGCACGGTGGAGGGTGCGGTGGCGCTCACGGCAGCTCCGCGAGGCGGCGTACCGGTCGCCGTCGCCGTGTTCGCGACGGCACCGGCGTCCACGTCCGACTGCTTCACGGTGTAGGTCGCGGATCCCGAGACGGTCTGCCCCGGCTGGAGCGTCCCGGCCGCACCCGGCCAGCCGCTCAGCGAGACCGCTGCGGGGCCGATCAGCGGGTCGACGAGCGAGACGCCGGTCAGAGTGACGTTCCCGGAGTTCCGCACGGTGAAGTCGTAGGTGATGGTATCGCCGGCGGCACCCGTGCCCGAGAGCGTCCCGGTCTTCGTCACAGCGAGAGCCGGGGCGATCGCCGCCGTCGGGGTGGAGACGACACCCGAGGATGCGGAGACGGTCGTCCCGCCGCCCGCGCCGCTCGCGGTGGCGGTGTTGGTGATGACACCGGCGTTCACGTCGGCCTGCGTCACCGTGTAGGCGGCGGTCGCGACCACGGCCTGCCCGGGTGCGAGCGTGCCGGTGGCTCCTGGCCACTGGTATTCCAGCGGCGCGAGACCGGCGAGGGGATCAGCGATGCCGACCCCGGTGAGCGTGACGTTGCCGGTGTTGACGGCACGGAAGGTGTACGTCACGACGCTGCCGACTCCGCCGCCGCCGCCGGTCGCGTTCTTCGTGATCGCGATACCGGGTGCGGCCGCGACGGTCGCGACCGTCACCTCGGCAGAGGATGCGGTGATCGCCGCCCCCGTCGGCGGTGTGCCGCTGACGCTCGCCGTGTTCCTTGCGGATCCGGCATCCACGTCCGACTGGCGCACCGTGTACGTCGCAGTCGCGGTCACCGTCTGGTTCGGCTCGAGTGTGCCGGCGGTCCCCGGCCACGAGTACGTCAGCGCCGAGAGTCCGGCATGCGGATCGGCGATCGCGACGCCCGTGAGAGTCACGTTGCCGGTGTTGCGGGCCGAGAACGAATAGGTGATGGTGCTGCCGACGGAGCCGTTCCCGGAGGTGACCGATCCCGTCTTCGTGAGCGTCAGTCCCGGGGCCGAGGCGAGGGACACGGTCGCGGGTGCCGTGCTGGTGACGGCGGCGCCGGTGGGCGGCGTGCCGCTGCCGGTGGCGGTGTTGCTGACTGCGCCCGAGTTCACATCGGTCTGCGAGATCACGGACGTCGCGGTCGCAGTGACGGTCTGCCCCGGTTGCAGCACGCCTGTGGTGCCGCTCGGCCACGTCCCGTAGGCGGGTGCGGAGACGCCGGGCACCGAATCGGTCACCGAGACGCCCGTCAGCGTGACGTTCCCGGCGTTGCGCAGCGTCAGCGACCAGATGATCGTGTCGCCGGCGCGCCCCGAGGATCCGCTCTGCAGCGCACCCGCCTTGGTCGTGACGATGCTCGCCGATGCCGCGACGGTGCTGGTGGTGACGGCACCGGAGGTGCTCGTGACCGGTGTCGTGCCGTATACGGCGGTGGATGAGGCGACGTTGCGCACGGATCCGGCATTCACGTCGGCCTGTTTGATCGTGTACGTCGCGGCCGCGGTGACGGACTGCCCCGGAGCGAGGCGTCCGGCCGTGCCCGGCCAGGTGTAGGTGAACGCGGACAGACCCGGCAGCGTGTCGGCGATCGCGACGTCGGTCAGCGTGACGTTGCCGGTGTTGGTGGTCCGCACCGTGTAGGTGATGACGTCGCCGACTGCGGCGGATCCCGACGCGACGGCCGTCTTGGTGGTGGTGCTGGCGGGCGCTGCAGCAGTGGTGTTCACCCGCGTCGTCGGCGAGGTTCCGGTGACCGAGGCACCACCCGGCGTGCGCGCCGCGGCCGTCGCGGTGTTGGTGACGGCGCCGGCGTCGACGTCAGCCTGACGCACCGTGTAGGTCGCGCGGCCCTGCACGGTCTGGCCAGGTGCCAGCGTGCCCGCGGTGCCTGGCCACGTGTAGGTGATCGCCGAAAGGCCGGCCAGCGGGTCCGCGATCCCGACCTGCGTCAGGGTCACGTTGCCGTTGTTCGTCGCCGAGAACGTGTAGGTGACGGTGCTGCCGACCCCGCCGGTGCCCGCGGTGACGGATCCGGACTTGAGCACGGTGAGCGCCCCCGCCGGAGCGACCGGCAGGGTGGACGAGCGCGTCTGGGTGACGCGCGCGCCGCTGGGCGGCAGGGCGGATGCGGTGGCCGTGTTCGCCACCGCTCCGGCATCCACATCCGACTGCTTCAGCGTGTACGTCGCGGTGGCGGTGACCGCCTGCCCTGGCGCGAGTGTGCCGGCGGTCCCCGGCCACGAGTACGTCAGCGCCGAGAGTCCGGCGAGCGGGTCGGCGATCACGGCGTCCGTGAGGGTGACGTTTCCGGTGTTGGCGAGGCGGAACGAGTAGGTGACGACGTCGCCGGCCCGGCCGGTGCTGCCGGGCGCGAGCGCACCGGTCTTCGTCAGACTCACCGACGGCGCCGAGGTCGCGGTGGCCACGACGGACTGGCTGCTCGGAACGGTCAGGGTCGCGCCTGCGGGGGTGCGGGCGGTGCCGGTGGCGATGTTGCGCACGGACCCGGCGTCGACGTCGGCCTGCGTCACCGTGTACGTGGCGGTGGCCGTCACCGACTGCGACGGGGCGAGGGTGCCTGCGGTTCCGGGCCACGAGTACGTCAGAGCGGAGAGTCCGGCGAGAGGATCGGTGATGGCGACGTTCGTGAGAGTCGTGTTACCCGAGTTCCGCACCGTGAAGCTGTAGGTGATCGTGCTGCCCACGCCGCCCGTGCCCTGGGTGAATGCTCCCGACTTCGTCGTCGTGAGTGCGGGGGCCGAGGCGATGGTGGGGACGGTGACCTGCGAAGAGGTTCCGGAGACGGTTGTCCCGTTGGGGGTTCGAGCGGTGGCGCTGGCGGTGTTGCGGACGCTTCCTGCATCCACATCCGCCTGGGTGATCGTGTAGAAGGCGGTGGCTGTGGCGGTCTGGCCGACCGGGATCACACCGGCCGTGGTCGTGGGCCAGGTGATGACCGGTGGCGAGAGTCCCGGCAGCGGGTCGACGAGCGACGCGTTCTCGAGGGTCACGTTCCCGGTATTGCGCACAGTGAAGGTGTAGTTGATCCGGTCGCCCACCCGGCCCGTCGTCCCACCCGCGAGCGAGCCGGTCTTGCTGACCGTGAGTGCCCCGGCGGAGGCGATGGGGGTGACGCGGTTCGCGGAACCGGACGGGCGGATGCCTCCGTCGTCGTCCCGAGCACTGACCGACGCCGTGTTCGCGACCGACCCTGCATCCACATCGCTCTGCTTGAGCGTGTAGTTCGCCGTCGCGGTGACCGACTGGCCGGGGGTCAGCGTGCCGACGGGGCCGGGCCAGGCGCCGAAGGTGATCGCGGAGAGTCCCGGGAGCGGATCGGTCAGCACGATGTCCGTCAGCGTCGACTGGCCCGTGTTCGTCACGGTGAAGGTGTAGATGACGACGTCGCCGGCGCGGCCGGTTCCACCGGGTGCGAGTGCACTGGTCTTGCTGAGGCTGATCGCGCTGAGCAGCACCGTCGTGCTGTCACTGTCCTGCGCGAGGAAGTCCCCCACCACCGTGCGGCCCGTCGCCTCGGCGGTCGATACGTAGCCCGAGGCGGACGGCGCTGTCGCCGTACAGGTGAAGGTCGTCGTCTGCAGCGGTGCCAGCGTGATGGCGCCGAGGTTGCGCGCGCAATTCGTCTGATCGTCCGTGATGACGATGTTGCGCAGGGTTCCCGCGCCCGTGTTCGTGATGCGGATCGTGAAGGTCGCGAGTTCGCCGGAGGTCCGCGACTGCGTGTCTGCCGTCCCGTCGAAGCTCTTCACGATCTGCAGGCCGGCGGTCGGCACCGAGAGCATGGCGTTGCGCAGCAGATAGGAGTCTCCCGACGTGCCCAGTCGGAGGTTCACGGTCGTGTCGCCGGCGACCACGTTCGTGAGACCCACCGTCGCGACGTCGACGCTCTGGTTGGTGAACGCTGTCCCCGCCGTCCCTGCGTATCGGACGGAGCCCACCGCGCGCGAGATGCCGACGTTGTCGGTCGCGCCCGCGGCGTTCGCGATCTCGGTGTAGGGAGTCGACCCTCCTCGCGAGTACTCGGCCGTGTCGCCGGTGATGTTCCTATCGCCCTCGAAGAGCGTGAAGCCTGCGCGGGTGCCGGCGGCGACCGCAGTGAATCCGTTGAACGCGACGGTGAGGTCGGGGTCGTTGGCACCCTGACGCACGTGGCCCTCGTAGTAGATGATGTTGTGCGGCACGGAGGCTGGGTTGTCCGGGATGAATGTGCCGTAGTCGTAGACGACGTTCAGCGACCAGCCCGCGTAGCAGCCGGCACCGGTCGGCGTCCAGATGTTGCCCGCTGAGACGGTGACCGCAGACCCGGTGGGTACGCCGGCGAAGGCCGAGGTCACGTCCGCGCTGCCGGAGTAGTAGAGCGCTGTCGCCTGGGATGCAGGGTCGACGAGCATGCTCTGCGGGGCGACGCTCACGACCGCCGCGCCGGCGACCTTGAGCTGGACGGCGCGAGAGGTGTACCCGGTAGCGCTTCCCGCCGGCATCGTCGCGACGCCGCGGGCGGCGGAGTACTGGGCGCACAGCCGTCGCGTGTCGCCGGTGTACACGCCGGTGTTGGCGCTCCAGGTCAGGAAGGCCTTCACGACCGTCGCTCCGGCGGGGACCGTGATCGTCGCGCTGCTCGAGTTGTTCGTGAAGCCGGAGACGGCGTTCGTCTGCGTCATGACGAAGTTGTCATTGACGTTCTGCGCGTTCGTGCTGGACGCCGCGTGCAGATCCGCGCAGGTGCCGTTCGTCGTCGCCGTCGTCGCCGTGCAGGCGAGCACACCGTTGCCGGCCATGATGAAGTCGCCGTTGACGTTGGCCTGGTAGTTCGGTGCCGTGCCGGAGTTCGTGCCCCACTGGACGACGGCCGCTTCAGCAGCCTGCGGAGCGCCGAGGGTCAGGCCGGCGACGATCACGGCGACAGCCGTCGTCATCGCGACCGCAGAGCGACGCCAAACGCGCCTACCACTCCCCCGGACCATCGGTAAAAGACCCCCTAGTACGGGGTCCCTCCCCGGTACACCGTCATATCACCCTAGGTGAACTCACAGGTGATGACAATGGTGCGGATGTGACGGATGAGAAACGGTGGATGCCGCCCGGACCACACTCTCCGAGATGACCACCGATCCGCACCGGGCGTGCCAGCGTCGGCCACGCGGTCGCGGGGTATCGAGGCGGAGCGTCACGCTCGACACATGCGCACCGTGGCACGGGCAACAAAAAACCCCCGGAGAACCGGGGGTTTCTCTGTGCGCGATACTGGGATCGAACCAGTGACCTCTTCCGTGTCAGGGAAGCGCGCTACCGCTGCGCCAATCGCGCCCATGTGGGCTATTCAGTTCTGAGAGGTGGCGACGGGATTCGAACCCGTGTAAACGGCTTTGCAGGCCGGTGCCTAGCCGCTCGGCCACGCCACCGTGTGGATTGACCCCACGTGCGGAAGGCCCTCCGAAGAAGGCCCCTGCACTTGAGCGGATGACGAGACTCGAACTCGCGACCCCAACCTTGGCAAGGTTGTGCGCTACCAACTGCGCTACATCCGCGTTATCCCCGGTTGTTGCCCCGGGCACTTATGAAACATTAGCCGATGATCGGCGACTGTCCAAACCGGAAGCGATTCTCGCGCGTGTCCGCCGGGATGGTCATCTCGGGCTCCGACCGTCGGGTAGTATCGGTTGACGTACCCCACGGGTATGGGCGATTGGCGCAGTTGGTAGCGCGCTTCCTTCACACGGAAGAGGTCATCGGTTCGAGTCCGGTATCGCCCACCACACAACCCCCGGTCTCCCCGGGGGTTTTTCCGTATCCGGGCGTGGATCCCCACCTCACGCGGGCTTCGCACCGTTCGCCGCCAGCGGGGTCACTTTCGCACCGGAAACAGCCTCTAGCGGTGCGTTCTTGACCCCGCACCGGACCGGGCGGTGCAGCGGTACGCCTCGAGTGCAGCGTCACGCCTCGGGCGATCACCACGTGACGTGGTGCAATTGGGTGCCGCGGACTCACACGTCGACGCGGCGAGTTCCGATGTCGGGGGCCCACGGTAGCGTGCGAACGGTGATGAGCATCCCGCTTCCCAGCCCGTGCAGCCTGTGCGGGCGACTGCGCGGCGAGCGGGTGGCGACCGCGCTCGTCTGCAGCTGGTGCGGGTGGCGCTACGGCGACTCCCCCGATCCCGATCTTCCGCGGCCCGTGATCGAGGTGGTGTACTACATCCGCTACGACCGACGGATCAAGATCGGCACGAGCCGCCGCCCACGCCAGCGCCTCACCAGCATCCGACACGAGGAGCTGCTGGCCTTCGAACGCGGCGGACGCGAGGTCGAGCAGGCCCGGCACCGCGAGTTCGCCGCCATTCGCGAGGGCGGCGAATGGTTCACTCTCACCCCGGAGCTGACCAGGCACGTCGCCGGGCTTCGGGCCGCCGGCGATCCGTGGCAGCTCTACGCGCGGTGGGTCAGCTTCGCCCTCCAGAGCTGAAGCCCGCAGACCGTAGAAGCCCGGCAGCACTGAAGCCCCGCACGGGACCGACTTCCGTGCGGGGCTTCAGGGTCAGCTGTCCGGCTCGTTCAGGCGCGGGCGGTGGCCTTGACCTGTGCAGGCTGCGGCTGCGAGAACAGGACCACGACGATCACGGCCACACCGACGACCACGTGCGGCACCCAGACGTTCGGCGCCTCCGTCGAGAATCCGAAGATCCACGGCGACAGAGCGAGGAACAGGCTGGCGACGATGTCGAACACGAGGTGCACGGGCATCGGGATGAATCCGAAGGGGCCCCACTCGTACTTGGTGAACAGGCTGTAGACGATGAGGCCCACACCCAGGACGATCGGGATGATGACGGCGGGCCCGCCGACGCCGACGAAGCCGAAGAGCCACGGGGCGACGATGAGGGCCGCTCCGACGACGTAGTCGAGGATGCCGTGGACCTTGGTCGGGATGAAGCGCATGATTCCTCCTTGGTGGTGCCGCTTACTGCGACTCACAGTTGGTTCGCAGCGCCGCGCGA
This sequence comes from Microbacterium hydrocarbonoxydans, assembly GCF_900105205.1. Taxonomy (NCBI): domain Bacteria; kingdom Bacillati; phylum Actinomycetota; class Actinomycetes; order Micrococcales; family Microbacteriaceae; genus Microbacterium; species Microbacterium hydrocarbonoxydans. Next base: position 1,910,141 of record NZ_FNSQ01000005.1, on the reverse strand, counting down.
AACGGATTGCCCGTCGGGTCCACTTAGCCTGAGGGGATGACGCACACCTCACCTGCACCGCCATCGATCGCGGCGGCGCGCATCGTGGCGGGCGCGGCAGTGATCGGCATCCTCTCGTACACGTATTCCATCGGCATCCCCGCCCGCGGCGCCAGCCTCTTCGACTACTTCGGCTACTTCACCAACCTGACGAGTCTGCTCACCGCCGCCGCCCTCATCGGTGCCGGTGTCCTCGCCCTGCGCGGCGGTGCGGTGTCGCCGGTGCTGACCACCGTTCGCGCCGTCTCGGTGTCCTGCATGATCATCGTCGGCGTCGTCTACAACGTCCTGGTCCCGGGGACAGGCAGTGCGCCCGCATGGGTGAGTCTCGCGCTCCACACGCTCTTCCCTGCACTGCTCGTGATCGACTGGGTGTTCGCGCCCGATCGCACGCGGCTTCCGTGGCGGCAGCTCTGGATGGTGCTCCCCTACCCCGCGCTGTGGCTGTTCGTCGTCCTGATCCGCGGCGTCACGGACGGATGGGTGCCCTACGGCTTCCTGCTCCCCGAGCGCGGCGCGCTCTCGCTCGTCGCGCATGTCGTCGGCCTGCTCGCCGCGCTGCTCGTCTCTGGAGCGGGCGTCTGGGCGCTCACCCGACTGCCGCGCCGCTCGACGCGAACCTCACGCCGAGCCCGGCAGACTCAGACGCTCGCCCAGCCGTAGCGGGCGGAGAGCGCGGCCGCGACGCGCCCGTAGCGAGAGTGATCAAGCACGGCGGCCTCGCGGCGCAGTCCGCTCTCGTGCACGCTGTAGAGCTGCTCGATGTCGACCCAGGACTCGCGTCCCTGCGAATCCCAGTCGCCCGTGCCGATCGTGAGGTAGTCGCGATCGCCGTCGTGCGGTCTGCTGGTCATCCGCACCGCGTACACCCGGTCTCGAGATTCACGCCCGATCACGAGGACAGGACGATCCTTGCCCCTGCCGTCGTTCTCCTCGTACGGCACCCAGGTCCAGACGATCTCTCCGGCATCGGGAGCACCGTCCCTGTCGGGCGCGTAGTCGATGCGCAGGTCGTCGATCGCATCAGGGTCGACCCGCACAGTGCCCGTCCCCGAACGCTGTCCCCGCGCGGACTCTGCCGCATCCGGACGCGCGTCACCGGAGGTCCGTACACGCGAGACCGGGCGTCCGGGACGATTGCTCGTCCTGGACGCCCGGTCCGATCCCAGTGCGGTGAGAAGGATCTCCGCGAGTCTTGCCAGGATGCCGTTGCTTGTGCTCACACGGTCACCCTAACGGCAGGTCACGCATCTGCGAGTGCGTAGCCCTCCTCGCCGTGGACGACCTGGTCGACGCCGGCGATCTCGTCTTCACTCGTGATGCGGAACCCGATCGTCTTCTCGATCGCGAAGCCGATGATGAACGCGATGACGAACGAGTAGATCAGCACACCGAGTGCGGCGATGGCCTGCACGGCCAGCTGACGCAGGTCGCCGCCGACGAAGACACCGGTGCCGGTCGCGAAGAGGCCGAGGTACAGCGTTCCGATGAGTCCGCCCACAAGGTGAATGCCGACGACGTCGAGCGAGTCGTCGAAGCCGAGACGGAACTTCATCTCGACCGCGAGTGCGCAGACGATACCGGCGACAGCACCGAGCAGCAGCGACCAGCCGGGCGTGAGGTTGGCGCAGGCCGGGGTGATCGCGACGAGACCGGCGACGGCTCCCGAGGCTGCTCCGACGGACGTCGCCTTGCCGTCCTTGATGCGCTCGATGAGGATCCAGCCGAGGATCGCCGCAGCGGTGGCGCCGAGCGTGTTGAGGCCGATGAGTCCGACGCCGCCCATGTCCTCCGCGAGCCACTCGGCTCCGGCGTTGAAGCCGAACCAGCCGAACCACAGCAGCGCTGCGCCGAGAAGGGTCAGCGGGACGTTGTGCGGCTTGAGGATGCCCTTCTGGAAGCCGATTCGCTTGCCCAGGACGATCGCGAGGGCCAGTGCCGCGGCACCGGCGTTGATGTGCACCGCGGTACCACCGGCGTAGTCGATGACGCCGATTCCGCTGTCCTCACCGAAGAGGGTGGTGCCGAGATTCATGATCCATCCGCCGCCCCAGACCCATGCGGCGACCGGGAAGTAGCCGACCGTGGCGAATACGCCGGCGAAGATCAGCCAGCTGCCGAACTTCGCGCGGTCGGCGATCGCTCCGGAGATCAGCGCGACCGTGATGATCGCGAACGTCGCGCCGTACGCGACTCCGAGCAGGGCCACGTTCGAGTCCTCACCGGCGGCGAGGTTCGAGAGGCCGAAGTCGGCGAAGGGGTTGCCGGCGAAGGCTGTCGGGCTGTCCACCGCGCTCATCGAGAATCCGAAGAGGATCCAGAGAACGGCGACGAGACCGATCGAGCCGAAGCTCATCATCATCATGCTGACGACGCTCTTGGCCTTGACGAGACCGCCGTAGAAGAAGGCGACGCCGGGCGTCATGAGCAGAACGAGGGCGGTCGCGGTGATCGCCCAGGAGATGTTGCCTGGAGCATCCATAGTCAAACCTCACAATTCGGGAAACTGAGAGCTTCAGTGTGACGAGGCCCGATTTCCGGAATGCGTGAAGTTTGTTGCGGTGGCGTTACAGCCGCGCCCCGCATGTGAACATCGCGTTACGCGACACTGCGCTCCGCGTGTGTAAGTGCATTGAGTCTGGAGATAGCACGCAGGTACTTCTTGCGGTATCCGCCGCCGAGCATCTCCTGCGCGAACACCTGGTCGAGGCTCACACCCGTGGCGACGATCGGGATCTGCGCATCGTAGACACGGTCGACGAACGCGACGAAGCGCAGCGCCTCCGACTGATCGGTCAGCACCTGGACATCGCGCAGACCGACGAGGTCGAGTCCTTCGATCACCCGGAGATAGCGCGACGGATGCACCCGGGCGAGGTGCCGGATCACGTCGACGAACGAGTCGTCGGATGCGATCCCTGCTTCGCCGCCCCGCTGCACGGTCTGCGCGTACTCGTCCGCATCGCTGACGACCGCGTGCCCGTCCAGCGCACGCTGACGGAAGTCGACCCCGTCGATGCGGATCGTCTGGAAGCTGTCTGACATCGCATGGATCTCACGAAGGAAGTCCTGTGCAGCGAAGCGACCTTCTCCGAGCGCGTTGGGCGGGGTGTTCGACGTCGCGGCGAGTCTCGTGCCGGTCGGCACGAGTTCACCGATCAGCCGGGTCATCACCATCGTGTCGCCCGGATCGTCGAGCTCGAACTCGTCGATGCACAGCAGGTCCGCCCCCTTGAGCAGGTCCACCGTGTTCTTGTAGCCGAGGGCTCCGACCAGAGCGGTGTACTCGATGAACGACCCGAAGTACTTCCGGCGGGCCGGCATCGCGTGATAGATCGACGCGAGCAGGTGCGTCTTGCCGACACCGAATCCGCCGTCGAGGTACACGCCGGGCTTGATCTCCGGCTCCTTCTTCGCGCGGCTGAAGAACCCGCCACGCTTGATCGGGCCGCCACCGCGACCGGCGAACCGCGTCAGCGTCTCCTTCGCCTCCTCCTGCGAGGGGTACGAGGAGTCGGCTCGGTAGCTCTCGAAGGTCGCCCCGTCGAACTGCGGCGGCGGCGTGAGGCTGGCCAGCATCTCGGGGCCGGTGACGGTGGGTTGGCGATCGGTCAGGTGCACGATGCCCGTGCGGCTGGGCGTGTCGGTCATCACGGTCCTGTGTCGGGTGCGCACCTGTGTCGAAGTCTTACGAATCGGGTGCAGCGCGCACGGCGTGGATCTATCGTCGAAGTATCGGCTCCACATTACGCCGTCATGCCCTGCACAATCGCCGCTCACCGTCTGAGGAGATCCCTGTGGCCATCGAGTTCGACACCACTTCGTCCAAGTTCGCCGAGTACGCCGAACCCGGCCGTCTCGTGAGCACCGAATGGCTCGCCGAGCGTCTCGGAACGCCGGGCCTGGTGGTCGTCGAGTCCGACGAGGACGTGCTGCTGTACGAGACCGGCCACATCCCCGGTGCGGTCAAGGTGGACTGGCACACCGAGCTCAACGACCCGGTCGTGCGCGACTACGTCGACGGCGAGGGATTCGCGAAGCTGCTGAGCAGCAAGGGCATCTCGCGGGATGACACCGTGGTGATCTACGGCGACAAGAACAACTGGTGGGCCGCCTATGCACTGTGGGTCTTCTCGCTGTTCGGCCACGAGGACGTGCGCCTGCTCGACGGAGGGCGCGACCGCTGGATCGCCGAGGGCCGCGAGATCACCCGCGAGGCCCCGACCGTCACGCCCACGGACTACCCGATCGTCGAACGCGACGACTCGGTGATCCGCGCCTACAAGGACGACGTGCTCGCTCACATCGGCAGCCCTCTGATCGATGTGCGCTCCCCCGAGGAGTACAGCGGTGAGCGCACCACCGCGCCCGCCTACCCGGAGGAGGGCACGCTCCGCGCCGGCCACATCCCGACCGCGCAGAGCGTTCCGTGGGCGAAGGCCGTGGCCGAGGATGGCGGCTTCCGCCCCCGCGCGGAGCTCGACGCCATCTACCGCGACGGCGCCGGTCTGAAGGACGGCGACCCCGTTGTGGCGTACTGCCGGATCGGTGAGCGATCGAGCCACACGTGGTTCGTGCTCAAGCACCTGCTCGGCTTCGACGACGTGCGCAACTACGACGGATCGTGGACGGAGTGGGGCAGCGCCGTGCGCGTTCCCATCGTCACCGGAGCGGAGCCCGGTTCCCTCTGATCGTGGAAGAATGTCGGGGATGAGCACGAGCGACGTTCCTGACACTCTCGCCGAGATCCGCGACGCCTTCCTGGAGACCCCGGAGGCCGAGCGCCTGCTGCTGCTCCTCGAGTTCTCGGACGAGCTACCTGAGGTGTCGGAGGAGGTGGCGAGCCACCCCGAGATGTGCGAGCGGGTCGCCGAGTGCCAGTCCCCCGTCTACATCTACGTCGAGGTGAACGACGGCGTCGTCACGATGCATGCCACCGCGCCGCCGGAGGCTCCGACGACGCGTGGATTCGCGAGCATCCTGGTGCAGGGCATCACGGGGCTCACACCCGACGAGGTGCTGGCCATCCCCGACGACTACCCGCAGTCGATCGGGCTCACGAAGGCCGTGTCTCCGCTGCGCATCGGCGGGATGACGGGAATGCTGATGCGCGCCAAGAAGCAGGTCAGGCAGAAGCGCTGAGCCCCTGCTCCGCGAGCCAGTCGGTGATCGCGGCGCTCCAGCCCGCCTCGTCGTAGTTCCAGAGCTTGGTGTGGCGTGCGACCGAGAACGCCGGCATCGTCACGAGGTCGGGGCGAGCCGCCTGCAGAGCGTGGGAGGCGTCTGCAGGCACGAACCCGTCATCGTCACTGTGCAGGATCAGGATCGGAACGCTCAGCTCGTCGGCGCGGGCCACCATGTCGAGGCTGTCGAACGGGATCGCCCCGTCCGCGCCGCTGAGCCGCGCCGTGAGCGGAAGCGAGAGCGCACTCATCGCCAGGTCGGGCAGCGGAGCGTGCATCCCCGCCTCGCGCGCCTGGAAGCGCAGTACAGAGCGCCAGTCCACGACCGGCGACTCGAGGATCAGACCGGCGATGCGATCGCGGTTGCCCGAGTTCACCGCTGTCTGCAGCGCGACGGCGCCGCCCATCGACCATCCCATCAGGATCACACGCTCTGCGCCCCGGCGGCGGGCGAACGAGATGGCAGCATCCACGTCACGCCACTCGTGCGCCCCGAGCGCGTAGGCGCCGCTGCGACTGCGCGGTGCCTCGCCGTCGTTCCTGTACGAGACCACGAGGTTCGGGAATCCGGCCGCGTGCAGCACGGGCACCGCACGCAGGCACTCGGCGCGCGTCACTCCTCTGCCGTGGATCTGGATCACCCAGGTGGTCGACTCCGCCGAGAAGAGCCACGCAGGGCATGGACCGGCCGGTGACCCGATCAGCACGTTCTCCCACGGCAGGTGCAGCTCGCTCGGGGTGGAGTAGTACCAGCCGCTGAACGCGGCGCTGCGGTCGACCTGCGAGCCCGGCTCGATCTGGGTGAGCAGCTTGCGGCGCACCGTGGTGGCATCGGCGCCGAGCACGGCCCCGAGCTTCACGTAGCCGTGCGTGCCGGAAGTGAACAGCCCGTACCGGCCTGGGAGCTCCGTGTCGGGGGTGCGCGTGAGCTCGATCGTCTGGGCGCCGGTGTCGACCGCGAGGATCTCGGTGTCGGCGGGGCGTCTGGCGGGGATGACCACCCGGCGGGCGACGCTGAAAACGAGCAGGGCCATCGCGGTCCCGAGCGCGATCAGTGCAGGGACAAGAAGCGCAACGGCGTGCCTGAGACTCTTCATCGCTTCCTGACTCTAGCCTGTTGCCGTGACCGCACACCCCGATGCCGGGACCCTCTTCGACGCCGCAGTGGCCGAGCTCCGTGATCTCACGTTCCGCTCGGACATCACGATCCGCGAGATCCCCACTCCGCAGGGCCTCGCCCCGCACGCCCTCGCGCTGGCCGCGGACGTCCGCCCGGACGACGAGGGCGAGTCCGCGTACGGCACCGGCCGCTTCGTCCTGCTCCACGACCCCGAGGGCCCCGCGGCCTGGGACGGGGACTGGCGGATCGTGATCTTCGCGCAGGCTCCTCTGGAGACCGAGATCGGCACAGACCCGCTGCTCGCCGACGTCACCTGGTCGTGGCTGGTGGATGCCCTCGAGTCCGGGGACGCCGTCTACCATTCCGCATCCGGCACGTCGACCAAGACCCTGTCCAAGGGGTTCGGCGGCCTCGCCGACGAGGGCGACGGTGCGCAGATAGAATTGAGGGCGTCCTGGACTCCAGAGGGCCCGTTCCGACCGCACGTCGAAGCATGGGTCGAGCTGGTCGGAATGCTGGCGGGTCTTCCGCCCGGTTCCGAGGGCATCGCCGTGATCGGCGCGCGAAAGGCAGCACGTGACTGAATACTCCGTGATCTCCGACGTATCGGAGTTCCATGCGGCGTGCGCCGCACTCGCTGCGGGCACGGGTCCTGTGGCCGTCGACGTCGAGCGGGCATCCGGATTCCGCTACTCGCAGCGCGCCTACCTCGTGCAGGTCTTCCGTCGCGATGCCGGTGTTTTCCTCTTCGATCCTCCCGCGCTGGGCGACTTCAGTCCGCTGCAGGCGGCGATCGGCGACGTGCAGTGGATCTTCCATGCCGCGAGCCAGGATCTCCCATCGCTGCGCGAGCTCGACCTCCTGCCGCCGTCGATCTTCGACACCGAGCTCGCCTCGCGTCTGCTGGGTCACGAGCGCGTCGGTCTCGCGGCTGTCGTCGAGAACGCCCTCGGCATCACACTGAAGAAGGAGCACTCCGCAGCGGACTGGTCGACCCGTCCGCTGCCCGCGGCCTGGCTCGAGTACGCGGCACTGGATGTGCTGCATCTCATCGATGTGTACGAGGTGCTGGAGGCGGAGCTCGAGGAGCAGGGCAAGACCGAGTTCGCGGCCGAGGAATTCGCCGCGACTCTGACCCGACTTCCCAAGCCCCCGCGGGAAGATCCGTGGCGTCGGCTCAGCGGACTCCACCAGGTGCGGGGTGCCCGCAACCTCGCGGTCGCACGGTCGCTGTGGCAGGCGCGCGAGGCCTACGCCCAGGACCAGGACGTCTCCCCCGGCCGACTCGTCCCCGACCGGTCGCTGATCGCCGCCGTGCTGGCGAACCCGCAGAGCAAACAGGCGCTGGCGGGCATCAAGGAGTTCCAGGGCCGCGCGAGCCGCACCCAGCTCGACCGCTGGTGGCAGGCGATGGTCGACGGACGGACGACCGAGGAGCTCCCGCGCGAGCGGGTCCCCAGCGACGCGCTGCCGCCGCCGCGCGCCTGGTCGGATCGCAACCCGGAGGCGGATGCCCGACTGAAGGCCGCACGCCCTCTGATCGAGGCGACGGCCGAAGAGCTCGGGATGCCGACCGAGAACCTCCTGACCCCCGATCACCTGCGCCGCGTGGCCTGGGATGTCCCCGGCACGACCCCCGAAGCGATCGGCGAAGCGCTTGCGACGCTCGGTGCCCGCCCCTGGCAGATTGCACAGACTGCACAGAAGATCGCGGAGGCCTTTGTAGAGGCCGCGCAAACGCCCGACGAAGCGCCCGCAGCGGCTTCGTAGGTTCGATCCAACCGATTCCTCCCCGTTTCGGGGCCTCCATAGACTGAGGCCACCGCACAAACTTGGAGGCAGAGTGGCCGAGATCTCGGACGTCTTCTTCGTCGATGGAGTGCGCACCCCCTTCGGGCGCGCCGGCGAAAAGGGCATGTACTGGAACACCCGCGCAGATGACCTCGCCGTGAAGGCGACCATCGGCCTGATGGAGCGGAACGCCGCCGTGCCGGCTGATCGCATCGACGATGTCGCGATCGCGGCAACGAGCCAGACTGGCGATCAGGGACTCACACTCGGACGTTCCGTGGCGATCCTCGCCGGACTCCCCCAGACCGTCCCCGGCCTCGCCGTCGAGCGCATGTGCGCCGGCGCGATGACCAGCGTGACGACCATGGGAGCCTCGATCGGCGTCGGCATGTACGACTTCGCCCTCGCGGGCGGCGTCGAGCACATGGGACACCACCCGATCGGCGGCAACGCCGACCCGAACCCCCGGTTCGTCGCGGAGCGCATGGTCGACCCCGGCGCTCTCAACATGGGCGTCACGGCTGAGCGCATCTTCGACCGGTTCCCGCACCTGACCAAGGAGCGCTCCGACCGGTTCGGCATGCTCAGCCAGCACAAGGTGCAGGCGGCCTACGACGCCGGCAAGATCCAGCCGGACCTCGTCTCCGTCGCGACCAAGGGCGCTGACGGGGCCTGGGGTCTCGCCACCGAGGACGAGGGCCGACGCCCTCAGACGACGATGGAGGACCTCGCAGCCCTCAAGACGCCGTTCCGTCCACACGGTCGCGTGACCGCCGGCACGTCGTCGCCGCTCACCGACGGCGCCACGATGTCACTCCTCGCCGGCGGCGGTGCCGTCAAGGAGTTCGGCCTGGCCCCGAAGATGCGCATGGTGTCGTTCGCCTTCGCCGGCGTGCAGCCCGAGATCATGGGCATCGGCCCGATCCCCTCGACCGAGAAGGCACTGAAGAAGGCCGGACTCACGATCGACGACATCGGCCTGTTCGAGTTGAACGAGGCGTTCGCGATCCAGGTGATCTCGCTGCTCGATCACTTCGGCATCGCGGATGACGACCCCCGGGTCAACCAGTGGGGCGGCGCGATCGCCCTCGGGCACCCGCTCGCGGCATCCGGAGTCCGTCTGATGATCCAGCTCGCGGCCCAGTTCGCGGAGCGTCCCGACGTGCGCTACGGCCTGACGGCGATGTGCGTCGGTCTCGGCCAGGGCGGTTCCGTCATCTGGGAGAACCCGCACTTCGACGGCAAGAAGAGGAAGTAGTCCCGATGGCACACTCGGTCTCCGAACAGTACGCGAACGTCGACTTCTCCCCCATCCAGGCGCTGACCGAGGGCGAGGTGATCACGCACTCGCCGGTCCGTGACATCCGCCTCGCCTCCGGCAAGGTGCTCGCCCTGATCACGCTCGACAACGGACGCGATCACACCCGCCCCAACACGCTGGGACCCGCGACGCTCACCGCGCTCGGCGAGACGCTCGACGCTCTCGCCAGCCGCGCCGCCGCCGGGGAGATCCAGGCGGTGGGCATCACCGGCAAGCAGTACATCCTCGCCGCCGGTGCCGACCTGTCCGACATCAGCAAGGTCGGCTCGCGCGACAACGCCCGCCTCATCGCCCAACTCGGACACAAGGTGCTCGGCAAGCTCGGCGAGCTGGGTGTCCCCTCGTTCGCCTTCGTGAACGGACTCGCCCTCGGCGGCGGGCTGGAGATCGCCCTGAACTCCAGCTACCGCACGGTCGACTCCTCCGCGGCCGCGATCGCGCTGCCCGAGGTCTTCCTGGGCATCATCCCCGGTTGGGGTGGCGCGTACCTGCTGCCGAACCTCATCGGCATCGAGAACGCGCTCGAGGTCGTCATCTCCAATCCGCTCAAGCAGAACAGGATGCTGAAGCCGCAGCAGGCGTTCGATCTCGGGATCGTCGACGCGATCTTCCCGGCCGCGAACTACCTCGAGAACTCGCTCGCCTGGGCCGATGCAGTACTCGGCGGCAAGAAGGTCGAGCGCCGCAACGAGCCGGGCAAGATGGAGCGGCTCACCAAGTGGCCGATCGCCGTCAAGATGGCGCGCGGCATGCTCGAGTCGAAGATCGGCACCGTTCCGAAGTCGCCGTACGCGGCGCTCGAGCTGCTCGACAAGGCCAAGAGCGGTACGAAGGCGGAGGGCTTCGCCCGTGAGGACGAAGCGCTCGCGGATCTCGTCACCGGCGACCAGTTCGCCGCATCCATGTACGCGTTCGACCTGGTGCAGAAGCGCGCGAAGCGCCCCGTCGGCGCGCCGGACAAGCAGCTGGCCAAGAAGGTCACGAAGGTCGGCATCATCGGTGCGGGCCTCATGGCCAGCCAGTTCGCCCTCCTGTTCGTGCGCAAGCTCCAGGTGCCGGTCCTGATCACGGATCTGGATCAGGCGCGCGTCGACAAGGGAGTGGCCTACATCCACGAGGAGATCGGCAAGCTCGAGGCGAAGGGCCGCCTCGACGCGGACTCCGCCAACAAGCTCCGTGCGCTCGTGACCGGCACCACCGACAAGAGCCTCTACGCGGACTGCGACTTCGTCATCGAGGCCGTGTTCGAGGAGGTCGGCGTCAAGCAGCAGGTGTTCGGCGAGATCGAGAAGATCATCGCCGAGGACGCGATCCTCGCGACGAACACCTCGTCGCTGTCGGTCGAGGAGATCGGCGCGAAGCTCGCTCACCCCGAGCGCCTCGTCGGGTTCCACTTCTTCAACCCTGTCGCCGTGATGCCTCTCATCGAGATCGTCAAGACGCCCGTGACCTCCGAGGCCGCGCTGTCGACGGCCTTCGTTGTGGCGAAGAATCTGGGCAAGAACGCGGTGCTGACCGCCGACGCCCCCGGCTTCGTCGTCAACCGCCTCCTCGCCAAGGTCATGGGAGAAGCCGCTCGTGCGGTCTACGAGGGCACACCGATCGCCGACGTCGAGAAGGCCTTCGCTCCCCTCGGGTTGCCGATGGGGCCGTTCCAGCTCATCGACCTCGTCGGCTGGAAGGTCGCCGCCCACGTGCAGGACACCATGGCGACCGCGTTCTCCGACCGGTTCTACGCCAACGAGAACTTCCACGCTCTCGCTGAGCTCGATGCGGTCGTCGAGAAGGACAAGGGCGGACGGGTGACCGGCTGGACCAAGCAGGCCGAGAAGCTCCTCAAGCCCGCCGTCGGCAAGAATCCCGCATCCGCGGCGACGATCCTGCAGCGCGTGCAGGACGGTCTCGCGAGCGAGATCAAGCTGATGCTCGACGAGGGCGTGGTGCCAGAGGTCGAGGACATCGACCTCTGCCTCATCCTCGGCGCCGGCTGGCCGTTCATCGACGGCGGCGCCTCGCCGTACCTCGATCGCGAAGGTGCCTCGCAGCGCGCATTCGGCGGAGACTTCCACACCCCGCAGATCCGCGGCATCGAGAGCCGCTGATCCACAGCATGGAGGGGGTCGCGCTCGGCGCGGCCCCCTTCTGCGTGCTCAGGGCGCGGGGCGCGGATCGACCTCGCCGGACCGGGGCCAATACGACATGGCCCTCTCCGCGAGCGCCGTGATCGTCAGCGACGGGTTCACGCCGGGGTTCGCGGGGACGGCAGCTCCATCGACCACGTGCAGCCCCGGGTGTCCCCAGACCCGGTGGTAGCGATCGACGACTCCCGTGTCGGGCGAGTCGGAGATCACGGCGCCGCCCAGGAAGTGCGCGGTCAGCGGGATGCCGAAGACCTCGGGCCACGACCCCCTGGCCTCGGCGGGCACGCCGCTCTCCTGCTGCATCCGGGCCGCGATCGCTTCCGCGGCACGGTGGGCCTGCGGCAGGTGCGACGGATTGGGTCCTCCGTGGCCCTGCGCGCTCGTCATCACCGTCCGACCCCATCGCCGACGCAGTGACAGCGTGAGGGAGTTGTCCTCGGTCTGCATGACCAGGGCGATGATCCCGCGCTCGCTCCATCGCCGCAGCGATCCGAGCCGGAGCTGTCGCACCGGCGCCCGCACCGCTCGTGCGACCAGTCTGAGAAGCCGGACCGCGATTCCCGAGTCTCCGGGGACGAGGATCGACGCGAGCGCGCCCATCAGATTCGAACCGGGTCCGTAGCGCACGTTCTCGACGTGCGTGCGCTCATCGACATGGAACGAGGTCGTGATCGCGACGCCTCGAGCAAGCTCCAGAGACGCGGGGACCCGGGTGGCGACGGCGCCGTCGAGCGCCTCGGAGTTGGTCCGTGTCAGGCGACCGATCGCCGAGGAGACCCGAGGAAGCGCGCCGTCTCGTCGCATCCGATGCAGCAGCTGCTGGGTGCCCCAGGTGCCTGCTGCGAGCACGACCTGGCGGGCATGGACGGTATGCCGCCCGTGCCGGATCCACGCGCCGCTGCGCTGCGTGGTGACGGCGAAGCCGCCCTCGGGCAGCTCCCGCACCTCCGTGACCGTGCGCAGCGCCTCGATGACCGCGCCGCGTCTCTCGGCGAGCGGCAGGTAGTTCTTCATGAGGGTGTTCTTGGCGCCGACCCGGCATCCGACCATGCAGTTGCCGCACAGGGTGCAGCCGGTGCGCTCCGGGCCCTCTCCGCCGAAGAACGGGTCGGCGACGCGTTCGCCCGGTCGGCCGAACCACACGCCCACCGGCGCGCGCCGGAATGTGTCGCCGACGCCGAGGTCCTCGGCGGCACCCGCCATGATGCGCTCGACGGGGCCCGTGTGCGGGTACGTCTCCACGACGCCCAGCATGCGCTTGGCTGTCGCGTAGTGCGGCGCGAGTTCGCTCTCCCAATCCGCGATCTCCCGCCACTGCGGATCCGTGAAGAAGGCCGCGCCCGGCTGATAGAGCGTGTTCGCGTAGTTGAGCGATCCGCCGCCGACCCCCGCACCCGCGAGGATCATCACGTGCGGCAGGCGATGGATGCGCTGGATGCCGTAGCAGCCGATGCCCGGCGCCCAGAGGTACCGGCGCACGTTCCAGTTCGTCCGTGCGAAGTCCGCATCCTCGAAGCGTCGCCCCGCCTCATACACGCGCACCCGGTAGCCCTTCTCGACCAGCCGCAGCGCCGCCACCGAACCGCCGAAGCCGGAGCCGACGATCACGACGTCCTCGTCGAACTCCGCCTCCCGGCCGGCCGCCTCCGTCTTCCTCATCGACCGGCCGGATCCGCCGGCACGAGCACGGTGAGAGCGGCCGGCCGCACCCCGATCGTGCATTCGTCCTCGCCGAGGCGCTCACCGTCGGCGTAGACCACGAGTCCCGGAGCGCTGACCGTGACCGAGGTCACCTCGCGATGGGTGACCTCCCGACGGGTCAGGTGCGTGCCGCGGAGCAGGAGCGGGAACAGTCGGAGGAGCCTGGCCCTCGTCAGCGGCCGCACATGCACGACGTCGAGAAGTCCGTCGTCCGGCTCCGCGCCCCTGCACAGCGGCATCCCCCCGCCATAGCTCTCAGTGTTGCCCACGGCGACGAGAGTGCCAGGCGACTGCAGCGCGGCTCCGCCGTCGACGGATACGACGAAGTCCATGGGGCGCAGCCGGAACAACTCGATCAACAGCGCGAGGTAGTAGCGCAGCACGCCGTGCGGCCACTGCAGTCTGTTCGTGCGGTCGCTCACCTTCGCATCGAATCCGAGCGCCGCGATGGTCAGGAACGACGAGCTGCGCTCCGCGGTACGGATCTCGCCGACGTCGATCGCCCGCGGCACTCCCGTGAGCGCGAGTTCGACGGCGGCGACCGGATCGCGACGTGGCAGGCCGAGGGCCCTGGCGAGGTCGTTGCCTGTGCCCGCAGGGACGAGCACCACCGGCACCGCAGCCGCGCAGACGAGGTCGAGGATGCCGGACAGCGTGCCATCTCCGCCGACGACGACCAGCACTCGCGGCTGCTCGGCGAGTGCCTCGGCGGCGAGCAGGAGGCTCGTGGCGGACGACTCCCCCACATACACGCGATGCGCGGCACCGCGAGCGCGGAGATGGGCGATCGCCGCCTCGGCCTCGCGCTCGCCTCGCCCCTTTCCGGCGAAGGGATTCGTCAGCACCGCGATGTGCTGCGACACCTCAGGACCGCCGTTCCGACGGGATCAGGGCGCCGGGGTTGAGAATCCCCGCAGGGTCCAGCTCGCGTTTGATCGCGCCGAGGATGCGCATGCCGGTGTCCCCGATCTCCTGCGCGAGCCACGGCACGTGATCGCGTCCGACTCCGTGGTGGTGGCTGATCGTGCCGCCCGCAGCGAGGATCGCGTCGTTGGCTCGCGCCTTGACCTGATCCCACACCCCCAGGGGGTCGGAGCGGATGCCGGCGAGCACCGTGAAGTACAGCGACGCGCCTGTCGGATAGATGTGCGAGACGTGGCAGAGCACGTGCGACCTGGCGCCGGCATGCGCGAACCCGGCGCTCAGCGCGGTGGTGACGGCCGTGCGGAGCGCCAGCAGATTCGACCACGTCGTGGCGGTCTCGAGCGTCTCGCAGAACACCCCGGCATCCAGCAGCGCGTCACGGAGATAGGGGCCGTCGAAGCGGCCGTCGACCCACTCCTCCGCCGCGCTCTCGCCCGAGGGTGTTCCCCCGGCGGCCGCGATCAGCGCTGCGGTGCGCGCCCTCCTCTCGGGGATGCCGTCCCCCTCATACACGGTGACGACGCCGGCGCCCTTGGCGAACGCCTTGCCGATCCTGCCGACCTGCGCGAGGCTGACGGCCGTCTCGGCCTCGTCGGAGAGTCGCACGACGGTGGGGCCGCCGCCGTGCTGTGCGACCCGTCGCAGTCCGTCGACGCCGCTCGCGAAGTCGGGGAACGTCCACGATTCGACCAGCCGATCGCGCGGCACAGGATGGATCCGCACCCGTACTTCCGTGATGACCCCGAAGATGCCCTCGGAGCCGAGGAACACCCGGACGAGGTCGGGGCCCGCGGCAGAACCCGGTGCCCTGCCGAGCTCGAGATCGCCGGTGGGGGTCGCGACGCGGATGCCGGTCACCATCGCGTCGAAACGCCCGTGACCGGCGGAGTTCTGGCCTGACGACCGAGCGGCGGCGAACCCGCCGATGGTGGCGTAGCGGAAGCTCTGCGGATAGTGGCCGAGCTCGTACCCGTGTGCGGTGAGCAGGGCCTCGGCATCCGGACCCGTCGTCCCGGCTGCCAGCACAGCCTCCGCGCTGATCTCATCGATACGGATGAGCCCCGACAGGCGTCGCAGATCGAGACTGACGACGGCCCGATGCTCGCCGCGCTCCGGAGTGAGTGCTCCGACGACGCTCGTTCCCCCGCCGTAGGGGATCACCGCGATCTGCCGAGAGGCGGCGAGGCGCAGGACTGCCGCGACCTGGTCATGGCTTCCCGGCGACACGACGGCATCCGGCACGGATTGGTCGCGCAGTCGCGTGCGGAGCAGATCAGGGGTCGAGCGACCGCCGGAGTGCCGGATCCGGGCCTCCGGGGTGACGTCCACGTGCTCGACGCCGACGACGGCACCCAGCGCGCTCAGATCCTCGACATCCAGCGCGGTGGGGTCGACCCGCACCTCGTGCAGTTCCACGGGATCCTCCGGGCGGCGGATGCGACCGAGCAGCATCGGGAGGAGCACGCGCACGGCGCGCGGAAGCGGCTTCTCTCGTGCCGGGTCGCCCCACCCGTTCCACCGCATCTCGGTCGGTCCGGCAGCTCTGCCGTTCTCCTCGCCCATGCGTTACAGTGTGACAGATCATGGAAGAACGTCAAGCACGCACGGACCCGCTGTCGCCGGAAGCTCCGCGGTGGGATGCCACGCAGTCGCGCATCCTCGACGCCGCCGACGATCTCATCGGCCGCAGGGGTGTGCACGATGTGACGATCGCCGAACTCGCCCGACGGGCGGGCCACAGTAGACCGACGATCTACCGCAGCTGGAGCGACGCCGACGACGTGGTGCGCGCCGCGCTGCTCCGGCGCGTCACCGCAGTGCTCGCGCACTTCCCCGTGCCGCCCGAGAGCCGTGACACCCTCGTCGACGATGTGCTCCGCTTCTCCGCGCTCTTCCGCGCCGACGACGTGTACGGGCGACTGCTCGAGGACGAACCCGAGGTCTTCACGCGATACACCCTGCAGCGCGTCGGCTCGAGTCAGCGGTTGATCCTGCAGTGGCTCGCCACGGCGATCGCCGCAGCTCAGCAGAGTGGAACGGTGCGCCGCGGTGAGCCGGACGAGATCGCGGTGATGCTCCTGCTCATCGCCCAATCCGCGGTCCTCTCGCACGGAACCGTGTCCGACCTCCTCTCCGAGACCGCCTGGGAGCGCGAGCTGCGGGCGGCGCTGGACGGGCTGCTGCGACCATGACCACGGACTCCCCCGACCTCAACGTCGCGCGTCGGGCGATCGAGCTGAGGAGGTCGGGCTCCGACACCGCAGACGTCCTCGTGGTCGGCGGAGGCATCACCGGAGTCGGCACCGCACTCGATGCGGCTTCGCGCGGCCTTCGGGTCACCCTGATCGAAGCAGAGGACCTGGCCTTCGGCACGAGCAGGTTCAGCTCGAAGCTCGTGCACGGCGGACTCCGCTACCTCGCGACGGGCGACGTCGCCACCGCCGAGGAGAGCGCGCGTGAGCGTCATCTGCTGATGACCGTCATCGCGCCGCATCTGATCAGACCGCTGGGGCAGCTCCTGCCCTTCAGCCCGTCGGTATCGGCACGACAGCGAGCCGCCGGCGTCGCCGGCATGACGATGGGCGATCTGCTCCGGCTCAGGGCCGGCACGCCGCGAAGGACCTTGCCCGCTCCGCATCCGGTGTCGGCCCGCACCGCCCGCCGGCTCGTACCGGCGCTCGAGGCCGGAGGCCTGCGCGGCGGGATGCTCTCGTACGACGGCCAGCTGGTGGACGACGCCCGCCTGGTCGTGACCGTGGCGCGCACCGCGGCGAGCCACGGCGCGCGGATCCTCACCCGCGTGCGCGCGCTCGCGCTCCGAGCCGACGGGGCGACGGCCGAGGACGCTCTGACGGGAGAGCGATTCGAGATACGCGCACGGAGCGTGATCAATGCGACCGGAGTCTGGGCGGGCGGTCTCGACCCCTCGATCACGGTGCGTCCGAGTCGCGGCACCCACATCGTGCTGGACGGGGCGGCACTGGGGCATCCGACCGCAGCTCTCACGATCCCTCACAAGGGGTCGATCAGCCGGTACGTCTTCGCTCTGCCGCAGCAGGACGGGAGGGTGATCGTCGGTCTCACCGACGAAGAGGCGCCGGGACCCGTGCCGCGCGTCGCGGACCCGACAGAGAGTGAGATCGCATTCCTGCTCTCGACCCTCGGCAGAGTGCTGGCGGAACCGGTCCGCCGCGAGCAGGTGCGCGGGGCGTTCGCGGGACTGCGACCGCTGGTCGACACCGGGGCGCAGGCCACGGCCGACATCTCGAGACGACACCTCGTGGCCGCGGCTGACGAGGGTTTCGTGACCGTCCTCGGCGGCAAGCTCACCACCTACCGGCGGATGGCGGAGGATGCTGTGGACCTCGCCTCGACAGTCCGGGGCCTGAGCGCGCCGGCGAGTCGGACGTCGTCGGTGCGACTGACCGACACCGCACCCCCGAAGACCGACCAGCGTGACGAATCCATCTCACGCGCCCAGGTCGAGTTCATGGTGCGCGCCGAGGGCGCGATGACCGTCGATGACGTTCTGGATCGGCGCACCCGGATCGGACTGGTCCGCTCGGACAGGGACGCCGCCGCGCCCCGCGTCGATGCCCTGCTGCGCGAGGCGCTCGACACACTCGACTGACGCCGCCGAGCCTGCGGCTCCCCGTGCGTATCCGCTGCACGGCACGACGGCGAACGCGCGCGGAACAGCGCATGAACACCGTCGCGCGCGGAGCTTCGGCGGCGCGATCGCCCCGCCGCACCGTGCACAGTGGGTGTCATGGACATGCTCCTCTCGATGCTCGGCGGCAAGGGGATGTCCGGTCTCTTCAAGACCGGCACCGCGATCCTGACGATCCTGCTGGTGGTACCGGCGCTTCTGAAGATCTTCATCGTGACGGTGGATGAGGGGTGGGCGGCGATCCGCACCCGCAACGGGAAGCCGATCATCCGCAATCGCCCCCAGCGTCGTCCCACCTCCCGGGGCGGCGCGGTCGGCGAGGTGGTCGTCCTCGACCCCGGCTCCCACGGCGCCTTCCCGCTTTTCTACTGGTACAAGCTGATCGACGTCCGATGCAGGGCGACGGACCTGCCGGCCAGGGAGATGACGGGCGCGGGAGGTCATCAGCATCGCGTCCATGCGTCGTTCGAATGGCGCCCGATACCCACGGGCCGTGACTTGCGTGTGTTCGAGCTCGACGTCGTGAACGTCAAGGAGCGCGCCTCGAACATCGTCGGCGCGGCACTGCGAGATGTGATCCGCGGACTCGACGGTGCCGAGCTGCCGCACAACGACGAGATCAGCACGCGGGTCATCGCCGCCAGCGCCGACGAGGTGCGTCGTGCGTGCGGTGTGGAGCTCGTGCGCGTCATGGTCACCGGCGATGCGCTCACCGACGGCTACCTGCTCTCCGCCGCGCTGCGTGACTCGGATCGGGGCGCGGAGGTCGCCGCAGCGCTGCACGCACTCAACTGACAGACCTGCTCTCGATGCCAGAGCACACCTCTGTGCTAGTTTTTGAACATGTTCGAAACTGGGTCATCGGGGAGTAAGAGCGAGCGGACCCGCGCTCGCATCAGCGCTGCGGCGATCGACTCGTTCATGACGCGGGGATACGCGGAGTCCACGATGCGGCGTATCGCCGATCAGGCCGGGGTCTCCGTCAGCAACGCGTACTACTACTTCCCATCGAAGGAT
Source organism: Microbacterium hydrocarbonoxydans (assembly GCF_900105205.1). Lineage (NCBI taxonomy): Bacteria > Bacillati > Actinomycetota > Actinomycetes > Micrococcales > Microbacteriaceae > Microbacterium > Microbacterium hydrocarbonoxydans. Next base: position 1,891,234 of record NZ_FNSQ01000005.1, on the reverse strand, counting down.
CATCTCGTCCAGGCGCTGTACGAACGGGTGCAGCGCGAGCACGAGGTGACAGCACGCAGCCGTCTCGACTCTGAGCGCTCGCTCGTCGGCCGGCTGCGGATCGTCTTCGAAGCGGGGCTGGAGACCCTCGCCGCCTATCGCAGCGTCGCGCCGGGATTCCTCGCGGCGATGATCGCGCCCGACTCCCCCATCAACCCGCTCTCCGCCGATTCGACGCCCGCGCGCGACCTGACGGTCTCCCTGTTCCGCGATGCGGTCGACGGCGCTCAGCACCGTCTGCCCGCCGATGTCGCCACCCTGCTCCCCGAGGCGCTGCTCGTCATCCACCTCGCTCTCGTCCTCCGCTGGACCTATGACAACTCTGCGGAGCAGCGGAAGACGCGAGAGCTGCTCGCCGCCGGGATGCGTCTGCTCGCCGTCGCACTGCCGTTCGTCAGGGTCCCCGGTCTGCACCACGCCACGAGAGAGCTGCTCACCCTGATCACGGAGGTGCGCGCATGACGACGCCGGAGTCGTCGGTGCGCACTCCGGAGCATCCGATGGCCTTCACGCGCGACGAGCTGCTCGCTGGGGCACTCACGACCTGGGTGCTGTTCCTCGCGCTGCTCCCCGCAGGTCTCCTCGTCGCGGCGATCGTCACGATCCCCGGCTCTTCAGGGTTCGATCTCGCTGCAGTCGGATCCTTGGTCGGGATGGTGCTCGTGGTCATGGTCGTGGCCGGCATCGTCGCGCTGCTGCTGCTGCCGTTCGCGCTCCTCGTCGTGTGGCCGCTGGCCTCCGTGCTGCGCCGGGTGCGGCCGATCGCGATCCACCTGCTGTGCTACACGCTGATCGGTGCCGGCCTGGGGTACGCCTATCTGGCGACTCTCGGCGGGCCGGACGCCTCGTGGTTCCTCTCCCCCGCCGGAGCGCTGACATTCGGCATGCCCGCGATCGCGGTGACGCTCGCCGTGCCCCTCGGCTGGTGGTTGACCGCGCGACGCGCACTCCGCCGAGACGCCGGACTCCTCCCGCGCCGCCGCGGCCGCCGGGGGCCCATCGATCACGATGCCGCGACGGAGGATGCGCTCGCCGACGGAGCCTCACCGATCCGGTGAGCGGTTGCCCCTGGGATGACCCCTCGGGCGCCCAGCGCCGTCAGCGCCGCTCGTGCAGGGGCAGATCGATGGTGCCGGTCTCGCCCGCGTGACGGGCGACCGGAATCCTGGTCCCCAGCACCTGCGCGACGACGTCCTGCGCGATCTTCGAGGCGGTGAGCCCCGCATCCGCGAGGATCTGATCGCGAGAGGCGTGATCGATGAACTCGTCGGGCAGTCCCAGCTCGTCGACGGCCGTGTCGATACCGGCCTCGCGCAGCACCTGGCGCACGCGCGTGCCGATGCCGCCGACGCGGATGCCGTCTTCGAGGGTGATCACGAGCCGGTGGCGCGCCGCCATGCTCACGACCGACGGCTGGACGGGAATCGCCCACCGTGGATCGATGACGGTCGCCCCGATCCCCTGCGCGCGCAGCCGTTCGGCCACGTCCATCGCCAGCGCAGCGAAGGGTCCGATGGCGACGAGCAGCACGTCTTCGGACTCGCCCCGTGCGAGCACGTCCACGCCGTCGTGCAGCCGCTCGACCGCAGGAAGCTCCGAAGCCACATCGCCCTTGGGGAAGCGGATGACGGTGGGCGCGTCGTCGACGAGCACCGCCTCATTGAGCGCCTCGGTCAGGCGCACGCCGTCTCGAGGTGCCGCGATGCGGATGTGCGGCACGATCTGGAGCATCGCCAGATCCCACATGCCGTGGTGACTCGGGCCGTCGGGGCCCGTGACACCCGCGCGATCCAGCACGAAGGTGACGCCGGCACGATGCAGCGCGACGTCCATCAGCACCTGATCGAAGGCGCGACCCATGAAGGTCGCGTACACCGCCACGACGGGGTGGAGTCCGCCGAAGGCGAGCCCGGCCGCCGAGGCGACGGCGTGCTGCTCGGCGATGCCCACGTCGTAGACGCGGTCGGGGAATCTCTCGGCGAAGGGCGCGAGACCGGTGGGTCGCAGCATCGCAGCCGTCATCGCGATGACGTCGTCCCGTCGCTCCCCCACGGCCACGAGCGCGTCGGAGAAGACATCCGTCCATCCGGTCCCCCCGGACGACAGGGTCTCACCCGTCGTCGGGTCGATGCGTCCGACGGCATGGAACTGATCCGCGACATCGTCGCGGGCGGGCTGATAGCCGCGTCCCTTCTCGGTGATCGCGTGGACGATGACCGGGGCTCCGTACGACTTCGCCAGCTCCAGCGTCTCCAGGAGCGCGGGCAGATCATGCCCGTCGACCGGCCCGAGGTACTTGATGTCGAGATTGGAATACAGCGCCTCGTTGTTCGTGAAGCGCGAGAGGAATCCGTGCGTACCGCCGCGGACACCGCGGAAGACCGCCCGACCGACCGGACCGAAGGCTCGGAAGAGCCGGTCTGACTTGTGGTGGAGCTCTTTGTAGGCAGCAGCCGTGCGCACGCGGTTCAGGAATCGGGACATCCCGCCGATGGTGGGAGCGTAGGAGCGTCCGTTGTCGTTCACGACGACCACGAGGTTGCGGTCGTTGTCGTCGGAGATGTTGTTGAGGGCTTCCCACGTCATCCCGCCGGTCAGCGCACCGTCTCCGACGACGGCGACCACGTGGCGGTCGGCGCGACCGGTCGCGGTGAGGGCTCGCGAGACGCCGTCCGCCCAGCTGAGAGAGCTCGACGCGTGCGAGGACTCGACCACGTCGTGAGCGCTCTCGGAACGCTGCGGATAGCCGGCCAGGCCGCCGCGGACCCGCAGGGACGAGAAGTCCTGACGCCCCGTCAGCAGCTTGTGCACGTACGACTGATGCCCGGTGTCGAAGATGAACGGATCGTCCGGCGAGGAGAACACCCGGTGCAGGGCGATCGTGAGCTCGACGACGCCCAGGTTCGGGCCGAGGTGACCGCCGGTGCGCGAGACGTTCTCGACGAGGAACTCACGGATCTCCTCAGCGAGTTCGACGAGCTGATCCTCAGACAGGGAGTCGAGGTCACGGGGTCCTGAGATGCTCGGAAGAATGGGCATCTGCACCTCCTCATAGGCACCGTTTGCGGCATCCGATTCCGGTTCGAACGCCTGCTCGATCCTACCCCGGGCATCCGGGAAAGCTCGGAGAACGCCGCTCCCCTTGACAGCAGTCCCGGCACACGACAGAGGGCCCGGTTCCGAAGAACCGGGCCCTCTGTACGCGGGTGATCAGACCAGCGAGCGCAGCACGTACTGCAGGATGCCGCCGTTGCGGTAGTAGTCCGCCTCACCGGGGGTGTCGATGCGGACGACCGCGTCGAACTCCACGACCTGCTTGCCCTCGGGCGACTCGTCGCTCGGGGTGGCCGTGACGCGGACCGTCTTCGGGGTCACGCCGTTGTTGAGCTCCTCGAGTCCCGAGATCGAGACGATCTCGGTGCCGTCGAGTCCGAGCGACTCCCAGCTCTGACCGGCGGGGAACTGCAGCGGGACGACGCCCATGCCGATCAGGTTCGAGCGGTGGATGCGCTCGAAGCTCTCGGTGATGACCGCCTTGACGCCCAGCAGGCTCGTGCCCTTGGCCGCCCAGTCGCGGGAGGAGCCGGAACCGTACTCCTTGCCACCGAAGATGACGAGGGGCGTGCCCTGCTCCTGGTAGTTCATGCTCGCGTCGTAGATGTACGACTGCGGGCCGCCGGGCTGCGTGAAGTCGCGGGTGTATCCACCCTCGACGACCTGACCGTCGTTGACGGCCGAGACCATCAGGTTCTTCAGACGGATGTTCGCGAAGGTGCCGCGGATCATCACCTCGTGGTTGCCACGACGTGAGCCGAAGGAGTTGAAGTCCTTGCGGTCCACACCGTGCTCGGTGAGGTACTGAGCGGCGGGCGTACCCGGCTTGATGTTTCCGGCCGGCGAGATGTGGTCGGTCGTGACCGAGTCGCCGAGAGTCGCCATCACGCGGGCACCCTCGATGTCGCGCACCGGCGTGAGCTCCATCGTCATGCCGTCGAAGTACGGCGCCTTGCGCACGTAGGTCGAGTTCTCGTCCCACTGGAAGATGTCGTCGTCCGGGGTGGGCAGGCTGCGCCAGCGCTCGTCGCCGTCGAAGACGGTCGCGTACTGCTTGATGAACTGCTCACGCGAGATCGACGAGTCGACGATCTCCTGCACCTCGTCCGGCGTCGGCCAGATGTCCTTGAGGAACACGTCGTTGCCGTCGGATCCCTTGCCGAGCGCGTCGTTCTCGAAGTCGAAGTGCATCGATCCGGCCAGCGCGTAGGCGATCACGAGCGGCGGGCTGGCGAGGTAGTTCATCTTCACGTCGGGGCTGATGCGGCCCTCGAAGTTGCGGTTGCCCGAGAGCACAGCGGTCACGGCGAGGTCGTGCGAGTTGATCGCCTCGGAGACCTCTTCGATCAGCGGACCGGAGTTTCCGATGCAGATGGTGCAGCCGTAGCCGACGGTGTAGAACCCGAGGCCCTCGAGGTCCTTGTCGAGGCCGGACTTCTCGTAGTAGTCGGTGACGACCTTGGATCCGGGTCCGAGCGTGGTCTTGACCCACGGCTTCTGCTTGAGCCCCTTCTCGAGCGCCTTGCGGGCGACGAGACCGGCGGCGATCATCACCGACGGGTTCGAGGTGTTGGTGCACGAGGTGATCGCCGCGAGGGTGACCGCACCGTTGTCGAGGATGTAGTGCTCGCCGCTCGGTGTGGTCACCGGGACGGGCTTCGACGCGTTCGCCGGTGCGCCGCTGTTGATGTGCACGGGCCGGGTGGTACGCGGCTCCTCCTCGCCGGGGGCGTTGCCAGGGTCCGACGCGGGGAACGAGTGCTTCGACTCGAGGTCGACCATGTCGTCCGAGGTCGAGGGTGCGGCGTAGGCGAGGATGTCCTGCTCGAACTGCGTCTTCGCCTCGGAGAGGAGGATGCGGTCCTGCGGGCGCTTCGGGCCGGCGATCGACGGTACGACGGTGCCGAGGTCGAGCTCCAGGTACTCGCTGAAGACGGGCTCCTGCGATGCGTCGTGCCAGAGCTTCTGCTCCTTCGCGTACGCCTCGACGAGTGCGACGGCCTCTTCGCTGCGACCGGTGAGGCGCAGGTAGTCGAGGGTGACGTCGTCGATCGGGAAGATCGCGGCGGTGGAGCCGAACTCCGGCGACATGTTGCCGATCGTGGCGCGGTTGGCCAGCGGCACGGATGCGACGCCCTCGCCGTAGAACTCGACGAACTTGCCGACGACCCCGTGCTTGCGCAGCAGGTCGGTGATGGTCAGGACCACGTCGGTCGCGGTGACGCCGGCAGGGATCTCACCCGAGAGCTTGAACCCGACCACGCGCGGGATGAGCATCGACACGGGCTGGCCGAGCATGGCCGCCTCCGCCTCGATGCCGCCGACGCCCCAGCCGAGCACACCGAGACCGTTGACCATGGTCGTGTGCGAGTCGGTGCCGACGCAGGTGTCGGGGTAGGCGCGCAGCACGCCGTCCACGTCACGGTCGTAGATGACCTTGGCCAGGTGCTCGATGTTGACCTGGTGCACGATGCCGGTTCCCGGCGGGACGACCTTGAAGTCGCTGAAGGCCGTCTGGCCCCAGCGCAGGAACTGGTACCGCTCGCCGTTGCGCTCGTACTCGATCTCGACGTTGCGCTCGAGCGCGTTCTCGGAGCCGAAGAGGTCGGCGATGACCGAGTGGTCGATCACCATCTCGGCGGGCGAGAGCGGGTTGATCTTGTTCGGGTCTCCGCCGAGTGCCGTGACCGCCTCGCGCATGGTGGCGAGGTCGACGATGCAGGGCACACCGGTGAAGTCCTGCATGACGACACGGGCGGGCGTGAACTGGATCTCAGTGCTGGGCTCAGCCGCAGCATCCCAGGAGCCGAGGGCCTCGATCTGGGCCTTCGTCACGTTCGCGCCGTCTTCGGTGCGCAGCAGGTTCTCGAGGAGGACCTTGAGGCTGAAGGGGAGCTTGTCGAAACCGGGCACCGTGTCGATGCGGAAGATCTCGTAGTCGGTGCTGCCGACCGTCAGGGTGCTCTTGGCACCGAAGCTGTTCACCGTGGACACGAATCCGTCTCCTTCTATTCGGATGGGAGCGACAGGCGCCTCCATCTTGCTCGTCAGCGAGCCCCTGCGGCTAGCAAGGCAGACCTAACCAGTCTGCTCCGCTCAGCCTCCGGGCGGAAGCCTTCAATTTATCTTGATGTCAAGATAAATCTATCACGCCGCCGAGCGTGCGTCATCCGCCGGAGTGCGCGGATACAGCGCCCTCACGACCAGCCAGGTGACGGCGATGAGCGGCGCGAACAGCGGCAGCCCCATGATCAGCTTCAGCGTGCCGAGCGCGGTCACCTGCTCGGTCAGGTACAGCGGGAGCTGCACCGCGAGTCGGGCGAAGAAGAGCGCAGCCCACGCGATGCCGAGCCAGAAGAAGGCCCGTCGCTTGCGGCGGTCGGCACGCCAGCCGGTACCCTCTCCCATCAGGAAGCCGACCGCGAGCCCGATGAGGGACCAGCCGATCAGCGCCGAGATGAGGATCGCCGTGCCGTAGGCGGCATTCGTGATGAGGCCGGGTACGAAGTTGTCCTGTCCGCGTCCCGTCCACAGCGCGAGCCCCGCGGCCGCGCCCGCGGCGACGAGCCCCCCGATCGCGGCCGAGGGCGGCGATTTCTGCACGAGCCGGACGATGGTGAACAGCGCAGCGAGGCCGACCGACACGCCGAGGGCGAGGACCAGGGGCTCAGGGCTGATCGTGAACAGCACGACGAAGGCCAGGCTCGGCAGCACGGACTCGAGGATGCCGCGCCACCCGCCGATCGCCGACCAGACGACCTTCTGGGTGCTGGCGCTCTCGGAAGGGTCGAGGCCCGCACGTCTGGCGGCACCGCCGAGCGCCGCGCCGAGGATCTCCGACGCGCTCTGCTCGCGCTCAGGGTCCGGTGTCTGCGCGCTCACGCGGAGCCGGGGGTCGCCGGCATCTTCAGCGGGATCAGGTCGCGCGGCGGCATCGGGGCGCCCCCGCGCACGACGACGATGGAGCGGAAGAGGTCCTCGACCTGGGCCGCGGCCTCGAGATCGGATGCCGCGGCGCCGCCGATCACACCACGCAGGAACCAGCGAGGTCCGTCGATGCCGACGAAACGGGCGAGCCGGAGCTCGGATCCCTCGTTCGCGGTAGCCGGCACCTCGGCGAGCAGCTCCTTGCCGAGGGGACCCTCGCGCTCTTCGACGCGGCCGCCCTGGGTGCGCACCTGGTCGCGCAGCTGCACGCGGGTCTCGTCCCAGAGACCTCCGGAGCGCGGCGCGGCGAACGGCTGCACCTGCAGGGAGGAGTCCGCGTAGTCGAGGCCGACCGCGACGATGCGCTTGGACTGCTCCTCGACCTCGAGACGCAGATTCAGACCCTCGCGCGGGAGGATCTTGATGCCGCCGAGGTCGATGTACGGACGGACGGGGTTGGCTTCGGAGTCGTCGAACGGACCCTGGGTCGCTCGGTCCAGCGGTGCTGACTTCGAGGGGGTGGCGTTGTTGTCAGTCATTGGTGTGTCCTCCCGAACGGGAATCGGTTCCTGCCTGGTAGCCGGTCGACCCGAAGCCGCCTTCGCCGCGGACGCTGTCCGGCAGCTCCTCGACGGGGAGGAACACGGCACGGGTGACCGGCATCACGATCAGCTGTGCGATGCGATCGCCGACGGCGACATCGTACGCGCTGTGGATGTCGGTGTTGATCAGGCTCACCTTGATCTCACCGCGGTATCCCGCATCCACGGTGCCGGGCGAGTTGACGATCGAGATGCCGTGCTTCGCCGCCAGGCCGCTGCGCGGCACCACGAATGCCGCGTAGCCGTCCGGCAGCGCGATGCGCACGCCGGTCGCGACCAGCGCGCGCTCCCCCGGGCCCAGATGCACGGCCTCGGCAGCCACCAGATCCGCTCCGGCATCGCCGGGGTGGGCGTAGCCGGGGACCGTAGAGGCGATAATGGGGACATCAACGGATTCAGTCACCCCACGAGGCTAATGCAGAACAACGCCCCCGACGCGCGGATCAGCTACCGCGAGCGACTGTCGCCCAGCCTCTGGCTGCTGGTGACGGTCGCCCTCGCCGGCCCCATGGTGTCCCTCATCTTCGTCCCCGTCGGATCGACCATCGCCCTGATCGTGGGAGCGGCGGTCTCCGCGCTGCTCGTCGTCGCGTTCATCGTCCTCAATCCCGTGGTCAGCGTCGAGGGCGGGGTGCTCCGTGCCGGCCGTGCCCACATCGACGTCTCCCACCTCGGGGCGCCCGTCGCGTTGAACGCCGAGGAGGCGCGACAGGCGCGAGGACCGGGGCTGCCGGCACGCGGCTGGCATCTCATCCGCGGGGGCATCGACGGCATCGTCGTCGTGCCCAATCTCGACCAGGACGACCCCGTCGACACGTGGACCATCTCGTCGCGGACGCCCGATCGTCTGGCCGCCGCCATCGTCGCGGCACAGCGCTGAGTCGCAGCACAGCGCTGAGTGACCCTCCGCTCGGAAAAGACGACGCGCCCCTGACCGTGAGGCCGGGGGCGCGTGGAATCTCGTTCGCGTGCGCTCAGGCGGCGCACTCCTTGCAGATGGGGCCGGAGGAGCCCTCGTGATCGAGCTGTGAACGGTGCTTCACGAGGAAGCAGTTCATGCAGGTGAATTCGTCCTGCTGCGCGGGCAGCACGACGACATCGAGCTCGAGGTCGGAAAGATCGGCTCCGGGGAGGTCGAAGCTGGACGGATTGTCCGCGTCCTCGTCTCCCGTGGAACCGGAGAGCTTGTCCGGCACACGCTCCTTGAGGGCTTCGATCGACTCGGAGTCGTCTTCACTCTTGCGGGGAGCGTCGTAGTCGGTTGCCATGTGGTGAATCTCCACTTTCATGCGAGTGGGTGGTGCGCCGTCGGGGTAATCGGCGGCCATAGTTTGCACGACCACGAACGAATAAGCAAATGCCCGTGGGTGCGACAGACCAAACTGACGGCACGCCCAGAGTATTCCCGGCTCCTGGCACCCCCGCGTGACACCATGAACGCACACCCATCAGAGGGGCATTCGCATGGAAAACGTCACCATCGTCGGCACAGAAGCAGGAGTGCTCGTACTCGCGACCGAGTCGGGCGAGCGGTTCGCGCTGCCCATCGACGACGTCCTGCACCGTGAGATCCGTCGCGCCACCCGCCAGAGCGAGCCCACCGCCCAGCGCCTCGCCGCGAGTCCCCGCGACATCCAGGCGCAGATCCGCGCGGGGCTCACGGCCCCGGAGGTGGCAGAGCTGCTCGGCATCTCCGTCGAGGACGTCGCCCGCTTCGAAGGTCCCGTCCTCGCCGAACGTGAGCATGTCATCGGTCAGGCCCTCGCCGTTCCTGTCCTGATCGGCAGCGAGGTCGAGCCGGACGCGCAGCCGACCTTCGGCACCGCCATCCGCGCCAAGCTCGCCGAGCTCGAGGCGTCGTCCGAGCGCTGGGCCAGCTGGAAGGACGAGAGCGGCTGGATCATCAAGCTCGAGTTCTCGGCCAACGAGGTCGAGCACGATGCGAGGTGGAGCTTCGATCCCCGTCGCAGCGCACTGTCGCCGCTCAACGCCGACGCGACTCAGCTCTCCCGCCAGGGTTCGCTCCCGGATGGACTCATCCCGCGGCTGCGCGCCGTCGAGGCGGAGCGCCAGCCGTCCCCGTACAAGGACGACAGCCGTTTCGACTCCGGCGCCTTCGGTCCGCGGCTCGTGCCGGCACCGGAAGCCGACATCGAAGACCCCGCGGCACCGGAGCGTTCCACGGCAGCGGTGCAGGATGCGGCCATCAAGCGCGCACCGGACTCGTCGACGACCAGCCCCGAGACCGCCGACCTTCTCGAGGCCCTGCGCCGTCGGCGCGGCCAGCGCGAGACCGCTCCGATTATCGACGATGTCGACGAGGAGACCGGGCAGAGCCCGATCGCCCTCTTCGACGCGTTCGAGAGTGCCGACTCGGACGAGGACGACGATCCGACGGCCGCCGCCCCGGAGCCGTCGAACGAGACGACCGGCGGTCGTCGCAAGCGCCGCAACGCGATGCCCTCGTGGGACGAGATCGTGTTCGGAGCCCGCACCGACGAGTAGGATCGCTCGCCGCCATCGGATCAGCGGGCGAAGACCCCGAATCGCAGCAGGGGCACTTGACGCTCTTCGGGCGTGAGACCTCCGTGCTGACCGATCATCCCCCGGTTACGCTGATCGTGCGCCGTCCCGTCGTACACGGCGTGGTTGTTCCGCGAGACGACGAGCACATCTCCGATCCGCGACGCGGCGGCCGAGGTGACCACGGGACCGAACAGCCCTGCATCGATCGCGGTCCGACGGGTGCCCACGTCCGCGAGTCCGTCCAGGTCCGCCGTCAGGCGGGACGACACCGCCTCGGCATCCGCGTCAGGGTCCAGGTAGAGGTGCAGCATCCGCGGCTCGCCGCCGACGAGGGCGACGCCCTCGAGGTGCTCCGCCTCCAGGACGACCTGGCGGTGGGCGGGGACGTCGACCATCCCGTGGTCCGAGGTCACGAGAACCCCGACGCCGGGGGGAACGCGGCGCGACAGGGCGGCGTCGATCTCCTCGAGTGCGGCGACCCAGTGCCCGGAGTCGACGCCGTAGCGGTGTCCCGCCTTGTCCGCTTCGGGGAGGTAGCAGTACACGAGGGAGCCCGGATGCCGTTCGGCCAGGTCGTACGCGGCCGCCACCCGCTCGGCGGGCGTCTGCGCGGCGACGAACTCCGCTCCGCGCAGAGTCGCTCGCGTGAAGCCACTGCCCGCGTAGGCGGCGACCCCGACAGCGAACGTCGGACGTCCTTCGGCTGCCGCGCGCTCGAACACGGTGGGAGACGCCTGCCAGGTCGCGGGGTCCAGCCCTTCGGCCTCCCAGCCGGTGAGCTGGTTGACGAGGATCCCCCGCGACGGGTCGAGCACCCGATACCCGACCAGGCCGTGCTGCCCCGGCCAGACGCCGGTCAGCAGGGTCGTGAGCGCGGCCGCAGTCGTGGAGGGGAAGACGGAATGCGCGACATCCTTCTTCGCCATCCCGGTCGTGAGTGCGCGCGCGTGGCCGGCGTGAGCGCGGAGACTGATCGCACCGAGTCCGTCGATGAGGACCAGCACGACCGACTCCGCGCGCGGCAGAACCCCGGATTCGCCCCGGAGTGCGGCGAACATGTCGTCCGCCACCCCGGCGACGCTCCGGGCTGCAGACGACTCGGGCGGTAGCATGAGGGACATCCGAGCCAGTCTGACACAGGCTCCCGTACGCCCTCAGCCTCGCACCATTCAGGATGGCCATGCCCAAGACCCCGCCTCCCGAGCTCGCCCCGGAGCGTATCCAGGACATCGACCTCGAAAGCGAGATGCAGGGGTCGTTCCTCGAATACGCGTACTCGGTCATCTACTCGCGCGCACTGCCCGATGCCCGCGACGGCCTGAAGCCGGTGCAGCGGCGCATCCTCTACCAGATGGCCGAGATGGGTCTGCGGCCCGACCGCGGACACGTCAAGAGCGCGCGCGTCGTCGGCGAGGTCATGGGAAAGCTGCACCCCCACGGCGATTCGGCGATCTACGACGCTCTGGTGCGCCTCGCCCAGGACTGGGCACTGCGTGTGCCGCTCGTCGACGGCCACGGCAACTTCGGCTCGCTGGATGACGGACCCGCCGCCGCCCGCTACACCGAGGCGCGCCTGGCCTCTCCCGCGATGGCACTGACGGAGGATCTCGACGAGGACGTCGTCGACTTCATCCCGAACTACGACGGGCAGTTCCAGCAGCCCTCCGTGCTCCCGGCCGCCTTCCCGAACCTCCTCGTCAACGGCGCCAGCGGCATCGCCGTCGGCATGGCCACCAACATGGCGCCGCACAACCTGATCGAGGTCGTGGCCGCGGCGACCCATCTGCTCGAGAACCCGGACGCGACGACCGAGGACCTCATGGAGTTCGTCCCGGGTCCCGACTTCCCGTCCGGCGGCATCCTCATGGGCCTCGACGGCGTCAAGGACGCGTACGCGAACGGCCGCGGAGCGCTCAAGGTCCGGGGTAAGGTCTCGGTCGAACCGCTCGGACCCCGTCGCACCGGCATCATCGTGTCCGAGCTGCCGTACATGGTCGGCCCTGAGCGGCTGATCGAGAAGATCCGCGACGCGGTGCAGTCGAAGAAGCTGCAGGGCATCAGCGACGTCACCGACCTCACCGACCGCAATCACGGACTTCGCGTCGCCATCGGCATCAAGACCGGCTTCGATCCGAACGCCGTGCTCGAGCAGCTGTACCGTCTCACGCCCCTGGAAGACTCCTTCAGCATCAACAACGTCGCTCTGGTCGACGGGCAGCCGCGCACGCTCGGCCTCAAGGAGATGCTCCGCGTCTATGTGGCGCACCGCCTCGAGGTGATCACCCGTCGCAGCCGTTTCCGGCTCGCGCGTCGCGAAGAGCGACTGCACCTGGTCGAGGGGCTGCTCATCGCGATCCTCGACATCGACGAGGTCATCCAGGTCATCCGCTCGTCCGACGACTCGGAGCAGGCGCGCACCCGGCTGCGCTCGGTCTTCGACCTGAGCGAGCTGCAGGCCGAGTACATCCTCGAGCTGCGCCTGCGTCGGCTCACCAAGTTCTCCCGCATCGAGCTCGAGGCCGAGCGCGACTCCCTCCTCGCCGAGATCGCCGCGCTGCGGGAACTGCTCGGCAGCGACGTGCTGCTGCGGGCCGCGGTGGCACGGGAGCTGGATGCCGTGGCCGACGCCTACGGCACTCCTCGACGCACCCTGCTGATGAACGCCGCACCTCCCAAGCCCCGGGCCACGAAGGGTGCCGTCGACCTGCAGATCGCGGATGCGCCCACCGTGCTGGTGCTGTCCACGACAGGTCGCGCGGTGCGCGTCGACCTCGGCGAGGGTCAGGAGCTCACGACGCCGGCTCGGCGCAGCAAGCACGACGCGATCCTGGCGACCGTGCAGACGACGGTGCGCGCCGAGATCGGGGCGTTGACGACCGAGGGCCGCGTACTGCGGTTCTCCCCCGTCGACCTCCCGTCCGTGCCGTCCTCGTCCGTGCAACTGGCAGCGGGCGCTCCGCTTCGCGACTATCTCGGTATCACCACCCGAGGGGAGCGGATCCTCGGATTCGTGCGCTTCGACAGCGACACCCCGATCGCGCTGGGCACCGCGCAGGGCACGGTGAAGCGCATCGTGCCCGCAGCCCTGCCCGTGCGTCCCGACCTCGAGGTCATCGGCATGAAGCCCGGCGACACCGTGGTCGGCATCGCCGACGCTCAGGACGACGCGGATCTCGTGTTCGTGACCACGGACGCGCAGCTGCTGCGCTTCTCGGCATCCGCAGTGCGGCCGCAGGGAGCCCCCGCCGGTGGCATGGCGGGCATCAAGCTCGGCGCAGGAGCCTCCGTCCTCTTCTTCGGCGCAGTCTCGCCCGACGCCGATGCCGTGGTCGCGACCGTATCCGGAGCGGAGAGCAGCCTGCCTGGCACGGATCCCGGCCGCGGCAAGGTCACCCCGTTCGCGGAGTACCCCTCGAAGGGCCGAGCGACCGGCGGCGTCCGCGCGCACGCGTTCCTCAAAGGCGAAGACCGCCTCACGGTGGCGTGGGTGGGCCCGAACCCCGCGCAGGCCGTCGATCCGACCGGAGCCGTGCGCAAGCTGCCCGACGCCGTCGCACGTCGCGATGGCTCGGGTCAGCCGATCGAGGGTGTGATCGGCAGCATCGGCCGCACCCTGGTGTGAGTCGACGGCTCAGAGCCGCAGCGCCAGGATGTTCGCGGTGAGGCCGGCTGCCGTGCCGCAGAGGATGACGGTGTCCCCTCGACCGACTCGTCCGCTCTCGAGAGCGCGAGCGAGCATGAACGGCACCGAGGCGGAGACCATGTTCCCGTAGGCGGACACTTCGTCGATCCTGCGCTCGGCCGGTATGCCCAGGCGGTCCAGCATCGGCCCGAGTGCCGCGGAGGCCTGGTGCGGGACCCATAGCGCGACATCGTCGTACGCCACGCCGGATGAGTTGTGGAACGTCTCGAAGAACTCCGGCAGCACGCGCATCATCCCGAGTAGCGCCCGTCGGCCGTTCATATCGAACAGGTAGTCCGCCGGATCCGCCTCTGCATAGACCTGGGCGGGCGAGCGCGAGAGGCCTCCCCTGATCTCGGTGTCGTGCGCGTACGCGGGCCAGGTGCGCTGGGCGCTGGCGATCACGCCCCGGTCGGCGTCGATCGAGCGCCTGAGCACGACGGCCGCTCCGGCGTCGCTGAACAGCTCGTAGCTCTCGCGCTGCTCGGGGTTGAGGAAGCGGCTGCCCACGTCGCCGGCGAAGACGAGGATCGTTTCGTGATCGCCCGCATCGAGGTACCGCGACGCGACATCGAGTGCGGTGATGAAGCTCGTGCAGGTCGAGTTGACGTCGAAGGCGGCGGCGTGACCCGTCAGGGTGAGACGCTCGAGCACGAGCGCCGCGGTGCACGGGATGGGCTGCACGCCCGCGGCAGAGGCGCCGAGCACCAGATCGACCTCGTCCGCCGTGATCCCCGCGTGGGTCAGTGCGCGCTCACATGCCTCGGTGAGCATGTCGAGGTGCGAGCGGTCGTCTTCGATCCGGTACCTGATCTCGCCGCCGAACCGGACGGTCCGCGCGGGCAGCGATGTCCCCCACCCCGCGATCTCGCAGTTCCTCACCATCGACGCTCCCCCCATTCCTGCACGACGCGGCGCAACTTGGCCGAGCCGTCGTTCACATACTCCACGAAGGAGATCTCCGGACGCTCGCAGCCGAGCCGGTCCAGCAGCGCATGCACCTCGCTCCGAACGCTGCCCACGGAGCCGTCATCCAGGCGGTCCAGCGCGATCTCGAGCTGTGCGTCGCCGATCTGGCGGATCCGGTACTCGTCGAAGCCCTCGGCATAGAGCAGGGCGCGGGTGATCACGTCGGCGAAGACCGGGATGCTGCGCCCGTCCTGACCGCGGAGCACCAGAGTGTCGCCCTCTCGTCCCTCGATCCGCTCGATCGCCGTGAGCGCACTGCCGCACGGGCAGGGATCGGAACACTCCCGCAGGACATCACCGAGGCGGTAGCGCACGATCGGCTGCGCGCGTCGACGGAGATCCGTCACGATGGGCGTGAACCGGACGTCATCCAGCATCTCGCGCTCGACGAGGATGTTGTCCTCGTTCAGGTGAATCACACCCTGCTCGCAGGTGTGTGCGAGGAATCCCTCGGTGCACTGGTAGAGCTGGTGCAGCCGGTCCTGCTTCAGCGACCGCACGATACGCTGCTCGTCCGCGAGCTCGAGCACCTCGGCGACCGAGTACACCTTCCGGGGCCTGAGCTCGAGTTCGCCGGCATCCACCGCACGCGCGATCAGGCGGAGCACAGACGGCGGCGCGACGAGGATCGTGGGCCGGTAGTCGCGCAGTCGTGCGAGGTTGTCGGCCATGTCGGCGAAGACGTCGAAGTAGCGGAACGACACCACCCTCGAGCCGACGGATTCGTACAGCGTGTTGTCGGCGCGCAGGAACAGGGCGATCCGGTGTCCGAGCAGCGCGCCGCGGGGCAGAGTGCGCGCGAGCACGGTCCCTACCCAGGCATCGCGCTCGGCGGCGCTGACGACGAAGAGGCCGCGGTGGCCGCTGGTCCCGCTCGAGAGACCGACGGAGTGGGAGCCGAGGTCGGCGTCGAACTCCCGCGCGCGTTCGTTGGCGAGAGCCAGGGCGAGGGCATCCTCCTTCGCGATGCCCACCGTGCTGATCTCGTCGAACCGCTCCATCATCAAGCTCTTGTCCATGAAGGGGAGTTCGACGAACGAGCGTGAACGCAGCTGATCGCGGAAGTACGGCGAACGCCGTCGCAGGAAGCGGAGGTGCGCCGCCAGCAGTCGCCGCTGGCGCCGCTCGACCGCGCGCCGCGTGCGCAACGGGCGGAACCATCGCACCGCGGTGAATTCCCGGAGTATCCGAAGCCTGCCCATCAGTTCAGCAGCTCCGTCGCACCGACAGCATCGTGACTGCAGACCACTCGGATGCCGGCAGCGGCGACCTGCTCGAGGACCCGAGCCGTCGTGACGTACGCCGCTGCGTCGTGCTGGATCGCGCGAGGCAGTGCCCGGAGGTGTGCCGACTCTTCGATGAGGTCGTGTCCCCACCCCGCGTCGCCCGCCAGCAGCACGGAATCCTCCACGAGCGCCCCCAGATGCCCGTCGGCGTGGCCGGGGAGATCGAGCACGAGATAGGAGCCGTCGCCGAAGAGGTCGTGGGCCTGCAGCTCGGCACCTCCCACCGACACCGGCTGGAACGCGCCGTCGTCGAGGAGCACGCGATCGACGTCACCGAACCATTCGGGAAGAGCCCGGTCAGCACCCCCGACCGCAGAGAGGGACTACGGAGGGTTCGCTCCTGCCCGGCACCGAGCACGAAGGTCGCATCCGGGAACCTCCGCACTCCCCCGACGTGATCCGGATGCAGGTGCGAGAGCACGACGTGGGTGATGGATGCCGGGTCGATGCCGTCCGCGCGCAACCGCGCCGCCACGTCGTCCGACTCCTGGACCTCCGGGGCAGGAGTCGCCGATAGATCGCGCCGCGCCATCCGGTATGCCATTCGCCGGTCGCGTACCCGGTGTCGAAGAGGACTCGTCGCCCCTCCTCGCCCTCGTACAGGAACACCCCGGACGGGAACTCCCGCACCGCGTGCCCGACCCCACGGAACATCGACGCGAGATCATGAGACGTCCGCCCGCAGGCGTAGTGGCGCAGGCGCCCCATCAGGCTCTCACTCTCAGATGCGCGGCGACCCTCGCGAGGGCGTCGTCCAGGGAGACCTCGGGGCGATATCCGAGCTCCGCCACGGCGCGGCTGATGTCGAGCGTCTGGGAGTAGGCGATCGTGCTGAGGGTGTAGCGGGTGAGCGGCGGTTCCGGCCTGCCCGGCACCGCGGTGCACACACCCTCGAGCACGCCGGCGCTCGCCCAGGCGATCCGTCGGTTCAGCGGACGGAACCGGGGCGTCTCACCCAGCAGCCCGAGCAACGTGCTCAGAAGCTCGCGGAAGGGCCGCGGCTCCCCGTTCGTGATGTTGTACACGCCGCCGGCCGGGTCGCCATGAGTGAGCGCGAGACGCAGAGCCGATGCGACGTTCTCGACGGCGGTGACGTCGATGAGGTTGTCGCCGCCGCCGAAGAGGGGGACCCCGATGCGCTCGTGCACGGCGAGCAGCCGCGGCACGAGACTGGGGTCTCCGACGCCGATCAGACCCCGCGGGCGCACGATCACGAGCTCCTCGATGTCGCCGGCGTCGAGGGCGCGACGCAGCAGCTGTTCGGCGGCGATCTTCGAGCGGATGTATCCGTTCAGGCGATTGCGGGGATCGACCCCGGATTCGCGGATGCCGATCCGGTCGCGCGCCGCGGCGTAGACGCTCGGCGAGGACACATGCACGATCCGCCGGACACCGTTGCGTCGGGCGAAGTCGACGACCCGCGCCGTGCCGTCGACGTTGGCTGTGCGGAAGTCCTTCCACGGCCCCCACGGCGTGGAGAGCGCGGCGCAGTGGATGACGGCATCGACGCGGAGCTCCCGCGACCCGAGCGCCTCGAGGTCGCCGCGAACGCGGTGCTCGGGGTCGGCGACTCTGGCCAGCGCGTCGGCGTCGCGCCCGGCCGCGTAGACCTCGTGTCCGTGGCGCTGCAGCTCGGGCACGACGTAGCCGCCGAGGAACCCGCTCGCCCCCGTCACCAGCACACGGGCTCCGGACATGACCCTCACCCTAGCCGTCCTATTGTGGTCGGGTGCGTATCGCCATGGTCACCGACTACTACCTGCCGACCCTCGGTGGTGTGCAGACTGTGATCAAGGCCCACCGCGAGGCTCTGGAGCACGCAGGACACGAGGTGTTCGTGTTCACGCCCCTGTCCGCGCCGAGCGACGATCCGCACGTCATCCGGCTTCCGACCGCACGGGGCTTCGCGCCGGACGGGTACCCCTTCACCTGGACGCCGTCGGCTGCGGCGTCCGCGGTGCGGGAGGGGCTGCGCGCACACCGCATCGACGTCGTGCACGTGCACACCGAGATGTTCGCCGCCCTCGCCGGGTTCGAGGCGGCCACGGCCGAGGGGCTCCCGATCGTGCAGACCATGCACGGGCGCATCGACGTCTACACGCGTTCCGTGCTGCCGTTGCCGTCGGTCACGACGGCGGTGCTCGCCGCGATGCACCGCCGCCGCATGAGCCATGACCGAGCACGCCTCGACCCGTCGGCCCCGTATGCGCGCACCCGGATGGCTCGCCGGATGTGGCGTCTCATGGTGAGTCAGGCCAATCACGCCGACCACGTCATCGTGCCCTCGCAGCACTTCGCCGACAAGCTGACCACCCAGGGTGTGCGGACACCGCTCACCGTGCTCTCCAACGGTCTGGAGGACACCGTCCTCCAGACCGTCGGCGCGCCGGCCCTGCGCCGACCCGCAGCCGGGGATGAGCTGCGCGTGATCTGGTGCGGACGTCTGTCCCCCGAGAAGCGGCCGTCGGTGTTCGTCGAGGCTGTCGGGCGCGTTCCGGGCATCCGCGCCGAGATGTTCGGCGACGGTGTGGCCAGGCGTCGTGTCGCCACGGCAGCCCAGGATCTGCCAGACGGACGGTTGACCGTGCACGGCGCGGTGCCGCAGTCGCAGGTGCTCGAGGCGATGTCGCGCGCGCACGTGCTGGTCTCGAGCTCGCTCGACTTCGACAACCAGCCGATGGTCATCCTCGAGGGCATCGCCGCAGGACTGCCCGTGATCGTCACCGACCCCGACCTCGCAGAGGTGCTGCGTCCCGGCGGAGGGCTTGTGAGCCGCACTCCTGACGCGGAGGGGCTGGCCGCGGCGCTGCAGGACCTGCGCGATGATCCGGAGCGTGTCCGCGCGATGAGCGCCGCGGCGATCGCGCATCGCAGCCAGGTGGCTCAGGACACGCATCGCGATGCGCTCCTCGACGTCTATCGCGCGGTGCTGTCGCCGCGGCGTTGACGCTCAGGCGTCGATCGACTCCCGGGAGAGCCGGTCGGACGAGTCGATGATGAACTCGCGGCGCGGAGCCACCTCGTTCCCCATCAGCAGCTCGAACACGCGGCCGGCCGCCTCGGCATCCTCCATGCGCACGCGTCGCAGCAGGCGACCGCCGCGGTCCATCGTCGTCGAGGCCAGCTGCTCGGCATCCATCTCGCCGAGACCCTTGTAGCGCTGGATCGGCTCATGCCAGCGCTTGCCGGCCTTGCGGAGCTTCGCGAGGAGCGTGTGCATCTCCTGCTCGCTGTAGGTGTAGATCGTCTCGTTGGGCTTGGAGCCGGGGTTCATCACGATCACCCTGTGCAGCGGCGGGACCGCCGCGAACACCCGGCCGTGCTCGATGAGCGGTCGCATGTAGCGATAGAACAGGGTCAGCAGAAGGGTGCGGATGTGCGCGCCGTCGACATCGGCATCGCTCATCAGGATGATTTTGCCGTAGCGGGCCGCATCGATGTCGAAGCTGCGTCCGGATCCGGCGCCGATCACCTGGATGATCGAGGCGCACTCGGCGTTCGACAGCATGTCACCGACCGAGGCCTTCTGCACGTTCAGGATCTTGCCTCGGATCGGCAGGAGCGCTTGGAACTCGCTGTTGCGCGCGTTCTTCGCCGTGCCCAGCGCCGAGTCGCCCTCGACGATGAACAGCTCGCTGCGCTCGACCTCGTTGGTCCGGCAGTCGACGAGCTTCGTCGGCAGCGTCGAGGACTCGAGGGCGTTCTTGCGACGCTGCGTCTCCTTGTGCGCGCGGGCGGACACGCGCGCCTTCATCTCGGCGACGACCTTGTCGAGCAGCTGGGTCACCTGGCTCTTGTCGTCGCGCTTGGTCGAGCTGAACCGCGCGGCGAGATCCTTGCGCAGCACCTGCGCCACGATCTGACGCGCTGCCGGCGTGCCGAGGATCTCCTTGGTCTGCCCCTCGAACTGCGGCTCCGGCACGTTGACGGTAAGGACCGCGGTGAGACCGGCGAGGACGTCGTCCTTCTCGAGCTTGTCGTTGGCGCCGACCTTGAGCCGACGCGCGTTCTGGTCGACCTGGGCGCGCAGCACCTTGAGGAGCTCCTGCTCGAAGCCCTGCTGATGTGTGCCGCCCTTGGGCGTCGCGATGATGTTGACGAACGAGCGGGTGACGGTGTCGTAGCCGGTGCCCCAGCGTAGGGCGATGTCGACGGCGCAGACGCGCTCGACCTCGGTGGCGATCATGTGCCCGTCGGCCTGGAGTACCGGAACGGTCTCCTTGAACGTCCCCTCGCCCTGGATGCGCCAGGTGTCGGTGACCGGGGCATCGGTGGCGAGGTACTCGACGAACTCCGAGATGCCGCCGTCGTACCGGTACGACGTCTCCTTCGGCTGTCCCTCGCCGGGCCCGTCGGTGACCCGCTCGTCGCGGATGACCAGTTCGAGCCCCGGTACGAGGAAAGCCGTCTGACGAGCGCGGGTGACGAGCTCGTTGACCTGGAAGGCGGCGTCCTTCGTGAAGATCTGATGGTCGGCCCAGTAGCGGATGCGCGTGCCGCTGGTACCCCGGGGCGCCTTGCCCACGACCCGTAGCTCGCTCTTGTTCTGGAAGGGCGTGAAGGCGGCGTCCGGGCGCTTCTCGCCGCCCTCGTCGGCGAAGATGCCCGGCTCCCCGCGGTGGAAGGACATCGCATAGGTCTTGCCGCCACGGTCGACCTCGACGTCGAGCCGCTCGGAGAGGGCGTTGACGACGGAGGCGCCGACACCGTGCAGACCACCGGATGCCGCGTACGAGCCGCCGCCGAACTTGCCACCGGCGTGCAGCTTCGTGAAGACGACCTCGACACCGGTGAGTCCGGTGCGAGGCTCGACGTCGACCGGGATGCCTCGACCGCGGTCATGCACCTCGACGCTGTCGTCCTCGTGGAGGATGATGTCGATCTTCGAGCCGTTGCCAGCGACGGCCTCGTCGACGGCGTTGTCGATGATCTCCCACAGGCAGTGCATCAGGCCGGGCGATCCGTTCGACCCGATGTACATGCCTGGGCGCTTGCGGACGGCCTCGAGCCCTTCGAGCACCTGGAGATGATGGGCGGAATACTCGGCGGTCACAATCTCCGAGTCTATTCGCGGGACCGCCCCGGAGGCCGCCGACACTCCCCACGGGCCACCACTGGGCACGGCGGGCGTACGCGCTGAGCGAAACACGCCGCAAACCGGGCATGGGTGGGCCTGCAGCGTGGTTGTATTGAACACGCCCAACCAGCGGACCCGACACTCAAGGAGGCACCGAGATGAACGCAACGACCGAACGTGAGACCTCCGCCGTCGAGTTCCGCCTGACCGCCATGGATCGCTGTGATTCCTGTGGCGCTCAGGCCTACATCGCGGCCGAGGTCAACGGCTCCGAACTGCTCTTCTGCGCTCACCACGGCCGCAAGTACGAAGAGAAGCTTCGCAGCATCGCAACGAGCTGGCACGACGAGACCTCTCGTCTGATCGACTGAGCCACTCGGTCTGATCCGCCTCGGAGCCCGTCCTGTCGACGGGCTCCGCTTTCGTTAACCGGTGGATCAGTCGACGATCACTCGACGGACCCGCGGAGTGAGCCGGGTGAGGATCTCCTCGCCGACGGTGTCGATCCGCTCAGCGAGGGTCGTCGCACTGCTCTCGCCGTGCTCGCCCGCGCCGAAGAGCCACACGGGATCGCCGACCCGCATCCCCGGCCATCCGGCGACCAGAGACGTGGTGGCCCGGATGCTCTGCAGAGCACGCGTGCCGGCGTCGGTCCCGACCTCCGCGCCGACGAGCGTCGAGGGGATGCCGTCGAAGGACCCGATCGAGATCTCCGCGGCATCCTCCTCGATGCCCACCACGGTCGCGACGAGCTCGGCGACCGGCGCGACACCGGGGATGTCCGGGCCGTCAGCCGAGCGGATGCCGTAGCAGAACGCCCCGATGCGCGACACCGTGCCGCGCAGCTCGGGACGCCACCACGACGCAGCGGAGGCGGTCAGGTGGAGAGCCTCCGGTGTCGCGCCCGAGGCCTCGACGATCCGGACGGCCTCGAGGAACGCGGTCTGGGCCTCGTCGTCCTCGGGGTCGCTGGCCTCGGCGAGGTGACTCCAGATGCCGACGAGCAGAACGTGCCCGTCTGCCTCGGCACGGCGGACCTCGTCGGTCGCCTGCGGCCACTCCTCCGGCAGCAGTCCGTTGCGGTGCAGTCCGGTGTCGATCTTGAGATGGATGCGCGCGGTCGCGCCGCGCTCCCGCGCTCGGGCGACGATACGCGCCAGGTACTCCTGTGAGCCGACGCCCAGATCGATGCCGCGGGCCAGCGCCTCGTCGATCTCGGCGTCGGTGGAGGTGACCCAGGCGAAGATGCGGCCGTCGTCACCCAGCACGCGACGCGTCGCGACACCGCCGGCGACGTCATAGGTGCCGTACCACAGCACCCCGGCATCCCGAGCCGCCTCGACGGCCCAGTCCAGGCCGTGCCCGTAGGCGTCGTCCTTCAGGACGACCATGAGCTCAGACGGCGCGATGCGATCGCGGACTGCGTGGATGTTCGACACGAAGCGATCGGTGCGGATGCGCAGCTCAGGACGCGTCATGCCTCCCACCCCCGGTCGGCGTGGGCTGCGGCGACGGTCAGGAGCTCGGCGACGGTCAGTCCGGTCACGGCGCTCCACCGGGCGAGCCCCGGACCCGCGGCGCCGGTGCCCCCGAAGTAGGTGGCCTCGGTGCCTGGCGCGACCGCCGACGCACCCTGCAGGTCGATGACGCACACGTCCATCGCGACGCGCCCCACGATCGGACGCAGCACCCCGTCGATCTCGACGTCCGCCGCGTTGCCGAGCGCACGCACGATGCCCTGGGCATATCCGCCGGTGATGAGCGCGGCGGTCGTGTCGCGCGTCGCCCGATAGGTGTATCCGTAGGAGACGGCATCGCCGGTCTTCAGCGGCTTCGTCGACAGCACGCGCCCCGCGAGCCGCATCACCGGGGCGGTCAAGAGCGAGCCCTCCACGTCGGGGAGCCCGTAGAGAAGGACGGGATCGATGTCCGGTTCGGCGTCGACGACTGCCTCGATCCCCTCGAGGCGCAGGGTCTCGGCTTCGTCGGGGTGGTCGACGCGGACTGCGGCGGCACCCGCCGCGATGACGGCGTGGGCGACCGGCAGCACGCCGTGCCCCCAGGCGTCCCTGCGCAGGTCTGCGATCCGTCCGCCGGAGTCGACGGCGGTGGCAGCCGCGGCAGCCAGAGCCGACCGCGAGATCATCGCCCGAGGACGGGAGCTGGATGTCGTCTCACACACCCTTCCACCCTAGCTCCGGCTTCTCAGGATGCCGTGTGCGCCCCCCGTAGACTGGAGAGGACCCCGACCTTGGAGATCCATGTCCCGCTTTTCCCCCGTTCCCCGTCTTCGCTATCTGCTGGCGCGCGCCCGTCGTATCGACGTCGCCTCGGTGATCGAGAGGGCGAAGGAGGCATCGACACAGCATGGCAAGGCCGTGCCGCTCGTCGTGGTCGACATGCTCTGGTCGGCCGGACGCCACAACGTCGGCTTCCAGGACTACATCGACTACGACTTCGCCATCCTCACCAAGGCGGAACGCGACACGTTCATGACCCACCCGGTGTCGAACGAGATCTCGCAGAAGTACGACCACCCCGACTACCGGCACCTCTTCCACGACAAGGCGGAGTTCAACGCCGTCTTCGACGCGTTCCTGAAGCGCGAATGGATGCTGATCGTCGAGGGCAACGCCGCCCAGCTTCGTGAGTTCACCGAGCGGCAGGGCACGATCGTGGTGAAGGAGACCCATGGTCAGGCCGGCACCGGCGTGCACCGCTACCATGCGGCGGACGTCACCGACTGGGACGCCTTCCACGCCGAGCTGCTGTCGAAGAAGCAGGTCCTCGTGGAAGAGGTCATCCGCCAGCACGCCGACCTCGCGGCCGTCTGCCCCGGCACGGTCAACACGACTCGCATCACCGCCTTCTTCGACGGCGAGAAGACGCACATCCTCGCGATGGCGCAGAAGTTCGGCCGCGGCGCCGTGAGTGACCAGATGAGCTTCGGCGGCTTCTACACGATGCTCGACGAGAACGGCCACTCCGTCGGCTCCGGCTACGACTCGCACGGACACGTCCACGTCACCCACCCCGACTCCGGCTTCCCGATCGCCGACTTCCAGCTGCCGATGATGGACGAGGTCCGCGACTTCGTCGACCAGGTCGCCCGCGTCGTACCGCAGGTGCAGTACGTCGGGTGGGACGTCGTGGTCACCCCGGACGGCCCCGTGCTCGTCGAGGGCAACTGGGGAGCCGGCGTCTACGAGAACAAGCCGAGCGTCACCGGCATCCGCACCGGTCACAAGCCGCGCTACCAGGCGGCCATCGGCTTCTGACGCAGCGACCCCACGAACGAGGAAGGCCCGGATGCTCAGCATCCGGGCCTTCTCTGTCGTGCGGCGTGCGGGTCGTCAGACCTCGCGGACGATGCCCATCGGCGTCGACTGCGTCGCCTGACCGAGCGGGTTGTCGCCGAGGATCTGCACGAGTCGACGCTCGCCGGCCTTGTCGAGGGTCGAGCCCAGGATGTTGCCGCCGATGTCGTTGATGTCGACCACGGCCACGTCGAGGTCTCCCCCGAGCAGCTTCTGCAGACGCTGTGCGACCTCGCGCGGGTTCTTCGGGCCGAGCACGACCGCCTGGTTGTACGGCGGGATCGTGTTCTTGGTGGGCCCGTCGATGGCGCGCGCCTTGTCGCCGGCGATGCGATAGAAGTCGCCGCGTCGCCCGAAGGCCTTCGTGACGACCGAGACTCCTGCGGCGAACAGGATCCGCAGCGTGCCGCACTCTCGCAGTGCCATCTCCATCGTCTCGGGCATGCCGAGGCCGATGCCGTAGGACGTGCGGACCACGTAGCGCGAAAGGAAACGCGCGAGCGGACGCGGGGTGATCTCATCGAGACGGTAGGAGCGTCCCTGCGTGATCGCGACGATCTTCTCGGTCACGAACAGCAGGTCGCCCGGCTGCACGGCGTCCTTCGCGTACTCGACGACCACGGAGTCGAGGTCGTCGTTCGGCATCACGACGCGCGTGCGCAGCGGGATACGTGCATAGCTCTTGCCGTCGACCCTCGCCTCGAGCGCCTTGCCCTCGTTCGCCTGCATCACTCGAGGTAGTCCCGCAGCGACTGCGAGCGGCTCGGGTGACGCAGCTTCGCCATCGTCTTCGACTCGATCTGACGGATGCGCTCACGCGTCACCCCGAACGTGTCGCCGATCTGGTCGAGCGTCTTCGGCTGACCGTCACCGAGTCCGAAGCGCATGCGGATGACACCCGCCTCGCGCTCGGACAGCGAGTCGAGCAGCTGCTCGAGCTGACGCTGCAGCATCGTGAAGCCGACCGCGTCGGCGGGGACGACGGCCTCGGTGTCCTCGATGAGGTCACCGAACTCGCTGTCTCCGTCTTCACCGAGCGGCGTGTGCAGGGAGATCGGCTCGCGACCGTACTTCTGGACCTCGACGACCTTCTCGGGCGTCATGTCCAGCTCACGGCTGAGCTCTTCCGGAGTGGGTTCGCGACCCAGATCCTGCAGCATCTGACGCTGCACTCTGGCCAGCTTGTTGATGACCTCGACCATGTGGACCGGGATGCGGATCGTGCGGGCCTGGTCGGCCATCGCGCGGGTGATCGCCTGGCGGATCCACCACGTCGCGTAGGTCGAGAACTTGAAGCCCTTGGTGTAGTCGAACTTCTCGACCGCGCGGATCAGACCGAGGTTGCCCTCCTGGATCAGGTCCAGGAACTGCATGCCGCGACCCGTGTAGCGCTTCGCGAGCGAGACGACCAGTCGAAGGTTGGCACCCAGCAGGTGGCTCTTGGCACGCTGACCGTCGCGGGCCACCCACTGCAGGTCGAGTCCGAGCTGGCCCGCCTTCTCGGCGGCCGTCATCGTGGAGAGCTTCTCCTCGGCGAACAGGCCGGCCTCGATGCGCATCGCGAGCTCGACCTCTTCGGCCGCGTTCAGCAGAGCGACCTTTCCGATCTGCTTCAGGTAGTCCTTCACCGGGTCGGCGGTCGCACCGGTGATCTGCGTCGAGTAGACCGGGACGTCCTCGTCGTCGTTCGACGAGATGACGATGGCACCCGTGGGAAGGGGCTCGGTGAACTTCGGCTTGGAGTCCTCGTCGTCCTCATCGGGCTCGGCGGGGGGCGGCGTCTCGTCGTCTTCGACGATGTCGTCTGCCTTCTTCTTCTTCGCGGGAGCGCGCTTGGCAGCGGCCCGCTGCGCAGCGGTCTTGGGAACCGGCTTCTCAGCGGCCTCCTCGACCGGAGCGTCGACCTCGGGAGCGTCGGCGGTCTTCTTCGTCCGGGTCTTCTTCGTCGTGGCAGGAGTCACGTTTCGCCTTTCACGGGGCCGCTCACAGGCCCCGGAGCATTTCGGACACTAGTAAGACCCTTGTCAAGTCAGATCTCCGAAAAGATCGATTGACAACGGGTCAGAGTCCTAGTATCGCACACGTGTGGGCATGCAGGTGCATTGCGACGAAGTTCGTGGCACCGATCTCAGCCGCGACCCGGCTTGTCCTCGTCGCCGCTCGGCCGCGACGCGAGGTAGCGCTCCAGCTCGGCGGCCAACTCGTCGGCACTCGGGAGGTCGCGCTCGTTGAATCCGCCTTCGTCGTACGAGCCGTCCTCCGGGTCGCGCCCTGCCATGTACGCGTCGTAGCGACGCTCGAGACCCTGCACCATCTGCTGCAGCTCGTCGTTGCCGAGGACCTGCTCGTCGACCCTGGCGAGGTAGTCCTCGCGCCGCTCCTGCACCTCGTCGAGGATGAGCACGAGTCCGGTGGCGGCCATCAACCGCTCCGCAGCGGCGATCACGGCATCCGGGTTCTCGGTCTCGGCGAGGTAGTGCGGCACGAGCAGGACGAATCCGACGACCCGGTCACCGTGTTCCGCGAAGCGGAACTCGAGCAGGTGGCCCGCCGTCGCCGGCACCTGCGTCCGCGGACGCCAGACAGAGTGCGCGACGGTGAGCTCACGGCGATTTCCGCTGACCGTGGTGCCGATGGGCCGCGTGTGCGGCACCGGCATCGCGATCGAGTGGACCCAGTTGAGCCCGGACACCTCGAACTCGTCGGCGAGTTCGAGCACCGTGCGCGCGAACTCGTTCCAGGCGAAGTCCGGCTCATAGCCGGCCAGGAGCAGGAACTTCTGACCGAGCGCGTCGGTGGCGAGGGACAGCTCGAGCCGCGCAGGGCGGAACTCGGTGAGGTGGTCCTGGTCGAACGAGATGACCGGACGTCGGGCGCGATAGTCCAGCAGGACGTCGTTGTCGAAGACCGCGATCGGCTGCGGCGATGTCGTCTCGCGCAGGTGCTCGATCAGGCCGGACACGGCGCTGCCCGCGTCGGTGAAACCAGTGAGGAGGAGGACAAGGGGCAGCCCGCGCGGTACCACCGGCGCGTTCGCCACACGTTCATGGATCTCTCCGGAGAAGGGCATGACTCCATGCTACGAGCACGGTCCGACCGGCGGGCGGCGACCGTCATGCTGAGAGCGAACACCTGTGGCCGCGTCGGCGCGCACCAGCATCCCTAGGATGGAGGCATGACGCTTCCCGCGCTCTCGCGCACCTCAGATCAGTTCCCCGGAAGCGCTGCAGACGCCGCAGTGCTCGTCATCCCCGAGATCGGCGACTCCCCGAGTCGCTCTCCGACTACCCGGGGCTCACGGCCTCCCTCACCGCCATCGGCTTCTCGGGCAAGGCCTCCGCGTTCAGCCGCGTGTACGCCCCCGACGTGACGGACCTGCCGTTCGCGGTCGTCGGCGCCGGCTCATCGCCCGACGCCGCGGCCGTCCGCAATGCCGTCGGTGCCGCGCTGCGCTCGCTCACCGGGTTCGAGACCGTGTCGGTGGCGCTGGCCCCCGGGCTCGAGCCGTTCGCCGCCGCTGCCGCAGAGGGCGCCGTCCTCGGCGGCTACCGCTTCGACTCCTACCGCCGCGAGGCGGGCAAGACACGGGCCACGTCCGTGGTCCTGCATGCCGACCTCGACGACGCCTCCGTGTCGAAGGCTGTCGCCGTGGGAGAGGCCGTCGCGCTGATCAAGGATCTCGTGTTCGTGCCCGCCGAGTGGCAGAGCCCGGCGCAGCTGGCGCAGAGCGCGGCCGACAGCGTCGCGGGACTGGACGATGTCACTGTCGAGATCCTCGACGAGACGGCACTCGCCGAGCAGGGATTCGGGGGCATCCTCGGTGTCGCCCAGGGATCGGACCGCCCTCCTCGCCTCGTCCGCCTCGACTACGCTCCGGCTGACGCCGCCCGTCACATCGCGATCGTCGGCAAGGGGATCACGTTCGACACGGGCGGGCTCTCGCTCAAGCCAGCGGCCTCGATGGTCGGCATGAAGTTCGACATGGCGGGTGCCGCGACCAGCGTCGCGGCACTGCGGGCGATCGCCGCCCTGCGCCTCCCCGTCCGGGTCACTGCCTGGCTGTGCATCACGGACAACATGCCCTCCGGTCGCGCGCTGCGCCCCGGCGACGTCTTGCGACTCCTGGACGGCACGACCGTCGAGGTCCCGAACACGGATGCCGAGGGCCGCCTCGTCCTCGCCGACGGCCTGGTCGCCGCCAGCCGCGAGCACCCGGACGTCATCCTCGACGTGGCGACACTGACCGGCGCGATCGTCATGGCCCTCGGCCACCGGCACACCGGCGTCTTCGGCGCCGACGACACGGTCGACGAGTTCCTGGCCGCCGCGGATGCCGCGGACGAGCTGGCCTGGCACATGCCCCTCCCCGACTACATGGAGGACTCGCTCGATTCCCCCATCGCCGACATGCAGAACGCCAACATGGGCGACCGCATGGGCGGGGCGTCGTATGCGGGACTGTTCCTGCGACGCTTCATCGGCCGGGTCTCCGACGAGAAGGACGCGCCGCGGATCCCGTGGGTCCACCTCGACATCGCGGGTTCCGCCGAGCACAACGGTGCGCCGTACGGCTTCACCGACAAGGGCCCCACCGGGGCGATGGTCCGATCGATCATCGCGTTCGCCGAAGCATCCCACAAGGAGGCATGACCATGACCACGCACACCTTCGACATCGTCGTCCTGGGCGGCGGCAGCGGCGGGTACGCCGCCGCGCTGCGCGCCAGCGAGCTCGGCAAGTCCGTCGCCCTGATCGAGAAGGACAAGGTCGGCGGCACCTGCCTCCACCGCGGCTGCATCCCCACCAAGGCCCTGCTGCATGCGGCCGAGGTGGCCGAGCACGTCCGCGATGCCGCGCACGTCGGCATCTCCGCCACGCTCGACGGCATCGACCCCGCCGGAGTCCGCGCGTACCGCGAGGGGATCGTCGCGAAGAAGTACAAGGGACTCGAAGGACTCGTGAAGGCGCGCGGCATCACGACCGTCGCCGGCACCGGCCGCCTCAACGCCGACCGCTCGGTCAGCGTGGGCGATGACGTGTACGTCGGCGCCGACGTCGTCCTCGCCACCGGCTCGTACAGCCGCACGCTTCCAGGCCTCGAGATCGGCGGCCGTGTCCTCACAAGCGAGCAGGCGCTGGAGCTCGATGTCATCCCCGAGCGCGTCCTGATCCTCGGCGGCGGCGTCATCGGCGTCGAGTTCGCCAGCGTCTGGCGCTCCTTCGGCACCGAGGTCACGATCATCGAGGCGCTGCCTCACCTCGTGCCCAACGAGGACATCGCGATGAGCAAGGGCCTCGAACGCGCCTTCCGCCGCCGCGGCATCCAGTACTCCCTCGGCGTGCGCTTCCAGACGGCGACCCAGGATGACAGCTCCGTGACCGTCACGCTCGAGGACGGCAAGGAGTTCACCGCCGACTACCTGCTGGTCGCCGTGGGCCGGGGCCCCGTCACCGCGGACCTCGGCTTCGAGGATGCCGGGGTGACCCTGGACCGCGGGTTCGTCACGGTCGACCAGGACCTGCGCACCGGCGTCCCCGGTGTGTGGGCGGTCGGAGACATCACGCCAGGGCTCCAGCTCGCGCACCGCGGGTTCCAGCAGGGCATCGCCGTCGCCGAGCGGATCGCGGGGCTCTCCCCCGCGAACATCCCCGACGTGCAAATCCCGAAGGTCACCTACTCCAGCCCCGAGGTCGCCTCGGTCGGCGTCACCGAGGAGGCCGCCGTCGCCGAGCATGGCGCCGACGGCGTGGTGTCGTACGAGTACAACCTCGCGGGCAACGGCAAGAGCGAGATCATCGGCACCGCCGGTCTGGTCAAGGTCGTGCGCCTCAAGGACGGCCCCGTCGTCGGCGTGCACCTGCTGGGCGACCGCGTGGGCGAGCTGATCACCGAGGGCCAGTTGGCCGTCGCGTGGGAGGCCCACCCCGAGGACATCGCGCCGCTGATCCACGCGCACCCGACCCAGAGCGAGGCGCTGGGCGAAGCATTCCTCGCTCTCGCGGGAAAGCCACTCCACGCCCTGTGAGCACCAACCGGTGCGCAGGTCACTAAGCTAGACAAGCGTCAAACAACTTCCTGAAGGAGACTCAGTCATGAGCACATCCGTCGTCCTCCCCGCTCTCGGCGAGAGCGTCACAGAGGGTACGGTCACCCGCTGGCTCAAGCAGGTGGGAGACACCGTGCAGGCGGATGAGGGCCTGCTCGAGATCTCGACCGACAAGGTCGACACCGAGATCCCCTCCCCCGTCACCGGTGTGATCGAGGAGATCCTCGTCGCCGAGGATGAGACCGTCGAGGTCGGCGCGCTGCTCGCGCGTATCGGCGACGGCAGCTCTGCAGCTCCCGCGCAGGATGCCCCTGCAGCCGCCGCTCCGGCCGAGGAGCAGGCTCCCGAGCCTGCTCAGGCCGAGGCAGCCGCAGCGCCGGCCGAAGCTCCCGCTGCACCCGCTGAGGCCCCCGCGGAGCCCGCGCCCGCCGCGTCCGGCGACGCCACCGACATCGTCCTCCCCGAACTCGGCGAGAGCGTGACCGAGGGCACCGTCACCCGGTGGCTGAAGCAGGTCGGCGACTCCGTCGAGGTCGATGAGGCTCTGCTGGAGATCTCCACCGACAAGGTCGACACCGAGATCCCCTCGCCTGTGGCCGGTGTGCTGCAGGAGATCGTCGCCGGTGAAGACGAGACGGTCGCCGTCGGCGCCGTGCTCGCCCGTGTCGGTTCGGGTGCCGCGCCCGCCGCAGCACCTGCTGCGCAGGCTCCGGCCGCAGAGGCCGCTCCCACCGAGACCCCTGCATCGCCGGCTGAGGCACCCGCAGCCCCTGCGGCCGAGGCCCCCGTCGCTCAGGCTCCCGCCGCTCAGGATGCGGCCGCCCCGGTGGCACCCGCGCCTGCGGCCGCGCCGTCCGAGCCTGCTCCCGCCGCGGCATCCGCTCCGGCATCCGAGGCGTCCGCCCCGGCTCCGAAGCTCAACCTGCCGACCGAGAGCGACAACCTCTACGTCACCCCGCTCGTGCGTCGTCTGGCCTCGCAGCAGGGCGTCGACCTGGCCAGCGTCACGGGCACCGGCGTCGGAGGGCGCATCCGCAAGGAGGACGTCCTCAAGGCCGCCGAGTCCGCGGCATCGGCACCCGCCGCCGCAGCAGCTCCGGCTCCTGCCCCGCTCGAGGTCTCGCCGCTGCGCGGCACGACCCAGCCCATGTCGCGACTGCGCAAGGTGCTCGCCAAGCGCGCGGTCGAGTCCATGCAGCAGACCGCTCAGCTCACCACCGTCGTCGAAGTCGATGTCACCGCTCTGGCCGAGTACCGCGACAGCGTGAAGGCGTCGTTCCTCGAGAAGACCGGCGACAAGCTCTCGTTCCTGCCGTTCTTCGCACTGGCTGCCGCCGAGGCGCTGCGCGCCTTCCCGATCGTGAACGCCACGGTCGACGGCGAGCAGATCGTCTACCCGGCATCCGAGAACGTCTCGATCGCGGTCGACACCGAGCGCGGCCTGCTCACGCCGGTGCTGCGTGACGCGGCGTCGAAGAACATCGCGGAGATCGCGCACGAGATCGCCGATCTCGCCGCACGCACCCGCGACAACAAGCTGAAGCCCGACGAGCTGGCCGGCGGCACATTCACGCTGACCAACACGGGATCGCGTGGCGCGCTGTTCGACACGCCCGTCGTGTTCCTGCCGCAGTCGGCGATCCTCGGCACCGGCACCGTGGTCAAGCGCCCCGGTCTGGTCAAGGTGGGTGGCGCGGACGCGATCGCAGTCCGTTCGTACGTCTACCTCGCACTGTCGTACGACCACCGCATCATCGACGGTGCAGACGCCGCCCGGTTCCTGGGCGCCGTGAAGGCACGACTCGAGTCGGCGCAGTTCGCCGCCCAGCTCGGAGCCTGACCACCGCATCACTCTGGCTGATCCGCGACGTCGTAGGCGTCGCGGATCAGCCATTTCTCTGCCATCCGCACAAGCACGACCATGTGCTGCCGCTCCGACGCCACCGGATCCTCGGTCGTCTCCGTCGTGAGACGGATGACGGCGACATCGCCGTACTCGTCGACCGGAGCGAGTGTGCGCGATTCCCCGGAGTCCTGTGCCGCCAGAAGCTCGACGATCCCGGTCGAGCCCTCGGCCACGGCATCCGCGCAGACCGGATCGCCGGCCTCCGCACACCCGTCGATCTCCACCAGCAGCGCCTGCGCCGCAGCGATCGGCTCGGCTGCGTCGTCGATCGTCGTCGCCGAAGGGGTGGGCGTAGGCCTTGTGTCCGAGCTGTCGCCGGCTCGATCACCCGCCCCGTGCCGTGCCTCGGGCACAGGGGTCCTCGCCTCCTTCGCCCCCGCTGGCTCGTCCGAGCCGCCTCCGGGCCAGAGCATCCCTGCACCGAGTACGACCGCCGCCGCCGCCACGGCGATGATGTAGCGCCTCAGGCGAGGTGCCTTCACGGAGTCGGCGGGCCGGTCCCGGCCGTGCGACGCCGACCTGGGCCGCGGTCTGACCGGCGTGCGCCCCTGCCGCGACCGCGATCGGTCCTGTGTGGGGCGCAATCGGTCCCTCAGCGATCGGCCCCGCTCGCCGATGACCCGCAGGGTCGCGTCGACGACACCCTTCGCCGAGCTCCTCGCCCGCACCCGGGTCCGCATCCGGGCCCGCCCGCGCCGATTCGGCTCACGGCGTCCGCCCGTCGGGTGGGCTGCCGTCTCCGCGACCGCCCTCCGCACCAGGTCACCCTTCCGAGCACGCTCGGGCGTGAAGTCGTCTCGCTGCAGCGGTCGCGGTGCCGCGAACTCGAGCAGCTCCCCCTCCCATCTCTCCAGTTGGTGCAGAGGGATGACCGGCCGCTCGCCGCCGCGGTGCAGGCCTTCACCGATCGGCGTCAGCACGCGGATCAGCGCACGATCCCGGGAGTCCTCCCTGACCAGGTCGAGGATCTCCACCGCTCCTGCCACCGCATCCGCTCCCGCCCCGATCACGAACATCGGTCGGCCGTCATCGGTCAGCCACCACCTGCCGGCCTCCCGATGCTCGGTACGGTTGAGCTCCGCGAGCCCTCGAAGGACGCTCGCGACGAGCGTCGTGACCTCGCCGTCGCCCAGCCCCACCCCGGCTGCGGCCCGTCGACCGAGGAACACCGAGATCTGCTCCGTGCACCACGGCAGGAGAACGTCGTGCCCGTCCGCACGACGCACGACGTCGACGGGGCCGGCAACGTGGTCATCTCCGGCGTGCTCCCATCCCGACCAGCCGCTGATCGTCTCAGCGGCCACCAGGATCGCAACGGAAGCCCCACTGGTCACGAGGGCCCCGGCATACGGTCCCTCGTCGGCCCCGAGCCGCCTGATGACCCGGTGCGCACCGAGTACCGACGCTGCACCCTCTGCACGTGAATCGCTCGTCGCCATCCGGCCATGACACCGCACCGACGCCGGTCACGGTGGCGGATCAGGGCGATGTGGACAGATCGACACGGGGCGGCGCATCGTGCAGAGGCAGTGCGTCGTCGCGTGAATCCGCCTGACGCGAACGACGACATGTCCGGCGCCGTGAGTCGGTATTCTTATGCACATGGCAAACCGTTCGTCCGCGCCCGAGAAGCGTCCGGGATTCTTCTCCCAGATCAAGTCCCTCTTCACCTTCACGAGGGAGATCTACCCATGGCTTCCGTGGGCTCAGATCGCACTTCTCGTGGTCGGCGTGCTCGTCGGACTCATCGTCGGCTACCTCATCCAGCCGTTCCAGGTCTGGACGCTCATCCTGTGGGGCATCTCGGGACTGATGCTCGGCGTGCTCGGGGCGATGTTCCTGATGACGCGACTGTCGACCTCGGCGATGTACCAGAAGATCGACGGGATGCCCGGCGCCACCGGCCATGTCCTCTCCACGAGCCTCGGCCGCAACTGGCAGGGGTCCGAGACCCCGGTGGGCATCAACCCCAAGACGCAGGATGCCGTGTACCGCACCGTCGGACGCGGTGGCGTCGTCGTCGTGGGCGAAGGATCGCGTGGCCGTCTGACCCGTCTCGTGAACGATGAGCGCAGCAAGGCGGCCCGGGTCGCCCATGGTGTGCCGGTCACCGTCCTCTACGTGGGCCACGGCGACGACGACGTGGCGATCGCCGACCTCGCGAAGACGATCAAGAAGCTGCCGAAGGTGATCGACAAGGCCACCATGGGTGCCGTCATCCGTCGCATCGAGTCGGTGTCGCAGTCCATCTCCTCGCTGCCGATCCCGAAGGGCATCGACCCGACGAAGGTCAGGGCGCAGCGCCCCCGGTGATCTGACGTCTGCAGACGCAGAAGCGCGGCCGCACCTCTTCGGAGGGCGGCCGCGCTTCGTCGTTCACTCGGACAGCGGCTGGCGAGGGAGTCGGCGGACCTTCGCGCGGCGGCGACGGCGCTCCGGCACCATCGAGCGCATCTCGTCGAGCTTGCCGAAGCAGAACAGTCGGTCCTCGGCCTCGAGCACGACGTGCTTGCGCGGGTTCGGGATCACGGAGACGCCGCGATGCAGCGTCAGCACGGTGATGTCCCGCTCCCAGAGTCCGGCTTCGCCGAGCGTCTTGCCGACCAGGTCGACCGCGCCGTGCACCATCAGCTCGGCCACGCCGTATCCGGTCGACACCGTCAGACGCTGGCGGACGTCGATCTCGGGGAAGGCGACCTGGCCGGCGATGTAGTCGATGATGGCGCCGGCGACGTCGAGCTTGGTCGCCATCTCGATGCCCTGCAGCCCCGGCGAGGAGTTGACCTCCATGACCAACGGGCCCTCATCCCCCTCGAGCATGTCGACACCGGCGACGCGGAGGCCCATGACCTGCGCGGAACGGACCGCAGCGCGCTCGTAGACCGGGTCGAGCTCGACGGCCTCGACCGAACCGCCGCGGTGCACGTTGGAGCGGAACTCGTCGCCGGCCGCAGACCGCCGCATCGCGGCGACCACGCGGTCGCCCACGACCAGGGCGCGGATGTCGCGTCCCCTGCTCTCGGAGATGAACTTCTGGATCAGCACGTTCTGCTTCGTCGAGTGCAGGGTCTCGATGATGGCCTCGGCGACCTTCACCTGGGGCGCGAGGATCACGCCGATGCCCTGGGTGCCCTCGAGGAGCTTGATGACGACCGGCGCGCCACCCACGCGTTCGATCGCCGGCCGCACGTCGGCGCGATTGCGGACGAAGGCGGTCGGCGGCATCGCGATGTTGTGCCGGGAGAGGATCTGGTTCGCCCGCAGCTTGTCTCGAGCGCTGGAGATCCCGTTCGCCGTGTTGGGCGTGTATACGTCCATCTGCTCGAACTGGCGCACCACAGCCGTGCCGAAGTAGGTGATCGAGTTGCCGATGCGGGGCAGGATCGCGTCGTAGTCGCTGAGCTGACGGCCCCGGTAGTGGAGATCGGGTTCGTCGGCGGTGAGGTCGATCGCGAAGCGCAGGGTGTTCAGCACCTTGACGGTGTGACCGCGCTGGAGCGCGGCAGCACGCAGTCGTTGGGTGGAGTACGCCTGCGGCGCACGGGAGAGCACTGCGATCTTCACGGGGGATTTCCTGCCAGGATGGTCGGGTGAGTAAGTCAACCCATTCAAACACTCTTATCGGGTGGCGAGAATGGGTGAGCCTGCCCGATCTCGGCGTCGACTGGATCAAAGCCAAGATCGACACCGGCGCGCGCACGTCCTCACTGCACGCGTTCGAGATCCACGAGTTCGAGCGCGACGGCGTGTCGTGGGTGCGGTTCAAGGTGAAGCCCTGGCAGGACAGCCAGTCCGACACCGTGGTCGTCGAATCCCCCGTCCACGATCGCCGCGCGGTGCGCAGCTCCTCCGGCCACGCCCAGGAGCGCCTCGTGGTCGAGATGCTCATCCGCCTGCATGACCGCGAGGTGCTCGCAGAGGTCACGCTGAGCAACCGCGACGAGATGGGCTTCCGGATGCTGATCGGCCGCGAGGCGCTGCGCCAGGGGTACGTCATCGATCCTGCGCGATCGTTCGTCGGCGGCCGCGCTCCCCGAGAGGCCAGACGCCGCAACCGCGGCAAGGACTGAATCGGTCAGGCGCGGATCAGCGCAAGGCCGACGGCCTTGTCGTGGAGTCCTCGTTGGTCGGCATCCCAGATCACTGCGGGGATCACCACGATGATGAGCAGAGTGCGCACGATCGGTCGCCACAGTCCGACCCATCCGCCGTCGAGGCGGATCACGCGCATCCCGAGGACGCGGTGTCCAGGGCTGCCGCCGGCGGTCGGGATGAAGAGGATCTGCAGCAGGGCGAAGACCGCCATCGGCGCGAACATCGTCAGTCCTGCCTCCGACGGCAGGGCGAACTGGTCGTACCCGAGGAAACCCGTGGCGATGATGGTCGCGGCGACGTAGTCGATGAGCAGAGCGCCGATCCGGCGTCCGGGGCGAGCGATGCTGCCCGGTCCCGCCTCCGGCATTCCGAGGCGCTCTCCGGGGTACGTGTTCACAGCATCCGTCACCCGTCCAGCCTACCGGCGCGTAACATGCCCGAAACAAAGCGGATACCGTGGGGTAACGCCCCGCACGTACTGTGCACAATGGCCGTGAAGCCATCGATCCGCAATCCAGGAGTCGTACATGTTCAAAGATTCGTCCGAGGTGCTGAGCTACATCAAGGAGAACGACGTCAAGTTCCTTGACATCCGATTCACTGATCTCCCTGGTGTCCAGCAGCACTTCAACATCCCCGCCTCCACGGTCGACGAGGACTTCTTCGTCAACGGCCAGCTGTTCGACGGCTCCTCGATCCGCGGCTTCGCGAGCATCCACGAATCCGACATGCAGCTCATCCCGGACGTGACCACGGCCTACGTCGACCCCTTCCGCGAGGCGAGCACCCTCGTCATGGTGTTCGACATCTACAACCCGCGCACCGGCGAGATCTACTCGAAGGACCCGCGTCAGGTCGCCAAGAAGGCCGAGAAGTACCTCGCCTCGACCGGCATCGCCGACACCGCCGTCTTCGCCCCCGAGGCCGAGTTCTACATCTTCGACGACGTCCGCTACTCCGTCACCTCTGGTGAGAGCTTCTACAAGGTCGACTCCGAAGAGGCCGCGTGGAACACCGGTCGTGAGGAAGAGGGCGGGAACCTCGCCAACAAGACCCCGTACAAGGGCGGCTACTTCCCCGTCAGCCCGGTCGACAAGACCGCTGACCTGCGCGACGACATCACCCTGAAGCTGATCGACGCCGGGTTCATCCTCGAGCGCTCGCACCACGAGGTCGGCACGGCCGGCCAGCAGGAGATCAACTACCGCTTCGACACCATGGTGCACTCGGCGGACGACATCCTGAAGTTCAAGTACATCGTCAAGAACACCGCCGAAGAGTGGGGCAAGGTCGCCACCTTCATGCCGAAGCCGCTCTACGGCGACAACGGCTCTGGCATGCACACGCACCAGTCGCTCTGGAACGACGGCAAGCCGCTGTTCTACGATGAGGCCGGCTACGGCCAGCTCAGCGACATCGCCCGCTGGTACATCGGCGGCCTGCTCGCGCACGCTCCCGCGGTCCTCGCCTTCACGAACCCGACCCTGAACAGCTACCACCGTCTGGTCAAGGGCTTCGAGGCACCGGTCAACCTGGTCTACTCGGCCGGAAACCGCTCGGCCGCCATCCGCATCCCGATCACGGGCTCGAACCCGAAGGCCAAGCGCATCGAGTTCCGCGCGCCGGATGCCTCGGGCAACCCGTACCTCGCGTTCGCCGCGCAGCTCATGGCCGGCCTCGACGGCATCAAGAACCGCATCGAGCCGCACGAGCCCGTCGACAAGGACCTCTACGAGCTCCCGCCCGAGGAGGCCAAGAACATCCCGCAGGTCCCGAACTCCCTGCTGGACTCGCTCGAGGCACTGAAGGCCGACCACCAGTTCCTCCTCGAGGGCGGCGTGTTCACCGAGGAGCTCATCGAGACCTGGATCTCGTACAAGTACGAGAACGAGATCCTGCCGATGGCGCAGCGCCCGCACCCGTTCGAGTACGAGCTGTACTTCGGCGTCTGACGCACCCGGTCGATACGAAGAGCCCGTCACGGTCAACCGTGGCGGGCTCTTCGTCATTCGATCACTCCGCAGCGGAGACGGCGTTGGACCAGACCCAGCACCGGAAGGTCTGCTCGCCCACTCTGAACTCGATCCCTGCCGCAAGGGGCGTGGAGCGCACCACCTTGGCGTCCACGCGGATCGGCTCAGGGCCGAAGCGCACCCACACGCGCACCCGTCTCTGGGCCGCGTGCGGATAGACCGTCACGGGCGTGTCGCGCAACGCCAGCTCGCGATCCGTCAGCGACTGCAGAGGCCCGGACCTCGCCGCAGCGAGAACCGCTCCGTGCTGCGCCTGCCTGTCGTAGTACGGAGCCAACCGCTTGCTCGACCCCATCCGGCACCCTTTCCCCGGCCTGCGTCCAGGGTACCAAGAATCGAACATCTGTTCTATTCGAGGAATGGGCTACTCCGTGCCGCCCTCGTTCTCGCCGTCGATGAGGTTCTGGATCTGCTCCTCAGACAGCCGCTCGATCGATCCCGATGACATCTCGATCACCGGTTCCGACGGGGTGCCCCCGACGGTGCATTGTGCTTCCGCGTCGATGCCGCCAGTACGAGCGGGCACGAGCACGAGCCAGCGAGGCTCGACGGTCCGCTCCTCGATGCGCACATCGACACTCTCGAACTCGATGTCATCCGCGAAGGTGCTGCGGGTGGCATCGATGCAGATCTGGGTGAGTTCCGCAGCCGTGAACGGCGCGTACGGCTGCGCACCCGAGGGCGCCGTCGCAGACGGCGCAGGCTCCGGGCTGGAGGTCGTCGTCGAAGTCGGCGACGGGCTGGGCGAGGTGGGCGTCGGGTCAGCCGGCGTGAGTTCCGGCGCGCACGCGGTCAGCAGGGCACCCGCGGCGAGAAGGCTCGCTGCCAGCGCCAGCACGGCGCGGTTCGAGATGGTCATGTGCACATCGTATGGCGGCGAATGATCGAACAGCGTCTGCCGCTCGGGACACCGCGACAGACGCTCACCGCGTGAGATCGAGGATCCATTCGTTCATCGTCAGATCGGCGCCGCGGAACACCCCGGTGACGGTGCCGACCAGCTCGAAGCCACGACGGCGACACACGCCGTTCGATCCCGGATTCGTGACTGACGGGAACGCTGTCAGGAACCGGCGACCGTCGCGATGCGCTCGCGCATCGTCCACGAGCAGCCCGAGAGCTCGCGATGCGACTCCCTTTCCCTGGGATCCTGGCAGGACGAACCATCCCGCTTCGAGAGCGGGCTCAGCCCGCCACTCCGTGTGCCAGAACCCGATCGAGCCGACACGCTCACCCTCGTCTTCGATCACGAACATCCGGGCCTCCCCTGCCTCCCAGAGCCGCAGGTACCGGGCGTTGCGCTCCTCGAGCTGAGCCTCGTCCTCGCCTCCGTTCAGATGCGTCGTCATCTCGGGGGTGTTCGCCGCACGGAGCAGGTCGAGGTCGTCACGTGCCCAGCGACGGAGCGTGAGAGTGTCCATCGACGAAGGATCGCACGAGCCGGCGACATCGGCGCAGCGATCGGCGAGGGGGCAGCCGTGTCGCGCTTGCTTTCGCCCTGCACGACTGGTCAACTGAGGGGTCCGACCTGATCCAGTGGGAGTCCACCATGCGCCGCAAACTCGAGAAGCCGCAGTCGAAGAGGGTGCACACCTCCGAGACGCCGCCGGCACAGCCGAAGACGGCGGCGGCCGCGATCGCACGCATCAACCCCTTCACCTTCGGCCTGCTCGGCGCGCTCGGCGTGCTCGTCGCCCTGATGCTGGGCGGCATCGTCAATCAGCTGGCGACCGTCCTGGTCTACATCGGGGTCGCGCTCTTCCTAGCCCTCGGCCTCGACCCGATCGTCTCGTTCATCGAACGACGACTCCCCCGCCCTGCGGCGGTCGCCATCGTGGTCCTGGTCGTGATCCTCGCCTTCGCGGGGATCATCCTGGCGATCGTCCCGATCCTCGTCGAGCAGATCGGGAACCTGATCGAGGACGGTCCGCAGATGGTCAAGGACTTCATGGCCAGCGCCTGGTTCAAGGACGTGAGCGCGCAGTTCGGCGACTCCTTCGACGATGCGGCGCAGGGCGTGCTGACCTTCGTCCAGGACCCGGGCAACATCCTCAACATCAGCGGCGGGTTCCTGGCGGTGGGCGCCGGCATCGCGGGCGGATTCACCGGGGTGACGATCGTGCTCATCCTGACCCTGTACTTCATGGCCTCGCTGCGCAGCATGAAGCGGGTCGCGACGAGGTTCGTCCCCTACTACCAGCGGGACACGTTCAGCGGACTGCTCGAAGACGTCTCCGGAGCCGTCGGCCGCTACGTCATGGGTCAGGCGAGTCTCGCGCTGGTCAACGGCATCCTGAGCCTGATCGTGCTGAGCATCATCGGCGCGCCCGTGCCCGCTCTGCTCGCACTGATCGCCTTCATCGGGTCGATGATCCCGCTGGTCGGCACGCTGAGCGCATCGATCATCAACTCGCTCATCTGCCTGATCGTGAGCCCGGTTACCGCGCTGATCACGTTCGGCTACTACCTCGTCTACATGCAGATCGAGGCATACGTGCTGTCGCCGCGGATCATGAACAAGGCCGTCGCCGTTCCCGGTGCTCTCGTGGTCATCGCCGCGGTGGCCGGCGGTGCACTGGGCGGCATCCTCGGCGCGCTCGTCGCGATCCCCGTCGCCGCCAGCATCATCATCATCGTGCAGAAGGTCGTCTTCCCCACGCAGGACAGCAAGGTCGTGCCGCCGGGAACCCTCAGCGAACGGTGAGCGCTCCGGGCTGAACCCGCACGGTGAAGTCGGAGACGTGTCCGACCTCTTCACCGTCGATCTCGAACATCTGCGGCGACGCCAGCTCGACGCGCACACGTTCAGCGGAGACGTGCGTCGTCGATTCGGTGCTCACGGCGGTGTCGACATTGCCCATCATTCGGCGGATGCCGTTCTCCCAGACGAAGGCACGGACGGTGTCGAGCCACTGGAGGGGGCCCTCCGCACTCACGAGCAGCATGTCGAGCAGTCCGTCGTCGAGCACCGCATCCGGCAGGAGACGGATGCCGCCCTGGAGCATGCCGCAGTTGCCGATCAGCATGGTGTGACCGCGAAGACCCTGCGGCTCCTGGTCGTCGAGCGTGAGGGTGATGTCGGTCATCTCGGTGCCGGCGAGAGCACGTCCCATCGCCTCGACGTATGCGATCCATCCCGCCCGGTTCTTCAGGTCTTCGTCGGTCTCCACCAGCATCTGCGCGTCGATGCCGAAGCCGACCATCACTACGAACGCATGCTCGGTGCCGTCGTGGTCGACCCAGCCCATGTCGATCCGCTGCGGCTTGCCGTCGCGCACCCGAACCAGCGCGGCGGGGATGTCGTTCAGGGGGATCTCGAGGTTCCGCGCGAGCAGGTTGCCGGTGCCCTGCGGCACGATCCCGAGCGCGGAATCGGTGCCGGCCAGAGACTCGGCCACTGCGCGCACGGTGCCGTCGCCACCGACGGCGATCACGACGTCGCATCCCTCCTCGACAGCGAGCGCGGCCATTCCACGCCCCGGGTCCTCGATGCTGGTCTCCCACCACTCGGACTCCGTCGCAGGGAAGACCTCGGCCACGGCATCACGCAGCGCCGCCCCATCGAGTTTGGAGGGGTTCCAGATCACACCGAGCTTCGAGATCGTCATGCGCTCAGCCTGGGCGACGACCGCAGAAAACGCAAAACGGCGCGCCAGCGCCCGGGGGTCTAGCCGTAGAAGAGCTGTTCGAATGCTCGGCGTGCCCGTCGGGTCACTCCGAGATAGTCGTCGTCGAGGACGCTCGCCGAGCGGTCCGGATAGCCGAGCAGTCGCCCGATCGCGTCCAGGTCGCGGGGGTCGGTCGGCAGGACGTCACTGGTCTTGCCGGTGAACAGGGTGATCGCGGATCGCAGTCTGCTCGACAGCAGCCAGGCCTCGCGCAGCAGGTCGGCCGACTCCGACGGCACGAAGCCCGCCGTGACCGCGGCGTCGAGTGCCGTGAGCGTCGACGTCGTCCGCAGCTCCGGCACCTCGTGGGCGTGCTGGAGCTGCAGCAGCTGCACCAGCCACTCGACGTCGCTCAGTGTCCCTGGCCCGAGCTTCAGATGCCGCCGCGGATCGACACCCTGCGGAAGGCGTTCGCCCTCGACCCTCGCCTTGATCCGCTTGATCTCGCGCGTGCCTTGGAGGTCGATCTCGGCCGGGTAGCGGATGCTGTCGGCGAGCCGGGTGAACTTCTCGATGAGAGTCGTGCTGCCGGCCACTCCTCGGGCCCGCAGCAGCGCCTGCGCCTCCCAGGAGAGGGACCAGCGGCGGTAGTACTCGGCGTAGGCGTCGATCGAGCGGACCACAGGGCCGTTGCGGCCCTCGGGACGCAGATCGGCGTCGAGGTCGAGCGGCACCCGGTGATCGGTGAGGTGCTCCCGGAGCCCTGCGACGATCTTGCTGGCGAGAGACTGCGCGCGCTGCGGGTCGACTCCGTTGGCGTCGTACACGTAGAGGATGTCGGCGTCGGACCCGAAGCCGAGCTCCGCGCCACCGAAGCGCCCCATGCCGATCACTGCGAAGTCGAGGGCGTCGTCCTCGGCGGGGACGATCTCGCGCCGCACGGCGCGCAGAGCCGACTGGATCGTCGCATCCGTGATCTCGGTGAGGGACGTGGCGATCTGCTCGATCGAGAGCACGTCGAGCACGCCGCCCATCGCGGTGCGCAGCAGCTCACGACGCCGCAGCGCGCGCACCGCCTGCAGTGCACCGCCCACACTGCGGTGGCGGGTCTGGATCGCCCTCGCCTCCTCGTCGAGCGCTGCACCGCTGCGGGGGCGCAGCAGCTCGCTGCTGTCGAGCCAGGCGAC
Source organism: Microbacterium hydrocarbonoxydans (assembly GCF_900105205.1). Classification (NCBI taxonomy): domain Bacteria; kingdom Bacillati; phylum Actinomycetota; class Actinomycetes; order Micrococcales; family Microbacteriaceae; genus Microbacterium; species Microbacterium hydrocarbonoxydans. The sequence goes on along the minus strand of NZ_FNSQ01000005.1, from coordinate 1,847,879 downwards.
GGACTCCGGGATCCACTCCATCAGCTCCCCCACGTACCGCGATGACGACAGCAGTCGGGTCAGACTCTCCGCTGCACCGGAGGAGTCGCGCAGCATCCGCAGGAACCAGGGCGTGTCGCCGAGCCTCTCGCTGATGCGTCGGAAGGCGATCAGCGCGTAGTCGGGGTCGCTGCCGTCGGCGAACCAGCGGACCATCACGGGCATGAGGTGCCGCTGGATGGTCGCCTTGCGGCTGAGTCCCGTCGTGAGCGCCCCGATGTGACGGAGGGCGCCGGCGGGGTCGCGGAACCCGATCGCCATCAGCCTGTCGTGCGCCTGCTCGGTCGACAGCGTCCGCTCCTCCTCGGGGAGCGAGGCCACCGCGCTGAGCAGCGGGCGGTAGAACAGCCGCGTGTGGATGTCGCGCACCTCGCGCCGCACGCTCTCCCAGCGAGCCCAGATTGCCTCCCCCGAGTCGCCGAGCCCCGTGCTGCGGGCCAGCACGCGGAGCCCTGCGGGTGTGCGGGGCATCAGGTGGGTGCGGCTGAGATCCGTGAGCTGCAGGCGGTGCTCCATCAGCCGCAGGACGCAGTAGTCGTCGGCGAAGGATGCCGCCTCGGCCCGCCCGATGTAACCGCCCTCGACCAGCGCATCCAGGCTCTCCAGAGTGCCGCGCGTGCGCAGCCGTGCATCCGTCAGGCCGTGCACGAGCTGCAGGAGCTGGACGGTGAACTCGATGTCGCGCAGCCCACCGGATCCGAGCTTGATCTGGTACGGCGCATCCTCGGGGTCGATGTGCTCCATGACGCGTTCGCGCATCCGCTGCACGCTGTCGACGAAGTTCTCCCTCGCGGCGCTCGAGAAGACCTTCGGCTGGAGCGCTGCGATGTAGGCCGCCCCGAGCTCCGGATCACCGGCGAGCGGACGCGCCTTGAGCAGTGCCTGGAACTCCCAGCTCTTCGCCCACCGGTCGTAGTACGCGAGATGGGAGCCGAGGGACCGCACCAGCGCTCCCTGCTTGCCCTCCGGTCGGAGCGCCGCATCGACCTCCCACAGCGGCGGCTCGACCTCGATCCCGCTCAGCGCGCGCATCGTCTCCCTGGCGAGACGCGTGGCGATGTCGATCGCCCGCGCCTCCGAGACGACCTCTTCGTCGATCGTGCCGCCGACGAAGATGACGTCGACGTCGCTGACGTAGTTCAGCTCTCGGGCTCCCGCCTTGCCCATCCCGATCACGGCGAGCTGCGTGGCGGCGACCTGGTCGCGGCTCACGGTGTCGGTGAGGCGTCGGCGGGCGATCGCGAGCGCCGCCTCGAGCGCGGCGCCGGCGATGTCGGCGAGGGCCGCGGCGACATCGCCCACGATGCGCACCGGGTTGTGCGCGGTCAGGTCGATCGCTGCGATCTCGGCGAGGTTGCGGCGATACGCCACGCGCAGGGTCACGACCGCGGCGTCATCGCCCGACTCCGCGAAGCCGTCGACGGCCCCGACGGCGTCGAGCATGCGACGACGCAGTTCGTCGGCGGACGGGAGGTCCGCCGACGCGTCACCGAGCACGGAGATCTGATCCGGATGCCGCAGGAAGAAGTCCGCGAAGCCGTGGGACGCGCCGAACACCCGCCAGGCTCGTCTGCGCGCTCGCGCATCGCCGAACAGCGTGGCAAGAGGCGCAGGGTCGCGTCGCGCCACGCGCAGCATCCCCTCGACGGCCGCGTCCGGATCGGCGGCGTCGGCCTCGCCCAGCAGGAGCGAGCGCTCGACGCCGATCAGCGTCGCGAGTTCCGTGAGGTTCTCTGCCGCCTCACTGAGCTCGGCGAAACCCAGCCTGGCCAGCGCGGAGAGTGAGACGGAATCGTCCGAACGGGCCATGCGCGACGCTCAGAGAAGCTCGAGGTTGTTCTTCAGCTCCAGCGGCGTGACCTGACCGCGGTACGCCTCCCACTCCTTGCGCTTGTTCAGCAGCACGTAGTTGAAGACCGACTCGCCCAGCGTCTCGGCCACGAGCTCGGAGCTCTCCATGTACTCGAGCGCATGGTCGAGGCTCGCCGGCAGTGCCGAGTAGCCGAGCGCACGGCGCTCCGCGTCACTGAGCGACCACACGTTGTCCTCGGCCTCGGGCGGCAGCTCGTACTCCTCCTCGATGCCCTTGAGGCCGGCGGCCAGCATGAGCGCGTACGCGAGGTACGGGTTGGCCGCGGAGTCGAGCGCGCGGTACTCCACGCGCGACGAACCGCCCTTGTTGGGCTTGTACATCGGAACACGCACGAGCGCCGAGCGGTTGTTGTGGCCCCAGGTGACGAAGCTCGGCGCCTCGTCGCCGCCCCAGAGCCGCTTGTACGAGTTGACGAACTGGTTCGTCACCGCCGCCATCTCGTTCGCGTGCTTCAGCAGACCGGCGATGAAGTGGCGCCCGGTCTTGGACAGCTGGTACTTCGCGCCCTCTTCGTAGAACGCGTTGCGCTCGCCTTCGAAGAGCGACATGTGCGTGTGCATCCCGCTCCCCGGGTGCCCGCTCAACGGCTTGGGCATGAATGTCGCATAGACGCCCTGCTCGATCGCGACCTCCTTGATGACCGTGCGGAAGGTCATCACGTTATCCGCCATCGTCAGCGCATCCGCATACCGCAGGTCGATCTCGTTCTGCCCCGGACCGCCCTCGTGGTGACTGAACTCGACGGAGATGCCGAGGTCCTCGAGCATCCGCACCGAACGACGGCGGAAGTCGTGGGCGGTGCCTCCTGGGACGTTGTCGAAGTACCCGGCGGAGTCGACGGGAACGGGTCCCTCCGGACCGAACGACGAGGACTTCAGCAGGTAGAACTCGATCTCGGGATGCGTGTAGAAGGTGAATCCGGCATCCGCGGCCTTCGCGAGGGTGCGCTTGAGCACGTGACGCGGGTCGGAGACGGCCGGACGACCGTCCGGCGTCGTGATGTCGCAGAACATGCGAGCCGTGGGGTCGATCTCGCCGCGCCACGGGAGCGTCTGGAACGTGGTGGGGTCCGGCTGCGCGAGCAGATCGGACTCATAGCTGCGGGTGAGGCCCTCGATGGCGGAGCCGTCGAAGCCGATGCCCTCGGCGAAAGCCCCCTCGACCTCGGCCGGCGCGATCGCGACGGACTTGAGAGTGCCGATGACATCGGTGAACCACAGGCGGACGAACTTGACGCCGCGCTCTTCGATCGTCCGGAGGACGAAATCCCTCTGCTTGTCCATCGTCACTCTGCGCCCTTGCGCGTTCCGGCGTCCCAGCCGTTCTCGGCCGCTTCCTCTTCGGCCCAGGCGCGCGAGCGCTCCTGCAGCTTCTGCGGCGCGTGCGCGGCCTCCGCCTCGGTGTCGAAGGGGCCCACTCGGTCGACCGACGGCGACAGCATGCCGAACTCCACCTGTCCGGTCTCCAGGTTGTACCAGTACTTCTCATCGCCGTTCGACATGGCAGATCCCCTTCATCACGTGGTGTCATCGATCCTACTGGCGCGGGGCGCGGTCGCTAAGCTAGCGACCATGGCAAAAGCGATCGGCGTCGACATCGGCGGCACGGGAATCAAGGCAGGCATCGTCGACCTCGAGCACGGCATCATGGCCTCGGACAGGGTGCGCGTACCCACTCCTGAGGGCGCATCCCCGCAGGATGTCCTGCAGGCCGTGCAGACGGTCCTCAAGACCCTCGACGTCCACGACTCGACTCTGCCGCTCGGCGTCGCCTTCCCGGCGATCGTCAAGCGCGGCAAGACCCTCTCGGCGGCCAATGTCTCGAAGGAGTGGCTGGACTTCGACGCCGAGCGGTTCTTCCGCGACGGGCTCGGCCGCAACATCGTCTTCGTGAACGATGCGGATGCCGCCGGCGTCGCCGAGGCCCGCCACGGCGCAGCGCGGGATGTGCGCGGCTTCACGCTGCTCACCACGCTCGGCACGGGTATCGGGTCCGCGTTCCTGTACGACGGCGTCCTGCTGCCGAACACGGAGCTCGGTCACCTGAACTTCGGCGAGTACGAGTCGGTCGAGACCTACGCTGCGACCTCGGCGCGCGAACGCGAGGGTCTCAGCTGGGCCGAGTGGGCAGAGCGCCTGCAGAAGTTCTACTCGCACATCGAGTTCCTGTTCAGCCCCGACCTGTTCGTGGTCGGCGGCGGCGTGTCGAAGAACGCCGGGGACTTCCTCCCCCTGCTCGACCTGAAGACGCCGATCGTCCCGGCGATCCACCGCAACAACTCGGGCATCATCGGCGCCGCGTCGCTCGCCGGCGACTGACCCTCCACCCCTCCGGACACGAGAAGGCCCCGCTGGATCAGCGGGGCCTTCTGCACGTCGAGGCGAATGGGCCGACCTGTACGCCGGGTTCTGTTCCGGGGTTCTTCGCCCCTTCGACGGCCATCTCTCTCGGCGACACGTTGCCGTGGCACTCTAGCGGTCTACCCGAGGACTCGGCGAGCCGCGTCAACATCCTCTGTCTGACCTTGCTCCGGACGAGGTTTACCTGGCGGGCCATGTCACCATGGCCCCCGGTGGTCTCTTACACCACCCTTTCACCCTTACCCCTTGCGGGGCGGTCTGCTCTCTGTGGCACTTTCTCGCGGATTGCTCCGGGTGGGCGTTACCCACCGTCCTGCCCTGAGGAGCCCGGACGTTCCTCGGTGCGGTTGCCCGCCACGCGACCGTCCAGTCGACCCATTCGCGCCTCCAGTCTACGACCAGCGCGTCTCACTTCTCAGCCGACTCCGCGATCCGCAGATCGAGCGGGACATCGATGGGAAACCCGCCGAAGAGGCGACGAGTGGCCACCGCCGCGGCCTCGCGCACCGCGTCGGCCGCAGCCTCCGCCTGCTCGGCGGGGACGTGCAGGATCACCTCGTCGTGCAGGAAGAAGGCCAGATGCGCGCGAGAGCGGAACACCCCGGATGCGGGCGCCGGCGTCTCGGCGTCCGGAAGCCGCTGCAGGCGGTGCCTGATCTCCGCGAGCCAGATCAGCGACCATTCGGCTGCGGTGCCCTGCACCACGAAGTTCCGGGTGAACCGGCCCCAGTCACGCGCACGGCGTCTGGCGAGGGCGACGTCGGCGGGATCGGCGTCGGCATCGGTCGCCTGCGCCTGCATGGCCTCCCACTGGGTGGACGGCCGAGGGGACGAACGCCCGAGCCAGGTGGACACGACTCCCCCGTCCTCCCCGAACCGCGCCGCCTTGTCCACGAGCGCCATCGCTCGGGGATACACCTTGCGCAGGCGTGGGACGAGTCGACCGCTGTCGCCGGTCGTCGCCCCGTACATCGCCCCCAGGACGGCGTATTTGGCCTCCTCACGCGTCGCCACGGCGCCGGACTCGACAACGCCCGCGTACAGATCCTTGCCCTGCGCCGCTCGGGCCATCGCCCGATCGCCCGCCATCCCCGCCAGCATCCGCGGTTCGAGCTGCGCGACGTCGGCGACGACCAGCGTCCAGCCCTCGTCGGCCCGCACCGCGGCGCGCAGGTTGCGCGGCAGCTGCAGGGCCCCGCCGCCCGCCGACGCCCAGCGCCCCGTCACCACACCGCCGGTGATGTAGATCGGACGGAACCGCCCGTCGTGCACCCACTCGGCGAGCCACGCCCATCCGTTCGCACTCAGCAGCCTCGACAGCTTCTTGTAGGCGAGCAGCGGCTCGACCACGGCGTGGCTGTGCTGCGCAAGCTCCCACCGGCTTGTGGATTCGACCTGCACCCCCACCCGGTGCAGCGCCCTGAGCAGCTTCGGCTGGCTCTCGAGGTTGAGCGTCGGATCACCCAGGATCGACCGGACCTGCTCGCCCTGCGCCACCATCCGGCTCGGGAGTCCGCCCGCCGCAGGACGAGTCCCGAGCACGTCGGTGAGGATCGCATCGTGCACGGCCTCATTCCAGGGCAGACCTGCGACGCGCATCTCCTCGGCGATCAGTCCTCCGGCGGACTCCGCCGAGGTGAGCAGAGTCAGGCGGCCGTCTTTGCAGTCCCGCAGCACGCGGCGCTGCTCCCGGTACTGATCCAGAGCCGCACCGACAGGGTCGTCGACGTCATCGTGCGGAGTGACGTCGAACAGGGCAGGCGCCTCGTCGACCGGATCCCGGCGCAGCCAGGTGTCGGACGGGGCGAGCGGACGCGCGACCATGTCGGTGTCGCGGAGGATCGCATGGCACAGCAGCAGGTCGTGCGATCGTCCGATCAGCACGCCGTCAGCAAGCAGCAGGGGGTAGAGCTCCCGCGCACTGCGGATCACCCAGCGCGGCGGATTCTCGGCCTCCTGCGCGGCCACCCAGGTCGACAGCTCAGATGCGGAGAGGACGGTTCGCGCTGCCTCGACATCATCCCCGTCGAGCTCGACCGCGGTGTACGCGCCGGGCGCGGTCGCCACGAGGACGACACGGCGTTCGTTCGGCGGGCGCGAGCTCACCGCCGTCGCGCGCGCGGCGCGGGGGTCACAGCCCGGATTCCTCGGTACGCACCAGGATGCAGCCGCACTCGGGGCAGGACACCACGAGGTCGTCGGCGGCGTTGCGGATGTCGTTGAGATCGGTGCTGGGCAGCATCATGCGGCAGCCCTCGCACGTGCCACGGGTCAGCAGTGCGGCACCCGCGCTGTTGGCGGCCCGGCGCGTGTACTCGGCCAGCAGCGGCGCGGGCACTCCGGAGGTCACGGCCTCGCGATCGCGGGTCAGCTGCGCTCCGAGCTCGGTCGCGGCCGCGACCTCGGCCTTGGCCTGTGCGGTGAGCGCGCTGCCCTCGGAGGTGGTGGTGTCGAGCAGAGCCTGCTGCGCCGCCACGGCGGCGTCGGCGTCCTCGACCCGCCCCATGACGTCGAGCTCGATGTCCTCGAGATCGCTCTGTCGCTTCGCGAGGCTGGCGATCTCGTGCTCGAGCGCCTGTGCCTCTTTGGAGTTCGTCGCGGCGGCGAGACGGTCGGCGTCGCGCGCGCGACGCTGCTCGACCAGCTTCACGTCCGCCTCGAGCCGGGTCAGCTCGGTGCGCACATCATCGCGACGGCCGGTCAGCGTGGTCAGCTCGCGGAGCTGCTCCTGCCGGATCGCGACGAGCTCGGAGATGCGAGCGGCCTGTGGAGGCTTGGTGCGCGCGCGTTCCGCCTGCGCGATGCGCCGGTCCAGGTCGGCGACGTCGAGAAGGATGCGCTGGTGTTCCGGGCTGGCGTTCACGCTTTCAAATCTAGTCGCTGCTCGAGCGATCCATCACCCGACCAGACCGTCGAGATAGAACCACCGACGGTCCTCGCGCACGAACCTGCTGCGTTCGTGGAGCGAGCCGCGCTCGTCCCCCTGGCGCCAGAACGCCTCGAACTCGACGACTCCCTCGCGATCGAAGGGCCCACCGGCTTCGCGGTCGAGGATGTCGAGCCGCCGCCATCGCAGGCCGTCGTCGAGATCGATGTCGTCGGGGCGCGTCGAGGGATGCCAGCTCGACAGAAGATATGACCCGTCTCCGACGGCGAAGGCGGTGAACCGGGATCGCATCAGGCGTTCGGCGGTGGGGGCGGCCGCTCCGTCGAGCAGCGGAGCGCAGCACGCCCCGAAGGTCTCCCCAGAGCCGCAGGGACATCTGGCCGCATTATCGGGGATGCCGTCACGCGGCGCCATCCTCTCCGCTGCTGTCATGGCCCCAGCGTACGCTGACGCCATGACGGCTCTTCCCCATTTCACCGCGCACAACGGCTTCACCCTCCCGGCCCTCGGACTCGGCACGTACGCCCTCAACGGCGATACGGGAGCGGAGTCCGTCGCGACCGCCATCGATGCCGGATACCGCCTCCTCGACACCGCGTTCAACTACGAGAACGAGGGCTCGGTCGGTCGTGGTCTCCGAGCCGCCGGCGTCGACCGCTCCGAGATCATCGTCACGACCAAGCTCCCCGGCCGGCATCACCCGTCGGCCAAGGCCTGGACGAGCATCGAGGAGAGTCGCTCCCGGCTCGGCCTGGACGTGACCGACCTGCACCTGATCCACTGGCCCAATCCCCACCAGGACGAGTACGTGCAGGCCTGGCAGGCACTGGTCGACGCGCAGCAGCGCGGGGTCGTGCGACAGATCGGCGTCTCGAACTTCCTCCCTGAGCATCTCGAGCGCATCGAGCGCGAGACGGGCGTGCGGCCGGTCGTGAACCAGATCGAGGTGCACCCGTACTTCCCGCAGAGCGAGCAGCTGGCCTTTCACCGCGAGCACGGCATCCTCACCGAGGCGTGGAGTCCGCTGGGTCGTGCGCAGGAGCTCCTCGACGAGCCGGTGATCCGAGAGGTCGCCGCCGCACACGACATTTCCCCCGCGCAGGTCGTCCTGGCCTGGCATGTGGCGCGCGAGACGGTCGCCATCCCGAAGGCCTCGTCGCGCGAGCATCAGGTCTCGAACCTCGCGGCGGGGGCCGTGGTGCTCGACCAGGCGGAGGTGGAGTCCATCACCGCGCTCGGGCGCCCGGACGGTCGGCTGTTCGATGCGGATCCCGCATCGCACGAGGAGTCCTGAGGCTGCGCCGACGCCGATCGCCGGCACGTCGCGCTTCTAGACTGGCGGCATGCCGGTCATCGCAGGGATCCCGATCACACCGGCGACGGCTCGGCTGTACTTCGCCGTGCAGGCCGTGGCAGGAGCGATGTGGTGGATCCTCGTCCCGCTGTCCGACGACGTGCGCCGCGTCACCCTCGGAGACCTGCCGGCCGGCCTCGTGGCGGCGTTCGATCTCCCGTTCTTCGTCGCCGCCTCCGCCCTGATCGCGGCGGGCGCGCGGTGGGCGATCTGGGTCGCCGTCCCGTGGACCACGATCGTGGCCGTCGGCATGGCCGTCTACGCCACGATGACGGGCCTCGCCGGGTGGGGCGCTCTGGCCATGGTGGTCGCCGCCGGAGCGAGTATTGCGGCGGGGATCGTCCTGCTGTGCGGACGAGCACCCGTCGAATGGCTCGTCACCGGCCCGCTGGCGTTCCGTCCGGCGGCGAGAGTCGGCACCCGGGCGCTGCTCGCCCGCACGGGACTGCAGACGCTGTTCTTCTGGGGCACCTTCCTGCTCGTCATCCCGCTCGTGGTCTCGTTCGTCGAAGCCCGCTGGTCACTGCGCATCGAGGTTCCGCTCGTCGTGCATCTCGCCGGCGGTGCGCTGCTCACCACGGCGACCGCGCTCGGAATCTGGTCGGCGGTGTCGATGTCGGTCGACGGCGACGGGACGCCTCTTCCGTCCCAGATGGCTCGACGACTGGTGATCAGCGGCCCCTACCGGTACGTCCGCAATCCGATGGCCGTCGCCGGCATCGCGCAAGGGATCAGCGTCGGCCTCATCCTCGGCTCGTGGCTGGTGGTCGCCTACTCGCTCTTCGGCTCCGTGCTCTGGAACTCGGTCGTCCGGCCGCTCGAGGAGGCGGACCTGGAAGAGCGGTTCGGATCGGAGTTCGTCGAGTACAGCCGCAGGGTCTCCTGCTGGGTGCCGGTCAGACCCGCTGCGTTCCGAGCACTCTGAGCAGTTCGAGCTTGCTCGCGGCATCGCTGCCCGGTGCCGCTGTCAGCACCACCAGCGCCTGGGACTCGTCCTCGGTGAACAGCGCCTGGCAGTCGACCTCGATCGCGCCGATCTCGGGATGGATGAGCACCTTGTGATCCTCGAAGCGCCGCTGCACCTCGTGCACCTCCCACAGCGCGGCGAACTCGGGGCTGCGCGTGATGAGCTCTCGCACGATGTCCCCCGCCCTGGACTGCTCCCCCAGAGCACCGTAGGCGGCCCGCAACGAGGCGACGAGCACTCGGCTGCGGTGCTCGTGATCCGGCCGCGGGTATCGGCCCCGCTCCTCGTCGGGTGCCGTGAACCACCGATAGATGCCGCTGCGCTCGAGACCCTCGAAGCCGCTCGCGTCGCCCAGGAGGGCTCTGGCCGGCTCGTTCTGGACCAGCACCTCGTCGAGCACCGAGACGACGAAGGCCGGAGTGTCCTCCAGACGGTCGAGCACTCGGAGCATGCCGGGATGCACATAGTCGGTGAAGACGGTGCGGTCGGGAGCGCTGTGCCCGCTGACGCGGTGCAGGTAGTCCCGTTCATCCGGCGTCAGCCGCAGCGCCCTGGCGAGGGAGGCGAGCATCTGCACGCTCGGCTGCGGTCCGCGCTGCTGCTCGAGCCTCGCGTAGTAGTCGGTCGACATCGCGGCGAGCTGGGCGACCTCCTCGCGACGCAGGCCGGCCGTCCGACGCCGGGCTCCGGTACTGAGGCCGACGTCGGACGGCTTCAGCTGCGCCCTGCGCCGCACGAGGAAGTCTGCGAGTGCTTCTCTGTCCACCTCAGCAGTATGCCGCGGCCGCTCGCCCGCATCCAGGGATCGCGGGTCCCTGGACAGGCGCTCCCTGGTGAACGGTGTCACGGGGCCTGACAGTGGAGACATGAACATCAGCGGAAACACCATCTTCATCCCCGGGGCGACGAGCGGCATCGGCCTCGCTCTCGCCCAGCAGCTGGCCGCACGCGGCAACACCGTCATCGTGGGCGGCCGCAGGCAGGAGCTGCTGACCACGATCGCCGCCGAGAACCCCGCGCTGGACACCGTGCGGATCGACACGACGGATGCCGACAGCATCCGCTCCGCCGCCGCGACCGTGCTGGCGAAGCACCCCGATCTCGACGTCCTGGTCACGATGGCCGGCATCATGCGCGTCGAGGACTGGACCGCACCGGCCGGGTTCCTCGATACCGCCGAGGCGACGGTCACCACCAACCTGCTGGGACCGATCCGCCTGATCGCCGCATTCATCGAGCACCTGCAGACCCGCCCCGATGCGACGATCATGACGGTCTCCTCCGGCCTCGCCTTCACGCCGCTGCGGGTGACACCGACCTACAACGCTACGAAGGCGGCCATCCACATGCTCAGCGAATCGCTGCGGCTGCAGCTGGCGGACACGACAGTGCAGGTGCTCGAGCTGGAGCCCCCGTCGGTGCGCACCGCCCTGATGCCGGGGCAGGAGACCAGCGACTTCGCGATGCCGCTCGATGACTTCGTGACCGAGGTGATGCAGCTGATCGAGACGCAGCCGGAGGCCACCGAGATCCAGGTCGAGAACGTCAAGTTCCTGCGGTACGCCGAGGCCAGGGGCGAGTACGACCAGGTCGTCTCCACCCTCAACCGTCGCGACCCGCACGGACACTGACCCTGCTGCTGTCGTCGTGAGCTGCGGTCGGTCCGGCGATCAGAGCGCCGCGTCGACCGCAGACTGCGCGGTCGGGTGCGTGAAGACGAACCCGGAGCCCTCCAGCACCGTCGGACGCACATCCGCGTCCGACAGCAGCAGGGAATCCGCCGCCGCAGAGCTGAGCGCGAGCCGGAGCGCGAAAGCGGGGACCGGGAGCCAGAACGGGCGCCGCATGCCCTGCGCCAGCGCCCGACCGATGTCATCGGCCGACGCGCGGGTGGGACCCGTGAAGTTGACCGGGCCTTCGAGTTGCGCGTCGATCACGTGTCGGATGCCTCGCACCTCGTCGTCGAGCGAGATCCACGGCCAGATCTGCGTTCCCGGCCCGATCGGCCCCGCGACACCGAACCGGGTGAGCTGCACGAGCGGCTTCAGGACGCCCTTCCGATGGATGATCGGCGCGGTACGCAGGAGCGCGACTCTGCTGTGCTCCCCGGCGCGCAGCGCCTCCTGCTCCCACCGGACGCAGAGCTGCGCGAGGAACGTGTCGCCGGCCAGCGAATCCTCGGTGAGAGTCTCCCCCGGCGCCGATCCGTAGTATCCGACCGCGGACGCCGACACCAGAGCCGGGGCATCGTCGCGCAGTGCCCGCACGGCCGTGGCGATCGTCCTCGTCGTCGTCAGCCGGGACTCGACCAGCTCACGCCGGTAACGGCGGGTCCAGGGCAGGCGCCCCACGCTCGCGCCGCCGAGGGCCACGACGGCATCCGCTCCGGCGAGGACATCCGGATCGAGCTCTCGCTCCCCCGGCTCCCACTGCACCTCGGAGCTCTCGCGCGGCGGGCGCCGAACGAGGGTCGTGACCTCCGCCCCATCCGCACGCAGCGACGAGGCCAGCGCGGTGCCTATCAAACCGGATGCTCCGCTGATCACGATCCGCTGCGCCATGACTGCTCCCCTGCTGTCTCCCCGGACCCGCCCGATATCTCGGTTCCATCCGTCTCCGTGAGTCTGTCACGTCCGCCGGGCCCGGGCGATGTCGGCGGCGGAGGTTACCGTGCCGATGTGACCGAATCCGTGCAGGCCTGGTGGGCGAGACGCCAGTTCTCGCGTGGCCGCGACGTGCCGTACGAGGTTGGCACCTACCGCTCGGCCTGGGCGGCCTATCCAGAGCTGGTCCGCCAGTACCATCCCGAGCTCAATCACGGCATCACGCTGTCGCAGGTGCCACTCGCCGCCGACGTGCTGCTGTGCTGGGAGTGCAGGGTCGGCCACCGCTTCGCGGCGACCCCCACCGAACAGCGCGAACGCCCTGGGCGCGTCCGCCGTCAGTCCGCGTGGTGTCCCGAGTGCTCATCGCTCGCCCGCCCACAGCCGGTCGTACTCGGCGAGGCCCGCGCCATCCCGCGACGCCCGAAGTCACCGACGACGCTGTGCACCAAGACGCCGGATCTGGCCACCGGCGAGGCGTTCGTCAGCGTCTGCGCGCCGGCGCCGGCATCCGCCGCCGAGGGCCGCCTGCGCGCCGCGCTCGCCGGGCGCATGACCCTCTGCCTCGACGCGAACGCGGTCAAGGTCGCGCGCCCCTTCTTCCGACACACCGAGGTGTGGCCCGACATCGTGCTGCCCGAGCTCAGAATCGCGATCGAGTACGACACGGTCGGTCGTCACGGCCTGGAACACGTGGGGAAACGGCAGGACGCGGACCTCCGCAAGGACCGCGCGCTGCGGGCCGCGGGGTGGGAGGTCATCCGGCTGCGCACCGGTCGACTCGAGCCGCTGGGGCCGCACGACCTGACGGTCTCGTCGGTCTCGGTGCGCACGGTCGACCGGCTCATCGACACCCTGCGCGACATCAGGGGGCCGCTTCTGGTCGATGCGTATCTGCGCACGGAGTGACCGGCGGACACGTTCGATCAAGACGATGGACGAATCGCCTTACGCTCCCCGATTCCTGACCGATATATAGGTTGGGGATGCAGGAGGAGGAACGGTGACGAGCACCTACATCGAGACCGGTGGGCACGTGCGGGTGTACGACGACGCTGTGCGTACGCATCAGGAGTTCCCGCTCGGGACGTACCGGGTGCACTTCACCTCGAAAGAGGGCTTCAGCCTGATCAAGGTCGAGGACCTCACCGTCGGCACCGAGCGGATCTACGGCGGTCGCGAGAGGAAGGTCGACAAGATCTTCCGCTCGTACGCTCTCTCCGATCGCAGCCTCGGAGTCATGCTCTCGGGCGACAAGGGCATCGGCAAGACGCTGTTCCTCCGGATGGTGGCCGAGGAGGCGCGCGAGCAGTGCCTGCCGGTCGTAATCGTGTCGGAGGACAACGACGGCATCGTGGAGTTCCTGGACACGCTCGACGAGTGCCTGATCATCTTCGACGAGTTCGAGAAGATCTTCCCCGCCGGTCGTCGCGGCATCGCCGACGGCAGCAATCGCCAGAACCAGTTCCTCTCGCTCTTCGACGGTCTCTCGTCCGTCAAGCGCATCTACTGCCTCACCGTGAACGACATCAGCGATGTGAGCACCTACATCGTCAACCGTCCTGGACGATTCCACTACCACATGCGCTTCGAGTACCCGGGGCCGGATGAGGTGCGCCAGTACCTGGTCGATCAGGCCCCGAACGCCGATCCGGACGAGATCGAGAACGTCGCGCTCTTCTCCCGACGAGCACGGCTGAACTACGACCATCTGCGCGCGATCGCCTTCGAGCTCGAGCAGGCGGATGCGCGGTTCGCCGAGATCGTCCAGGATCTGAACATCAAGTCCGTGGAACCGAGCACCTACCGCATCGAAGCGCGCTTCCCCGACGGCAAGGTCTGGTCGGAAGAGGTCGAGATGAACCTCTTCGAGCGTGGGGACGTCGGTCGCACATTCGAGCTGCGCAATGCGACCCGCTCACTGTTCGCGTCATTCGTGCCGAAGGATCTCATCTTCGAGCCGGACGGCAGCATCTTCGTCCCGATCCACAAGCTCGATCTGCTCGACGACGAGGACGAGGAGCCGGAGGTCTACCCGACGACGGTCAGCCTCATCCTGGTCGGCCAGGCGAGCTACGGCTTCGGGCTCTGAACCCGCGCGTCAGACGCCGACGGCGTGCGACAGGATCGCCCTGGTGAAGCGCTGCCCACCGGCGGTGAGACGCTCGAAGTACGCGTCGAGCACGGATGCGGATGATCGCGACACGGGTTCTGGGACCGCATGCGGCTCGTCCTCGTAGTGACGCTGGAGCGCATCGCGCAGCATCCGCACCGCCTCAGCGCGCTGCTGCGAGACCGCGGCGTGTGAGACTCCGAGCTCCTCGGCGATCTCTCTGACGGTGCGGTCCTCGAAGTACACCGCCCGCACGATCCACCGCTTGCGCTCGGGGAGCGCATCGACCGCTCGACGCAGGAACTCGTCGCGCTCGGAGGCGATCGCGAGGTCTTCCGGCAGGTATCCGGTCCACACCACATCCGGCGCGTCGGGAGCGTCGAGACTCAGAAGCATGCGCTCGGCATCCGCGAGACCCTCGCGCACCTCGACGGGCTCGACCCCCATCACCGACGCGATCTCCGCCACCGTCGGCGTGCGCCCGAGCGTCGCGGAGAGCGTCTCGCGCACCTTCGTGGTGGCCTTCGCGCGGGCGCGCACCTCGCGGGGCGCCCAGTCCATCGAACGCAGCTCGTCCATGAGCGCCCAGTTGATGCGTCCTCTCGCGAACGCCCCGAACGGCACCCCGAGGGTGGCGTCGAACTTCTCGGCGGCTCGCACCAGCGCATACGCGCCGGCTGAGGCGAGGTCGTCACGGGAGACCTGCGTGAGACGGGAGGCGACGTAGGCGGTCGCCGCTCCGACGATGTGCAGGTGGTCGACCACGAGCTGGTTCCGTGCGCGCATCGGCATCGGACGGCCTCTTTCACTGTAAGAGCAAGCCCTCCCCAGCGACTCACAGCGTGGCCACTCCCCAGCGACCGGATCTACATTCAACTACATGCTAGAGGTGCGCGGCACAGAAAGATCCCCGAAGGCGTCAACCTCCGGGGATTCTCGTTTACGTTCAGATAACGATGACTAATCGTTCACCTTCACGCGTCTGTTCACTTCACGGGTCGCCGAGAACTTCAGCACCGTGTAATCGTTCACCTCGGCGTCGCCGTCCTGCTTCGCGAACTGCACGCGGTGGCCCTTGTGAGTCTGCGGATAGAACTTGCCGAAGTTGGTGAGAGTCACCGTGTTGCCCCGCCCGACGAGGTCGAGAAGCTCGTCGATCATCGCGTTGTACGCCGTCTGAGCGGCCTGCACCGAGATCCCGCCCCGTCGCGCGAACCTCTGCACGAACTCTCTCTTGCTGACGCGTGCGGTCTCGAGCGTCCTTGATGTGCTCATTCTGTTTCCGTCCCATGGAATGCTCGTCGCCGAGCGATGTGCGCTGTACCCCTACCAGCCGCATCCGTGGCGTGCGCAGGTCCCAAACTCCTGCGACGACGCCGGGATCTGCCAGTACCCCAGCCTGTGCTCTTCAGAGAATAGATGCTCTTCCTTGGTATATGCGGTGAATATCGGAATTCTCTGCTTCCCCGACATCCGACCGGTGCTAGCGGAGTGCCAGCTCTTCCGCTGCGAGCGGCGGCGTCTGCGCCTGGGCCGCGTCGCGCGCACGCCGTGCCGATCTCGTCGATGCGACCATCTGCGCGCGGATGTCCCGGCCCTCCGCATCGGCGCCCACCGACAGCTCCGTGCCGCCGAGCGTCTTCGTGTTCAGCACGACCGCTCCGTCGTGGATCAGCAGGTCGGCGCTGACACCGAACACGGTACCGACGACGCTTCCCGCTGCATCGCGGAGCGGGGTCCTGTTCTCGCCGGCGGCGCGCTCGATGGACGCGAACTGCTCCGCCGAGTATCGCGCCGAGTTCTCGTGCCCAGAGGCCGACCTGCCGTCCTTCTTCGAGACGAGAGCGAGGCTGATCTGGCCCGGCGCGCGCCGATCACCGGGGTGCACCCGCGCGTCGAGGTAGTGCACGGCATCCTCATCCGCCGTCCGCGCGACGACGCGGTCGTCGTACGCCAGCACGACGAGATTGACCGCGCGCATCGCGCCGGGTCCATGGGTCCGGGATCGCAGATCGACCACTTCATCTCTCCTGTGCGTCTGGTGGGTGCAGGCGGTCGTCAGCTGCCGAGCAGCGCGCGGATCGGATGGGCCTGGTCATCGAGGATGACCTGTACGGCGCGCCCGCTCTCGTCGTGGATGACGATCGGGGCACGGAGGTTGACGTGCACGCCCTCAGCCGACGGGTTCGCGACGACGAAGACGCCGGCAGCGCCCTGATCGGGCGCACCGATATCGGCGAGGACGTCGGCGGGGATGTCGGGCGAGTAGGGGTAGTCGGCGGACAGCGGATCCCACAGGAACAGCCGCACGTCGGCATCCACGGCTCGGAGGGCGAACAGTCCGGCCGCCCCGTCGAGCTGCTCGATCGTGAAGGCGGTGTACGGCGCGAGCCCCGGCATCGGGGAGACGAACTGGACGGAACGGCTCATCGTCTCAGCGGCGGCGGTCATCGCAGGAACTCCAGGAGGTTGGTCTGCAGCGACTTCGCCGTCACCTGCAGCGCGGATTGGAACACGAGCTCCGCCGACTGCAGCCGCACGAGCACTTCGAGGCTGTCGACGTTCTCGACCTCGGCGCGGCGCGCTTCGAGGTCGACTGAGGTCGAGCGATTCTGCGCCGAGGCGCGCTCGAGCTGCACCTGACGTGCGCCGGTGGCGCCACGCGCTGCCACGACCTCCGTCAGCCGGTCGTCGATGTCAGCCAGTCGGCCACCCACCTCGGCACCGCTGCGGAGGTCGGCCGCGATGTCGGTGAGGAGGGCGAACGCACTGTTCGCCCCCTGCCCGAACGCCTGCGCGCCGTCGAAGTCCACGCGGACGGTCTCCGTGTCGCTGATCCGTCGACGCACGCCGTCCCCCTGGCTGCCGTTGAACGCGAACGTCACCGGATCGAACGCTCCCCCTGCATCGCTCGTGCCCGCGAACACGCTTCGGCCGAGCACCGTCGTGTTGGCCTTCGCGAGGAGCTCGGCGCTGATGGTCTCGAGCTCCTGCGCGATGGCCTCCCTGGCCGTGGGGCTGAGCGCGCCGGAGTTGGCGCCCTGCGCGGTGAGGTCGCGAGCGCGGTTCAGCAGATCGGTGCTCGCCCCGAGAGCGGTGTCGACGGTGGTCACCCACGCCATCCCGTCACTGATGTTGCGGGCGAACTGCGCGACGCGGGCCTGGTCGCCGTGCACCCCGAGCGTCGTCGCCGCAGCGGCCGGGTCCTCGCTCGGCGAGCGGAACGCACGCTGCGACGCCGCCTGATTCTGCAGGCGCTCGCGGTCGGCGAGGTTGGTCTGCAGCGTCCGCAGCGACTGCTGCGTCATGGTGCTGCTCGTGATGCGACCGATCATGAATGCTCTCCCCAGAGTCAGCGGCCGACGAGGCCTGTGCGGTTGATCAGCAGGTCCAGCGCCTCGTCCACTGCCGTCAGCACGCGGGCTGCGGCCTGGTACGCGGTCTGGTAGGTCAGGAGGTTGATCGTCTCCTCGTCGCCGTCGACGGACGAGTTCGACTGCTGGGCGGTCACAGCGGCGACCGCCCCCATGTCGGCGATGTCGGCGCGCTGCAGGTCACCGGCGACGGCCACCGCGAACCCGGTGACGAAGCTCGACCACGTCTTGCTCGGCCCCGTCGCGGACGTCCCCAGGCCGCTGATGCGGTCGGCGATCGTGGTGTCCTTGGCGCCGGCTCCCGGAGCTGCGAGTGCGAGATCGCCGAGGCCCGTGGGGACCACGCTCAACCCGAGTGCGGCGGGGCCCGCAGCGTCCAGCGCGAAGAAGTCCCCACCCGGGGTGCCCGAGGCATTGACGCCGGTGCGGTGGATGTCGTTCACCGCGGTCGCGAGCGCCGTGGCCGTCTGGTTGTAGGCGGCGGCGACGTCGGCCAGGGTGCCGCCCTCGGCCGCCGGAGCCAGCGTGCTGATCGTGCCGCCGACGAGTCCGCCGGTGATGGTCACGGCGAGGCCGGGTCGATCGGCCCACGCCACGGTGATGCGGCCGGCGTCGGCGATGTCGCGCGGACCGCTCGCGACGAGCGCCCTGCTCGTGTCGCCCGACACGAGGGCGTTGCCGTCGACGCGCAGCGTGAGAGTGCCGTCAGCCTCGACGTTCCCCTTCGCGCCGACGGCCGTCGACAGCTGCTGCGCGAGCACGTTGCGCTGGTCGATCAGCTCGTTCGCGTTGCGCCCCGACTGCAGCGCATCCCGGATCTGGCCGTTCAACGCCGCCACCTGGCCTGCGACGGCGTTCACCTCATCGATCTGGCTGTCGACCTGTCCACGGAGGTCGCTCCACTGGCCTGCGATCGTCTGATACCCGGCCGCGATCTGCCCGATGAGCACCGTCGCCTTCGTGAGGACGACCTGCGCTGCCGCGGGGTTCGGCGTGTTCGCGAGATCGGACCATCCCGACCAGAACAGGTTCAGGTTCGCGGCGAGTCCGTCCTTCGTCGGCTCCGCGAGCACGTCCTCGGCTCGCCCGGCCGCGGTCGCGCGAGCGGCCCAGAAGCCCGACGTGGACAGCGCATCGCGCACTCGCGCGTCGAGGATGTCATCGCCGAGACGGGCGATGCCGGTCACATTCACTCCGCCGCCGACGGCCAGGCCAGACGGCCAGAGTCCCGTCTGACCGGGCGCCGAGACGGATGCCTGATCGACCCGCTGGCGCGTGTAGCCGGGGGTTGTCTGGTTCGCGATGTTCTGGCCGGTGACGGTCATGCCCGCGCGCGCTGCGGAGAGCGCGGATTCGGCGAGACGGAGGCCTGCGAAGGACGACATGGCCGTCACACCCTCGTGTCGAGCAGACGGGCGTCGGCCTCGCGCACCACGTCGCCCTGCGGGTCGTATTCGCCGGTGGGCACGCCGAGCCCGGCGATGGTCTCCTGAGTGACGCGGATGGCCGTGCGCAGGCGCTGCTCGTTGACCTTCTTCATCTCGCCGATCTCGTCGGCGAGGACGACCATCGCCTCTAGATGGCCGGAGAAGACCTCGCGCCACGCGTCCGTCGGTGCGGCATCGATGAGCTCGCGCAGGGTCGTCGCCTCGGGGACGCCCCACTCGTCCGCGACGGAGACGACCAGCGTGTCACGCGAGAGCGCCACCGTCGGCATCGCGGCGAGCACGCGCTCGACCTCGTTCGCCGCATGGTGGATCCAGCGATTGCGTCCGGTCGCGAGGAGCATCTGCTGCTCGTCCAGCTTGAAGAGCAGCACTTCGAGCAGATCGCGCTCTCGCATCAGCTGCATGCTCAGGTCGTGAGCGGCCACGATAGGTCACCTCGTCAAAGTCGCGGTTACGTGTCGGGTTCGCCCGTCACAGTGAGGACTATCGCGACATCGCGCGCACGAGTAACTCGGACCGCATGGGGAGAACTCCCCATTGACAGATGTCAGTTCGTGGGTGTCGTGCGTCCGAGAGCGCTCAGCAGAAGGGCCTCCGCGGATTCGTCGGACGACGTCTGCACCGCTTCCTGGTTCGCGTCCGTGACGGCGAGGACGATCTCCGCGCGATGGATGCGCTTGTCCCGAGGGGCGTCGATGCCCACGCGCACGCCGCTGGGAGTCACCGCCAGGATGGTGACCGTGATGTCGTCGCCGATCACGATGCTCTCGTTCGCGCGTCTCGTCAGTACCAGCATGCGTCTGCCTTCCATGGCTCGAGCGCTGTCGCGCCTTCTGCACATAAAGCTATCGCACTCGACTCGTAAATCAGCAGATCACGGGGTCAGACCGTCGCGCTCGGCAGCGCGGACTGCGACATCCGCACCACACCGACCACGTCCGTCGCGAGTCCCCCGGCCGCCGCCTCGTCATACGACAGTACGGGCAGCCCGCTGACCTGCGACGACACCATCCGACGCACGGCCTGCCGCAGCGACGGTGCGCACACGAGCACCGGCTCCGGGCCCGCCTGTTCGAGCTCCGCGACCGTACGTCGCACGCCCTCCAGCAGCTGCATCGTCGCTTCGGGGGTGAGCACGATCTGCGGGAGCCCCTCGACGACGCGCATCCCCTCGAGCATCTGCTGCTCGAGGATCGGGTCGAACATGATCACTCGGATGCGACCGTCTTCGGCGAAGCGCGAAGCGATCGCAGGTCCCAGCGCCGCGCGGGCGGCATCGATCAGCCCGGCCGTCTCCGTCGAGGTCTTGCCGCGCAGCGCGAGCGCCTCGTAGATGCGGGCCAGGTCGTTGATCGGCACCCGCTCGGCCAGGAGGCCGGCGAGGACCCGCTGGATCGCGGCGAGGGAGAGCACCGCCGGGGTCAGCTCCTCGACGGTCGCCGGGCTCGACTGCTTCAGATGCTCGGTGAGCTGGCGTACATCCTCCAGCGACAGCAGCCGGTCTGCCTGGCCCTGCACGATGTCGGAGAGGTGGGTGATGATGACGCTCGCCCGGTCGATCACCGTCGCGCCCGCCATGTCCGCGGCGTGCGACATCTCGGTCGGCACCCACTTGCCCTCCAGCCCGAACACGGGATCCACCACGGCGGTGCCGGGCAGCTGCTCGAGCCCGGTGCCGATGGCGAGGACGTGACCGCGCGGCACCGAGCCGCGACCTGCCTCGACGCCGGCGATGAGGATCGCGTAGGTCTGGGCCGGCAGGTCGATGTTGTCGCGGGTGCGCACCGGCGGCATCAGGATCCCGATGTCGAGCGCGAGCTTGCGCCGAAGCGACTTCACCCTGGTGAGCAGGTCGCCCGATCCCCCGGATGCCAGGTCGACGATGTCGGGCGACAGCGAGATCTCCAGCGCGTGCACGCGCATCCGATCCATCAGCTCCTCGGGGCCCTCAGCGCCGGCCTCGACGGCCTCCTGCTGCAGAGCATCCGCTTCGAGTGCGGCATCCCGGTCCTCGTTGGCCTTCACGCGAGACGCGGCGAACAGCAGCACGGCGCCGATCGCGAGGAAGACGACGAGGGGCATCCCGGGGATGAAGCCCATGGCGATCGCCGCAAGTCCGGTGATCACCAGGGCGTTGCGGGACTGCATGAGCTGGCGTCCCGCCGCCTGCCCCATCTCGGTCTCGGCGTTCTCGCGCGTGACGATCATGCCGGTGGAGACCGCCATGAGCAGCGCGGGGATCTGGGTGACCAGGCCGTCCCCGATGGTCAGGATGCTGTACGTCTCCAGCGCCTCACCGACCTCCATGCCGTGCTGGATCATGCCGATGATGATGCCGCCGACGAAGTTGATCACCACGATGACGATGCCGGCGATCGCATCGCCCTTGACGAACTTCGACGCACCGTCCATCGCGCCGTAGAAGTCGGCCTCTGCCGCCACCTCGGCACGGCGGCGACGCGCCTCCGTGTCGGTGATGAGCCCGGCGTTGAGGTCGGCGTCGATCGCCATCTGCTTGCCCGGCATCGCGTCGAGGGTGAACCGGGCGCCCACCTCGGCTACGCGCTCCGCGCCCTTGGTCACGACGACGAACTGGATGACGGTGAGGATGAGGAAGATCACGGCGCCGATGACGAGCGAGCCGCTGATCGTGATCTGTCCGAACGCCTGGATCACCTGGCCGGCGTGAGCCTCGCTGAGCACGAGACGGGTCGAGGCGACGTTGAGGCCGAGACGGAAGAGGGTCGCGACCAGGAGCAGGCTCGGGAAGACCGAGAAGTCGAGCGGCTTCTTGATGAACATCGCGGTGAGGAGGATCAGCAGCGCGAACGAGATGTTGAGGACGATGAGGACGTCCAGCAGCGGGGTCGGGATGGGCACGATGAGCAGGAGGATGATGCCCACGACCCCGACGGGCACGGCTCCCTTGGACAGCAGCTGACCGATCATGCGTCTCGCCTTCGTTTCTCTCTACTCGTCTGATCCGGACCCGCCGGGCTCACAGCCCGCGGTCTTTGGTGCTCTCGAACGGCATCGTGTGAGTCCCGCGTGCCGAGCCGCGGCGCTTCAGATGCTCGATGAACGCGAGCACCTGAGCGACCGCGGTGTACAGCTCCTCCGGGATCTCCCGCCCGATGTCGCATGCGGAGTGCAGCGCCCGCGCGAGCGGGATGTCCCTGACCATCGGCACGCCGGCCTCCTCGGCCTTCTCGCGGATCTTCTGCGCCACGATGCCCGCACCTTTCGCCACCACGCGGGGCGCCGACTTGCCCGGCTCGTAGCGCAGGGCGACGGCGACATGGGTGGGGTTCACCAGCACGACATCGCTGTCTCCGACCGCGGCGATCATGCGGTTGCGGCTCATGGCGAGCTGGCGCGAGCGACGCTGGGATCTCACCAGCGGGTCGCCCTCGCTCTTCTTGTGCTCATCCTTGGCCTCGTTCTTGGTCATGTGGGTGTGCTTGCGATTCCGGCGCATGACCACCGCGACGTCGATCGCCGCGAGCAGGATGCCGACCGCCACCGCCACCTGCAGAAGGGCCACCGCTCCCCCGGCCGCCTGCTCGAGCAGCCAGGTGATGTTGTGGCTGCCGCTGGCCATCAGCACGGGCACGAGACCCGAGACGACGATCCACAGAGCCAGGCCGATCGCGGCGGTCTTCAGGAGCGCCTTCGCACCCTCCCACAGCGCCTGTTGACCGAACACGCGCTTGAGCCCGGCGACGATGTTGAACTGCTCGGTGCGGGTCGTGACGCCCCGGAGGTGGATGCCGCCCTGCGCGACCGCCGTGGCGGTGGTGGCGAGCAGGACCACGAGCAGCATCGGCAGCATGATGCCGCCGAGCGAGCCGACGGCCGAGCCGAGGACGTCGAGCGCGGCCGCGTCCGTGGGATTCTTCGCCACCGGGGTCACCGCGAGGAACAGTTCGGTGAGCACCTGGGTGCCAGAGGAGATCGTCGGGACCATCATCACCGCGGCGGCGGCGATGCACACCCAGGCGGTGAAGTCCTGGCTGCGGCCGATCTGGCCCTTCTTCCGCGCTTCCTTCAGGCGACGCTCGGTCGCCTTCTCGGTGCGTTCTCCGGTGTCGGTCTCGCTCATCGGGTCACCCCCAGGAGCAGCCTGGCAGCGTCCTCGGCGATGACGGCGACCACGCTCGGCAGTGCGGCGTAGACGAATCCGACCAGCAGCAGCGTCAGACCGATCTTGATCGGGAAGCCCATCGCGAAGGCATTCAGTGCCGGAGCGACGCGGCTGACGAGTCCGAGTCCCACGTCGGCGAGGAAGAGGACGATCAGCAGCGGCCCCGCGATCTGGACGGCGCTGAGCATCATCTGGCCGGCAGCGCCCACCAGGGCCTCAGCGGGCTTGCCGAGGTCGATCATCCCGGTCACGGGAACGGCGTCGAACGAGCGGAAGAGCCCACCCAGCACCAGCTGGTAGCCGTCGGACGCGAACAGCAGCAGGATCGCGGTCATCTGGAAGAGGCGGGTGAACTGCGCTCCGTTGATCGCCATGCCCGGATCGAACGCCTGGGCCATCTGGAATCCGCCGAACGTGTCCACGAGATGCCCGGCGCCCTGGATCGCGCTGAACAGCACCATCACGAGGAAGCCGAGCAGCGCCCCGGTCAGCGCCTGCCCCGCGAGGGCGAGCATGAACGCGCCGGTGTCCAGACGCTCATAGCCGTCCGTCACCACTGGGGACACGGCCAGAGCGAGACCCGCCCCGAGCATCGCCCTGATCCGCATCGGGATCGTGCCATGGCTGAACGGCGGGGCGATCACGAGGAACGCCGTGATCCGCACGCAGGCGAGTGCGGTGGCCTCGAGCCACGTGAAGTCGATCGGGATGTGCATCAGCCGCCGTTCAGCAGCGACGGGATGCGGGCGAACATCTCGTTCGAGAACGCGATCATCTCGGCGATCATCCAGTGCCCGCTGACGAGGAGCGCGATGCCCACGGCCACCAGCTTCGGGACGAACGAGATCGTCATCTCCTGCACCTGGGTGATCGACTGCAGGAGCGAGATGGCGAACCCGACCACGAGGGCCGTGATCAGCAGCGGCGCACAGAGCTTCGCGCCCAGGATCAGGGCCGCCTGGCCGATGTCGATGACTGCTTCGGGATTCATCAGCCGCCGCCGTTGTAGGACTGGACCAGCGCGGTGATGACCATGCCCCACCCGTCGATGAGCAGGAACAGGAGGATCTTGAACGGCAGCGAGATCATCACCGGCGGGAGCATCATCATTCCCATCGACATCAGCGCGCTGGCGACCACCAGGTCGATCACGAGGAAGGGGACGAAGATGATGAATCCGATCAGGAAGGCCGCGCGGAGCTCGCTGATCATGAAGGCGGGCACCAGCGTCTGCAGCGGGATGTCGGCGGCATCCGCCGGGTTCTCCATCTGGGCCGCTCGATGCATGAGGGCGATGTCCTCTTCGCGGGTGTAGGAGAGCATCCACTCGCGCAGCGGCTCCTGAGCGAGCTCGAAGGCTCGACCGAAGTCGATCTGACCGTCGGTGAACGGGGCGACCGCGACGGCGTTGATGTCCGTCAGGACCGGCCACATGATGAACAGGGTGAGGAACAGGCTGAGACCCGCGAGCACCTGATTCGGCGGGATCGAGGGCAGCGAGAGCGCGTTGCGGGTCAGCGCGAGCACGACGAAGATCTTGGTGAAGCTCGACATCATCAGCAGCAGAGCCGGGGCGACGCTGAGGATCGTGATGCCCAGCAGCGTCATGATGCTGTCGGACGGGGCGCCGTTGATGCCGTTGATCGTCACGCCCTCGCCGTCACCGATCTCGGCGGGGAGGATCGCCGGCAGCGCGGTATGGGCCGCTGCGGCGTGCGCGCCGTGGGCGTCGACCACCACCAGCACGGCTGCGGCTCCCAGAGCGGCGGCGAGGAGGAGCCAGGCACGCCGACGCGGGTGCGTCACGCGCAGGGGCGACGCAGCGGCGGCGGATACGGGCACGGCGGCACTCCGAGGATGGGTGACGTGGCCGATCCGTAGCCAGGGGGGTGAGCGATCCGTGCTCGCAGACGACTATCGCGACGGGACGGCCCTCGCGTAACCGCCGGCGGTCTGATCGCGTCGGGCGCGGTCAGGCGACCGAGCGCAGCGCGCGATCGACGATGTCGTCCGGAGGCTGCGGGCTCACCGCCGGAGACTCGTCCGCCGGCAGCTCCTCCTCCACGACAGGCGCTTCCTGCGTGTCGACGACACTGATACCGCTCTCGGTCACGCCGAGCACATAGCGGATGCCTCCGAACTCGGCCACGACCAGCTGGGCCTTGCCGCCGATGCCCGAGCGGGCGACCACCGTGATCTTCTCCGGCCGCGTTCTGGGCGCTCTGGGCCCCGGTGCAGGGCGCGAGGGGACGAGCTCGCCCAGTCGCGTCCACCGCTTCGGCAGGAGACCCGCCAGTGGACTGGATCCCTTCGCCTGCGACTTCTGCAGCCGCCGGCTGAGGAAGTACAGCAGCCCGAGCACGGCCGCCAGGGCGACGATCGCGCGGAGGGCGACGAGGAGGTCGTCCATCGTCAGACGTTCTCTGCGCCGTCGAGGATCCGCTCGACGCGGATCGCGAAGTCGCCCTCGGCCACGACGACGGTGCCGTGTCCGATCAGGCGACCGTTGAGCTTGATGTCGGCGGGGCTGCCGGCGGCGCGGTCCAGCTCGACCACGCGACCGGGTTCGAGGGAGAGCACGTCGCGCACCGGCATCCGGGTGCGGCCGATCTCGACCACGAGCTCCATCTCGACGCCCGCGATCCGACTCAGCCGCTGGGGTCCGGGGGCGGCGCTGCTGCGCGCGCCGTCGATGCGCACGGCGGCCCTGGCGACGACACGGCCGTCGGCGTCCACCATGTCGAAGACCTGGGTGCCCGCGGCCGTGAACACCTCTGTCGCGGGTGCGAGCTCGCCCGCGCTCAGGGCACCGGTGCCGAGGACGGCGACCGCCGCCTCGAAGATCGGATGCAGCCGGTCGGCCAGGTCCGCCGTCGGCGAGCCGTCCTCCAGCTGCGACGGGTCGGCGACCTGGATCGCGATCCGCGCTCCAGGGCTCCCGGTGAAGGTGACCACCACCGCCTCCCCCGCGGCGCCGGGGTCGGTGGAAGGGGCCGGGATGACGGGGTAGCCGAACGGCAGCTTGCCGGCGATCGCCGCGGCGATCGCGGTCTCGTGGAAGGTGCTCATCAGTGGGTCTCCTCAGGGGTGGTCGTGATCTTGCAGGTGAGGCGCGAGCCCCTGCTGCCCGGGGTGGCGAGGCCGATCTGGGTCCGGCCTGCCACGAGCTCGTATGGTCTGGTCTCCGGATGCGGCAGACGCAGCAGGTCCCCCGGGGCCAGATCGAGGATCTCCCCGGTGCCGATCGTGAGCGGCGCGAGCCGCAGCGTGAGCTCCAGCGGTGTCGACCGCACCTGTTCCAGCGTCTGCTCCGCGGTGTGTGCCGCGCCCGCGTCCGATCCGGTCGCGGCGAGTCGATCGACCACCGTCGAGGCGGGCAGCATGACGGTCGCGACCGTCTCGGAGTCCCCCAGCCGCATCGTGTACCGGGCGACGATCACGGCGGTCGTCGCCGCGATCACCTGCATGTACTGGGGGTTGTAGTGCACCGCGCTGAATCGCGGAGCTCCGGGCAGCAGCGCGTCGAGGCTCGCGTGCAGGTGCTCGAAGGTGCCCTCCATGAGGTTGCGCACGAGGGCGAGCTCGATCGGCGTGAACGTGCGCGCCGCGGGCAGCGACGTGCTGCGCCCGCCCATCATCTGCACGACCCAGAGCAGCGCGCTGTCGAGCCCGAACTGCACGACGCACGGCTCCTCGCGGTCGGCGAACGACCCCGCCACCATCGCCGTGGTGCCCGGCAGGGTCGCGGAGTACTCCTCGTATGAGACGAGGTCGACGCTCTCGAGGGTCAGGTGCGCTCGCACCCTGACCTTCGCGGTGAGCTGGGACGACCACAGGCGGGCGAACGACTCGAACGCCGCCTCCAGGTGCCTCGTGCTCTCCCGCCCGAGCTGCGCCGGGCGACTGAAGTCGTACTCGGCGTACCGAACAGCGGAGTCCTCGAGCACGGCGGCTGCGGTCATGGTGTTCTCCTCGACGATCGTGGTCACGGGCACTCAGTTCTTCGCTGCGGCGGCGAGTGCGGGGATCAGCGCGCGCACCTGCTCTTCTTCGGTGGACTCGACGACGATGTCGACACGCCTGTTGCTGGCGAGCGCCTGAGGACTGTCGCCGCGCACGATCGGTCGGGTGTCGGAGAAGGCCGTGGCCTTGACCCGCGGCCCGCCGACGCCCTCATGCTCGACGAGGAAGCGGGCGACCTGGGTGGCGCGACCGCCCGACAGCTCCCAATTCGTCGGGAACGGGGCGGCGGAATGGCGATGATCGGCATGCCCCTCGACGCTCACCTGGTTGTCGACCGTGACCAGCACGTCGCCGATCGCGTCGAGCACCGCATCCGCCTTGCGCGAGAGATCGGTGCTGTTGTCGGCGAAGAACGTCTCGGCACCCACGAGGCCGACCTGCAGTCCGCGGTCGTCGATCACGAACTCGACCGTGTTCTGCAGGCCTTGTGTGGCGAGAGCGGCGCTCATCCGATCGCGCAGCTCCTCCAGCGACTCGTATTCGGCCTGCGCGCGAGCGGCCAGGTCGACCACGCCGTCGTCGTCCTGCAGCTCCGGGGGCACGATCATTCCCTCCGCCGTATCGGCGCCACCCTCGGTGCTCTCCTGCCCGAATCCGGTGGCGAGGCTGTTGGCCAGCATCTCGAATTTCGTCTTGTCGACGTTCGAGACGGCGAACAGCACGATGAACAGGCACATCAGCACGGTGACCATGTCGGCGTAGGAGACGGCCCAGCGCTCGTCCGGCTCGTCGTGCGAGTCCTCCTCGTGACCACGACCTCGCGCTCGACGGGCGGTGCTCACCGTGCGCCCTCTGCCGGCTCTGCATCCTTCTTCTGCTTCTTCGCCGCGGGCGCCGCGCCGGACATCGCCTCCAGCCGCTCCTGCAGCAGGTGCGGCGCGCTGCCGGCCTGGATCGCGAGCATGCCCTCGGAGACGAGCGTCATACGCTCGGTCTCCACAGCGGCGATGCGGCCGAGCCGGCCGGCGATGGGATTCCAGATGAAGTTGGCCGAGAGCAGCCCCCAGAGTGTCGCGACGAAGGCCGCGGCGATCATGGGTCCGAGGTGATCCGGTTCGTCCAGCTTCTCCAGCACGTGCGTCAGCGACACGACCGTGCCGACGATGCCGATCGTGGGCGCGTAGCCGCCCAGCGATCCGAAGAACTTGGAGGCCACGCGGTTGCGCGACGACGTGGCGACGATCTCGTCGTCCATCACCGTCCGCAGGTCCTCGGCATCCGTGCCGTCGGCGAGAGCCTGCAGGGCCTTCCTGGTGAACGGGTCCGGTGCGTCGTCGAGCTCCTGCTCGAGCGCCAGGAGCCCCTCGCCGCGCGCCTTCTCCGCGTAGCCGACGAGGAACGGGATCACCGCCTCCGGAGTACTCTGGGGTCCTCTGACCATGCGCCCGAGACTCTTCACCGCCTGGATCGTGTCACGCAGGGTGTGGCTCGCGATCCCCACGCCGATCGTCGAGCCGAGCACGAGGATCATCGGTGCGGGGATGAGCAGCGCCTCGAAGCTCGCACCCTCCATCGTGATCATGGCGACGAGGGCGCCGAACGCGAGGACGACGCCGATGACGAATGCGGGATCCACGCTCAGGCTCCCGTCTGCGTCGTGAGTGCGTGCGCTGCGTCGAGGACACGGGCCCGGTAGGCGACGACGAGGTCGATGACACCGTCGAGCGACTCCTCGATCACGTAGACATGCCCGTCGACCATGTGCAGGGTGGTGTCCGGCGACGCGTGGATCCGCTCGATCAGATCGGGGTTCACCGCGAACCGGGTGCGGTCGAGGCGGGTCACGATGATCATCGGGGTTCTCCGGGTCGGACGAGAGGGGGAAGTCTGCCCCGACTATCGCGACGGCGCCCGTCCCTGGTAACCAGAGACGGGCGCCGCGATTCGCAGGATCAGGCCAGCAGCGGGATCAGACGTCAGCGCTTCAGCTGGGTCAGCTCCTGCAGCACCTCGTCGCTGGTGGTGATGATGCGGGCGTTCGCCTGGAAGCCGCGCTGCGCGACGATCAGATTGGTGAACTCCTGCGAGAGGTCGACGTTGCTCATCTCCAGAGCACCGGAGACGAGGTTGCCGAATCCGGCCTGTCCCGGCTCTCCCATACGAGCGGCGCCGGAGTTCACCGACACGCGGTAGGCCGTGCCGCCCGCCTTCTCGAGACCTTCGGGGTTGGCGAAGGTCGCCATCGCGATCTTGCCGAGCGTCTGGGTCGCGCCGTTGCTGAACGTGCCGACGATCGACCCGTCGCCCGTGATGCTGTACGACTTCAGCGACCCGGCCGCCGAGCCGTTCTGTTCCGACACAGCCACGGTCGACATGTTGGCGTAGCCGGTGACGGAGCCGAGGTCGACGCTGACCGTGCCGGCCGTGAGGGTGAGCCCAGCGCCGGCCTGCTTGCCGTCGGTGAACGCGAGAGCGCCGGTCGCGCCGCTGACCGGCTCCGTGACGTTCCACCCGGTCGCGGTCTTCGTGAACGTGAGGCTGAGCGTCGAGGGGGTGCCCTGCGCGTCGTACACGGTCACATCGCGGACCAGCTCGTCTCCGGTCGCCGCCGTCGACGGCAGGTTGCCGGTGACGGTCGCCGTCGTGGTCGCCTTCGCCGGCGAGACGGCATCGAGCGGCAGCACGATGTTGCCCGTCGCCTGCCCGGTGTTGACCACGCCGTTCTGCGCCGACCAGCCCTGGACGACCGCGCCGTCGGCGGTGACCATCTTGCCGGTGGGGTCGAACGAGAACCCTCCGGCACGGGTGTACAGGGTCTCGCCGCCGGAGCGGACCGCGAAGAAGCCGTCGCCGGAGATCATCAGATCCCCACCGCGGCCGGTCGCCTGCGCCGAGCCCTGTGCGAAGTTGGTGCGCACGCCGGCGACCTGCACGCCGAGACCGACCTGGGCGGGGTTGCGGCCGCCGACCTCGTCGTCGGGGATGCCAGGATTGCCGATGAGCTGCGACAGAGAGTCCTGGAACAGCACGGACGAGCCCTTGAAGCCGGCCGTGTTGACGTTGGCGATGTTGTTGCCCGTGACATCGAGCATGGTCTGGTGCGAGCGGAGTCCGGAGATGCCGGAGTAGAGCGAGCGAAGCATGGGGATTCTCTCTTCCTGGGTGGAACGGGGGTCAGGCTGCGGTCTGGGGAACCGCGGGGTGGTCGGGGAGGCGAGGCCGGTGATGGCATCCAGTGCGATGGTCTTCTGGCCGATCGTCACCTGCGGGATCGGCCCGTCGAACGACACCTTCGTGACGACGCCGGACACCGTCTTGCCGTCGGCGTCCTTGTAGCTCGCCTCCTGGCCGATGAGGGCGCTCGCCGCCTGGCGCATATTGAGGGCGAAGGCCTCGGCGCCGTTGTCGGCGAGGGTCGTCAGCTGCTCCATCATCGCGAGCTGGGTCGTCTGCGAGATCATCTCGTTGGTGTCCATCGGGCTCGAGGGATCCTGGTGGGTCAGCTGCGTGACGAGGAGCTTCAGGAACACCTCGCCATCGAGCACCTGCTTGCGGGCGGCCGGGTCGCTGGTGCTTCCGGTGTAGATCGAGCTGGGTGCGCTCACGGCGTCGACGGTCATGTGATCGTCCTCTCAGGCGAAGATGTCGAGGCCCGCGCCGAGGCCGGCGTGGGGTGTGGTCTGGATGAGGCGGGAAGCGCTGGGATCGAGGTCGCCGTCGGTGCGCAGCGCGGATCGGCCACGGTCGCCGCCCTCGCGCGCCCCGCCGTCGCGAGCACTCCCCTCACGAGTGCCGCTCTGGTCGGCCGCCGCCGAGCCGGCACCGGACTGGCCGCCGCGATCGCCGGAGGCATCGGCCGCGCCCCCGACGCTGAGCGTGGCGTGCGGCATCACCGCGGCCAGGTCTCGGCGCAGGTCGGTGAGGATCGTGCGCAGGGCATCGCGGCCCGCATCCGTCGCACCGCTCAGCTCGACCCGCACCTCGCCGGCCGCGCTGATGTGCGCGCGGACGGTGACCGGCCCGAGGCTGTCGGGGTTCACCGTCATCGTGAGCTGATGGGTGCCGCTCGGCCGCTGCGCGATGCTCACCACGACAGGCGCCACCTGCGCCGCGACGGCCCGGGCGACGGGAGCGGAAGCGCCTGCGCCCGCCGCAGGAGCCACGGGTGGGGCGGATGCCGTCGCCACGACAGGCCCCGATGCCGACGCCCCGGTGGTCTGCGGAATCGGCTCCCCTGCATCGCGCGACGTCACGCCGTCGTCGGATGCCTCCACTGCGGTCGGCGCGGCAGCGGCCGCACCGAGGACGGGCGGAGGCGTCAAAGCTGCCTGCGCGCTGCCGTCCGTCGACGCTCGCCCCGGCGTCGGGGCGGAGCCGACCGGCCCTGCCGCCGCCTCCACCGTGACTCCCGGAGCTGGAGCTGGCGTCGACGCGGAGGGTGCGCCCGGCGTCGGCGACTCCGATGCCCGGCCGGGCCGGGTGACCGCTGCCGCGCCCGTCGTCGCACTCGCGCCCGCTTCCGCTGCTTGAGCGCTCGGCGACGCGGTGCTCGGCGTGCTGATCGATACCGCGGACTCGGCTCCGAGGGGCGCCAGCTGCGCGGCAGCACCGCTGTTCGACACCGACCCGGCCAGGGCCGTCCCGCCCGACGACGGGACCGGCATGGCACCGTCGTCGTCCACGCCGGCGCCCGGCGTGGACGCACCCGGACCCGGCATCGCGCCCGTGGCCTGAGCCGCGAGCTGCAGGAGCGCCGCACCCATCGCCCCGGCATCCGTGTGCGATTCCGCGGGCGTCGGGGTCACGCCCGGCCGCTCACCGTCCGCAGCGGAATCAGCGTCGCCCTCTGGTCGACCCCGGCCCTCCGATGCATCGAGCTCGCGGCCGGCGACGAGCAGCGCATCGCCGAACGACGATCCGGTGTCCGCGACCGGACGGCTTCCTGTCTCTCCGTCGGCGGCAGCGCCGAGCATCGCACCCACCAGGCTCACCGCGCTCATCCGATCATCTCGATGAGCTTCTGCATCGAGGATGTCGATCCGCCGACAGGGCTCGAGCCTGCCGAGCCGGCGGAGAAGAGCGTCTGCAAGGCGGAGAGCAGCTCGGCATCCGTCCCGCCCGTGCCTGTCTCTCCGACGGCGCCGGATGCCGCGGCAGGGTCCGTGGTCTCGACGCCGGACGCCGACTTCGCCGCGTCGAGCACCTCGGCGAACGCCGTCGCATTCGCCTGCGCCGTCTCCGGCGTCGCCTCGACGGCCGCTGCGTCGGCTGCACGGGCCGCAGGGTCAAGGGACACGATCTGACTCTCGATCGCATCGACGCGTGTGATCACCGCATCGAGACCGCTCATGCTGCACTCCCCTCGCGGCGAGAGCTGCGCACCACGGCGATCTCGTCGAGGGCGCTCTGCTCCGCCGCCAGCTCCGACTTCGCCGCCTCCGCGCGGTGCGTCGACTCCAGCCGCTCCAGCCCCTTGAGCTCGCGGCGAGCGTCCACATGGGCCGATTTCGCCTCCGACTCGCTTCTGCGTCTCATCTCCACGAGCGCCTGCAGATCGCTGAGCGTGCTGCGGCCGGCAGCCCTCGCGGCCGCCATCGCCATGAGCGTGCTCGGGTCGTCGACCTGCGCGCTGATGTCGGCGAGGCTGCTGACGGCGTGCTGCGTCGCCGTCTCGGCGTCGACGCGCTCTGCACTCGCCCGCGACAGCTGCTCTGCGGCGACGCGTTCCTGGGCACCGCGCACACGCAGCAGGCCAGCCAAGGGGAAGGTCATGGGGTGAGTCCTCCGAAGTCGGTGATGAGGGCGGCGAGCTGCTGCCAGGAGTCGTCGGATGCCGTGAGATCGTCCATCCGCTGAGTGAGGAACCGCGAGATGCTCTCGTCATGAGCGAGCGCGGCGTCGACCAGCGGGTTGGCCCCGTGGCGGTAGGCGCCGATGTCGATCAGGTCGTTCGCACTGCGACGGGCCGCCAGGACGCTGCGCAGCGTCACCGCGTGCCCGCGCTGCTCCGGCGTGGTGATCTTCGACACGACGCGGGACACGGAGCCGAGGACGTCGACGGCCGGGAAATGACCGCGGATCGCCAGCGCGCGGTCGAGCACGACGTGGCCGTCGAGGATGCCGCGCGCAGCGTCGGCGATCGGCTCGTTGTGGTCGTCTCCGTCGACCAGCACCGTGTAGAGACCGGTGATCGACCCGGTGGTCCCGGTGCCCGCCCGCTCGAGCAGTCGAGCGAGGACGGAGAACGTCGACGGCGGGTACCCTCGGGTCGCCGGCGGCTCACCGGCACTCAGGCCGATCTCGCGCTGCGCCATGGCCACGCGGGTCAGCGAGTCCATCATCAGGACGACGTCGCGCCCGTCGTCTCTGAACCCCTCGGCGATCCGCGTGGCGACGAACGCAGAACGCAGACGTGCCATCGCCGGCTGATCCGAGGTGGCGACGACCACCACGGAGCGCGCGAGGCCCTCGGGACCGAGGTCGTCCTCGAGGAACTCCCGCACCTCGCGGCCGCGCTCCCCCACGAGGGCGATCACGGTGACGTCGGCCGCCGACCCGCGGGCGATCATCGACATGAGCGAGGACTTGCCGACGCCGGAGCCGGCGAAGAGGCCGAGACGCTGGCCCGTGCCGACGGGCGTCATCGTGTCGAGCACCCGGACCCCGAGACCGAGCTGCTCGTCGATGCGGCGGCGGTCCATGATGCTCGGCGCATCGTGGTCCAGCGAGACGAAGGCCGTGTTCGCGCCGAGCGGCCCCTTGCCGTCGATAGGCCGGCCGAGCCCGTCCAGCACCCGACCGAGGAGCGCGGGACCGATCGGCACCTGCAGCGGTGCTCCGCCGTGCCGCACGCGCGCTCTGGCGGTGATCCCGTCGAGCCGACCGAGCGGCATGCACCGGGCGGACGCACCGTCGACCGCGACGATCTCCGCGTCGACCGTGCGGCCCTTTGCGGCGTCGATGCGTACCCGGTCACCGACCGCCGCATCGAGGCCGAGCACTTCGATTCCCAGACCGCGAACAGCCTTGACCGTGCCCGTGCGCTCGGGGCGTGCGGCATCGAGGGCCCGCCGCCACGACGTCGTCACCGCTGTCGCTGCCGTCATCCGAGCACCTCGGTGATCTGTGCGTCGGCGGGATCGCCGAGGTCGGCCTCGCCACGCAACGCGGCGGATGCGCGGGCCATCGCCTGGTCGATGCGCGTGTCGACGGCGCCATCCTCGATCTCGACGATCGCGCCACCCCGGTCGACGTCGTCCGACGCCGTGAACTCCACCCCGTGCAGCTGCTCGATCGCACCGAGGTCGCCCCCGAGGACCTCCGCGTCGCGCACGCTGAACGCGACCTTGGTCCATCGGTCGGCGGGCATCTGCGCGAGTGCGCGCCGCAGCGCATGAGCAGCCGAACGAGCGGGGTCCGAGAGCTCGGCCCCCAGGATCGACTCGGCGAGCTGCACGGCGAACTGCTCGATCCGATCCGCGCTGAGCGCGCTGAGCGCGTCGATCCGCTGCTCGAGTGCGGTCTGTGCGGACGCCAGAGCACGCAGCGCCGAGCCGCGCTCGTGCAGGAATGACTCCTGCAGCTCCTGGGCGCGCAGCTCCTGCGCCGCCTGCTGCATCCTGCCCTCGTCGAGGGCGACCCGTCTGCCCTCAGCGAATCCGTCGGCGTACCCCCGGGTGCGAGCCCTGTCCGCTTCGCTGCGCACGTCGATCGGCGTCTCGCCCACGCGCGGCACCACGAGGGGGGTGAAGGCGGATTCGAACACGACGGACACCTCGGAGGTAGAAGACG
Source organism: Microbacterium hydrocarbonoxydans (assembly GCF_900105205.1). NCBI lineage: Bacteria > Bacillati > Actinomycetota > Actinomycetes > Micrococcales > Microbacteriaceae > Microbacterium > Microbacterium hydrocarbonoxydans. Next base: position 1,812,963 of record NZ_FNSQ01000005.1, on the reverse strand, counting down.
AGGCCTGTCCGTGGCCCGATGGGCGAGCTGTCCGTGCTCGTCCCCGACTATCGCGACGGTCGGGTGCGGCCGTAACCAGCGCGGCCGAATCAGGCACCGCGGCGCTCGTCACTCGACGAGCTCGTCCTCGTCCTCGCGGGAGATCGTGATCTCCTCGGCGGCCTCCAGCTCGCGGATGATGCGCACGATCTCCGCGCGGGCCTCGTCGACCTGACGCATGCGCACCGGACCCAGCACCTTGGTCTCCTCCGCGAGGTTCTCCTGGTTGCGCTCGGTCATGTTGCCCTTGACCTTCTCGGTGATCTGCTCGTCCGCGCCCTTCAGCGCCAGCGCGAGCATCCGGAGGTCGATGCCGCGCAGCACGCGCTGCGCATCTCGGTCCTCGAGTCGGGCGATGTCGGCGAAGGTCACCATCCGGCTGCGGATGTCCTCCGCCAGCGCGAGATCGCGCCCCTCCAGGCTCGCCAGCAGCGACTTCTCCAGAGCGGTGTCCGACCGGTTGATGATCTCGACCAGCGGCTGCACTCCCCCGATGGATTCATGGTTGTCTCGCAACGCGAAGACGCCCGTGCGGGAGCGCAGCGAATCGGCGACGATCGAGATCGCCTCCTGGGTCGCGGTGCCCATCGTGGCGATCGCCTGGGCGACGTCGGTGCGCAGCGGATCCTGGAGCGCGGCGAGGACTGCGGCCGCGCGATCCGCCCGCAGGTTCGCGAGGACCACCGCGACGGTCGTGGGCAGCTCCCCCTCGAGGATGGTGGCGAGCTGGGCGGGGTCGGCGGCGTTGAGGAAGTCGAAGGAGACGGTGCCCTGCGACATCACCCGTCCCACCATGCCCACGGCCTTCTCGCGGCCGAACGCCGTCTCCAGCAGACCCGTGGCGAGCTCCTGGCCGCCTCGAGAGGGCACGGAGCCCCCGGTCGCGATCCGACGGAACTCGGCGAGGGCGCGGGCGGTCGAGGCGACATCCACACCGCCGAGCTGGGTGAGCTCGGCAGCCAGCAGCTCTGAGCGCTCCTCGCCGAGATGGCGCAGGACCTCGGCGCTGGCCGCTCGATCCATGTTCATCAGGACGATGGCGGCCTTGCGCAGACCGCTCATCGCCGCCGGCGGCGTCGCCGGCACGGTCTCCGTGGAGACCTCGACAGTGTCGGCCTGGGCGTCCAGCACATCCGTCAGCAGGCTCATACGGTCGCCTCGTCCATCAGGTCGGCCAGCGCGCTGGCGATGGCATCGGGTTCACGGCGCGCCAGGTCGTCGATCTCCCGGCGGCGGCGCTCGACGAGCACCTTGTCCGGCTCCGGCTCATCGTCGAGGTCGACCGACGCCGAGGGCAGCAGCTTCGTCGGCGCGGGCGCGATGATGGCGTCGGCATCCTTGAGTCCGCGCAGCGAGCGGAGCTTCTCCTCCTCGCTCTCCGTCACCGTGGCGAAGTACTCGATCGGGCCGTCCTCGGTGTACATCACGCGGCGCTTCATCCGGCGACGCACGACGAGGTAGACGACCAGGATGATGACGGCGAGCAGGATCGAACCGCCGATGATCGCCGAGCGCAGCAGTTCCTGTTGGAACTGCGCGTCGCGCTCGGCCTCCGCCGCCTGCAGCGCTGTCTGCGCCGCGGTCGCGCCGGCCTCGGTGAACTCGACGAACTCGACGGCGATCTCGTCGCCGCGTTCGACGTCGATGCCCGCGGCTGAGGCGACCAGCGACTCGATCTGCGCGGCGCTCACACCGGTGACCGTGCCCCGGTTCAGCGCGATGCTGACGGTCTGCCTGGTCACCTCGCCCGCGGGGGTGATGGTCTTCTCGGTCGACTTGTTGACGGCGTTGTCGCGCGAGGTCTCCTCGAACTCGTAGGCGCCGTTGCCCGAGCCGTTGTTCGGCACCGCGATGTTGTCCGGGCCCAGCACGCCGGTCCCCCCGCCCTGACCGCCGGTGTAGGTCTCGGTCTTGGTCTGCTCCGACGCGCTCAGCTCGCCCTCCGGCGCCGAGTACGTCTCCTCCATCCGCTCAGAGGTGGAGTTCGCGACGTCGGCCGACACGGTGACGGTGGCGTTGCCAGGCCCGACGATCGTGTCGAGCATGGCGCTCACGGACGCGGCCACCTTGGCCTCGTGCTCGGTCGCCTGCTTCGAGGAGTTCCCGGTGAGACCCGTACCGACGGCGGAGAGCACCCGGCCGTCCTGATCGGTGACGGCGACGTCCTCGGGAGTCATGCCCGGCACCGAGGCGCTCGTGAGATGCACGATGGCCTCGATCTTCTCGTCGCTCAGTGTCGCCCCGTTGCGGGTCTTCACGAACACGGATGCCGTCGGGCTCTGCTGCTCCGAGACGAACACGCTCTCCTCCGGGATCGCCAGCTGCACGGATGCCGTGGATATCCCCTCCATCGCTCCGATGGTGCCGGCGAGCTCACCCTCGATCGCACGCTTGTAGGTCACCGACTGCTGGAACTCGCTCGCGGTCACCCCCATCTTGTCGAGGAGCGTGTACCCCTCGCTGGTGTCGCCGGGCAGACCGGCGGATGCCGCGGCGAGGCGCTGCGGGTAGACCTGGTCGTCCGGGACGAGGATCGTCGCGCCGCCCTCGGTGAGCTCGTACGAGACGCCCGCCGACTTCAGCTGCTCGACGACCGCGGAGGCGTCGCCCGCGCTCAGGCCGGTGAAGAGCGGACTCATCTGCGGCTTGGTCAGCCAGGAGCCCAGCGCGATGGCGCCCATCACCAGCAGCGCGACGCCGATGATGGCGATCGTGCGCTGGGCGAGCGTGAAGCCCGAGACGACCTGCTTGGCGCGGCCGTAGTACGTGGTCAGCATCTTCGGCATCGTCAGGCCTGCATCCTCATGATCTCGTTGAACGCCGAGACGCTGCGGTCACGGACGGCGACCACCAGGTCGAGAGTCACCGACGCACGTGTCGAGGCGATCATCGCCTGATGGATGTCCTGCAGATCTCCCGTCACGGCCTGCACCGCGAGCTCGTTCGAGGTCGACTGCAGCTGCTGCAGGCTCTCGACCGCGCCGGTGAGCGAGGTGGCGAAGGTGCCGGCCGAGGTCGGGGCGCCCGCGGCATCCGGTCCTGTCTCGAAGCTGAGCGCCGACAGCGGCGTGATGCCTGCGGCGGAGACCGCCTCGATCCCGCCGCTCATCAGCCGCGACCGATCTGCAGGGCGGCCTCGTAGGTCGTCTTCGCGCGGTCGACGACCGCGGCATTGGCCTCGTATCCGCGCTGCGCGAGGATGAGCATGCTCATCTGGTCGCCGAGCTCGACGTTGGGGTACTGCACATAGCCGTCCTCGTTCGCGTAGGGGTGCTCGGGGTCGTACACGAGCTTCGCCTCGGCCTCGGATTCCACGACCCCCGCGACGTACACGCCGGGGCTGTCCGTGCCTGCCTGAACGGTGACGAACTTCTCGCGGAAGGCGTCCTGACCGGCAGGGGTCGCGGTGTTGACGTTGGCGATGTTGTCGCTGAGGGCGTCCAGCCACTTGCGGTGGGCGGTGAGTCCGGTGCCGGCGATGCCGATGGCGTCGAAGGTCATGCGGACGCCTGCCCGATCGCCTTGGTGATCGATGCCGCCTGGCCGCCGATGGCCTGGCTGGCGAACTGGAACCGCAGCACGGTGTCGATGTTCGACAGCGTCTCGGTGTCGAGGTTGACATTGTTGCCGTTCAGGCGGGTCGGCTCCAGCGACCTCTCGACGGTCGGCGAGACGGTGCCTGAGCCCGCCTCGACGGCAGAGCGCAGCTCATCCTCGAACTGCACGCGCTGGGCGTGGTAGCCGGGGGTGTTGACGTTGGCGATGTTCTCGGCGATCGAGCGCTGGCGCAGCGCCAGCCCGTCGAGCGCGCTGATCAGCGCGGAGGAGGTGACGGATTCGAGCACGGGGGCACTCCGGATGTTGGTGGAGAGGCCGATCCTTGGCCAATCGTCGAGCGATCCGTGCTCTGTGCCCACTATCGCGACACTCGGGGCCGGCCGTAACCGCGGTCGTCACCCCTGTATGTCGAGATAGGCGGGGACGTCGGCTCGACCCGTCGGCACCCGGCGCAGGGCGGCGATCTCCCGCGCGACATGGGCGCGAGAGGCGGTGAGCCCGCCGATCATCAGCTGCTGCCTCGCGAGCACGGCTTCGGCGCGGGCGCGCAGTTCGGCCGGGATGGGACCTGCCGGCGGCTCGAACCCCTCGGCGTCGAGCGTGTCGTCTGCAGCGTCGAGCGCGCGTTCGAACTGGTCGAGCACGGCCAGCCAGGCGGTCAGGTTGTCACTCACGGACGACTCAACCCAGCGCCGAGCGCTGCGGCGCCGCGGCAGTCGTGATCGCAGCGGCCTCGTGCCACGCCTCGCGCAGCGGAGCGACGAGGTCGCGGCACTCGGCGGTCGCTGCACGGTCACGGGAGATGTTCGCCGTGATGAGTCGGCCGGTGAGATAGGTGTAGACACCGCGCAGCTCGGCTGCGCCGTCCCACACATCGGTGAGCGAGCCGTTCAGCTCCGACACGATCCACTGCGCGTGCGTGAGGTGGGTGCCGGCGGCCGGCCAGTCCTCGGCATCCTGCGCGGAGGCCGCTCGGTCGATGTCGACCAGCAGGCGGTCGTACAGCAGGGTGAGCAGACGCTCGGGCGTGGCCGAGGCGACCTGCTGCTCGAGGTACTGCTGCTTGGCCCGATCGAGGGAGGTGAGTGCCATGGGGGGTGCTCCGATGAGGTGCGGTGTCAGGAAGGGTGATCAGGAGTCAGAGGGCGTCAGACCCGCGAGCTGGCTGGTGAGCCAGGAGGACTGCGACTGCAGCTTCGACAGCTGCACCTCGAGCTGCGCGTAGGTGCGCTCGAGGGTGGCCCGGCGCTGCTCGAGCCGCACATCCCAGCGCTCGACCTGGGTCTTGAGGGTCTTGACCTCGTCCTCCTGGCCGGTGATGCGCTGGGTGAGCAGACCGTCGTATTTGTCCGAGTACTGCGTGGTGACTGTCTGCACGCGGGCGGAGACCGAGGAGAACAGCTCCTGGGTTCCCTCCGGGTCCTCGGCCAGCGCCGCGGCGAACTTGTCGGCGTCGAACGACAGCACGCCCTTGTCGCTCACGGTGATGCCGATGCTCGAGGGCGAGACGCCGTCCACCGGATGCTGCACGGCGTTCGCGAGCGCACCGCGGAGGTTGCGCACGGTGCTGTCTCCCGTGAAGACGCCGAGCGTCGTGGTCTCACCGACTTCGCCGACCGTCGCCTTCGAGCCGTTGTCGATGCGGGTGAGGAGCGCCGCGATCTCCTTGACGAATGCTTCGGCCGTCGCGCTCTGCTTCTTCGCATCGCGCGCCACCGACACCGTCACGGGCTCGGCGCTGACCCTGGTCACGGTGACCTCGATGCCCTCGCCGACGGAGATCGTGTTGCTCGCACTGTTCAGAGTCTGCTCGGCCGCGGTGCCGGCGAAGAGTCGGATGCGGGCGTCCGCGCCCTGCGTGAGGACGGCGGCTCCCGGCTCGCCGACGAGGTCTGCCGCCGTGCCGCCGGCGACCTGGGCAGCGGTCCCCCGGTACGCGGTGAAGGCGCCGACCTCTCCGGTGGCGGACGAGGTGAGCTGGATGCGCGAGAGCGGCTTGCCGTCGGCATCCGTCCCTGCGGGGACCACGGTGGCGCTCACGCCGGCCTTCGACGCGTTGATCGCCTTCGCCAGGTCCTGTGGACCGGTGCCGACGGGCGTCACCTCGATCGCCTCGCCGTCCGAGCCGACAAGGGTGAACGTGCCGCCCCAGGCGGTCGCCCCCGCAGCGGCGGTGACCACGGAGTGCGAGGTCGCGACGGCGTCGACGACGATGGCGGTCGAGAATGCGCCCGCCTTCGCCCCGGCCGTGACGGTGACAGTCTCGGACGACGAGGTCGCCGTGAACGACGCCAGAGACGTCGGCGCCGCTGCGGTCTTCGCCTTGTCGACGAGCTCCTGCAGGGTCTTGTTCAGCGACTGCAGGTTGGTGATGACCGAGTTGCGGTCCGCGATCTTGTTCGTGATCAGCGTCTTGGGGATCGCCGAGACGTCCATCAGCGCCTTGATGAGCTCTTCGGTCTTGAGCCCTGATACGAGTCCGTCGAGTTTCATCCGGTCGTCTTCCGTGCGATGCGGTCAAGGGGGTCCTACAGGAAGGCGCCCGAGCGGAGGTGAGTCCGCCCGGGCGCCCTGTGCGCCTCAGGCGCAGCGGCTCAACGGAGCAGCTGCAGGACGCCCTGGCCCGACTGGTTCGCCTGCGCGAGCATGGCGGTGCCGGCCTGCTGCAGGATGTTCGAGGCGGTGTACTTGACCATCTCGGCTGCCATGTCGGTGTCCGCGATGCGGCTCTTGGCCGCGGCGAGGTTCTCGGCCGAGACCTGGAGCGAGTTGATCGTCGACTCGAAGCGGTTCTGCACAGCACCGAGGCCGGCGCGAGCCGTCGAGACGTTGGTGATCTGCGCGTCGACGGCCGCGATCGTGGTGAGCGCGTTCGCGGCGGTGTCGACCGTGAGCGCACCGATCGTGGCACCGAGACCCGAGAAGTTGGTCAGCGTGACAGCGATCTGGTCCTCGGCGGCCTCGGAGCCGGCGCCGACCTGGAACGTCAGGGTGTTCGCGCTGTCGAGCAGCTTGATCCCGTTGAAGTTCGTGCTGGCGGCGACGCGGGTGAGCTCCTCGCCGAGCGAGTTGATCTCGGTCTTGATGGCGCCACGCGACTCGGCGTTGTTCGAGTCGGAACCCGCCTGCACGGCGAGGTCGCGAACGCGCTGCAGGATCGAGTGCACCTCGGTGAGAGCACCTTCTGCAGTCTGGATGACCGAGATGCCGTCCTGCGCGTTGCGGGCTGCGACGTTCAGGCCGTTGACCTGCGAACGCAGACCCTCGGAGATGGCCAGACCGGCGGCGTCATCGGCTGCGCGGTTGATGCGCAGACCGCTCGAGAGCTTCTCGAGCGACTTCGAGACGTCGTTCTGGTTGACGGACAGGTTGCGGTACGCGTTGAGTGCACCGACGTTGGTTGCGATCTGAAGACCCATGAGAATTCCTCCGTGGTTATGGGGCTGGATGCGGGCCCATCCGTGGGCCTGCACAACCGACATTCGCGACAAGCGTCGGCGGCGTAACCACCGATCCAGAAGAATCTGGGCTGCCTCACACGGCGGCGAGAAGGCCGCGAGTGCGGTCGCCGTCGCGAGTGCCGAGTTCTACGGGCAGCGGGCCGAACAGCGCCTCGAAGAACTCCGCCTTCGCCTTGGTCGATCGGTCGCCGGTCGTGCCGTCCTCCCAGGCCTCCATCGCCTCGCGCATCAGGGCGAGTCCCCGTGAGCGCAGCTTCGAGACGTAGGCGTGACTGACCGCGAGCTCTTCGGCGATGTCCTTGACCATGCGGTCTTCGAGGTAGATGCCGCGCACCACCTGCTGCATCGCGGCCGGAAGCGCGTCGACGATCCGGTTCACCATCGCTCGCGTCTCGGACTGCTCGACGGCATGCTCAGGGAGGATGACGCTGTCGGTGAGATCGGCGGCCTGACGGCCCGTTTCCACGTCGAAGTGCTCTTCGAAGCTGATCGCCGTGCGCACCATCTCGTCGAGCTGCAGCATCTCGCCGACCGCGTCGACCGAGAGCCCCGACTCCCGCGCGAGCTCGGCTGTCGTCGCGGGGCGACCCGTCCTCGCGAGCAGTGTCTCGGCGGCCACGCGCACGCGCTCGATCTTGTCGCGGCCGCGCTCGCCTGCGGGGTCGGCTCTGCGCATCTCCGAGAGCATCGCCCAGTTGATCTGACTGCTCGCGAAAGCGCCGAACGGGATGCCGCGGGATGCATCGTAAGACAGCGCCGCACGGGCGAGACCCAGGCGGGCGGCCGAGAGCAGATCGTCGAGGTCGAGATGTGTTGCCGAGCGAGCCTTCTCGACCGCGAGGAACGTGGCCAGCGGCATGTTCTCGCGAGCCAGCTGATCAGGCGTGGGCGCCGGCGTGGCAGCTTGTCCGGAATCAGTAGAAACCGCAGTATTACTCAGCAATGCGACTCCGTAGCTAGATCAACTGTTTTACGAGTGAAGCTAGCACGAAGTTCGCGTTTATGAGTAAAAAACGGCCATACGAATTCGGGGCCTAACGCCCGTGCGGGTCAGAGCGTGGCGGTGGCATCGTAGTCCGGGCGGTCCCAGGCCTCCTCCGCAGGCATCGCCGCCGGCCGCTCGATCCGTTCTCGGATGTCCTCCACACTCGCCGAGTTGTCCGGCGGCTCTACGTCCGAGTGCGTGGACTCGGTCATCAGTACCGTGCTCACGTTCAACAGCAACGACGCCTCCACCGTGTTGCCGTCCGGACTGATCGAGCGCAGGGTGACCGTGTCCGCCTTCCCGGTGTCGGCGACGACCCTGGCGTACTCGAGGAGCACGTCGGCGGCATCGTCGCCCATGAACAGGGACTTCTCGCCATACGTCACGTGTTTCATGCCCGCACGCTACGACCGCCACCGCCGGTCGATCTGGGGTCTTGACACATCAGGGAAGCGCGAGGCAGAGAGCGGTCTCGCGCGGCCCGCGCGGATTATCCTCGCCGATCCTGCAGATGGAAAGCCCTTATCGGACCGAGCGCCGAACGGTTTGCCTGGGCATCCATCCAGAACCGATCAGAGAGGCAGACATGTTCTTCCATCGTCAGGAACTCCAGTTCGCGGCCACACCCGATGCACCGGATGCCGTCTACGCACGAAAGCTCCAGGAGGTGCTCGGCGGTCAGTACGGCGAGATCACCGTGGCCATGCAGTATCAGTTCCAAGCCTGGAACATGCACATCCCCGGCAAGTACCGGGATCTGGTCTTCGGCATCGGCGCCGAGGAGATGGGTCACGTCGAGATGCTCGCCGTCATGATCGCGCAGCTGCTCGAGAAGTCCCCGCTGGGGATCACCGAGGATGCCGTTCAGGACGACCCGACGGTCGCCGCGATCATCGGCGGCACCGACGTCCAGCAGGGCATCGTCGCCGGCGCCGGCGCCCGACCCGTCGACAGCAACGGCAACCCCTGGCAGGGGTCGTACATCACGTCGAGCGGCAATCTGCTGGCCGACTTCACGGCCAACGCGAACGCCGAGATGCAGGGCCGAGTGCAGGTGGCCCGGCTCTATCACATGACCGACGACCACGGAGTCCGGGACATGCTCGGCTTCCTGCTCGCCCGCGACACGATGCACCAGAACCAGTGGCTGGCGGCCGTCGAGGAGCTCAAGTCCGAGGGGGCGGAGACGCTGCCCGTGCCGAGCAACTTCCCGCTATCGAAGGAGCACCGCGAGGTGTCGTACCAGTACCTCAACTTCAGCGATGGTGCTGCCGCCGCCGAAGGCACCTGGGCGAGCGGTCCGACGCCAGACGGACACGGCGAGTTCAGCTACCACGAAGGCCCCACGACGACGGCGACCATGCCGCCGCCCACCCATCCGGATGCGCGCTTCTACGGCACCACCGAGCTGCCGAACGTCGTCGAGAAGGTGGCCGGCGCCGTGCAGGACATGACCCACAAGGAGTGAGACCGCGACGTCCGGTCGGGGCCGCCGCTGCGGGGTGGCCCCGACCGGCAGAGCGTCACGCGGCAGCACCCGTCGACCACGAGAAGGAGAGCATCACGATGACCACGTTCCACCCACGGACGGGGGCGCGCGCATGAAGGCGATGGCGTACCGCGGACCGTACAAGATCCGCGTCGAGGAGAAGCCGGAGCCTCGTATCCAGCATCCGAACGATGCCATCGTCCGGGTGACCAGGGCCGCGGTCTGCGGCTCCGACCTGCACCTGTTCCACGGCATGATGCCGGACACCCGCATCGGCCATACCTTCGGTCACGAGATCGTGGGCATCGTCGAGGAGGTGGGCTCGTCGGTGCAGACCCTGAAGCGCGGCGACCGCGTGATGGTGCCCTTCAACATCTACTGCGGGTCGTGCTACTTCTGCAGCCGCGGCCTGTTCTCGAACTGCCACAACGTGAACCCGAACGCGACGGCCGTGGGTGGCATCTACGGGTACTCGCACAGCACCGGCGGGTACGACGGCGGCCAGGCCGAGTTCGTGCGCGTGCCGTTCGCGGATGTCGGTCCATCGGTCATCCCCGAGTGGTTGAGCTCCGAGGATGCTCTGACGCTCACGGACGCGTTCTCCACCGGATACTTCGGCGCCCAGCTCGCGGACATCGCGCCTCGCGACACGGTGGTCGTGTTCGGGGCCGGTCCGGTCGGCCTCGCGGCCGCGCGGTCTGCCTGGTTCCTCGGGGCGGGCCGGGTGATCGTGGTCGACCACATCGACTACCGGCTCGAGAAGGCGCGCACCTTCGCGTTCGCGGAGACGATCCACCTCGCCGAGGTCGCAGACATCGTCGTCGCGCTGAAGAAGGCGACGGGCCATCTGGGCGCCGACGTCGTGATCGACGCGGTGGGTGCCGAGGCCGACGGCAGCGTCGTGCAGCACCTCACCGGCGCCAAGCTCAAGCTGCAGGGCGGATCCCCCGTCGCCGTCAACTGGGCCATCGACTCCGTGCGCAAGGGCGGCACCGTCTCCCTCATCGGCGCCTACGGACCGCTGCCCTCTGCGGTGCGGCTGGGCGACATCGTGAACAAGGGGCTGACGGTCAGAGCCAACCAGGCTCCGGTCAAGCGACAGTGGCCGCGCCTGCTCGACCACATCCGAGAGGGGCACGTGCGTCCGGGCGAACTGCTCACCCATCGCTTCCCGCTGGAGCACATCGCCGAGGCCTATCACGTGTTCTCGTCCAAGTTGGACGACTGCATCAAGCCGCTCATCGTCGTCGGAGAGGAATGACCATGCCGTACAAGGCGGAAGGACCGCAGCTCGCACCCTCCGAGGAGGAGCTCCGCGACCGGATCCCCGGATGGGGCACGGACCTCGCCCCCGAGCATCGACGGACCTGGCAGCAGCGCGATGACCTGCCGGACACGGGGGCGCGGTGGGAGTTCCCGGAGAGACAGGACGAGGACCCGCATCGGGAGAAGTCGATCGAGCACTCGATGCTCCCTCCGGTGTTCGGCACGGCGCAGCCGCTGCACGGCCTCTCGGGCGCCATCCGCCGCATCGCGTACGACCGGTTCAGCGAGACCAAGAACGCGCGCTGGCTGCTCCTCGTGCTCGGCGACCGAGTGGATGCGGTGACCGCGCATGCGCGGTCGCTGCTCACGCGACGCCCGGATGATCCGATCACCCTCACCGGGGTGATGGCCGAGGCGGATCATCGCCCGATCGCCTCGCGGTTCGGCCGCGGTCGCCTCGACCTGCGACACGCGTGGCTCGATCCCATCATCGTGGTCGGCCCGTGGGTGTTGGCGGGCGCTCTCCTCGTGAGCGCCGTCCGGCGCGTGCTGCGCTGAGGTGGACCTGAGGGTCGATCGCGGTCGATCAGCTCCGGCATCCGCTCGTCGATGTACTCCGCGACGGGGTCCGTGCCCCGCTGCTCCTCGTGTGCGCTGGTCATGCGCCGAGGATGCGTCGAGACACTGCCCGAGCCGCAGGGTCTTGACGCGGTCGCGAGTGCGACGCTATCCGTGCGGGTGCGTCCGCCACCTCGCGGCCTGCTCCAGGATCACCGCGGCCACGTCAGCCGGCGCGGAGCGCTGCACGACATGATGGCGTCCGGAGATCTCCACCAGCTGTGCGCTGCGGGCGCTCGCCGCGAGTCGCCGACTCCACGACGGACCCGCGACGGGGTCCTTCGCGCCGCGGAGCACGAGGACGGGCACGTCGAGGTGGCGGATCCTGTCCTCCGTCGGGTAACGCAGCATATGCCGCACCTGCCGCAGGTACCACCGAGGTCCGCTCCGCACGTAGTCGCTGAACACGATCCAGTTCGTCGGCAGCGACTCCCCGAGGGTGTCGCGGGCGAGCCCGACCGCCTGGGCACCGAGTGAGCGGTGCGCGTCGTCGACGACCGGACCGATCACCACCACCCCGGTCACCGGTGCCGCACCCTGCAGCACCGTCTCGATCGCCCACTGCGCTCCCATCGAGTGCCCGACGATCACCACGGGTCCCGTGCACACCCCTGCCAGCACCCGCACCACGGCTCTCGCCATCCGCACGATGTCGACGTCGTCGGACGGCTTGGGGAGGCCGCCGAAGCCGGGGAGGTCGAGAGAGACGACCCTGGTGGATCGGGCGAGCGCCTCGTGCAGGCGAGCGAGGTAGCGGTGGGACATGCCGATCCCGTGGATCAGCACAAGGGTCTCGCCGCCGTCGTCCGGTCGGCTCTCGATCACCCGAAAGTGGAGGCCCTGCACCGTGAGGCGCCGCGCGGTGTCGAGTCGATCACGGTGACGCACTGCACCCTCCTCTCTGCCTGCGCGGGACGGCAGCGAACGCAAGCCTGTCACCGAGCGCGGCTCTCCAGGATCTGGAGCCAGTCGGCGGGGAGGCGGTCCGCAGGACCGGGGACCGTCTGGGAGAGCGGATGGCTCGTCGGCTCGGCGAGCGCCGGTCCCTCGAACGTCGTCTCGTCGCGGTAGTCCCAGAACCAGTCCTCGCCGGGTTCGAAGCTCTGGATCACGGCATGGCCGCTCTCCTTCCAGTGGTGCGTGGCGTGGGTGCCGAGCGAGTCGTCGCAGCATCCGATGTGCCCGCACGCCGCACAGCGGCGAAGGTGCACCCACCACGATCCCGTGGCCTCGCATTCGACGCATCCGGTGCCGCTGGGTGGGCTGTCGACCTGGATCATGTCCCCGTTCGCTGTCATGCGACCATCTTCGCGTCTCTGACGCCGACACGACAGTCCCCGGATCGCATCCGCGACACCTGCGCGACCCGCTCTCCTCCCCCTAGAATCGGTGCTCTCCCCCAAGGAAAGAAGGCGATCATGGCAGTGATCTCCCGCGGCTTCGGAGCACGCAGACGCGAGTCCGACGACCGCCTGCCTCCCGGGCAGTACCTGACCGAGGACTTCCCGGTCCTCTCAGCAGGTCCCACCCCGAGGATCGACACCGACACCTGGGAGTTCGTGGTCGTCGGACTCGACGGCATCCGCCGCACCTGGTCGTGGGACGAGCTGCTCGCGCTGCCCGTCGACACGATCACGACCGACATCCACTGCGTGACGCGGTGGTCGAAGCTCGGCACCCACTGGCGGGGCGTGTCCCTCGATCATCTGCTGCAGGATGCCGGTGGCGGAGACTTCACCCGGGTGTTCTCCTACGGCGGGTACACGACCAACGTGCCGCGGGCCGATCTCACCGGCGGCAAGGCGTGGATCGCCGTCGAGTTCGACGGTCAGCCTCTCGCCCCCGAACACGGCGGACCTGCGCGGCTGCTGGTGCCCCACCTCTACTTCTGGAAGTCGGCGAAGTGGGTGCACGGCCTGGATCTGCTGGAGAAGGACGAGCCGGGATTCTGGGAGCAGAACGGCTACAACATGTACGGCGATCCGTGGAAAGAGGAGCGGTACTGGTGACGACGGCGTCGACCTGGCTCGTCGCGCGCGTGGTCGGCGTCCGCGACGCCACCTCGCACGGCCGCATCCTCGAACTGCGGGTGGACGGGTGGCCGGGCAACCTCGCCGGCCAGCACGTCGACGTGCGCCTGACCGCGGAGGACGGCTACCAGGCGGTGCGCTCGTACTCGCTCGCGTCGTCCGGCGACGCCGACATCCTCGAGCTCGCCGTCGACGAGGTCCCCGACGGCGAGGTCTCCCCCTATCTCGTCGAGGACGTCCGCGCGGGCGATGAGCTCGAGGTGCGCGGCCCCATCGGCGCCTACTTCGTCTGGACCCCCGACCGCCCGGAACCGGTGCAGCTGATCGCCGGTGGATCCGGCATCGTGCCGCTGCTGGCGATGGCCCGCGTACACGCCGGGTCCACGAGCACAGCACCGATGAGGATGCTGTACTCGGTCCACTCCCCCGACGACGCCTTCTACGCCGACGAGCTCGACGGTCTCGTGGGCGGTTCCTTCGCGCTCGACTGGGCGTACACGCGCACCGCTCCCCCGAGCTACGCGCGTCCTGCAGGAAGGGTGGATGCGGCGACGATCCTCGCCTCCACGATCCCGCCGTCCGAGAACCCCGCGGTCTACGTGTGCGGTCCGACCGGGTTCGTGGAGGCCGTCGCAGACCTGCTCGTCGCGGCGGGGCACTCGCCCGACCGCATCCGCACCGAGCGCTTCGGAGGCGCCTGATGGACACTCCTCACACGACGCATCACACCGGACATCGCGACAGGGTCGACGGCAACGCCGCCGGTGGACTCCTGCTCGAGCTCTTCGGCACCGACATGACCACGGCCCGCGCCTCGTGCGCTCACTGCGAGCGCGACGCGGAGCTGGCGGATGCCGTCGCGGAGCTCGACGACGCCTGCCTGATCCTGCTCTGCCGCGGATGCGGCCACACGCTGCTCACCTGTCTGCGCGACGACGGGCGCTGGACTCTCACGATCGGCGGCCTCGCCCGCCTGCAGTGGCCGGCGGTGCCGCAGTAGGCGAGCTGCGCTCTGCGCGAGGGGCGGGTGACGGTGGGCCCTGCCGGGATCGAACCGACGACATCCACGGTGTAAACGTGGCGCTCTACCAGCTGAGCTAAAGGCCCTGGTGCCCTCATTCTACAGACGAGCGGATGCGCGCTGATGTCGTGGAAGGGGGATAGGCTGATGGCGGCACGCGTTGTGCACAGCCGACAAGGCTGCCCGCGTCGCTTCCCGTTTCAATGGCATGACCTGCCAGCTTGACGAAAGGCTCCCCCGTGACTGTGCACGACCAGGATCCGTACTCCCAGGGCCCCCTCGACAGCGATCCGGAAGAGACGGGCGAGTGGCAGCAGTCGCTCGACGAGCTCGTCGACGCCAAGGGTCACGGTCGTGGCCGCGAGATCATGCTCAGCCTGCTCAAGCGCTCCAAGGAGCTGCACCTGGGCGTGCCGATGGTCCCAACCACCGACTACATCAACACGATCGCTCCCGAGAACGAGCCCGAGTTCCCCGGTGACGAGGAGATCGAGCGCCGCTACCGGGCGTGGATCCGCTGGAACGCCGCCATCACGGTGCACCGCGCACAGCGCCCCGGCATCGGCGTCGGCGGTCACATCTCGACCTACGCGTCCTCCGCCGCGCTCTACGAGGTCGGCTTCAACCACTTCTTCAAGGGTGCAGACCACCCGGGTGGCGGCGACCAGATCTTCATCCAGGGCCACGCCTCCCCCGGCACCTACGCGCGCTCCTACCTCGAGGGTCGTCTGAGCGAAGACCAGCTCGACGGCTTCCGTCAGGAGAAGTCGCACGCCCCGCACGGCATCCCGTCGTACCCGCACCCGCGTCTGATGCCGGAGTACTGGCAGTTCCCGACCGTGTCGATGGGCCTCGGTCCGATCAACGCCATCTACCAGGCGATGTCGAACAAGTACCTCGAGAACCGCGGCATCAAGGACACCTCCGCCTCGCACGTCTGGGCTTTCCTGGGCGACGGCGAGATGGACGAGGTCGAGAGCCGCGGCCAGCTGCAGGTCGCTGCTAACGAGGGCCTCGACAACCTCACCTTCATCGTCAACTGCAACCTACAGCGACTCGACGGCCCGGTGCGAGGCAACGGCAAGATCGTCCAGGAGCTGGAGTCGTTCTTCCGCGGTGCCGGCTGGAACGTCATCAAGGTCGTGTGGGGTCGCGAATGGGACGACCTGCTCGCCCGCGACACCGAGGGCGCGCTGCTCAACCTGATGAACGTCACCCCCGACGGCGACTACCAGACGTACAAGGCCGAGTCCGGCGCGTACGTCCGCGAGCACTTCTTCGGTCGCGACGAGCGCACGCTCGAACTCGTCAAGGACTACTCCGACGACGACATCTGGAACCTCAAGCGCGGTGGCCACGACTACCGCAAGGTCTACGCCGCGTTCAAGGCCGCGACCGAGCACAAGGGCAAGCCCACCGTCATCCTCGCCAAGACCGTCAAGGGCTACGGCCTGGGTCCGCAGTTCGAGGGTCGCAACGCGACCCACCAGATGAAGAAGATGACGCTGGACAACCTCAAGACGTTCCGCGACGCGATGCACATCCCGGTCACGGACGCGCAGCTCGAGGAGAACCCGTACCTGCCGCCGTACTACAACCCCGGCCCCCAGGACGAGACGATCCAGTACATGCTCGAGCGCCGCAAGGCTCTGGGCGGCTTCCTGCCCGAGCGTCGCTCCACGCACGTCGGACTCTCGCTGCCGGACGACTCGGCGTACCAGCTGCCCAAGAAGGGCTCCGGCACGCAGGAGATCGCCACGACCATGGCGTTCGTGCGTCTGCTGAAGGACCTGCTGCGCTCGAAGGACTTCGGGCACCGCATCGTCCCGATCATTCCGGACGAGGCGCGCACGTTCGGCATGGACGCCTACTTCCCGACGGCGAAGATCTACAACCCGAACGGCCAGCACTACACCTCGGTCGACCGTGAGCTGCTCCTCGCCTACAAGGAGAGCCCGCAGGGCCAGATCGTGCACGTCGGCATCAACGAGGCCGGCGCTCTCGCGGCGTTCACCGCTGCGGGCACGTCGTACGCCACCCACGGCGAGCCGCTGATCCCGATCTACCTCTTCTACTCGATGTTCGGCTTCCAGCGCACGGGCGATGCCCAGTGGGCCGCCGGAGACCAGATGGCACGAGGCTTCATCATCGGCGCCACCGCCGGCCGCACCACTCTCACCGGTGAAGGTCTGCAGCACGCCGACGGCCACTCGCACCTGCTGGCGGCGACGAACCCGGCGACGGTGTCGTACGACCCGGCCTACGGCTACGAGATCGCACACATCATGCGCTCGGGTCTGGAGCGCATGTACGGCGGCTCGCACGAGGACCCGAACGTGATGTACTACCTCACGGTCTACAACGAGCCGCTCGTGCAGCCCGCCGAGCCGACGGATGTCGACGTCGAGGGCATCGTGCGGGGCATCCACCGCGTGTCCGTCGGCGAGGGCGAGGGCCCCCGCGCCCAGCTCTTCGCGTCGGGTGTCGGACTCCCCTGGGCCCTCGAGGCGCAGGAGCTGCTGAAGAACGACTGGGGCGTGATCGCCGACGTGTGGTCGGTGACCTCCTGGACCGAGCTGCGCCGCGACGGCCTCGCCGCCGACGAGCACAACTTCCTGCACCCAGAAGAGGAGCCGCGCACGGCCTACCTCACGCAGAAGCTGCAGGGTGTCGAGGGTCCGGTCGTCGCAGTGAGCGACTTCATGCACGCCGTGCAGGACCAGATCCGCCCGTGGGTCCCGCAGCGTTTCGCGACGCTCGGCGCCGATGGGTTCGGCTTCTCGGACACGCGCGCCGCGGCCCGTCGCTTCTTCAAGATCGACGGTCCCTCGATCGTCGTCCGCACGCTGCAGTCGCTCGCCGAGGACGGGGTCGTCGACCGCTCGCTCGCCGCGCAGGCCATCCAGAAGTACAGCCTGCACGACGTGAACGCCGGCACCAGCGGCAACGCGGGCGGCGAAAGCTGAGCCATCGGTGACGGGTTCCTCTTCGCGCGGTATGGACAAGACCGCGACGCTCACCTGGCTGCGTCGGATCTCCGGCGACATCGCCTCGGTGACGATCAAGCGACTCGAGGACACCCTCTCCTGGTACGCCGACATGCCACCAGCCCGCCGCTCTGCGGTCGGGCTGGTGGCTCAGGCCGGCATCACCTCGTTCATCCAGTGGTACGAGGACCCCACGTCCACGCCGTGGATCGCGGCCGACATCTTCGCCGCCGCTCCCCGTGAGCTGCTGCGCAGTGTGAGCCTGCAGCAGACGCTGCAGCTGATCCGCGTGACGGTCGAGGTCACGGAGGAACGGGTCGCCGGCCGCGGTGACGACCTGCGTGAGGCGATCCTCCTGTACTCGCGTGACGTGGCCTTCGCCGCGGCCGACGTGTACGCACGGGCCGCCGAGGCCAGAGGTCTCTGGGACGCCCGTCTCGAGGCGCTGGTCGTCGACTCGATCCTCACCGGGGAGGCAGACGAAGAGCTGCCCAGCCGCATCGCCGCCCTCGGATGGCACGGTCATGGCGAGGTCGCCGTCTTGGTCGGCACGACCCCTCCCCAGTTCGACGTCGACCTGGTCCGTCGTACGGCACGCAAGCTCGCCGTCGACGTCCTGATCGGCGTGCAGGGCTCTCGCCTGGTGCTCGTGATCGGCCGCGCCCGCATCGCCGGTCAGGAGGTGCCGGAGGGCGAGGAGGAAGAGCTCGGCTTCGAGGAGATCGCCTCTCGCCTCGAGCCCTTCTTCGGCCCCGGCTACGTCGTCCTCGGCCCGGCGGTCGCCGCCCTCGTCGACGCGAGCCAGAGCGCACGCGCGGCCCTGGCAGGCTTCGCCGTCGCCCGTGCCTGGCGCAGCGCGCCTCGGCCGGTCGAGGCGGACGACCTCCTCCCCGAACGCGCGCTCGCCGGCGACCCTCTCGCCAAGCAGACGCTGATCGAGCGCATCTATCGCCCGTTGCAGGCGCACTCGACGGACCTCGTCACGACGCTGTGGAGCTACCTCGACAACGGACGCTCGCTCGAGGCGACCGCCCGCGAGCTGTTCGTGCATCCGAACACGGTCCGCTACCGCCTGAAGCGGGTCAGCGAGGTCATCGGATGGGATGCCACGGGTCCGCGCGAAGCGCTCATCCTGCAGACCGCCCTCATCCTCGGGTCGATTGGCGCAGCCGAGCAGGTCCGCCGACGTACTCCGCTGCGACGTCCCGGCCGCTGATCGGCTACGGAACAGCCCCAGCTGTGCGCCACACACAAGGGTTCTTCAGAATCTTGTGATGGATCATCCACCACTTCGGGCCGATCGTTGGCAGACTGGGGGATGTGATTGTCGTCGTATGCCCAGGACAGGGCTCGCAGACCCCCGGTTTCCTCTCCCCCTGGCTCGAGCTGGACGGCGTGACGGAAAGCCTCGCCGCGTACTCCGAGGCCGCTGAGGTCGACCTCCAGCAGCACGGCACAGTGTCGGATGCCGACACGATCCGAGACACGCGCATCGCGCAGCCTCTGATCGTGGCCGCGTCGCTGATCGCGGCGGGGGCTCTCTCCGCCCGCGCGAACCGTCGCGCCGACGGTGTCGCCGGACACTCCGTGGGCGAGATCGCCGCGCTCGTCGAGAGCGGTGTCATCGACGCGGAGACGGGCATGCGCCTCGTCGGCATCCGCGGGCGTGCGATGGCCGATGCCGCAGCCCAGACTCCCACCGGTATGAGCGCGGTGCTCGGCGGTGACGAGGACGCGGTCCTCACCCGTCTCTCCGAGCTCGGCCTGTCCCCCGCCAACTACAACGGCGGCGGCCAGCTCGTCGTCGCCGGAGAGCTCGCGGGGCTCGACGCCCTCGCCTCCGAGCCCCTGAAGGGCACCAGGGTGATCCCGCTGCAGGTCGCCGGTGCCTTCCACACCTCGTTCATGGAGTCCGCCGTCGCAGCGCTCCGCGACGCCGTCTCGACCGTCACGCCCTCGGACCCGGAGATCACGCTCTGGACGAACCGTGACGGCTCGGTCGTGACCGACGGCTCCCAGGCGCTCGGCTACCTCGTGGACCAGGTGTCGTCGCCGGTGCGGTGGGACCTCTGCATGGCGTCGTTCGCCGATCGGGGCATCACCGGGCTGATCGAGCTCGCCCCTGCCGGAGCCCTGACCGGCCTCGCCAAGCGCGGCCTGCGCGGAGTCCCCTCCGTCGCCGTGAAGACCCCCGAAGACCTCGACGCGGCGGTCGCGCTGCTGAACGGAGACGCCGCATGAGCGCCACGCTGAACCAGATCACCGGTCCCGCCTACACGCGCATCTACTCGTACGGCGCCGCCAGGGGCGAGAACGCCGTGCCGAACGACGACCTGATCGGCCCGATCGACTCGAGTGACGAGTGGATCCGCCAGCGCACCGGCATCGTGACCAGGGTCCGCGCCGACAAGGGCACGGATGCCATCGACCTCGCCACCACCGCCGCGGCCGAGGCGATCGAGAAGTCCGGCGTCCCCGCCGACCAGGTCGACCTCGTGATCGTCGCCACGATCAGCAACCCGAAGCAGTCGCCGTCGGTCTCCGCGATCGTCGCCGACCGCGTGGGTGCGAACCCGGCCGCCGCTTACGACATCAACGCGGCCTGCGCCGGCTACGCCTACGCGGTCACCCAGGCGGATGCCCTGATCAAGTCCGGTGCCGCCCGGTACGCGCTCGTGATCGGCACCGAGAAGCTCTCCGACATCGTCGACCCGGCCGACCGCAGCATCTCGTTCCTGCTCGGCGACGGGGCCGGGGCCGCGCTGATCGGCCCAAGCGACACGCCGGGTATCGCGCCCGCAGTGTGGGGCTCGGACGGTTCCAAGGCCGACGCGGTCGGCATGAACGGCACCCTGACCGAGTTCCGCGACGGCGAGGTGCCATGGCCGACGCTCCGCCAGGAGGGCCAGACGGTCTTCCGCTGGGCGGTGTGGGAGATGGCGAAGGTCGCCCGCGAGGCGCTCGATCGGGCGGGCGTCGAGCCCACCGACATCGCCGCGTTCATCCCGCACCAGGCCAACATGCGCATCATCGACGAGTTCGCCAAGCAGCTCAAACTGCCCGAGACGACCGTGATCGCCCGCGACATCGAGACCACCGGCAACACCTCAGCCGCCTCGATCCCGCTCGCCAGCCACCGGCTGATGGCCGAGCATCCCGAGCTGTCCGGCGGCCTGGCACTGCAGATCGGCTTCGGAGCCGGTCTCGTGTTCGCCGCTCAGGTCGTCGTCCTTCCCTGAGAACGCGCCGACTTTCCCTAGACTGTTCCACGGTTCCGAATACAACCCGTAAGAAAGAGGAAGACCACATGGCTTTCACCAACGATGAGGTCCTCGCAGGCCTCGCAGAGCTGATCACCGACGAGACCGGCATCAACGCCTCCGAGGTCGCCCTCGAGAAGTCGTTCACCGACGACCTCGACATCGACTCGATCTCGATGATGACGATCGTCGTCAACGCCGAGGAGAAGTTCGGCGTCACCATCCCCGACGACGAGGTCAAGAACCTCAAGACCGTCGGCGACGCGGTCAACTTCATCGTCGCAGGCCAGGAGTAATCCACGCAGGATGCCACCCCCGCGCCAGCGGGGCGTGGCATCCTCCGCCCTGCCCGCCTTCTGCTCGACCCGCCTGACAAGGAACCACACATGACCAAGCGCATCGTCGTCACCGGCATCGGCGCCACGTCCGCCATCGGCGGGACCGCCCCCGACAACTGGGCCAACCTGCTCGCAGGCAAGTCCGGTACCCGCACTCTCGAGCACGACTGGGTGCAGCAGTATGAGCTTCCCGTCACCTTCGCGGCAGAGGCCATCGTCCGCCCCGAGGAGGTCCTGCCACGCCATGAGGCTAAGCGACTCGACCCCTCGTCGCAGTTCGCCCTCATCGCGGCCCGCGAGGCCTGGGCGGACGCCGGATCCCCCGAGGTCGCTCCCGAGCGTCTCGGCGTCGACTTCGCCACCGGCATCGGCGGCCTCTGGACCCTCCTCGACGCGTGGGACACCCTGCGTGAGAAGGGGCCCCGCCGGGTGATGCCGCTGACCGTCCCGATGCTGATGCCGAACGCGGCCGCCGGCAACCTGTCGCTCCAGTTCGAGGCCCGCGCCTACGCGCAGACCGTCGTGAGCGCCTGCGCGTCCAGCACCGAGTCGATCATCCACGCCTTCCACCACCTGCAGGACGGCCTCGCCGACGTCGTGATCGCCGGTGGCACCGAGTCCGCCATCCACCCGATCACGATGGCGTCGTTCGCGTCTGCACAGGCACTGTCGCGCCGCAACGACGACCCCGCGACCGCCTCCCGGCCCGGCGCGATCGACCGTGACGGCTTCGTCATGGGCGAAGGCGCGGCAGCGCTCATCCTCGAGACCGAGGAGCACGCCAAGGCGCGCGGAGCGAAGATCTACGGCTACGTCCTCGGCGGCGGAGTCACCGCCGACGCATACCACATCACCGGCAACGACCCCGAGGGCAACGGTGCAGCGCGCGCCGTCACGCAGGCTCTCGACGAGGCCGGCATCACCGCCGACCAGGTCACGCACATCAACGCTCACGCGACGTCGACCCCGGTCGGCGATCCCAACGAGTACGTCGCGCTGAAGAAGGTCTTCGGCGATCGGATCGACGAGATCCCGGTGTCCGCGACCAAGGCGTCGACCGGCCACCTGCTCGGCGGCACCGGCGCCCTCGAGGCGATCTTCTCGCTCCTCGCTCTCCGCGACCGCGTCGCCCCGCCGACGATCAACATGACCGAGCCCGACCCGGCCGTGCCGTTCCGGCTCTCCGGCGAGCCCACCCCTCTGGGGGACGGCCCGCAGATCGCGATCAGCAACTCGTTCGGCTTCGGCGGTCACAACGCCGTCGCGGTCTTCGCCAGCGCCGACTGAGGCACCGAGTACACCCATGAGAGCGGCCCCCGGGGAACCGGGGGCCGCTCTGCTGCGTTCAGGATGGGCCGCGGGTCAGGGGGTCCGAGCGAGAACCAGGGAACGCGCCTGTCGCAGGCGCGTCGTCCAGGGCAGGAACCAGCCGATCAACGGCCCCACGCCGAACGCGAACAGGACCGTGCCGACGCCGACGGGTCCGCCGAGCAGGAAGCCGATGAGCAGCACGCTGCCCTCGATGAGGGTGCGCACCAGCCACACCGGCCAGCCGGTGACCCGCACGAGCCCGGTCATGAGCCCGTCGCGAGGGCCGGGGCCGAAGTCCGCGGCGATGTAGAGGCCGGTCGCGAACGCGAGCAGCACGAGGCCAGCCACGAACATGGGAGCCCCCACCCAGAGCGACGACGGCTCGGGAAGGACGGCGAGGGCGAGGTCGGCGCTCGGCCCCACCAGCAGCGCATTGAGCAGGGTTCCCAGCCCCACGCGCTGTCGCAGCGGGATCCACAGCACCAGCACGAGCAGCGAGACGAGCACCGTGACGACCCCGTAGCCGATCCCTGCCTGTCCGGCGACGCCGAGGGCCAGGACATCCCACGGAGCCACTCCGATGCCTCCGCGCACCATCAGCCCGAGGGCGACGCCGTACAGGAAGAGTCCGACGAGCAGCTGCACGACGCGCTCGACGAGATCGCGCGGACTCGTGGCTCGGATCGGGAGGAAGACGGAGGTGAAGCGCATCCCTCCATCGTGGCCCCACCCGACACCTGCCCCGCGATACCACTCGGCGGAAAGTGGCCTGCTTTCTTCGGTCCACTTTGCGGCATGCTGGAACCATGGCCTCTCGACTCGTCCAGCAGCTCGGCGCGCACAACACCGCGGGAGCGACCGCCACGGCATTGGCCGGCCAGATCAGGGCGCTGGTCCTCGATGGTCGCCTGACCGTCGGAGAGCGCCTCCCCAGCGAGAGAGCGCTCGCCCTCGAGCTCCGGCGCTCGCGCTCCACCGTGACACGCGCTTACGGCCTGTTGGAGCAGGACGGCTACGTGTCGCGCCTGCACGGCGGCGGCACGCGCGTCGCGCTGCCGCACACCACCGTCTCCGCTCCCGCAGCGGACGACGACTCCGCGATCGATCTCTCGATCGCGTCGATGGACTCCACACCAGGGCTGTACGACGCGACCGTGCGCTCCCTCCCCCGTCTCGCGGCACTGCGTGGCACCAGCGGATACTCGCTGCGGGGACTCCCCGAGCTGCGCGAGGCCGTCGCGCGGCGCTTCACCGAGCGGGGCGTCGAGACCGACGCCGATGAGATCATCATCACCTCCGGGGCCCTCAACGCGTTCCATCTCGTGCTGGCCACCGTCGGCAGACGGGGCGAGCGGGCGCTGGTCGAGCAGCCCACGTTTCCGCATGCGCTCGAGGCACTGCATCGGCACGGCTATCGGATGCTCCCGACCCCCGTCGACGTCGATGGCTGGGACGAGCGGCATCTCACCGACACCCTGCTGCGCGAGCGTCCGCACGTCGCATACCTGATCCCCGACTTCCACAATCCCACCGGGGCGACGCTGTCGGACGCAGCGAGGTCGCGCATCGCCACCTCGGCCCGCCATGCCGGGACGCACCTGATCGTGGACGAGACGACCGCGGAGCTCGACATCGACCGCGGGTGGTCGCCGCAGCCGATGGCCGCCTTCAGTCCGGCGGTGATCACCGTCGGCTCGATGTCGAAGATCGCGTGGGGAGGTCTGCGGATCGGATGGATCCGCGCGGAGCGGTCGCTCATCGCGCGTCTGCTCGCCACCCGTCCGTCGTTCGAGCTCGGGACGGCCCTGCTGGAGCAGTGCATCGCCGCAGAGCTCCTGCAGGAGATGCCGGCACTCACGTCGCACGTCGCCGAGCGTCTGCGGGCAGGGCGTGCGGCTGTCGCCACCGGACTCGCGAGCATCGGCACCGGCATCCCCCTCCCCCTGACCAGCGGCGGCCTCTCGACCTGGCTCGACCTCGGCGCGCCCGTCTCGACCGCACTGTCGTTGGCTGCGCGCGACCGCGGGCTCATCCTTCCGCCAGGTCCCCGCTTCTCGACGGGCGGCGTGCTCGAGCGACGACTGCGGCTCCCGATCACCCTGACCCCGGAGCGGACGGCCGAGGCGATGGACCGCCTTCGGCTCGCCTGGGACGACGTCATGTCCGGTGCCTCGTCGATCCGCGAGGAGATGCCGCGCTCGGCGGTCATCTGATCCGACATGACGAGGACCCCGCCCCCCTGAGATCAGGGACGGGGTCCTCGTCATGTGGAGCAGGTATTCGCCTTCTCAGCGTCCGGGATCACTCACCGGCATCCGATACTCGCGCCTTCCCGCTCCAGGTCTCTGTGCCGGGCTACCCCACCTTGTGGAGCCACACCACCCGTGCGTCGTCGCTCGCATGCCGGAACGGCTCGAGCTCCTCGTCCCAGGCGGAGCCGAGGGCGATGTCGAGCTCACGCTGCAGCTCGGTCGCGCTGCCGGCCGCGATCTCCATGGCGTAGCGGATGCGGTCCTCGCCGATCACGATGTTGCCGGCCGCATCCGTCTGGGCGTAGTGGATGCCGAGGTCAGGTGTATGCAGCCAGCGACCGCCGTCGCTGCGCGGCGTCGGGTCCTCGGTCACCTCGAAACGCAGGTGCTCCCAGCCGCGGATCGCGGTCGCGAGAACGGCACCCGTGCCGACCGGGCCGTCCCAGTAGAACTCGGCTCGGCGTGCACCGTCGAGCACGGGCTGGTCGCTCCAGTCGAAGTTCACCGCACGACCGATAGCGCGTCCGACCGCCCATTCCAGGTGCGGGCAGAGCGCGCGAGGGGCAGAGTGGATGAACACCACTCCGCGTGCGTAAGCCGTCGCCATGATCTCTCCGTTTCATCAGGTGCGTCTTCCCCAACGACCTGAACCACGAGAACTGGCGAGAATATGCGGTTATGCGCCCATTCTCGCCCAGACCAGGCGAAATCACAAGCATGTGATTCGACGACGAAGGCCCCGGTCTGCGGGACCGGGGCCTTCGGACCGTCACCGGTCCCGATTCAGACGAGGATCATGCCTCGCTCATGGCCTGCTTGACCTGCTGGCCCTTGGCGGCGTAGTACGCGGCGCGAGCGGCATCGCGACGAGCCTGCTCCGCGTAACCCGCCTCGAGGACGTCCTGCGGCACCTCGACGTTGGGCACGTCCTGGGTGCCGTGGTACTTCTCGATGTAGGCGTCGAGCTCGGGGCCCGAGGTCCACGAGGTGATGAGGCAGTAGCGCGGCTCGGTGCCCACGTGCGTCGCCGCGTGCCAGAGACGCTGCGTGTCGACGATCAGCTGCGCACCGGCCGGCAGCGCGATGCGGTACTCGATGCTGGGGTCCGTGCGGTTCTCACGCAGGACGAAGAAGCTGTCCTTGTCGTCGCTGAGGTTGAAGAACCCGCGCACGACCCAGCCGGTGCCGTCGGGGTTCAGACGGTTGTTGTCGTCCTGGTGCAGGTTGTACAGGCACTCGCCGTACGGGGTCGGCTGCAGCTCGATGACGCGGCAGCGACCGACGTTGGCACCGGGCTCCTGCGCGCGACGCGTCAGGTTCGGAGCCTTCGCGGTCTGCGAGTCGATCCAGACGCCGTCCTTGTCGGTGCGCGGCGGCTTGTGGTTCCAGAAGCCGTTGCACTCGATCTCGCCCTTGGCGCTCGCGAGCGGCGCGAAGCGGGTGTCGCCCGAGGACTTCCAGTCGTTGTACTCGATGTCGAGCCACTCCTTGGGGTCGAGCTCCTGGTCATAGCTGTCGAGGACGACGAAACCCTTGTCTTCGAGGGCTTTGGACTTGATGTATCCCATGATCTGAACCAGATCCTTTCATCGGGGGCCAGCACGTTTTAACAGGCCCTGATAAGGCAAGCCTAACAGTGCGCCTCTGGAGCGCCGCCGAGGGCCGCCGTGAATAAGCGAATAGACTGATCCGGGCGCCTGGCGACTCCTCGGCGCCGGGCGTTACGGGAGGACGAGACACCAGCATGAGCACTGCGACCAACGTCGAGGCGACAGCTGTCAACACGATCGAGTGGCTCGCACAGGACTCCACGACCATCGTCGTCCCGGTGTATCAGCGTCAGTACCGCTGGGACATCGGCGGCTGCGAGCAGCTGCTGGCGGATGTCAGGGCGGTCGCGCGACAGGATGCCTCGCATCGCCACTTCATCGGCTCGATCCTGTCGGCCGCCGACGACTCCGACGCCGACACCGACCTCGTGCTGATCGACGGCCAGCAGCGCATCACCACCCTCATGCTCCTGGTCGCGGCGCTCCGCCACGCGGTGCAGGACTCCTCCCCCGAACTGGCCGCCGAACTCGACCGGGTGCTCGTGCGGCCGGACGACAGGTCGCGCACCAAGCTCCGGCCGCACGCCGCGTGGGCCGAGCTGTACGAGTCCGTCGTGCTCGAGCGCGGCGATCACGCCGACCGCGAGTCCCGGTTCGACGATAACTACGCCTTCTTCCGCAGCCAGGTGCACGCCGATGAGGCCCCGCTGATCTGGAGCGGACTCCGACGGCTCGAGCACGTCTCCATCACCCTCGAGGCCGAGGCGAACGCACAGCAGATCTTCGAGAGCCTCAACTCCACGGGCGAGCCGCTGCGCGATCACGAGCTGATCCACAACTACATCCTGATGGGACTCACGCACGCCGAGCAGCTCGACGTGGAGGCGCGCTTCTGGCTTCCGATCGAACGCCACACCGGCGAGACGATCGGCGCGTTCTGGCGCCACTACCTCGTGATGACCACCGGGCGCGAGGTTGCCGCCAACGGCGAGCACGGCGTGTACAGCGCGTTCCGGCAGTCCTTCCCCCGCGTCGACGTCGAGCACCTGCAGGCGGATGCCGAGGTCTGGCGTCACTACGCCGAGATCTACGGCGTGCTGCTCGACCCGTCCCTCGAACAGGATCCCGAGATCGCCCGGCAGCTGCGCCATGTCAACACCTTCGGGCGCGCGGCCTATCCGCTCGTGCTGAGCGTGTACAGCGATCATGCCCATGGACTCATCGGGCGGGACGAGCTCCTCGAGACCCTCGAGTGGATCCAGGCGATGTATCTGCGCCGCACGCTCGTGAACCTCCCGAACGAGCGCCTGGTCGCGCGTCTCTGTCGAGCCAGGGCGAACGGCCGGGACGCGCTGGCTCGCGCCTTCGCGCGGATCACCCCGTCGGACGAGCGCGTGAGCGCCGTGCTGAAGTACAGCGAGCTCCCGCATCCCGCCTATGTGCTTGGTCGCATCGAGGGGGTCGACGATCCGGACGACTTCGACGTCGAGCACATCGTGCCGACGGTGCCGAGCGACAGCTGGTCCGGCGATGGCCTGCGTCCGTGGATCGAGTACTCCGACGACGAGCGCAACGCGCACCGCGCCCTCGCTCCCACGCTCGGCAACCTGACCCTGCTCGAGCAGGGGCTCGCTGAGCGTGTGTTCGGGGAGTCCTATGCCGTGAAGCGCGACACCGCGTACGCGCGCAGTTCGGTTCCCGAGACGAAGGCTCTCCAGTCGTCGCCCGTGTGGGGTACCGCCGCCATCTCGGAGCGCACGGTGCGCCTCACCGCCGACCTGCTGCGGATCTGGGCGCGCCCTGCACTCCCGGAGATCGACGACGACGGGCTCACGCCGATCCTCGACGCGGTGCGGCGCCGAGGGTGGCCCGCCGGGTGGGAGCGCGAGTTCGAGTACGTCGAGTACCGGGGCGAGCGCTGGGAGGTCTATGACGTCAGGCATCTCTTCAACCGCGTCTTCCGTCGTGCCTGGACCGACACCCGAGAGGCAGCGGTCGCCTACTGCCGCACGCACGGCGGTCCGATCTACGATGACAGGGCCTGGAAGGGTCAGTGGGACCAGCTCGACGACTCGCACCACCTCTACATGGGGTGGGATTCGAACTACATGATGAACGCGGTACAGGGCGTGCTCCACGAGGCGGGCATCGCCTCGGAGGTCTTCGTCAAGTACTCCTACATCGGGAATGTGATGTGACATGACGACCACCATCCGCCGCCTGCTCGATCTGACCGTCGAGGACCACACGCTGACCGTGCCGCTCGTCTGGGGTGACCCTGGAGACACCCGCACCATCGAGATCTTCGCGAGAGTGATCTCCCGAGAGGGCGGCGAGACGCTGCCCCACCTGGTGTTCCTGCAGGGCGGCCCCGGTCACGAGGCACCGCGCCCCTTCCACTCGTCCACTTCGCCCGCCTGGCTCGATGAGGCGCTCACACACTACCGGGTGGTCATGCTCGACCAGCGCGGAACCGGACTCTCGTCCCCGGTGGGCGACGGCGACCTCGAGCGGGGCTCCGCTGCGGTCGCCGAGTACCTCACGCACCTCCGGGCCGACGCGATCGTGCGGGACTGCGAGGCCATGCGCGAGCACCTCGGAGCAGAGTTATGGAGCGTCCTCGGCCAGTCGTTCGGCGGCTTCACGACGCTCGCCTACCTGTCGACGGATGCGAACTCGTTGGCGGACGTCTTCATCACCGGGGCCTGAGCACGGTCGATCGGCATCCGGACGAGGTGTACGCCCTCTGCTACGACAAGATGCGCACCGCATCCGAGCGCTACTACCGCCGCTTCCCTGAACACCGCGACGCCATGCGGCGTCTGGCCGATCGAGCGGACGCCGGCGAGATCGTGCTCCCCGACGGCGAGGTCGTGTCGCGATCCCGTCTGCGTTCGGTGGGCTCCGCCCTGGGCACCGACGACGGATGGCAGACGGTGTGGTCGCTGCTCGAGCGCGACCCCGCCTCGAACGCGTTCCGCCACGACCTCATGCACGCGATGCCGTACAGCGGGCGCAATCCGCTGTACTTCGCCTTCCACGAGTCGAGCTATGCGAACGGCCACGTCACCCGGTGGTCGGCCGAGCGCACCGAGCCGGACGACTTCCGAGACGACGTCACGCTCTTCACCGGAGAGCACATCCGGCGCGAGTGGACCGAGACGGTGCCGGCGTTCCAGCCCTGGCGCGAGGTGGCGCTCGCTCTGGCGGAGCACGAGTGGCCCCGCATCTACGACGCGCCGGCGATCGGAGCATCCGGTGCCACCGGCGCTGCGGCGGTCTACGCGAACGACGTCTACGTTCCTCTGGAGTTCTCGCTCGAGACCGCGCGGCTGCTGCCGGGCGTCGAGCTCTGGATCACGAGCGAGCATGAGCACAACGGTCTGCGATCGGGCCCGGTGCTCTCGCGTCTCATCGATCTCGCGCACGGTCGTCGCATCCGCTGAAGATCCTCCCGTAGAGGGATGCCGGTGCGGACAGGCCCGGCATAGCCTGGAGGCATGGCCGACATCCTCGGGACCCTGCTCACGATCGCGATCCTTCTCGTGATCGCGACCGCGATCGTGGTGGTGATCGTGGCGGTGTACGCCCGCACGCCGCTCGAGAGGAAGTACGAGAGCGCGGGCGGCGGACTCGGCGGGTCGTTCGACGCAGTGTGGATGCCGTCTGCGCATGAGGCCGGCTCGGAGCGGGACCGCCAGACGCAGCGCACCGCCCCCGCGCCGGCACCGGGCGACCCGTTGGGCAGGATCGACGACGAGCGCATCGTCATCGAGGTCTGACTGCGATCGCGAGGCATACGACGAAAGCCCCGCACTCCGGAGAGTACGGGGCCTTCGTAGGCGACGACCGTCGCAGGCGACGGCCTTCGTAGGCGACGTCGTTACTTGGTCGAGCCGCCGAAGCCCTTGAAGCGCTGGTTGAACTTCTCGACGCGACCGGCGGAGTCCATGATGCGCTGCTTACCCGTGTAGAACGGGTGCGAAGCCGACGAGATCTCGACGTCGATGACGGGGTACTCGACGCCGTCGAGCTCGATCGTCTTGTCGCCCGTAACGGTGGAGCGGGTGAGGAACGTCTCGCCCGAGCCGAGGTCGCGGAACACGACTGCCTTGTAGTCGGGGTGAATGTCAGTCTTCATGGGATTCCTTAGTTGCTGCCCTGGATTGTGCCAGGGACGAGGGAAGTCTGCGGTGCAGAGAGCACCAAGGGTCGATTCTATCAGATGGACGTCAGGACGCCGCGCGCGCGGCGTACCGGCCGTCTTCGCTCGTGAGAGCGATGGGCATCCCGAAGGTCTCGCTCAGCGCGTCGGCGGTCAGAGTCTCGGCGACAGGGCCCGCCGCGACGATGCGCCCCTCGCGCATCAGCAGCACATGGGTGAACCCGACCGGGATCTCCTCGACGTGATGCGTGACCATCAGCATCGCCGGTGTCGACGGGGCCGACGCGTATCCGCTGAGCAGGGCCAGCAGCTCTTCCCGCGACCCCAGGTCGAGCGAGGCGGTCGGCTCGTCCAGCAGCAGCAGCTCCGGGTCGGTCATCACGGCGCGAGCGATCTGGACGCGCTTCTGCTCGCCGTCGCTCAGCGTGCCGAAGGTGCGATCCGCGAGGTGCTCGAGACGCCAGTCGCCCAGCACCCGCAGGGCGCGGCGCTCGTCGATGTCCTCGTAGCTCTCGTTCCAGCGGCCGAGCACCGAGTACGCGGCGGTGAGCACGGTGTTGAGCACCGTCTCCTCGCGGGGGACGCGCTTCGCCATCGCCGAGGACGCGAAGCCGATCCGCGGACGCACCTCGAAGACGTCTGTGCGACCGAGGGTCTCCCCCAGCACCGTCACGGTCCCCGAGGTCGGGTGCATGAGCGTGTCTGCCAGCTGGAGCAGCGTCGTCTTGCCCGCGCCGTTGGGTCCGAGGATCACCCACCGCTGATCATCGTCGACCTGCCAGGTCACGTGATCGATGATGTTGCGCCCCTCGCGGCGCACGACGACGTCGGTGAATTCCAGAGCGCTCGACATGCCTCCAGCCTATCGGCTCAGGCGGTCAGCTCCGCGTACAGCGCGCGCGTGGTGTCGGCGATCGCGCCCCAGCTGAACTCGTCGCGCGCCCGTTCTCGACCGGCCTCGCCGTAGGCGCGGGCACGCTCGGGATCCGACGTCACCTCGGTCAGCACGCTCGCGAGATCCGCGATGTACCGCTCGGGGTCGACCGGGGTGCCGGTGCCGTCCTGCAGCTGCTCGATCGGCACGAGTCGCCCCGTGACGCCGTCGTCGACGACCTCGGGGATGCCGCCGGTGGCCGTGCCGACGACCGCAGCCCCGCAGGCCATGGCCTCGAGGTTCACGATGCCGAGCGGCTCGTACACCGACGGGCACACGAAGGTCGTCGCCGCCGTGAGGATCGCCGAGAGCTCGTCGCGCGGCAGCATCCGATCGATCCACACCACGCCCTCCCTGGTCTGCTGCAGGAGTCGCACGCCCTCCTGCACCTCGGCCATGATCTCGGGGGTGTCCGGCGCGCCGGCGCAGAGGATGAGCTGCACGTCCGGCGGCAGCAGCCGCGCCGCCTGCAGCAGGTACGGAAGGCCCTTCTGGCGCGTGATCCGCCCCACGAAGACGACGGACGGGCGCGAGGGGTCCATGCCGACCGACTCCAGGAAGGCGGGGTCCTGCACCGGACGCCAGCGCTCGACGTCGATGCCGTTGTGGATCACCCGCACCCTGGTCGGATCCACCGACGGGTAGCTCCGCAGGATGTCGTTGCGCATACCGGCGCTCACCGCGATCACCGCGGCGGCGTTCTCGTACGCCAGCTTCTCGATGCCACTCGAGACGGCGTAGCCGCCGCCCAGCTGCTCGGCCTTCCACGGGCGCAGCGGCTCGAGGCTGTGCGCGGTGAGGACGTGTGGGATGCCGTGCAGCTGAGACGCCAGATGGCCGGCGAAGTTCGCGTACCAGGTGTGGCTGTGCACGACATCGGCCTCGGTGATCGCCGCGACGATCTCGAGGTCGGTGCCGAGGGTCTGCAGAGCGCCGTTGGCGGATGCCAGCTCGGCGGGCGTCCGGTACGCGACCGTTCCCGCCTCGTCTCTGGGCGCTCCGAACGCTCTGACCTGCACGTCCATGCTCTGCCGCAGGGCGGCGACGAGCTCGGCGACGTGCACGCCGGCACCTCCGTAGATCTCCGGCGGGTATTCCTTCGTGATCATCTCGACGCGCATGTCTAGACGGTAGTGACTCACTTGTCCAGATGCTAGTTCGCCGAGCCGAATCGCATCTATGGTTGGTGCATGTCCGCACCAAAGAAGATCTTCGGCATCATCCTCGCCGGCGGCGAGGGAAAGCGTCTCATGCCCCTCACGGCCGACCGCGCGAAACCTGCGGTGCCCTTCGGCGGACAGTACCGATTGATCGATTTCGCGATCTCGAACCTCATCAACTCGGGTCTTCGCCAGATCGTCGTGCTCACCCAGTACAAGTCCCACAGCCTCGACCGCCACATCTCGCAGACCTGGCGCATGTCCGCGCTCCTCGACTCCTACGTCGCCTCCGTGCCCGCGCAGCAGCGGCTCGGCAAGCGCTGGTTCTCCGGCTCCGCCGATGCGATCCTGCAGAGCCTCAACCTCATCAACGACGAGAAGCCCGACATCGTGGTCGTGATCGGTGCGGACCATGTGTACCGGATGGACTTCCGGCAGATGCTCGACGCCCACATCGAGTCCGGCGCGAAGGCCACCGTCGCCGGCATCCGCCAGCCTCTCGCCATGGCGTCGCAGTTCGGCGTGATCGACGCCGACACCGAGACCGGTCGTATCAAGCAGTTCCTCGAGAAGCCGACCGACATCGAGGGGCTCGAGGATTCGCCGCACGAGGTGCTGGCCTCGATGGGCAACTACATCTTCGACGCGGATGCACTCATCGCCGCGGTCGAGGCGGATGGCGAGTCCCCCACCTCCGGTCACGACATGGGTGGCGACATCGTGCCCTACTTCGTCGATCGCGGCGAGGCGGGGTATTACGACATGAAGCAGAACGACGTGCCGGGCTCCTCTCCTCGCGACCGCTCGTACTGGCGTGACGTCGGTACGATCGATTCCTTCTTCGATGCGCACATGGACCTCATCTCCACGCTGCCCATCTTCAACCTGTACAACATGGAGTGGCCGATCCATTCGCAGGCCGTGAACTCGCCGCCCGCGAAGTTCGTCCGCGACTCGGTCGGACGCATCGGCAATGCCATCGACTCGATCGTCTCGCTCGGATCCGTGCTCTCGGGCACGCATCTCGAACGCAGTGTCGTCGGTCCGTGGACGCTCGCCGGCGGAGGCTCGACGATCACGGACTCCGTGGTGTTCGACGGCGTGCGGGTGGGAGCCGGCTCTCGCGTGCACCGCGCCATCCTCGACAAGAATGTGGTGCTGGCCGACGGGGCCACCGTCGGCGTCGACCGCGAACGCGACCTCGCCCGCGGCTTCACCGTCACGGAGTCCGGGATCACCGTGGTCGGCAAGGGTCTCTTCATCGAGCGCTGACCTCGTCATCGAACGCTGATCGCGACCCGCGGCGACGCCGTGGACGAGTGGCCGGTTCGCGCTCGCTAGGCTCGAAGGCGTGACCTCTGCGCGCTTCCTCGTCGTCCTCGATGCCGATTCCACCCTCATCCGCAACGAGGTGATCGAGCTGATCGCCGACGAGGCGGGTCGAGGTGCCGAGGTGCAGGCGGCGACCGAGGCCGCGATGCGCGGCGAGATCGACTTCGCGACGAGCCTGCGCTCTCGCGTCGCGGCGCTCGAGGGCGTGCCGGTGTCGAGGTTCGCCCGCGTGCTCGCCCGCATCGAGCCGACCCCCGGCGTGCGCGAGCTGACCACCGCCGTGCACGAGCGCGGCGGCGTCGTCGGCGTCGTCTCGGGGGGATTCCACGAGATCCTCGACGATGTCGCTCCAGGGCTCGGCGTCGACCGCTGGCGCGCGAATCGCCTCGAGGTCGTCGACGGCGCGCTCGCCGGACGCGTCGAGGGCGACATCGTGGATGCCGCGGTGAAGGCCCAGTCTCTGCGTCGGTGGGCGGACGAGCTCGGCGTCCCCCGTCACGCGACCATCGCCATCGGCGACGGCGCCAACGACCTGCAGATGATGGCCGCCGCCGGGCTCGGTCTCGCGTTCAACGCGAAGCCGGCCGTGCGCGAGGCCGCGAGTCTGGTGATCGGCCCGCAGGACCTCTCGGAGGTCATCGCACTGCTCCCGTAGCGGTCTGTCCGAGGCCCGGTCTATCGTCGGGCGCATGGACATCATCCTCATCCCGGGCCTCTGGCTCGACGCCTCCAGCTGGACCGAGGTCGCCGCGCATCTCGAGCGCGCCGGTCACACCGTGCATCCCCTGACCATGCCGGGTGTCGGTGCGAGCGCCGCCGACTCGTCCGAGATCGGCATGTCCGACTGGGTCGACGCCGCGGCGGCCGCCGTCGACCGGGTGGGCGCTCCGGTCGTGGTGGTCGGGCACAGCGGCGGCGGCAACGTCGCCTGGGGTGTCACCGACGCGCGCCCGGCGGCCGTCGCACGGACCGTGTTCGTCGACACCGTCCCACCGCCCTCCGGCTTCGGCATCAGCGAGTTCGAGGTGATCGACGGCGTCGTCCCGTTCCCCGGCTGGGATCACTTCCCCGCTGAAGACGTCGACGATCTCGATGAGGCGACGCGCACGCGGACGGCGGGTCTCACCCGGAGCGTTCCCGCCCGTGTCCCGACGGACCCGATCGAACTGCGCTCGGACGCCCGCTTCGGGGTGCCCGTCACGCTGCTGATGGGCGGCATGGATCAGGAGACCCTCGAGTCGGAGCTCGATCAATGGGGCCCGTACGCCGAGGAGTTCCGGGCCATCGACGACGTCGAGGTCGTGCGGATCGGCTCAGGTCATTGGCCGCAGTTCTCGGTGCCGGATCGCCTGGCGACGCTGATCGACGCGGCGGTCACGCGGAGCTGAGCGCGCGCGGCAGCCGGATCCCGGGCGGGGTCAGTGCCCCATGCCGAGTCCGCCATCCACCGGGATGACGGCACCGGAGATGTAGCCCGCGTCGTCCCCGGCGAGCCAGGTGACCACACCCGCGACCTCGTCGGGCGTCGCGAAGCGGCCGGCGGGGATGTTCGCCTTGTACTGCTTCTGCGTCTCTTCGGGCAGCTCGGCGGTCATGTCGGTCTCGATGAAGCCCGGTGCGACGACGTTGGCCGTGATGCCGCGGCCACCCAGCTCACGCGTGAGCGAACGGGCGAACCCGACGAGCGCCGCCTTGGACGCCGAGTAGTTCACCTGACCGGCCGACCCGTAGAGGCCGACGACGCTGGAGATCAGGATGACACGACCGAAGCGAGCGCGCAGCATCCCCTTCGATGCCCGCTTGACCACGCGGAACGTGCCGCCGAGGTTGGTGGCCACGACGCTGTCGAAGTCGTCCTCGCTCATGCGCAGCAGGAGGGTGTCCTTGGTGATGCCGGCGTTGGCGACGACGATCTCGACCGGACCGAGCTGCTGCTCGACCTCGGTGAATGCGGCGTCGAGCGCTGCGGCATCCGTCACGTCGGCGCGCACCGTCAGGGTGCCTTCGGGTCCTTCACCACTGCGCGCGGTGACGGCCACCCTGAACCCGTCGCGGACGAATCGTTCGGCGATCGCACGGCCGATTCCGCGGTTGCCGCCGGTGACGAGCACGACACGAGAACTCATTTCCACTCCTGATCCGGCCGCGGGGGATGGGCCTGGTCGACATCGATCCTATCGATGATGGGCGTTCGGGTCCGGTCGCACGTTTGACAGCGCACGCACCGACTGCGACGCTGAACGCGACGAAAGGCATCACCGTGAGCGACAGCAGCATCCCGACCTCCCCGGCCGCGTATCAACCGCCGCCCGCTCCGGCAGCGCCCTTCGCGCCTGCTCCTCCGGCACCGCCGCAGCAGGCGGACTCGCTCTCTGCACAGCCGACCCAGGCCTACCCGGGCGCAGCGCCCGCATACCCGTCCGCGCCGCAGCCGTACAGCGGCTCGGCTGTGCAGCCGTACGGGAGCGCCGCACCTCAGCCGTACGGTGCGACCTCGCCCGGCTACGCGGCGAGCTACCCGGCCGCGCCGCAGCAAGGCGGCGCTTACCCGACCTACCCGGCCTACGCCGCTCCGTCGTACGCCGCTCCGCGCCCGACCAGCGGGCTCGCCACCACGTCGCTCATCTGCGGTATCGCGGGCGTCGTGCTGTTCTGGGCGGTGATTCCCCTGATCGCCTCGATCGTCGCGGTGATCACCGGCCACATGGCGCTGCGTCAGACGAAGGCGAACCCGGCGCTCGGCGGTAGGGGGATGGCCATCGCCGGACTGATCATGGGGTACGTCATGATCGGCCTCCTGGCGATCGGGATCATCATGACCATCGTGAGCTTCGTCTTCGTCGGCGCCTTCACCCTGCCGTTCATCTTCTCGACCTGACGCTCGC
This sequence comes from Microbacterium hydrocarbonoxydans, assembly GCF_900105205.1. Lineage (NCBI taxonomy): Bacteria > Bacillati > Actinomycetota > Actinomycetes > Micrococcales > Microbacteriaceae > Microbacterium > Microbacterium hydrocarbonoxydans. The sequence continues at coordinate 1,776,322 of NZ_FNSQ01000005.1, read as the reverse complement.
ATTCCGCGCGCCGCCTGCCCTCCGGCGGCGTAGGCTGGAGGCATCGTGAAGAGCAAGCACCTGGTCCCTGCTGTCACCTCCCTGCCGCAGAATCCGCAGGCGGAGGCGGACCACCGCGTGCGTCGATACGCGCTCACGATGACCATCCGCATCGTGTGCTTCGGGCTGATGATGTTCATCCAGCCCTACGGCTGGTACACGTGGGTGTTCGCGCTCGCGGCGGCCGTGCTGCCGTACATCGCCGTGGTCTTCGCCAACGCGGGCAGCGACAGCACCGAGACGGTCGCCGAATCGCCCGTGCAGCAGCTCGAAGCCCCGGCGCCGACCGTCACCGAACGAGTCGAGGAGACTCCGGGCCCCGACATCTTCACCATCCGCGAAAGCCGCCAGGACCGCGAGTGAGTGAATTGGAGTGCTCGCGCGCCGGATGCCGGAACGCGGCGACCATGCAGGTGGTGTGGCGCAACCCTCGTATCCATGCCGCCGACCGCGAGAAGGTGTGGCTCGCGTGCGATGAGCACGTCGGGTTCCTCCGCGACTATCTGGCAGCCAGAGGCTTCCCCGTGACCGTGAGAGATGGTGTGCCTTCATGAGCGCCCGGATGGGTCGATGGACCGTCTACGTGCTGGTCGCGATCGGCTTCGCGGTCGCCTGCGCCTTCCTGTCGAACTGGCAGTTCGAGCGGAACGAGAACCGCGCCGAGCAGATCGCGCTGGTCGAGAAGAACTACGACGCGGATCCCGTGCCGCTCGCCGAGCTGATCGGAGCGGACGGCGCCCTCGACCCCGGAGACGTGTGGCACCCGGTGGTACTGAACGGCGAGTACCTGAGCGACGAGCAGCTGCTCGTACGCAACCGTCCGCACGGTGGCACGAGCGCCTACGAGGTGCTGGTCCCGTTCCGCGACGTCGACGGCCGCGTGTTCCTCGTCGACCGCGGATGGGTGCCGCCCGGCGAGGGCGACTCCCCCGACTCCGTCCCCGCCGCCCCGAGCGGTGAGGTCGAGGTCGTCGTCCGCCTCCGCCCGAGCGAGCAGCTGCCGGCATCCGGCCGCGGAGCGCCCGAGGGCCAGGTGCCGACGATCCATCTCCCCGCGATCGACCAGCTCGTCGATGCGGACGTGATCACGAGCGCCTACGGCCAGGTCGTCAGCGAGGATCCTGTGGGAGAGGGCACGCTCGGCGGCTTCGACTCCCCCACCGACGATCCAGGCCCGCACCTGTCCTACGCGATCCAGTGGATCCTGTTCGCCCTGATGGGCTTCATCTTCATCGGTTACATCATCCGTACCGAGATCGTGAAGCACCGCGAAGAGGTGGAGGGCGTCGTCGCACCGGTCAAGCCGTCCCGTCGACGCGACAGGGATGCCGACATCGAGGACGAGCTGCTCGACGCGCGCTGACGCCCGTTCCGGGTGAGCACTGCTCCGGAACGGACGTCGCGTCCCGCTACCGCGCGTGAGGCGGAGTGTCGCCCACCGGGATGATCCGGATGGGCGCTGTCTCATCCTGCAGTTCGGCACGATCCTTGCCTGATCGGCCCACGGCGAACTGATACGCCGCGGTCAGCACTGCGAGCCAGATGACTCCCACCACGATGGCCACCCGCGTGTCCTCGAACCAGCACAGCAGACCCACCACGAACACCAGGAACCCCACGGTGAGCCAGGAGGCGACGGGCCACAGCGGCACCGGGAACTCCGATGGCAGCAGGCCTTCCCGGCGGATGGTCCGCTTCATCGAGAGATGGGATGCGACGATCATCAGCCACACCCAGACGGTCGCGAAGGTCGCGATGGACGCGATGATGACGAAGACGTCCTCCGGGATCACCGCATTCAGGATCACCCCGACCCCCAGCGCGCACATCATCACCACGACGGTCATCCACGGGACCCCTGACTTGGAGATTCGGGTGAACGCCGCCGGCGCCTGATGCTGTTGCGCGAGACCGTAGATCATGCGGCCGGCGCCGAAGACGTCCGAGTTGATCGCCGACAGCGCCGCAGAGATGACCACGAAGTTCAGCACGTGCGGAGCGGCAGGGATGCCGAGGCCGTCGAAGATGGTCACGAACGGGCTGCCTTCCGCACCGATCGTGTTCCACGGGCGCACCATCATGATCACCGCGAGGGCGCCGACGTAGAAGAGCAGCACGCGCGCCGGAACGCTGTTGATGGCCTGCGGGATGACCTTCTTCGGATTCTGCGCCTCGCCCGCCGTGATGCCGATGATCTCGATCCCGCCGAAGGCGAAGACCACGATCGCGAAGCAGGCGACGAATCCCTCGGCGCCGTGCGGGAAGAAACCGCCGGTGGCCGGATCGAAGAGGGCCCCGATCCCCGATGCATCGGGCGACTGGTTCTGGAACCCGAAGACGATGATGGCGATGCCGCCGACGATCATGGCGATCACCGCGGAGACCTTCACCAGGGCGAGCCAGAACTCCAGCTCGCCGAACACGCGCACACCGAGCAGGTTGATCGCCGCGATGAAGAAGATCACCGCGAGCACCCAGATCCAGCGCGGCACGTCGGGGTACCAGAACCCCATGTACACGCCGAACGCGGTGACGTCGGCAAGGGCGACGATGATCATCTCGAACGCGTAGGTCCAGCCTGTGATGAATCCCCATCGCGCGCCGAGGTACCGGTTGGCGAACTGTCCGAAGGATCCGGAGATGGGATGTCGGACGGTCATCTCCCCCAGCGCCCTCATCACGATGAAGACGGCTGCTCCGGCGATGAGATAGGCGAGCAGGACGCTGGGACCGGCTTTCTCGATCGCGGCGGCTGAGCCGTAGAAGAGCCCCGTGCCGATCGCCGAGCCCAGCGCCATGAATCGGATGTGTCTGGCCGTGAGGCCGCGGCTGAGAGCCGTCGCGCCTCCCGCCGCCTCGGCAGTGCCGGGTGTATCGGAATATGTCATCGTCGCGTCCCCATCGTCGCTTGTCGGAGTGCCGCCGCTCGGTCTCGGGTGAGCGTCCGCATGATCGATCACAGCCCCTCGCCCTGCATCCGGAACTGCTGGTCGCGGGTCGCCGAGAATCAGGCTGCTCCCATTGCAGCGCGCACGGATCGGCTCATGTCGGGTCGACGGCATCCGCTGTCTGGGATCCGAGACGTCGCTGGACGACGCGCGCCGACGCGTCAGCCCCAGGCCCGCACGTCGGAGACGACGGCGGTCTTCGGGTATGCGCCCGAGGGCGTGCCGATCTCGAAGAGGTCGATCAGGAGCATCACCGGATAGACCGGGCACTGCGGAATCCGGCGCAAGACGATCCCTTCGCAGCCGATCACCGTCTCGCCGTCCCCCCAGATCACGGTCCAGGTGTGCGACCCGCTCGCATCGAACGGCAGCACCACTTCGGCCATGTCCGTCTCCAACCGCGGATCACCGTGAGCCTTGATGCCGGTCCGCGCTCGTGTCGTCGTCGATACGGCATCGGCGTCGATCTCGAAGATGCAGATCTCGCCGGCATCCAGCTCCGAGAGGTGTTCGATACCGACGAGCCAGGCGGCGAGCATGCACCCGTCGTCGGTGCTCGCAGCGACCGTCACATCGATCCGTCCGCTGGTAGGAGCGAACAGCAGGCGGAGTGGTGTCTCGGTTCGCACCTCGAGACCGTCCGAACGATGTCGGTGTGTGCCGCGCGCCGAACCGAGCGGTCCTGAGAACATCGCGGTCTGCACATTGGACACGCGGAGCGGGGCATCCTCCGTCCGCCAATCGAGCTGATCGCTCTCGATACGCAGCTGCAGCCCCGTCTCGACGATCTCGTATCGCGCCGCGGATCTCTCGGGAACCGTCCACTGCGGGAGGTAGTGGGCGATCCACTTCTCGCCGTCGAGCCCGGTCGAGAAGTCGTCCGCGAAGGTCGGAGCCTCCGACGGCGAAGGCGGGAGGATCTGGTCCATCGTTCAGCCGGTGAGGGCGTTCGCGGTCTGGTACCCGCTCATGCGCGAGTCTCCTCCTCGATCCGGTCGGCCGCTCTGCCCGAGAGCGTCCGACTCCAGCCGTCAGCGGCTGCCTCGTACACGAGGCGGGTGTGGCGCCGATCGGTGTCCCCCTGCCAGAACTCGATACGCCTCGGGACGACCCGCCAGAGCACCCAGTCGCCGTCGGCGATGCCGGCCTGCGCGGCCGCCGAGCGGGCGGCGAGGTCGGCGGCGCTCTCCTCCGGCGCCGCCTCCTCCACGCGTCCGCGTACTCGCACCGCTCGGACCTGCGGCTGCCACCAGAAGCTCAGCGCCGCAGCCGGCACCGCATCGAGCTGCGCGCCCTTGCGCGACGACCTCGTGCTGGCGAAGCCCCACCCTCGTTCGTCGATCCGTTTCAGGATGAGCGTGCGCGCGTCGGGGATCCCCTCTGCGTCGACCGTCGCCAGAGTGACGGTGTGCGGCTCCGCCACCCCTGCTGCCGCGGCCGCACGCACCCAGTCGGCGAAGAGGATCGCAGGATCCTCCGGCAGGTCACGGACATCCCAGTCCGGGGCGACGCCCGTGAGAGCGTGGCGGCCTCTCAGCCAGTCGTTGAGCTGAGCGAGGCCGAGATCCGAGTCGTCATGGGTCACCCTGTCGACTATGCCACTCCCGTCGGACGTGGCACACTTCGCACGCGCGCTACGCGAGCTCGATGAGGTCCTGGTAGTCCTGGCTCCAGATGTCCTCGACGCCGTCGGGGAGGATCAGCACGCGCTCGGGGTTGAGCGACTGCACCGCGCCGGGGTCGTGGGAGACGAGCACCACTGCGCCCTCGTAATGCGCGAGCGCACCCAGGATCTCCTCACGGGAGGCGGGATCGAGGTTGTTGGTCGGCTCGTCGAGGAGCAGCAGGTTCGCGGATGACACCACCAGCGTCGCGAGCGACAGGCGGGTCTTCTCCCCACCGGAGAGGACCCCGGCCGGCTTCAGCACGTCATCGCCGGTGAAGAGGAACGAGCCGAGCACCTTGCGTGCTTCCATCTCGGTGATGTGCGGCGCCGCCGACACCATGTTCTCCAGCACCGACCGGTTGACGTCGAGGTTCTCGTGCTCCTGCGCGTAGTAGCCGACCTTCAGTCCGTGGCCGGGCTCGAGCTGTCCGGTGTCCGGCTTGTCGACGCCCGCGAGCATCCGCAGCAGCGTCGTCTTGCCCGCGCCGTTGAGGCCGAGCACGACCACCTTCGACCCACGGTCGATGGCGAGGTCGACGTCCGTGAAGATCTCCAGGGATCCGTACGACTTCGACAGGCCGGTCGCCATCATCGGCGTCTTGCCGCAGGGTGCGGGCTTGGGGAAGCGGAGCTTCGCGACCCGGTCTTCCTGGCGCACGTCGTCGAGACCCGCGAGCAGCTTCTCGGCGCGAGCGATCATCTGGTGTGCGGCGGCCGCCTTCGAGGCCTTCGCACCGAATCGAGCGGCCTGCTGCTGCAGTGTGGTGGCCTTCTTCTCGGCGTTCGCGCGCTCCTTCTTGCGACGCTCCTCGTCGGCGACCCGCTGGCGCAGGTAGTTCTTCCAGTTCATGTTGTACGTGTCGATGACCTGACGGTTCGCGTCGAGGTAGAAGACACGGTTCACGGTCTCGCCCACGAGCTCGACGTCGTGGCTGATCACGATCAGCCCGCCCTTGTAGTTCTTCAGGAACTCGCGCAGCCACACCACGCTGTCCGCGTCGAGGTGGTTGGTCGGCTCATCGAGGATCATCGTCTCGGCGTCCGAGAACAGGATGCGTGCGAGCTCGATGCGACGGCGCTGGCCACCGGAGAGAGTCGACAGCGGCTGGTCGAGGATCCGATCCGGCAGCGAGAGGTTGTTGGCGATGGAGGCGGCCTCGGCCTCGGCCGCATACCCTCCCTGGGCCTCGAACTGCTCGGTCAGGCGGGCATAGCGCTTCATCGCCTTGTCGGCCACCGCGGGGTCCTCCGACCCCATCGCAAGCGAGGCCTCGGTCATGCCGAGGTTGAGCTGACCGAGCCCGCGGGCGTCGAGGATCCGCGTGCGCGCGAGGTCCTCTGGGTTGCCGGAGCGGGGGTCCTGCGGCAGGTAGCCGAGCTCACCCGAACGCGTCACGCTGCCGCCGGAGGGGAGGACATCGCCGGCGAGCACCTTGGTGAGGGTGGTCTTGCCCGCGCCGTTGCGGCCGACGAGACCGATCTTGTCTCCGTCGCTCACACGGAACGACACGTTCTCCATCAGGAGGCGTGCGCCCACGCGGATCTCGAGTTCGTGCACGGCAAGCACAGCGGGATGTCCGTTCGTTCAAGGGGATTCAGGCCGAGGGGCCAAACTCCCAGTATAGATCGCCTGGCTGAGTGCCCGGATCTACCTCTCCGGGGGGATGCGGTCGATACCTCAGAGTGATGCCGGGAGGCGCACCCCGTTCCTAGCCTTCTGGAGTGGACGTCATCAACGAGCTCATCCTGCAGACCGTCGCCTCACCCTGGCTCTTCGCCGTGCTGTTCGCGGTGACGGTGATCGACGGCTTCTTCCCGCCCATCCCGAGCGAGACCGTCCTGGTGGCGGCGGCGGCGGTGCTCGCCTCCACCGGCGATCTCTGGGGTCTCGTCCCCCTCGGGCTCGTCGCCGCCGTGGGTGCCACGATCGGCGACAACATCGCGTTCGCCCTCGGTCGGCGTCTGGGCACCACCCGGTGGGCCTGGATGCGACGCCCGCGGGTCGCTGCGGCATTCACCACCGCGGAGCAGGCCCTGACGCAGCGCAGTGCCGCCCTGATCCTCGGCGCGCGCTACATTCCGGTGGGCCGTGTCGCCGTCAACATGACGGCAGGGGCCGTCGGTCTGCCCTGGCGCCGATTCCTGCCGCTCAGCATCGTCGCCGGCATCAGCTGGAGCGCTCTGAGCCTGGTCATCGGCCTCGCTGCGGGGTCCTGGATCAAGGACCAGCCGCTCCTCAGCGCGGCCATCGGCATCGCCATCGCCCTCGTGATCGGGCTGGTCATCGACCGCGTCGCCGCCGCCCGCCGTCGCCGCGCACCGGCCCTGAACCTGGCAGGATGACGGACATGGCACGTCGTCGGCCGCGCATCCCCCGCGCTCCCCGCATCAGCCGTCGCACCGCCGCCTTGGCGGTGCTCGGCGGTGCGAGTTTCGTGCTGTTCGCCGTACTCGTGCCCATCCAGACCGCTCTGTACGGCACGCTGCTGCCGCTGTCGTTCATCCTGGCCGCGGCGCTGTGCGGTGCACCGTATCTCTCCCTGAGCCGCCCTCGTTCCGCGATCGCGCTGTTCTCCGCAGCCGCGTTCACACTGCCCCTGATCGTCGATCCCGCGCTGGCGACAGAGTCCCCCTGGCCGTGGTCGGTTCCCGCACTGCTGACCTTCGTGCTCTTCGTCGGCGTCGTCACCTTCGTGCACGGCGCGCGTGTCGGCGTGCTGCCCCTCATCGTCGGCACACTGCTCTCGCTCACGGCTCCGCTGCTGCGCCCCGAGGTGGTCTCCACTCGTCCGACCGCCGGCAGTGCCACCGCCGATCTCATCGTGACCACCTCCGTCGCCGCGGCGATGTTCCTCGTGGCGACCCTCGTCGCCGGACGCGTCCGAGTCTCCGCCGAGCTCGTGAAGGAGCGCGAGCACGCGGCCCTGGAGGAATCCCGGCGTGCGCTGGTCGAGGAGCGCACGCGGATCGCCAGGGAGCTCCACGACGTCATCGCGCACAGCATGTCGCTGATCCAGGTGCAGGCATCGACCGCGCGGTACCGGCTGCCCGATGTCGGCGACGACGCCGCGGCGGAGTTCGACAGCATCGCCGCCACTGCCCGCAGCTCGCTCACCGAGATGCGTCGGATGCTCGGGGTACTGCGCACGGAGGACCAGACCGCCGAGCTCGCGCCGGTGCAGGGGATCGACGACATCCCCTCTCTGGTCGACACCCTGCGTCGGGCGGGTGTCACGGTGGGCCTGGAGATCACCGGCTCCGCGACCGACGCCCCTCCGGCCGTCCAGATCGCCGCCTTCCGCATCGCCCAGGAGGCGCTGAGCAATGCCGTCCGGCATGCATCCGGCGCCTCAGTGACGGTCCGCATCCAGACGGACGCCTCGACCGTCGGCATCCGCGTGCGCAATGGGCGCTCCGCCTCCTCGACGGTGCCCACCGGCGGTGGATACGGCCTCCGTGGCATGCGTGAGCGCGTCGAGCTGCTGGGCGGCTCCTTCGCCGCCGCACCCACGAGCGACGGCGGCTGGGAGGTCACCGCCGTCCTCCCGGTGCACGAGCCCGCGACGGACGAGGCCACCGCGGACGCCGCTCCCCCGACCGAGACCCGACCCGTTCATCCCCAGGAGACCCCGTGACGATCAGCGTCCTCATCGCCGACGACCAGGCCATGGTCAGGGCAGGATTCGCCGCGCTCCTCGACGCACATGAGGGCATCAGGGTCGCAGGACAGGCGTCGGACGGCGCCGAGGCCGTGACCCTTGCCGCCCGGCTCGACCCCGACGTCATCCTGATGGATGTGCGCATGCCTGGTGTGGACGGCATCGAGGCGACCCGACGCATCCTCGGTCCCGGCTACCCCGCAGCGCACGTGCCGCGCATCCTCATGCTCACGACCTTCGACATCGACGACTACGTCTACGACGCCCTCGAGGCGGGTGCCAGCGGGTTCCTCCTCAAGGACGCCCTGCCGGAGGAGCTGGTGCATGCCGTGCGCGTGGTCGCGGCCGGGGACGCGCTGCTCGCCCCCAGCGTGACCAGGCGCATGATCGAGCAGTTCGCCGGTCACCGGCCCCGCACTCCCCGAGCCGCCTCAGCTCTCGCCGACCTCACCGATCGCGAGCGAGAGGTGCTCGTGCTGATCGGCAGAGGTAGATCGAACGGCGAGATCGCCTCCGACCTCTTCATCGCCGAGCAGACGGTCAAGACCCACGTGGGCAAGGTGCTCGCGAAGCTCGGTCTGCGCGACCGGGTGCACGCGGTGATCCTCGCGTACGACGCGGGCCTGGTCGAGCCCGCCTCGTAGGCGCGACGGGGCAGGTTCACACCTCGGTAGGGGTGCGAACGACCCCAGGGGGTGATCCCCTGCGAGGCATCCCGTTCATACGCTCCTCGGACACCCACCGAGGAGGACACCATGGCCATCGTCGACGCACCCCCGCTCACCGCCCACCGAGCTCCGCTTCCCGCGGGGCGGGACACGGTCATCGACCTCCTGCGCGCCGCGTGCGTGGTGGGCGTCGTGCTGCTGCACGGGATCATGGTCGGGGTCACCGTCGTCGACGGCGGCCCGGTCTTCGCCAACGCCAGCGACGGCGCGTGGTGGATCGTCCCGCTCAGCTGGATGCTGCAGGTCATGCCGCTGTTCTTCATCATCGGCGGCTTCGCGGGCCTCGTCGCCTTCCGCCGGATGCAGGCGCGTGGCGGAACCGGGTCGCAGTTCATCGCCGGCAGGGTGCACCGGCTCCTCCGACCCGCCGTCTTCGCGATCGGGATCGTCGGCGTGGCGCTCGCCGCCCTCCTCGTCGCGGGCGTGCCACCGGAGATCGTCGCCGTCGCCGGGTTCCGCTACGGCCAGCCGCTGTGGTTCCTCGCCGTGTTCCTCCTGTGCCAGGCGCTCCTGCCCGCGCTGGCAGGCCTGCACTCCCGGGCGCCCCGCGTGACGCTGCTGATGCTCGTGGCGTCCGCGGTCGCCGTGGACGCCGTCCGTGCGCATACGGGGCTCGAGGGCCTCGGCTTCGTGAATCTCGCCTTCGTCTGGCTCGCGCTCCAGCAGCTGGGGTTCTTCCTCGCCGACGGCACGATCGACGCGCTCAGCAGGCGCACTCGCGTCCTCGGTGGCGGGGCCGCGCTGCTCTCGCTCATCGGCACCTTCGTGAGCGGCGTCTACTCCCCCGACCTCATCGCCAACATCAACCCTCCCACGGCCGCACTGCTGCTCGTCGGCGTCGTGCACCTCAGCCTGGTCTCGCTGCTGCGCGACCGCCTCGACGGGTTCAGTCGTCGAGGTATCCCCGCAGCACTCGCGGCATTCGTGAACCGTCGCACGATGAGCATCTACCTCTGGCACATGCCGGTGCTGCTCGGCATGGCCGGCGTCTCGGCGATGAGCGCCATGACCACGGGCGTCGCGCTGCCGGCTCCCAGCACGCTCGAGTGGTGGCTGACGCGGCCGCTCTGGCTCGCCACAGCGCTCGCGCTCACCGCGCTCGTCGCTCTCGCCGTCACGCGCGTCGAGACGGGGCCGTCGGTGCGCGCGGAGGAATCGCCTCGCCGTGTCGCCGCCGCCGTCTCGGTGGGCATCGCCGGAGTGGTCCTCCTCCTCGTGCTGGGCACGACGGTCGCGACCGCGGGCGTCGCCGTGATCGCGATGCTGCTGGCTCTCCGCCTCGCCCGGCGCTCACACCAGTCCACGGGCGGCGAGGGCATCACCCACGTCATCCGCGTGGCGTAGCGTGCGCACGAGGAGCGGCACGATCCACCGGATGCGGAGTCGGATGCCGCGTGCCGATGCGGCATCCCTGACCTCCGTCGAGAACCGCGCCACCGTCGGCACCATCGTGAGCGCCAGGGCGATCGTCATCGACACGGTCCGTGGATCGATGCCGAACCTGCCGAGGGGCGTCAGCAGACGGTGCAGGACCCGCAGCAGGCTCTCCATGCGCGTCGTGAGGGTGAGCAGCGTAGCCAGCAGGACGAGCGCCACGACGCGGGCGGTGCTGATCCAGGCGGTGAGCGGCGACACGAACACCCACAGCCCGACGCCCAGCACCAGGATCAGCCACCGCAACCGCCACACCTCGACGATCAGGGTGGCGAACGGGATCCCGGAGACCAGGTACAGCGCGCAGACGCCCGCGAGAGCCATCCCGATGCTCGCCGCGTCGTGGGGGTACGCCGTCACCGCCAGCGCGAGCAGCGCGAAGAGCGCGAGCTTGGCCGTCGCCGGCATCCGATGCACGACGCTGCGGCCGGGGATGTAGGTCTGGATCATTCGCAGAGAGCGCGATATGCCGCGATGACCGGCGCGGGCTCACCCGAGGCGACCAGGCGCCCCTCGTCGAAGAGCAGCACCTGGTCGCATCGGGCGGCGAGCTCGAGGTCATGGGTCACGATCACGACCTGCATGGGGAGCGTCAGCAGCAGTTCCGAGATGCGGCGCGCATTGCGCAGGTCGAGGAGGGTGGTCGGCTCATCGGCGACGATCAGGCGCGGCCCCGCGATCAGGACGGAGGCGAGCGCCAGCATCTGCTTCTGACCGCCCGAGAGCTCGGACGCCGGCACGTCGGCGTGCGCGGCGAGTCCGTGTGCCGTGAGGGTCTCGGCGACCTGCCGCTCGATCTCGGTGCGGGGCTCGCCCCTCAGCGACAGGGCCAGATCCTCCGCCGGGGTCGGCATCAGGAGCTGGGCCTGGGGGTCGGTGAAGACGAAGCCGACTCGACGACGCAGCGCCGCGGTGTCCCGTTCCCCATCGAGACCGTGCACGCTCACGCGTCCGCTCGACGGGCGCACCAGCGCATTGAGGAGACGCGCGAATGTCGACTTGCCCGACCCGTTCGCGCCGATCACCGCGATCCGCGGCGCCGTGAGCTGCACGCTGACATCCCGGAGGATCGTCCGGTCGTCGCGCACCACGGAGACGTGATCGACCGAGATCGTGTCGACCGCCGTCTCAGGCCGCACGGACGGAGGCACGAGTGGCCGCGCTGCCGCGGGTTCCGAACGCCCGAGGGTACGCGCGTCGCAACGTGACCGTGAGCACCGTCGCGGCGACGACCTTGAGCAGATCTCCGGGCAGGAACACGAGGCTCGACACAGCGGTGGGGCCGAGATCGACGCCGAGCACGAGCGCCTGCACGGGGATTCCGAAGAGATAGACGACCAGGATGCCCCCCACGAGAGCCCCGAGTCCCACTCGCCACCAGCTCGGACGCGCGCTGCGGGCGATGAGTCCGACGACGATCGCTCCGGCGATCCACCCGATCAGATAGCCCGCGGTCGGACCGAGGAAGACGCCGAGACCCCCTCGTCCTCCCGAGAGGACCGGCAGTCCCACGGCAGCCAGAAGCAGCACGAGCAGGACCGACAGCGGGGCGAGCCGCGGGCCGAGCACCGCTCCCGCGAGCATCACTCCCAGCGTCTGCGCCGTCACCGGGACTCCCCCTGGCATCGGGATCGTCACGGTGCCGAGCACCACGATGAGCGCGGCGAAGACCGCCACCCTGGCAATGTCGCGACCGAGGTCGCCGCTCTGCTCCGCCATTGTCATGTCCTTCCTGAACACCGTTCACCTGAACAGCGTTCACTATACTGAGTGGATGACCCCTGAGTACAACTCGACGCGGCACGACCGCGAGGGCGTCGCTCGAGCCGCTCTCGCCCTGCTCGACGAGGTGGGGCTCGCCGACCTCTCCATGCGCCGCATCGCCGGCCGTCTCGATGTGCAGCCCAGCGCCCTCTACTGGCACTTCTCGAGCAAGCAGGAGCTGCTCGCCGACCTCGCCGACCGCATCACCGCGTCGATCCCCCGTGCGGATGCGGACGTGCCGACGGTGGCGCGGAGCATCCGCGACGCCCTCTTCACGCACCGCGACGGTGCGGAGCTCGTGCTCAGCACGTACGCGCTGGGTCTCGGGTCCGCGACCGCCCAGGCCGCCCTCGAAGACGCCCTCCGCCGCTCGGGCGCGGCGGATCCCGCGCAGCGCGCGGTCGCCCTGCTGCACTTCATCCTGGGCCACGCGACGCTCGTGCAGCAGCGCATGCACGCCGACAGTCACGGCGCGATGGAGAACGGCGGGACGCTCGACGTCACCGCGGGCCTCGACCGGGTGTTCGACCTCGGCATCCGCGCCTTGGCCGACTCCGGCGAACCCCTCAGCGCCGCGCCGACTCTGCGGCGTGACCGAGCCTGAGTCCGGGGACGAACCCGAGCAGCACGAGACCGAGGCAGAACGCGAACACGACGGAGAACGCCGTCGCCTCGCCGCCGAGGCCCGCGACGGCCAGGCCCGCCAGCGCGATCGCCACGGCTGATCCCGTCGAGTCCGAGATCGACAGCGCGGACGAGTTGAATCCCTGATTGCCGGGATTCGAGTACGCCAAGGTCAGAACGGTCAGTCGCGGGTACAGGAGGCCCATGCCGCCGCCCGCGAAGGCCCAGCCCACCACGACCAGCGCCGGCGACACGGCCCACAGCGCGGCCACCAGCACGCACGCCAGCGCGAGCAGCATCAGGGAGAGGCTGATCACCGTGATGCGCGTGTTGCCGAGGCGCTCGCCGACGCGGCCCTGCAGCTGAGAGGCGCCCGCCCAGGCGAACGCGGCCAGCATGAGTGCGACGCCCGCCCACGTCGCGGTGAATCCGAATCGCTCGATCAGCAGGTAGGGGATGTACGCCTCCGCCGCGAAGAACGCTCCTGCGGCGATCCCCCGCATGAGCACGACGCTCGGCAGCCCGAAGCCCGCACGGAGCGTCCTCCGGGGCAGCAGGGGCAGCACAGCGACCGCGATCACGGCGACGGATGCCAGGGCGAGCGGCCACCCGACCTGCACCGCCAGCTCGGCCGTGAACCCGATCAGCACAGCGAACGTGGCCACGACCACGGCGAGGAGAAGGCGGATGACGAGCGCACGGCGGTCCTGCGGCTCACCGTGACCGAGATCGACGCCGCGCAGGCGCACCGCGATCAGGAGGAAGGCGATCGTCGTCAGCACGGCGACGCCGAGGAACGCCCAGCGCCAGTCGAGATACTCGGCGACAGCTCCCGCGAGGAACGGACCGACCATCGACGGCACCACCCACGCCGCCGCGAAGGCGGCGAACACCCTCCCGTGCAGATGCGCGGGGTAGAGACGCGCGACGACGACGTACAACGCGACGGTCTGCCCTCCCGCGCCGAGGCCCTGGACCAGTCGACCGATCAGGAACTGCTCCATGCTGACGGCGAAGCCCGAGAGCAGCAGTCCGGCGATGAAGAGGGTCACCGCGACGTACAGGGCCCCACGCGGACCCCGGGCATCCGCCCACGCACCCGCCGCCACCATGCCGATCACGCTGGTGGCCAGGGTTCCTGCGAAGGCGACCGCATAGAGCTCGCGGCCGTCCAGGGCCTCGCTCACGATCGGCATCACCGTCGTCACGGCCAGCGCCTCGATCGCCGCCAGGAAGATCAGCGCGACAGCACCGACCGAGACCCAGAGCCGCTCCCTGTCCCAGATCGACGCCGCTGCAATCCCGTCGGTCATCGACCCACGAGCGCCGCGATGCGCTCGACGGCCTCGGTGAGGATCTCCGTGCTCGTGCCGAAGTTCAGACGCACATGGCCACGCCCTTCGTCGCCGAAGGCGGGACCGAAGTGCAGCGCCACCTTCGCCTCCTTCAGGATGCGACGTGCGGGGTTGTCGCCCCAGCCGAGAGCCGAGAGATCGATCCACGCCAGGTAGCCGGCGTCCGGGATCCGATAGCGCGCCTCCGGCAGCTTCGCCGCGAGCAGGTCCTCCAGCAGGACCCGGTTGTGGTCGAGGGTGCGCAGGAGTCCGTCGAGCCAGGGGTCGCTCTCCTCCGAGAACGCTGCCACCGCGGCGAGCAGCCCGAACTGGCCGGTGCGCCACTCGACTTCGACGGGGAGACCGCGCACCACGCTGCTGGTCGCATCCGTCGCCGTGACCATGAGTGCGCACTTGAGACCGGCGAGATTGAAGGCCTTGCTGGCGCTGACGACGGCGTAGCCGACGCGCTCGGCCGCGTCGCCGGTGTCGAGGAAAGGCGTGAAGCCCGCACTCGGCTGCGCCAACGGGGCGTGGATCTCGTCGGAGACGATGGCCGCGCCGTACTCGTCGGCGATCTCCGCGAGGGCCGCGAGCGAGTCGCGGCTGTGCACCGTGCCGGTCGGATTGTGCGGATTGCAGAGCAGCATCGCTGTCGCGCCGTCGGCGAACGCCGCGCGGATGCCGTCGAGATCGAGCTCCCAGCCCGTCCCGGTGTCCCGCAGCGGGACGCGTTCGACCTCCGCGCCGGCTTCGGCGACGAGCTCGTAGAAGGGCGGATAGACCGGAGGCGTGACGATGACCCGTTCACCCGGCTGCGTCACCCGTCGGAGGATCTCCACGATCCCCATGCTGACGTCGGCGGTGCTGCGCATCCGCGCGGGGTCGGCCTCCCAGCCGAACCGGCGCCGCGCGAACTCGGCATAGGTCTGCGGCAGAGGCGTCCGCGACGCCACGTACCCGGTGTCACCGATGTCGATCGCGCGACGCAGCGCCGCCTCGATCTCCGGCGCCAGCGCGAAGTCCGTCTCCGCCACGAAGAGCGGGAGGACGTCGGCGGGGTACTCCCGCCACTTCTCGCTGCTGCGCCGGCGAAGCTCCGCCAGGGGCAGAGCTGTGACCTCGAGCATCCTCAGATCGCGAAGCCGAGGGCGCGCATCATGTCGCGGCCGTCGTCGGTGATCTTCTCCGGGCCCCACGGCGGCATCCACACCCAGTTGATGCGGAAGCGATCGACCACGCTGTCCAGAGCCTGTGCGGTCTGGTCCTCGAGCACGTCGGTCAGGGGGCAGCCGGCACTGGTCAGCGTCATGTGGATGACGAGAGCATCGTTCTCGTCATCCCACGCGAGATCGTAGATCAGGCCGAGGTCGACGACGTTGATCCCGAGCTCGGGGTCCATGACGTCTTTGAGAGCCTCGGTGACCTCGTCGTACTTCGCGTCGGTGAGAGTGGCTGTCATGCGAATCAGCCTACGCCTCGATGGGGGCTGCGGGGTCGAGGAAACGGTCGTATCCCTCTTCCTCGAGCCGGTCGGCGAGCTCGGGGCCGCCCTCTTCCACGATCTTGCCGGCGACGACCACGTGCACGAAATCGGGGCGGATGTAGCGGAGGATGCGCGTGTAGTGCGTGATCAGCAGGACGCCGAGACCGGTGGACTCCTTGGCGCGGTTGACGCCCTCGGAGACGATCTTGAGAGCGTCGACGTCGAGGCCGGAGTCTGTCTCGTCGAGGATCGCGAACTGCGGCTTGAGCACCTCGAGCTGGAGGATCTCGTGACGCTTCTTCTCGCCACCGGAGAAGCCCTCGTTGACGTTGCGCTGCGCGAACTTGGGGTCCATGCGCAGGTTCGCCATGGCCGCCTTGACGTCCTTGGTCCAGCCGCGGATCGAGGGCGCTTCGCCGTCGAGAGCGGTCTTGGCGGTGCGCAGGAAGTTGGTCACCGTGACGCCCGGGATCTCGACCGGGTACTGCATCGCGAGGAAGAGTCCCGCGCGGGCGCGCTCGTCGACGCTCATCGCGAGGACGTCCTGGCCGTCGAACGTGATCGACCCGGAGGTGACGGTGTACTTGGGGTGGCCGGCGATCGTGTAGGCGAGCGTCGACTTGCCGGAGCCGTTCGGCCCCATGATGGCGTGGGTCTCACCGGTGTTCATGGTGAGGGTGATTCCGTTGAGGATCGGGGTGGTCCCCGCCTCGGTCTCGACCGTCACGTGCAGGTCGCGGATTTCGAGAACAGACATGTCAGACTTCCTTCGTCACAGTCGGGTCGATGAGCACGTCGTCGCCGTCGATCTCGACGACGTAGACCGGAACGGGCTCATAAGCAGGGAGGTTCTGGGGCTTGCCGGTGAGCAGCGAGAACGCGGAGCCGTGGGCCCAGCATTCCACCGTGTCGCCCTCGACGAAGCCCTCGGCGAGCGAGATGTCGCCGTGGGTGCAGGTGTCACCGATGGCGTGGATGACGCCCTCGGAGTCCTTGATGACGGTGATCGGCACACCGCTCGGCTCGACGCGGATCGGCATGTCCTGCTCGAGTTCGGCGACGCCGCACACGCGCTCGGCGGTCATGCGTTCACCTCTGCGAGCTCCGTCTCGATCGCATCGAGCAGTTCGGTCTCCAGCGCCGGGATGCCCAGTCGCTGGACGATGTCGGTGAGGAACCCGAGCACGACGAGCCGACGCGCCTCTTCCTCACTGATGCCGCGAGCCTGCAGGTAGAACAGCTGCTCGTCGTCGAAGCGTCCGGTCGCGCTGGCATGGCCCGCTCCGAGGATGTCACCCGTCTCGATCTCGAGGTTCGGGATCGAGTCGGCGCGAGCGCCCTCGGTGAGGACCAGGTTGCGGTTGGCCTCGTACGAGTCGGTGCCCGTCGCGTCGGCGCCGATCAGGACGTCGCCGATCCAGACGCTGTGCGCGCCCTCGCCCTGCAGCGCACCCTTGTAGAGCACGTCGCCCTTGGTGTGCGGGCCCTTGTGGTGCAGGTACACCTGGCTCTCGAGGTGCTGGCCGGCGTCGGCGTAGGACAGGCCGTACAGGTAGCCCTCCGAACCTGCGCCCGCGAGTTCGACGCTCGGGTTCACGCGCACGACACCGCCGCCGAAGCTGATCACGAAGTGCTTGAGCGTGGCATCCGCGTCGACCCGCGCCTGGTGCGCGGACGTGTGCACCGCAGCGTCCTGCCACTGCTGCAGGCTGATCACGGTGAGCTTCGCACCGTCACGCACGATGATCTCGACGTTCTGCGAGTACTGCGCCGCGCCCGTGTGCTGGAGCACGACGGTGGCGACACTGTGCGGGAGCGCTTCGATCACGATGTGGGCGTCGGCGCGCAGGTCGGCGCCGAGTCCGTCGATCGAGACGAGGATCGGCTCTGCGACCTCTTCCTCGCGCGGGATGCGGATGTGCAGCGCCTCGGCGGCACCCTGCCATGCGACGGCGGCAGTGACGTCCTCGGCGAGGAAGACCTCGCCGCGGGGTGCCGCGCCTGCGACCAGGGGTTCTGCCACGTACTTCTCACCGGCGCCGAACGAGTAGCGGACGCCCTCGGCGGAGCCCGCGACCTCGAAGAGGCCGGACAGCTTCGCCACCGGCGTGTGCTTCCAGTTCACCTCGCGGCCCGTCGGGGTTCCGAAGTCTGCGGGCTCGAACGAGTGCGGCCGCTCCGAACGGGTCTGGACCGGGACGAACCCGGCATCCGCGACCTGTGCGGCGGGGTCCACGTGCGCGCTCGAATGCTGCGGCGCCGTCGGCGCCGTCGTCTGGGACGTCATCTCAGCCGACCGATCCTTCCATGCCCATCTCGATGAGCTTGTTCAACTCCATCGCGTACTCCATCGGCAGCTCGCGCGCGATCGGCTCGATGAACCCACGCACGATCATCGCCATCGCCTCGTCCTCCGGCATGCCGCGGGACTGCAGGTAGAAGAGCTGCTCCTCGCTGACCTTCGAGACCGTGGCCTCGTGGCCGAGCTGCACGTCGTCGACGCGGATGTCGATCGCCGGGTATGTGTCGGAGCGCGACTTCGTGTCGACCAGCAGGGCATCGCAGCGCACGGTGTTGGCGGAGTGGTGCGCGTTCGCATCGACCCTGACCTCACCGCGGTATCCCGCGCGTCCGCCGCCGCGGGCGATCGACTTCGAGACGATCGACGACTGCGTGTACGGAGCCATGTGGATCATCTTCGCGCCGGCGTCCTGGTGCTGACCGGGACCGGCGAAGGCGACCGAGAGGGTCTCGCCCTTGGCGTGCTCGCCCATCAGGTAGATCGACGGGTACTTCATCGTCACCTTGGAGCCGATGTTGCCGTCGACCCACTCCATCGTCGCGCCCTCGTGGGCGACGGCGCGCTTGGTGACGAGGTTGTAGACGTTGTTCGACCAGTTCTGGATCGTCGTGTAGCGCACGCGGGCGTTCTTCTTCACGATGATCTCGACGACGGCCGAGTGCAGCGAGTCCGACTTGTAGATCGGGGCGGTGCAGCCCTCGATGTAGTGGACGTAGCTGTCCTCGTCGGCGATGATCAGGGTCCGCTCGAACTGGCCCATGTTCTCGGTGTTGATGCGGAAGTACGCCTGCAGCGGGATCTCGACGTGCACGCCCTTGGGGACGTAGACGAACGATCCGCCCGACCACACGGCCGTGTTGAGGGCTGCGAACTTGTTGTCGCCCGCAGGGATCACGGTGCCGAAGTACTCCTCGAAGAACTCGGGGTGCTCGCGGAGGGCCGTGTCGGTGTCCATGAAGATGACGCCCTGCTGCTCCAGGTCCTCGCGGATCTGGTGGTAGACGACCTCGGACTCGTACTGCGCGGCGACGCCGGCCACGAGGCGCTGACGCTCGGCCTCGGGGATGCCGAGGCGCTCGTAGGTCTCGCGGATCTCCGCAGGAAGGTCCTCCCAGGACTGGGCCTGCTTCTCCGTCGAGCGCACGAAGTACTTGATGTTGTCGAAGTCGATCTCGCTGAGGTCGGCGCCCCAGGTCGGCATCGGCTTGCGTCCGAAGAGCTGATATCCCTTGAGACGGGTCTTCAGCATCCACTCGGGTTCGTGCTTGAGGGCCGAGATACCCCGGACCACCTCTTCAGAGATACCGCGTTTGGCGATGGCTCCGGCGGCGTCCTCGTCGTGCCATCCGAATTCATACACCCCCAGGCCGTCAAGCTCCGGGCGGTCGATCAGCACATCCGACATCACACACTCTCCTCACAGGTCCCAAACGGTGTCATCCGCCCCGACACACCTGATCCCCGTCGAGTCTGCGGGAGCGGGTGCCGTTGGTGGGCCCTCATCACCGGCGCATCCATCGCGCCTAAACTGTTAGCGATGCTTCAGCGCGGTCAGCGCTCATCACAACAATCCGATTCTACAGGTTCCGCCTGAAGACAGGGCCGCTCGCCGTGTCTGGCGCGGTTCGGAGAGACTTATGCCCGACACCACGATCTCCTCCCCAACGTCAGCACCCGCGGCGGGAACGCACGCGGCCCTGTGGGGACGCGCGCTGCGGGTCTTCGCCTGGCTCTCCTTCCTTGCCCAGACGATCATCATCGGCACCGGCGGAGCGGTGCGTCTGACCGGGTCGGGACTCGGATGCTCGGAGTGGCCGCTCTGCACACCAGAGTCGCTTGTGCCGATCTATGCCGATCAGGGAATCCACGGAATCATCGAGTTCGGCAACCGCGTGATGACGGGCGTCGTCGGTGTGATCGCCCTCGCCGTGCTGCTGCTCGTGCTGTCGAGGACCGGTGGGCGGCGGTCCGTATTCTCCGCACTGTGGTTCGCGCTGTCGGGCATCGCGGCCGCCGTGGTCGTCTTCGTCGTCGTGTCGCTGCTCGATCTGCCCGCCACGCCGTTCGCCATGGGCGCGCTCCTGATCGCGGTGATCGCCGCCATGGTCCGCTCGATCCGGCTGACCCCCGATCGCCGCGACCTCGTGGTCCTCGCCTGGATCGTCCTGCTCGGAGTCGTCGCGCAGGCGCTCGTCGGGGGGATCACTGTGCTCACGGGCCTCAATCCGTTCATCGTGGGGTTCCACTACGTGTCGTCCCTGCTGCTGGTATGCGTGACGGCGGCGTTCCTGGTGCGGCTGTATGCGACATCCGGCCCGCGCGTCAGCGCCGTCCCGAAGTGGTTCGCGATCCTCAGTCACGTGACGGGGCTCGCGCTGGCGGTGACCATCGTGTTCGGCGTACTGACCACCGGCTCCGGCCCGCACTCCGGTGACGCCGACGTCCTCCGACACGGGTTCGATGCCACGATCCTCGCGCACGTGCACTCGTGGCCCGGCTACATACTCGCCGCCCTGGTCGCGGCGCTGACCATCTCCGCCTGGGTGCTGCGCCTCGAGCCGCGCCGCTGGCTGCTGGTTCTCGTGCTCGCGATCCTCGTGCAGGTGGGCGTCGGCGTGTGGCAGGCCCGCGAGGGGCTGCCACCGCTGCTCGTCGGCATCCACATGGTGCTCGCCTCGCTGTCCGCCGCCGCCTACACCGTCGTGGTGCTGCACCTGAAGAAGCCGGTCGATTCCGAGGTCTGACCGTTCCGGAACCGGTCCCGGTCTGCACACCTCGCCCCGGGCTGCACAGGAATCCGGACGAACAGTCCGCAGATCGGGGCGCCGTGTGCGGTTCGGGACACCGCTCGCCCACGTACGGGACCCGACCGACACAGTGGATGCATAGGCGGGACATCAGAAGCGCATCAGTTCGTCGTGCAGCGTGGCGGACATGAACAAGTCACTCACACGCAGCATCGGCTTCTGGCTCCTCCTCGTCCTCTCGCTCGCTTCGGCGGGCGTCGGAGGATGGATCATCGCCGGCCAGCTCGGCACGATGACGAGCACGCTGCTGGACGGCACGGCCACCGGCATCGAGGTCTACGTCGGGCAGTCGCTCGTGGTGGTCGGCGCCGCTCTCCTGGGTGCCGGAGTCATCGGCATCCTGATCGCGATCGCGCTGAGCGCAGTGCAGGCACTGGTCCCGGCACCCACGCCGGTCGTGGTCGAGCCGATCGACTGGACGGCCGAGTCATCCGATTCGGACGAGAGCGCGATCGCGGCGGATGCTGCGGCGCCGACCGTCGATACGTCCGTCCAGACGACGGATGCCGACGATGACGAGGCTCAGAACGGGAGCAGCGGGTCGATCGCGACGGCGACGAAGATCAACGTCAAGTAGGTGATCGAGGCGTGGAAGACCCGCATGGGCCGCGCCTCGTTCCCCCGCACCGCCTGGTTGTACAGACGGTGCGACTCGTAGATGAACCATCCGCCGAACACCGCGGCGGAGACGCCGTAGACGAGGCCCATGTTCGCGATCGGGATCAGCAGCAGCGAGCAGGCGACGGTCGCCCAGGCGTACAGGATGACCTGGAGCCCGACCTGCGAGGCGTTGCGCGTCACGCCGAGCATGGGCACGTCGACGTCGTCGTAGTCGTCCTTGTACTTCATCGACAGCGGCCAGTAGTGCGGCGGCGTCCACAGGAAGATCAGCGCGAAGAGGATGAAGGCGGGCCAGTCGAGCGATTCGGTGACAGCAGCCCAGCCGATCAGCACGGGGAAGCATCCCGCGATGCCGCCCCAGATGATGTTCTGCTCGGTGCGGCGCTTGAGGATCATCGTGTAGATCACGACGTAGAAGAAGATGGCGGATGCCGACAGCGTCGCCGCGAGCCAGTTCGTCGTGAACCACAGCCACACCGTGGACAGCACCGCGAGAGTCCACGAGAAGATCAACGCGCCCCGCGGGGTGATCTCACCCGTCACGAGTGGACGGTTCTCGGTGCGGTGCATGTGCGCGTCGATGTCCCGATCCAGGTACATGTTGAACGCGGCGGCGGACCCGGCGCTCAGCGAGCCGCCGATCACGGTGGCCAGCACGAGCCACAGGTCGGGAAGACCGCCCTGTGCGAGGAACATCACCGGGACGGTCGACACCAGCAGGAGTTCGAGGACGCGCGGCTTGGTGAGGGCGACGTACGCCTTCACGGTACGACCGATGGACTTCTTCACAACGGTCTGATCAGACATCGTCGAGATCTCGATCCCCTCCTCCACACGCGTCACGACAGCTTTTCCATTCTAAGGCACCGGCGACGACCGGCTTGCCCGCCTCGAACCGCTCGCCGCACTCGGCCAGCCATCCGCGACGCGCCCGGGCGTCGCGGAACCGAGTTCCAGCGGGTCAGATCCGCAGTCCCGCCACCCTGCGAAATCAGGTGCGCGACCGTGGAATTACCTGACGACGGAGGCGTTGTAAAGAGGGGTAACGGGTCAGACCTCGGCGCTATGCTGAAATGACTCGCGCGCCCGGCGCACAGACCCCTCCGTACCGTTGCGGACTGCGATCATGCACTCCGGGCGCTCTCGAACAGTTGCAGAAGGGCTTCACAGTGTCGGAATTGCAGTGGGATGAGATCGACCGGCGTGCGGTGGACACCGCGCGCCTTCTGGCTGCGGATGCCGTGGAGAAGGTCGGCAACGGCCACCCCGGTACCGCGATGAGCCTGGCGCCTGCGGCGTATCTCCTCTACCAGCGGGTTCTCCGCCACGATCCGACGGACACCGACTGGCTCGGTCGCGACCGCTTCATCCTCTCGGTCGGACACTCCTCCCTCACCCAGTACGTGCAGCTCTACCTCGGCGGCTTCGGCCTCGAGCTCGACGACCTCAAGGCGCTCCGCACCTGGGGCTCGCTGACCCCTGGCCACCCGGAGTACGGCCACACCAAGGGTGTCGAGATCACCACCGGCCCCCTCGGCCAGGGACTCGCGTCTGCTGTCGGCTTCGCGTACGCCGCCCGCTACGAGCGCGGCCTGTTCGACCCCGAGGCCGAGGCGGGCACGAGTCCCTTCGATCACTTCGTCTACGTGATCGCCGGTGACGGCGACCTGCAGGAGGGCGTCACCAGCGAGGCCTCCTCGCTGGCGGGCCACCAGGAGCTCGGCAACCTCATCGCCATCTACGACTCCAACCAGATCTCGATCGAAGACGACACGAACGTCGCCTTCACCGAAGACGTCGCGAAGCGCTACGAGGCCTACGGCTGGCAGGTCCAGGTCGTCGACTGGAAGAAGACCGGCGAGTACGTCGAAGACGTCGCCGAGCTGCACGCCGCGATCGAGGCAGCGAAGGGCGAGACCTCCAAGCCGTCGCTCATCATCCTCAAGACGATCATCGGCTGGCCGTCGCCCGGCAAGCAGAACTCCGGCAAGATCCACGGTTCGGCGCTCGGTGGCGACGAGCTCGCCGCGACCAAGAAGGTCCTCGGCTTCGACCCCGAAGAGCACTTCGCGATCGCCGACGACGTGATCGCCCACACCCGTGCACTCGCCGACCGCGCCGCCGAGACCCGCGCCGCATGGCAGACCTCGTTCGACGCGTGGGCTGCGGCCAACCCCGAGCGCAAGGCCCTGCTCGACCGCCTCGAGGCGAAGGAGCTCCCGGCGGACATCACCTCCGCGCTCCCGGTCTTCGAGGGCGGCAAGGACGTCTCGACGCGTGCGGCTTCCGGCCAGGTCATCAACGCCCTCGCCGCCGAGCTCCCCGAGCTCTGGGGCGGCTCGGCCGACCTCGCCGAGTCGAACCTCACCACGATCAAGGACTCGAAGTCCTTCATCCCCGCCGAGTGGTCGACCCACGAGTGGTCGGGCGACCCCTACGGACGTGTGCTGCACTTCGGCATCCGCGAGCACGCCATGGGTGCGATCGTCAACGGCATCGTGCTGCACGGCCCGACGCGTGCGTTCGGCGGCACGTTCCTCATCTTCAGCGACTACATGCGCCCGCCGGTGCGTCTGGCCGCTCTGATGAACGTGCCGAGCATCTTCGTCTGGACCCACGACTCCGTCGCCCTCGGAGAAGACGGCCCGACCCACCAGCCGGTCGAGCAGATCGCCACGCTCCGCGCGATCCCGAACTTCACCCTGGTGCGCCCCGCAGACGCCAACGAGACCTCGGCCGCCTGGCTCGAGATCCTCCGCCGCCACGAAGGGCCCGCCGGCATCGCCCTGACCCGTCAGAACATCCCGGTGTTCGAGCGCGGCGAGGGCGCAGCCGACGGCGACGTCTTCGCGTCCACCGACGGCGTCTCGAAGGGCGCGTACGTGCTCGCCGAGGCCCCGAACGGCACCCCCGACGTGATCATCATCGCCACCGGCTCCGAGGTCCAGCTGGCGGTCGACGCTCGCGCGGCCCTGGCCGAGGAGGGTGTCAACGTCCGCGTCGTCTCCGCTCCCTCGCTGGAATGGTTCGACGAGCAGGACGAGGCGTACCGCGAGTCGGTGCTCCCCAAGTCCGTCACCGCCCGCGTCTCGGTCGAGGCGGGCTCCGTCCTCAGCTGGCGCGGCATCGTGGGCGACCGCGGCCGTTCCGTCGGCATCGACCACTTCGGCGCCTCCGCCGACTACAAGACCCTGTTCGAGAAGTTCGGCATCACCACCGAGGCCGTCATCGCGGCCGCACGCGAGACCATCAAGGAGAACGCATGAGCACCCCCACCGCAGACCTCGCAGCAGCCGGTGTCAGCATCTGGCTCGACGACCTGTCGCGCACCCGCATCTCCTCCGGCAACCTGGCCGAGCTGATCGAGACCCGCAACGTCGTGGGCGTCACCACGAACCCGACGATCTTCGCGAACGCGATCACCGACAAGAACAACACGTCGTACGACGCCCAGGTCACCGAGCTCGCCGCTTCCGGCGCCACGGCCGAGGAGGCTGTCTTCGCCGCGACGACGCAGGACGTCGCCGCAGCACTCGACGTCTTCCGTCCGGTCTGGGAGGCATCCGGTCACGTCGACGGACGCGTCTCGATCGAGGTCTCCCCCGACCTCGCGCACGACACCGAGGGCACGGTCGCTCAGGCCAAGCAGCTGTGGGCCAAGGTCGATCGCCCCAACCTTCTCGTGAAGATCCCGGCGACCAAGGCCGGACTTCCCGCCATCACCGAGGCGATCGCGTCGGGCATCAGCGTCAACGTGACGCTGATCTTCAGCCTGGAGCGCTACGCCGAGGTCATCGACGCCTACCTGACCGGACTCGAGCGGGCGCACAGCGCCGACTTCGACCTGTCGAGCATCCACTCGGTCGCCTCGTTCTTCGTGTCGCGGGTCGACACCGAGACCGACAAGCGCCTCTCCGCGATCGGCACCCCCGAGGCAGACGCGCTCAAGAGCAAGGCCGGACTCGCCAACGCGCGTCTCGCCTACGAGCTCTTCGAGCAGAAGTTCGCCGAGAAGCGCGCGCAGGACCTCATCGCGCTCGGCGCGAATGCACAGCGTCCGCTGTGGGCGTCCACCGGCGTCAAGGACCCTGCACTGCCTGACACCCTGTACGTGACGGAGCTCGTCGCCAAGGACGTCGTCAACACGATGCCCGAGAAGACCCTCGAGGCGACGTTCGACCACGGCGTCGTCACCGGAGACACCATCACGGGTGGCTACGAGGACGCCCGCGCGGTGTTCGCCGGCCTCGCCGATCTGGGCATCGACTTCACCGACGTCACCCAGGTGCTCGAGGACGAGGGCGTCGCCAAGTTCATCGACTCGTGGCACGATCTGCTGACGCAGGTGGCAGCGGGCCTCGAGGCGCAGCGATGACATTCGCCATCCACGCCTCTGGCGCGGCTCGGGTCGCGATAGACGAGACGGTCCCCGCTCTCGTCCGCGACCTCGTCGCCTCTCGGATCACCGGCGGCGACGCCGGTCTGTGGGGCGCGGCCGCCGAGTCCGAGGCATCGATCAGGCTCGGCTGGGTCGAAGCCGTCTCGATCTCCCGACCGCTCGTCGCCGAGATCGAGGCCCTGCGCTCGGATCTGGTCGCGAAGGGCGTCACGCGCGTCGTGCTCGCCGGCATGGGCGGCTCGTCCCTCGCGCCCGAGGTCATCGCCCAGACCGCCGGTATGCCGCTCACCATCCTCGACTCGACAGCACCGGGCCAGGTGCTCGCCGCGCTCGACGAGGGCCTCCAGGAGACCGTGCTGGTCGTCTCCTCGAAGTCCGGATCGACGGTGGAGACCGACTCGCAGCGGCGCACGTTCGAAGCGGCCTTCCGCGACGTGGGCATCGACCCCGTCGAGCGGATCGTCGTGGTGACCGACCCCGGTTCTCCGCTCGACGTGTCGGCCCGTGAGGCGGGATACCGCGTCTTCACCGCGGACCCGAACGTCGGCGGCCGCTACTCCGCCCTCACCGCCTTCGGCCTGGTCCCGTCCGGCCTCGCCGGTGTCGACATCGACGAGCTGCTCGACGAGGCGGAGGCGTCTCTGCTGGAGGTCGCGATCGATTCGGCCGACAACCCCGCGCTGCGTCTCGCCGCCGCGATCTCGGCCACGGCCCCTCGGCGCGACAAGCTCGGACTGGTCACCGACGGCACTCACATCAACGGCCTGCCCGACTGGATCGAGCAGCTGATCGCGGAGTCCACCGGCAAGGAAGGCACCGGCATCCTCCCGGTCGTCCTGCTGCCCGTCTCCCCCGAACTCGACTCGCGACCCGACGACCTGCAGGTCGTGCGGCTGGTCGACGATGCCAACGAGTTCCACCTGCGCGAACGTCACGAGGGCGAGATCCTCGTCAGCGGTTCGCTGGGCGCGCAGTTCATCGTCTGGGAGTACGCGACGGCGATCGCCGGTCATCTGCTGGGGATCAACCCCTTCGACCAGCCCGACGTCGAATCGGCCAAGGTCGCCGCACGCGGCCTGCTCGACGACCGCCCGGCTCCGACCGCTCCCGCGTTCGTGGAGAGTGGCGTCGAGGTCCGTGTCTCAGACCCGGCCCTCGCGGTCTCGGGAACGGTCGAGGGCGTGCTGGATGCTCTCTGGGCTCAGCTCCCCGCCGACGGCTACGTCTCGATCCAGGCATACGTGAACCGTCTCGATGTCCCGCAGCTCCAGGGCCTCCGTGAGCTCGTCGCCGCCGATTCCGGTCGTCCGACGACCTTCGGCTGGGGACCCCGCTTCCTGCACTCCACGGGTCAGTACCACAAGGGCGGTCCTGCGCAGGGTGTGTTCCTGCAGATCCTGGAGAGCACAGAGGTCGACCTCGAGATCCCTGAGCGTCCGTTCACGTTCGGACAGCTGATCCAGGCCCAGGCCGCCGGCGACGCCGGTGTCCTCGCCGAGCACGGCCGTCCGGTCGTCTCCCTGACGATCACCGATTCGTCGGCCGACGTCCTCACCCTCTTCGAAGCCGCACAGAAGTAACAGCCAGGAGAATCCCCCACCGATGTCTGTTCCCATCTCGCGCGGGCACAACCCGCTGCGTGACCCTGATGACCGTCGTCTCAACCGGATCGCGGGGCCCAGTGCCCTCGTGATCTTCGGAGTGACCGGTGACCTGTCACGCAAGAAGCTCATGCCCGCGGTCTACGACCTCGCCAACCGCGGGCTCCTGCCTCCTGGGTTCGCCCTGGTCGGCTTCGCCCGCCGCGACTGGGAGGACCAGGACTTCGCCCAGGTCGTCTACGACGCGGTGAAGCAGCACGCTCGCACGCCCTTCCGCGAGGAGACGTGGGCGCAGCTGCTGCAGGGCATCCGATTCGTCTCGGGTGAGTTCGACAACCCCGACTCGTTCCGCAAGCTCCGCGAGACGGTGGACCAGCTCGATGTGGAACGCGGCACCATGGGCAACCACGCGTTCTACCTTTCGATCCCGCCGAAGGACTTCCCGCTCGTCGCCAAGCAGCTGAAGGACTCCGGTCTCGTCGGCGCGGATGACGATGACGACGAGCGCTGGCGCCGCGTCGTGATCGAGAAGCCGTTCGGTCACGACCTCGAGTCGGCCAGGGAGCTGAACGCCGCGCTCGAGGTGGCCTTCTCGGCCGACTCGATCTTCCGCATCGACCACTACCTCGGCAAGGAGACGGTCCAGAACATCCTGGCGCTGCGCTTCGCGAACGAGCTCTACGAGCCGATCTGGAACCGCAACTACGTCGATCACGTGCAGATCACCATGGCCGAGGACATCGGAGTGGGCGGCCGCGCCGGCTACTACGACGGTGTCGGCGCCGCGCGCGACGTCATCCAGAACCACCTCCTCCAGCTGCTGGCGCTGACCGCGATGGAAGAGCCGATCAGCCTCTCCGCCGAGCACCTGCGCGCCGAGAAGGAGAAGGTGCTGGCCGCCGTGCACGTGCCGGAGGACCTCTCGCTCGCCACCGCTCGCGGACAGTACGCCGGCGGATGGCAGGGCGGGGAGCAGGTCACCGGCTTCCTCGACGAGGACGGCATGAACCCGCAGTCCTCGACCGAGACGTACGCGGCGATCAAGCTCGAGATCGACACCCGTCGCTGGTCGGGCGTGCCGTTCTACCTCCGTACCGGAAAGCGGCTCGGCCGTCGCGTGACCGAGGTCGCCGTGGTCTTCAAGAAGGCCCCCGAGCACCTCTTCGGTCGCGCGAACACCGCGGAGCTCGGCCAGAACGCACTCGTGATCCGCGTGCAGCCCGACGAGGGCGTGACGATCCGCTTCGGCTCGAAGGTCCCTGGCAACGGCACCAACGTCCGCGACGTCACGATGGACTTCGGCTACGGACACGCCTTCACCGAGGCGAGCCCCGAGGCATACGAGCGCCTGATCCTCGACGTCCTCCTGGGCGACCCGCCGCTGTTCCCGCGGCACGAGGAGGTCGAGCTGTCCTGGAAGATCCTCGACCCGGTGGAGAAGTACTGGGCTGCCGAAGGCGGCCCGGTCGATCAGTACGCACCCGGCTCATGGGGTCCGGCCTCCGCCGACGACCTCCTTGCCCGCGATGGACGAGTCTGGAGACGCCCATGATCATCGACCTTCCCGACACGACCGTCAGCCAGGTCGCGAAGCAGCTCGTCAAGGTGCGCGAGGAGGGTGGCGCCGTGGCCCTCGGTCGCGTGCTCACCCTCATCATCTCGGCCCGCAACGGTGTGGCCGAAGCCGCGATCGACGCCGCAAACGATGCCTCCCGCGAGCACCCGATGCGTGTCATCGTGCTCACCACCGGCGACGGAGACGCCCGCCTCGACGCGCAGATCCGTGTCGGTGGTGACGCCGGCGCGAGTGAGGTCGTCGTCCTGCGGGCGTACGGCGATGCCGCGAGCAACGAGGAGAGCCTGGTCACCGGCCTCCTGCTGCCCGACGCTCCTGTGGTGGCCTGGTGGCCGGAGGAGGCACCCGCCTCACCCGCTCACTCCCCGCTGGGCAAGATCGCCCAGCGTCGCATCACGGATGCGGCCACAGCACCCGACGTGCGCGATCGCCTCGCACGGCTCGGCGAGACGCATGCTCCTGGCGACACGGACCTCGCCTGGACGCGTCTCACGCACTGGCGCGAGCAGCTCGCCGCCGTGCTCGATCAGCCTCCGTTCGAAGAGGTCACCGCTGTCGAGGTGCGCGGCGGCTCCGCCTCGCCGTCCACCGCGCTCCTGGCGGCCTGGCTCCAGATGGCGCTCGACATCCCGGTGAAGTGGTCGTACGAGAACCCCGAGCACTGGCAGGAGGGCATCAAATCCGTGCGCCTGCACCGCGCGTCGGGCGACATCCTGCTCGAGCGTCCGACGCCCGGCGTCGCCGTCCTCACCCAGCCGGATCAGCCCGACCACGACCTGCACCTCCCGCGCCGCACCCTCCGCGAGTGCCTCGCCGAGGAGCTGCGTCGCCTCGACCCCGACGTCCTGTACGGTCGAGTGATCACCGAGGGCTGGGAGAAGCTGGGTCCGCCCGAGACAGGAGAATGATGTCGTCGCAGACAGCGTCCGCAGAGAAGCGGGTCGTGGTCGAAGCCACTCCCGAGAAGCTCGCACTGCGAGTGGCCGACAGATTCCTCACACGCCTCCGTGCGCGTACGCGCAACGGCCGCATCGCCCATGTCGCCCTGACCGGCGGCTCGATGGGCGGCGCGGTGCTGCGTGCGACGCGCGAGCACCCGCGCTCGGCAGACATCGACTGGTCGCTCGTCCACTTCTGGTGGGGTGACGAGCGGTTCGTCGCCCGCGACGATGCGGATCGCAACGCCCTGCAGTCCCGTGCTGCGCTGCTCGACCACATCCCGGTGCCGGATGAGAACATCCACGAGGTGGCGGCGGCGGGCGAAGGGGTGACCCTCGACGAGGCGGCCACCGCGTACGCCGCAGAGCTCGCGCGGTTCGGCAGCGACGAGCATCCGTGGCCGTCCTTCGCCGTGTGCTTCCTCGGCGTGGGCCCGGACGGGCACATCGCCTCGCTCTTCCCCGATCGCCCGGAGGTCACGGTCACGGATGCGGCAGCTCTCGCGGTGCGGGACTCCCCCAAACCGCCTCCGGAGCGCGTGACGCTCACGCGTCCGGTGCTCAACGCGTCCAAGCGGGTCTGGCTCGTGCTCACCGGTGCGGACAAGGCTTCTGCGCTCGGACTCGCCCTCGCGGGCGCGAGCTACGCCAACGTCCCCGCTGCGGGCGCGAAGGGGCGCAAGCGCACCGTGTTCTTCGTCGACGAGGCAGCTGCCTCGGAGGTCTCACCGGATCTCATCGATCCGGCGTACTGACCGCGAGCCTCAGGCTTCGGGGGCCTTGCGCTCGCCGTCGCTGCCCCGCACGATGCCGAGGTCCTGGCTGTCGCTGAGCACCTGCGGGTGGTAGCGCGCGAGACCGATCACGCCCCAGACGGCGATCGCTCCGGCGATGCCGAAGATCACGAGCACCCACGGCGGGGCAGCGGCGGCCTCGCCGAGCACGACCATGCCGATCAGCACGGCGATCAGCGGATCCACCACCGTCAGTCCAGCGATCACGAGGTCGGGGGGACCTGAGCTGTAGGCCGTCTGCACGAAGTAGGCCCCGACCGCGGCCGCTGCGACGAGGGCGAGGACGCAGACGATCGTGATCCACTCGAAGTTGCCCGCCTGCACGCGCTTGATGACGACCTTCGCGAGCGTGGCGACGAAGCCGTAGAGGATGCCTGCCCCGACGACGTAGAACAGCGCACGCATGCGGTGGCGGAGGATCAGCCAGCAGGCGCCCAAGATGATGATCACGACCAGCAGGACCGCGAGGATCGTGAAGAGCTCGGTATCGGTCACGTCCTTCTCCGTCGCGAAGATCGCCGCGAAGAACACGAAGAGGAAGATGCCGCCCACGCAACAGACGATCGCCGTGATCGACTGCTTCGTCGGGGAGTGTCCCGAGATGCGCGCATTGAGGAGAGTCGTCATGACCAGGGCGATCGCGCCGAGAGGCTGGACCACGATCAGCGGCGCGACAGTGAGCGCGGCGAGCTGGCAGACGACCGCGAGCGCGAGCATCAGGGTGCCGATCAGCCACGAGGGGCGAGTGAGCAGCCCTCTGACCTGTGCCATCGAGAGTCCGGACGCTCCGTCTGCACCGCTCAGTCGCTCCATCTTCTCGACGCCGCGGTGCTGATACTGCGCACCGAGCGACATGAAGACGGCGCCGGCCAGGGCGAGGGGGATGCCGAGGAGCAGTCCCGGGTTCTGGAACGCGCCTACCAGCTGGTCGGTGACGTCTTCCGCCCCAGTCATCCATACGGAGATGCTCACCCTACGACCCTACCCGGCGATACGCGCCGAGTAGGGTTATGGCGTGGCTGTTCTTCCTATTCGCATCATGGGCGACCCCGTCCTGCACTCCCCCGCTTCCCTCGTCGAGGACATCTCCGACGACATCCGCACCCTCGTCTCCGACATGTTCGAGACCATGGACACCGCGCCGGGGGTGGGGCTCGCCGCACCACAGGTCGGTGTCCCGCTGCGCATCTACACCTACGCGTATGTCGACGACGACGACCAGCCGTGGCGAGGCGTGATCATCAACCCCGAGCTCTGGATGGTGCCGCTGGAGCCGGGCGAGCCCGACGACGACCTCGAGTCCGAGGGGTGCCTCTCGTTCCCGGGCGAGCGGTTCCCGCTGCGCCGCTCGGAGCGCGTCCGGGTGGCCGGGATCGATCTCGAGGGGAAGCCCGTCGAGATCGCGGTCGACGGCTGGCGCGCGCGGATCATGCAGCACGAGTTCGACCACCTCGACGGCATCCTCTACATCGACCGGCTGTCGGACCGCGACTGGAAGACCGTGCAGAAGATCGCGAAGAAGCGCGGCTGGGGCAAGCCCGGTGCGAGCTGGCTGCCCGGGGTCGACGACCTCGAGGGCTGACACTCCCAGCGCGATCACAGTGTTCTCCGAGTTGCGTCACAGACTCCGCGACGGATAGCGTTCTCGAGGCGGGATATCGATATCTCGCACCAAGAGGCTCTGGGAGGGGACGATCATGATGAAGCTGCGCACGCGACGCGCACTGGCGCTGGCAGGTTCTGCTGTGGCGCTGTCGGTCGCATTGACCGGTTGTAGCGCGCTGAACGGCATTCTGGGCGGTGGCTCGGGAGACGCCGACCGCGATGAGGAGACCGGCGAGGTGACGGAGAGCGCGAACATCGACATCTTCTCGCTCAAGCTCGGCGACTGCATCATGGAGAGCGCGACCGGCCTGCTCGAGGACATCGACGTGGTCCCGTGTGCCGAGGCGCACGACCAGGAGGTGTACTACGAGATCACGATGGACGATGGAGACTTCTCCGAAGAAGACGTCGACGCGGCGTCGCAGGAGTGCATCGGCGATGCGTACACCTCGTTCGTCGGAGTGGCCTACGACGCGTCCACGCTGAACGTCACCACGATCGCCCCCACGAAGGACACCTGGGAAGGTCTGAACGACCGCGTCATCCAGTGCATCATCTTCGACCCGGCCGGCCAGACGACCGGCTCGCTCAAGGGCGCAGCCAAGTGATCTGAGTCTGCATCGAAGAAGGCCTCGCCGACCGGCGGGGCCTTCTTCGTATCCGGGGCGAAAAGTGCCGAAAAGGGAAAACCCCCGGCCTTCCGAAGAAGGCCGGGGGTATTGGCTCCCCGGCTTGGACTCGAACCAAGAACCTGCCGGTTAACAGCCGGCTGCTCTGCCAATTGAGCTACCGAGGAATGTGCTCCGCTGCGCGGGCAACTCGTCAATCCTAGCAAACTCCCGCGCGTGCTCGTGACACGGGGCGCACATCGGGCGTGTCGCCAGAACGAGCGCTCAGTGCTGTGAATCGGCCTCTGCGTTCGGCACCCAGAGCAGGTCCTTGCCGACCCCGCGCGCCACCACATGGCCGCCCCGCAGCATGAGCGTCTCGGCGTTCAGCTCGCGGATGAAGTCGGCGTCGTTCGTCACCAGCAGCGCCCCCATCCCCTGCTCCTTGCGGCGGCGGGTGATGGCGTCGAAGACGACGGGCCTGACCTCGAGATCGAGGTTGGCGAGGATCTCGTCGGCGATGAGGACGCGAGGTTCGAGCACGAACGACCGGGCGATCGCCACCCGCTGTCGCATCCCCGCGCTCAGCTCGTACGGGAACTTGGCGGCCGTGCCCAGCGGCAGGTGCAGCTCGTCGAGAAGGGTCGCGACCCTGATCGAGAGGGCCTTCGTGTTGACCCGCTTCTCGCGGATGAGGATGGGCTCCGCGATGACCTCGTTCACGGTGAGCTGGGGCGGCAGATCGGCGCCCGCTCCCTGGGGGACGAAGCCGGTGCGATAGGTCAGCAGGCGGTGCTTGCGTCCTGGCCGCCGGATGTCGACACCGCAGACCTGTGCGGTGCCGCCCACCACGCGCACCGACGGATCGGTGGATCCTGCGAGGGCGGCGACCAGCGTGGACTTGCCCGACCCCGTAGGACCGGCGACGCAGATCAGCCCACCGGGCGCGAGGGTGAAGCTCACGCCGTCGATGGCGCGGGTCGGTCCGCTGTGCCCGATCCGGTCGATGACCAGGTCGGAGCTGTCGATCGCGTTGGTCGATTCGGGCCGGGAGAACATTCCTCCATCCTGCCCTGCCGCGTCCGGCTGCCGCCGTTACGACTCGGTGAACCGCTGACGCTCCACATCGATGTCGCGCAGACGCATCCGGAGTGCGCGTCCGCCGTCGGAGTCGGCCGGCACTCGCTGGACCGCGCCCAGGAGCTCCTGCTTCTCGTGCTCGAGGCTGCGCAGGATCAGTCGGCGGGCGAGGTCGGTGGTGGAGGCGACCGCCCCCTCCTCGTTGCGCGCCGGGAAGGGCGTCATCAGCAGCTCGCCGGCGAGCGAGCGGTAAGGCTCGCGGACCGAGTTCACGGCATCCGTGACCCACCCGGCCCTGGTGCGATCGGATGCGGATGCCACGGCCTCGCGCACGGCATCCAGACCCGGGGTGCGGAAAGGAGCGCTGAGCGCCCGGGTCAGCAACGTCTGATCGATCTGATGCCCGTACTGCAGGGCACCCATCAGCGCGTCGCGCTCGACGGCCATATCGCCCGTACGTGGCAGGCTCGCCAGCGTCACGGGAGCGACCCCCGGTACGCCGCCGGCGGTGTCGGCCGCGGCGGACTCGTGCCGACTCGTCTCCTGGCGCGACTGCTGACCGCCCTGACGGGCGGCACGCTCGACCTCGCCGTGCACCTCGGTCGGATCCATGCCGAGTCGCCGCGCGAGCACCCGCTCGTAGCCGGGCCGCAGCAGTCTGTCGCGGATCTCCGCCACGATCGGCGCGGCGGCGCGCAACGCCCCCACGCGTCCTTCGACCGTCGACAGGTCGAAGCCTCCGAGTCGGCGGTCGATGGCGAACTCGAACATCGGCTGCTTCGTCTCCATGAGCGAACGCACCGCCGCATCGCCGCGCTGCAGCCGGAGGTCGCACGGGTCGAGGCCGTCAGGGGCGACCGCCACGAAGGTCTGCGCATTGAAGCGGTCGTCCTCGGTGAACGCCCGCAGCGCGGCCTTCTGACCGGCCTCATCGCCATCGAACGTGAAGACGACCTCGCCTGAGGCGTTGTCGTCGCCCATGACGCGGCGCAGTACCTTGATGTGGTCGGTCCCGAACGCCGTGCCGCACGTGGCGATCGCGGTCGTGAGCCCCGCCAGGTGGCAGGCCATCACGTCGGTGTACCCCTCGACCACCACGACCCGACGAGGGTCGCCGCGCGAGATGTCGCGTTTGGCGAGGTCGAGTCCGTAGAGCACCTGCGCCTTCTTGTAGATCGGCGTCTCGGGGGTGTTCAGGTACTTCGGCCCCTGGTCGTCGTCGAAGAGCTTGCGCGCGCCGAAGCCGATCGTCTGGCCGGACACGTCGCGGATCGGCCACACCAGCCGGCCGCGGAACCGGTCGTAGACTCCGCGTTGACCGGTCGAGACGAGACCGGCAGCGCTCAGCTCGTCGCGGGTGAAGCCCTGCGCGGTGAGAGCCTTGAGCATCTTGTCCCAGCCGCGCGGAGCGAAGCCGACCCCGAAGTGAGCGGCGGCGCCGGCGTCGAAGCCGCGTTCGCCGAGGAAGCGCCGCCCTGCCTCGGCATCCGCCGTCAGCAGCTGTGCGCGGAAGTACTCCGCGGCCGCCGTGTTCGCCGCATACAGACGGCTGCGGCCGCTCGTCTCAGGAGCGGAGCCGCCGTCTTCGTAGTGCAGCGAGTAGCCGATGCGGCCGGCGAGCCGCTCGACCGCCTCGGTGAAGCTGACGTGGTCCATCTCACGCAGGAACGAGTAGACGTCGCCGGACTCCCCGCATCCGAAGCAGTGGTAGTAGCCGACCTGCGGCCGGACGTGGAAGCTCGGACTCTTCTCGTCGTGGAAGGGGCACAGGCCCTTGAGCGACCCGACTCCCGCGGACTTGAGCGCGACGCGCTCTCCGACGATGTCGGCGATGTTCGTGCGGGCCTTGACCTCGTCGACGTCGGCCTGGCGGATGCGAGGCATCAGCCGGCTCCTTCGACGACCGCCTGCCGCGGCGTGTGCTGGCGAGCACCGGGCCGCGCGTGCCGTGGGGTCCAGATCCCGACCTCGGCCGGGTCGATCTCACCGACGAGGCGGTTGTGCCAGTCGATCGCGCTCTGATCGGTCAGGCTGGCGATCTGGTCGACGATGACGCGAGCGCGCTCGGCGTCGGTGGTCGCCGCGACGAAGTCCGCCGAGAACGCGGGCTCCAGCACATCAGCACCCGCCGACCACAGCGCATCGGTGGACCAGAGAGCCTCGGCGAGCCGCTTCAGGACGCGCCGCTGCTCCTTGTAGACGCCCTTGCGCGCGTCGATGGTCACGATGGCCTGGCCCATGATGCCCTTGAGCACTGCGATCTCGGCTTCGACCACACGCGGCACGACGACGTGCGCGTTATAGCGGACGAGGGCGGACCCCGCATACGCCTCGCGCGTCGCCGACACCGCCGCGCGGGCGAAGCGACCGATGAAGTCGCTCGTCAGGTTCTTGAGCCGTGCGAGGTCGTGCCGGGAGCGATCGAACGACTGCAGCCACATCGGCTGCGAGGCGAGCCGGTACAGCGCGTCGGCCAGCTCGTCACGGGTGAAGTCGTAGCCGACCCACTGCTGGATGCGGTCGATGAGAGCGTCGTGCTCGCGGGGATCCGAGAGTCCTGCGACGTCGACGTAGCCGTTGACGATCGCGTCCTCGAAGTCGTGCACGGAGTAGCCGATGTCGTCGGAGAGGTCCATGATCTCGGCCTCGATGCACCGCAGTCGGCCCGGTGCTCCCTCACGCATCCACCGGAACACGGCCTCGTCCTCCGGGTAGACGCCGAACTTCAGGCGGCCTCCCGGATCGGGCACCGGGCTGTCGACGGTCCAGGGGTACTTGCAGGTCGCGTCCAGGCTCGCCCTGGTCAGGTTGAGCCCGACCGACTGCCCGTCGTCGTCGATCGCCTTGGCTTCGAGACGCGTCAGAATGCGCAGCGACTGCGCGTTGCCCTCGAACCCGCCGATGGGCTCCGCCCACTCGTTGAGCGCCCGCTCGCCGTTGTGCCCGAACGGCGGGTGGCCGAGGTCGTGGCTGAGGCAGGCTGTGTCGACCACGTCGGCCGAGACGCCGAGCGCCGTGGCGAGCTCGCGTCCGACCTGAGCGACCTCGAGCGAGTGCGTCAGTCGGTTGCGGGCGAAGTCGGCCGTGCTCGCCGGGCTGAGCACCTGCGTCTTGGCGGCCAGCCGTCGCAGCGCGGCGGAGTGGAGGACGCGCGCGCGGTCACGAGCGAAGTCGTCGCGTTCGGATCGATGGGTCTCGGCGAAGAATCGTTCGGCGTCGCGCGGGTGGTATCCGTCCGAGCGCCCGCGCGCCGAGTGCACCTGGGGATCAACCGCCACTGTTCTCGATCTCCGCCCCTCGCATCATCTCGGATGCCGACGCCGCGAGCTCGCGCGACTCCAGCCACTTGTCCGGCAGCGCCGGACGCTTCGGACGGCCAGAGCGACCGCGCTGGCCCTCGGCGTCCGCACCGGGGTACGGAGCGCTGTGGTCGAGCTGGCCGAGCAGGTCGTCGATCTCCGCGAGGCTGGATGCCGTGGCGAGGCCCGTGCGGATGTCACCGCCGACGGGGTAGCCCTTGAAGTACCAGGCGACGTGCTTGCGGACGTCGCGGCATCCGCGATCCTCGTCCTCGAAGAACTCGACCAGGAGCTCTGCGTGGCGGCGGAAGGCGTTCGCGACGAAACCGAGCGTCGCATCGACAGGGTGCGCTTCCGCACCGAACGCCGCGGCGAGCTCGCCGAACAGCCAGGGACGGCCGAGGCAGCCTCGCCCGACCACGACGCCGTCGCAGTCGGTCTGCTGCATCATGCGGACGGCGTCGTCGGCGGACCAGATGTCGCCGTTCCCGAGCACGGGCACGCTCGTGACCGCCTGCTTGAGCTCGCCGATGGCGTCCCAGTCGGCGAAGCCCGAGTAGAACTCGCTCGCCGTGCGGGCGTGCAGCGCGATCGCCGAGACCCCGGCGTCCTCGGCAGCGCGACCCGCGTCGAGGAATGTGAGGTGATCGGGGTCGATGCCCTTGCGCATCTTCACGGTGAGCGGCACGTCGCCTGCGGCCTTGACGGCCTGCGTCACGATCTGCGAGAACAGCGAGCTCTTCCACGGCAGGGCCGCTCCCCCGCCCTTGCGGGTGACCTTGGGCACCGGGCAGCCGAAGTTCAGGTCGATGTGATCGGCGTGGTCCTCGGCGACGATGATGCGGACGGCCTCGGAGATCGTGTACGGGTCGACGCCGTAGAGCTGGATGGACCGAGGCGTCTCCGACTCGTGGTGGCGGATGAGCCGCATCGTCGTCTCGTTGCGCTCGACCAGCGCGCGAGAGGTGATCATCTCGCTCACGTAGAGTCCTGCGCCGTACTCGCGGCAAAGCCTGCGGAATGCGGTGTTGGTGATGCCCGCCATGGGTGCGAGGACGACCGGCACGTCGAGAGCGATCGGGCCGATGGTGAGGGAGCGTGCAGAGGCGGTGGCGAGAGTCATGTCCCCTCCATTCTCCCAGACACGGAGCCGGTCTCGGCGCATCGACCTAAGCTGTGCATATGACCGATCCTTCCGTCCGCTCCATCCCCTTCACCGACGCCGAAGGCAACGAGAAGACACTCGACGATCTGGGCGCAGATGTGGTGCTCGTCGTCAACGTCGCATCGAAGTGCGGACTGACCCCGCAGTACGAGCAGCTCGAGGAGCTGCAGCGTCTGTACGGTGATCGCGGCTTCAGCGTCGTGGGCTTCCCGTGCAACCAGTTCTTCGGTCAGGAGCCGGGTTCCGTCGATCAGATCCTCGAGTTCTGCTCCACGACCTACGGCGTCACCTTCCCCATCAACGACAAGGTCAAGGTCAACGGCCGCAACGCCACCGACCTCTATAAGACGCTGAGGGAGACCCCGGATGCTGCCGGCAAGGCCGGCAAGGTGGAGTGGAACTTCGAGAAGTTCCTGGTGCTGCCGGACGGCGAGGTCGTCCGGTTCCGCCCGAAGCAGAAGCCGAACGACCCCGAGATCGTCGGGGCCATCGAAGCCGCGCTGACCCGCTAGGCGGTTGCTTCCTCCGGCGCCGCCTCGGCGCCGGTCTCGCCGCGCTTCGACCAGAGGTCGCGGAGCACGTTCTCGAATGCTGTGGGCGGCTGGGCTCCGCTGATGCCGTACTGCCCGTCGATCACGAAGAAAGGGACGCCCTGGATGCCGTAGGCCTGCGCCTGCGCCTGGTCCTGGCGCACATCGGCCAGGTGGCGGGAGGACACGAGCGCGTCACGGGTGTCGTCCGGGTTGAGCCCGACCTCGGCGGCCAGCTCCACCAGGTCGTCGATGCGTCCGACGTGCTTGCCCTCGGTGAAGTAGGCGGACATGAGCCGCTCCTCCATCTCGTGCTGCACGCCCTGCTGCTTCGCGAAGTGCAGGAGCTCGTGAGCCTTGACCGTGTTCGTGTGCTGCAGGAGGTCGAACCGGTACTCGAGTCCGGCGTTCTCGGCGACACCGGTCACGTGCGTGAGCATCTGCTCGACCTGGTCGCGCGGCATCCCCTTGTGTCCGGAGAGGAAGTCGACTTCATCGCCGTCGAAGTCGACCGGAGTGTCGGGCGAGAGCTCGAACGAGTGGAAGGTGATGTTCACCTGCGGGGCGTCCTCGTCGGCGGAGACCGCTTCGAGCCCCTTCTCGAGGTTGCGCTTGCCGATGTAGCACCACGGGCAGGCGATGTCGGACCAGATGTCGATCGAGATGGCTTCAGTCACACTCCCATCCAACCGCATGCGGCTATGAGCTATTCCGTGAGTAGGATTCTCGGATGCCCTCCGCCGCCGATCCGCTGCCGTTCCAGCCGGAGCGCGTCCTCATCGCCGGGGTGACCGGATCGGGAAAGACCACACTCGCACGGCGAGTGGCCGAACTCTGGGGTCTCAGGCACGTCGAGATCGACGCGCTGTACCACGGCGAGAACTGGATCCCTCGTCCCGCGTTCCTCGACGACGTCCGCGCCTTCGCCGCGGAGGACCGTTGGGTCACCGAATGGCAGTACACGAGCAAGGGCACCGACGAGATCCTCGCTCCGCGCGCGCAGCTCGTGATCTGGCTCGACTACCCCTACCGGGTGGTCCGCTCGCGACTTCTGCGGCGCACGCTCGGTCGCAGCATCCTGCGCACCCGCATCTACAACGACAACGTCGAGAAGCCGATCTGGCGGATGTTCTCGGGAGATCCCGAAGAGAACATCATCGCCTGGCAGACGAGAACTCTGCACAAGTGGTCGGAGCGGATGCCCGGGGTCGCGAGCGAGCACCCGCATCTCGTGATCGTGCGGCTGCGCCACCCGCGAGAGACGGAGAGGTGGCTGCGGGCTCAGGCGGAGGCGTCCGGGGTGTCGACCGCCCCGCCGAAACGGCGATCGCGCGACAGGTAGACGCCGATCGCCCGCCACAGCTCCTCGCGGGAGAAGTCGGGCCACAGTGTGTCGAGGAACACCATCTCCGCGTATGCCGCCTGCCACAGCAGGAAGTTCGAGGTGCGCTGCTCCCCCGAACTGCGCAGGAACAGGTCGACGTCAGGCATGTCCGGCACGTAGAGGTTGCGACGGATCAACTTCTCCGAGATCGCGTTGGGCTTGACCCGACCCGCTGCGACATCGGTCGCGATCGCGCGCATCGCGTCGACGATCTCGATCCGGCCGCCGTAGTTCACGCACATGGTCAGGGTGAGCACGTCGTTGCCGCGGGTGAGCTGCTCGGCATACTGCAGCTCCTTGATGACGCTCCCCCACAGCCGCGGCTTGCGGCCGGCCCATCGGACCCGAACGCCCCACTCGTTGAGCTGGTCGCGTCGGCGGTGCAGCACATCGCGGTTGTATCCCATGAGGAAGCGGACCTCCTCCGGAGACCGCGCCCAGTTCTCGGTCGAGAACGCGTAGACCGACAGGTGCTTCACGCCGGCCTGGATCGCCCCGGCCACGACGTCGAGCAGCACCTCCTCGCCCGCCTTGTGCCCTTCGATGCGGTTCAGACCGCGGCGGTTCGCCCAGCGGCCGTTGCCGTCCATGACGATCGCGACGTGCTCGGGCACCGCGGGGAACGCCGGCGGATAGACCCCCGTCCAGTCCAGCGGGCGGTAGGCCACGGCATCCTTGTGCGTGTAGGGCTTGGGGCTCACCGTGCTCCTTCTCGAGGGATGTCGGCCACGAGGTGTGCGAGCGAGCGGATGCCGCGCTCCAGGTGCCACTGCGCATAGGCGGCCACGAGGCCGGACGCCGCCGCCGTGTCGGCCTGAGGCGCGGCGTCGATCACGTCCCACTCGCCCGACATGAGCGAGCGCAGCAGCGACAGGGTCTTCTCGGCGACTCGCGGGCTTCCCGCCGGCGCGCAGTTCGAGCAGACCGCTCCACCGAGCTGTCCGACGAAATGCACGTGGGGTCCCGGGGCCGCACAGCGCGCGCAGTCGCCGAGCGAGGGCGCCCACCCCGACAGCGCCATCACGCGCAGCAGATACGAGTCGAGGATGCTGCGGGGTGAGTGCTCGCCCCGCGACAGGGCGCGCAGACCGCCGACCAGCAGCAGGTACTGCTCGGGAGTGGCCTCGGAATCGCTCAGCCGGTCGGCCGTCTCCACCATCGCGTTGGCTGCGGTGAACCTGTCGTAGTGCGCGGCGATGTCGGATCCGTAGGAGCCGAGCGACTCGGCCTGCTGCACGATGTCGAGCGAGCGACCCTGATACAGCTGCACATCGGCGACCATGAACGGCTCGAGCCGGGAGCCGAACTTCGACGACGTCCGCCGCACTCCCTTGGCGACCGCGCGGATCTTGCCGTGCCGCCGAGACAGCATGGTGACGATGCGATCCGCCTCACCCAGCTTGTGGGTGCGCAGGATCACCGCTTCGTCTCGGTAGGTGGGCACCGTTCGATTATCCTCCGTGCGCGAGAATAGAGGCGTGACCGAACCGCTCTTCACCATTCCGCTCTGGGCGGATCTGCTCGGCGTCGGCCTGGGCGGTGTCCAGGGCGCGATGTTCGCGTCCGGATTCCAAGGGCAGCGCCGACTCGACTGGCTCGGGGTCTCGATCATCGGCATCATGATCGGGATGGGCGGCGGTCTGATCCGCGACATCCTGCTCGGTCAGACGCCGGCCACGCTGCAGAACCAGTGGTACCTGGTCACGGCAGGCGGCGCGGCGCTGCTCGGCATGCTGCTCGCTGGCCTCTTCACCCGCCTCAACACCGCGATCGTCGTGCTCGACGCCGTCGTCATCGGCATGTTCGGCGCGTTCGGCACGAGCAAGGCGCTCGCCTTCGGCATCCCCGAGGTGCCTGCCGTCTTCATCGGCGTGTGCGCGGCTGTCGGAGGCAGCGTGCTCCGCGACATGCTGATGGGACTCCCGACCGCGATCATGCACGTCGGCTCGCTGTACGCGGTGGCTGCGGGAGCGGGATGCACGTTCATCGTGATCGCCGTGGCCCTGGGCATGCCGATCACGATCGCGGCGGTCGCCGGCATCGCGGTCACGACCGTCATCCGCATCCTCGCCGTCACCTTCGACGTCTCGCTCCCCGAGCAGCGCCGGATCTACCGCCGCAAGGTGGCGGCCGAGACGGGCGTGATCCCCATCATCAAGCCCTGAACGCGCCTCATCCCGCAGGACGCTCCTGGCCGTTCTCGATCTCATCGGCGAGGCCAGCGACGA
The DNA here is from genome assembly GCF_900105205.1 of Microbacterium hydrocarbonoxydans. Classification (NCBI taxonomy): domain Bacteria; kingdom Bacillati; phylum Actinomycetota; class Actinomycetes; order Micrococcales; family Microbacteriaceae; genus Microbacterium; species Microbacterium hydrocarbonoxydans. The sequence goes on along the minus strand of NZ_FNSQ01000005.1, from coordinate 1,733,703 downwards.
CCCTGGCGAGGCCGAACTCCCAGGCGGCATCCGCGTCGTAGGGCGAGCCGGATGCCTCTCCCGCCGCCCGACCGACCGTCTGCGCGAGCGGGTGCGCGTCCCCCAGGTACCCCGCGAGCCGGCCGGCGACCTGCTCCCAATCGGCGCCGAACTCCGCGCTCCGCCGGTGCTCGACCTGGCGCGCGGCCGCCTGCCTCGCGAAACCGATCACGAAGGTCAGGGCGGCGTCACGGTTGACGTCATCCAGACCCGTTCCGTCGAACGTGTGCAGCTCGCGATCGTACTTGGCGATCGTGCCGGGTCCGATCGCCGTCCGCGGGTCGTCGACGTCGAGCACCCACGGATGCGTCCGCAGCAGCGAGAGGTTGCTCTCGGCGAGGTCCACGACGGCGGCACGCCAGCCGTGGGAACGATCGACGGGCTCGGGCATGCGGGCGTTGACCAGGTCGACCATCAGCACGAGCAGATCGTCACGGCTGTTGACATGCGTGTACACCGACATCGTCGTCATCCCGAGGGAATCGGCGAGGGATCGGATCGTCACGGCGGCCAGCCCCCGCTCATCCGCGAGAGCGATCGCCTGCTCCACCACCTCGCCCGTGGAGTGGCGCGAGCGCGGGCCCCGGCGTCCCACCGCGGTCGCACGAGGGTCGTCCCTCCACAGGAGGTCGAGCAGATCTCGAGCCATCTCGGAATATCCTCTCGTGCGATCGCGTTACCTTGTACGCTGTACATAGTTTAGTCGAAGGAGCCGCATGAACATCATCCAGACCGCCATCTCGCTCAACGTTCCCGACGTCCACGCCTCTGCCGAGTTCGCGAAGAGCCATTTCGGCTTCCGCGAGGCGATGGCCGCAGACGGGTTCGTCTCGCTCGAGCATCCGACTGCCGCGACCCACATCATCTTCCTCGCCACGGGCCTCGGCACCTTCCGCCCCGCCGAGATCGCGGGATCTGCGGGTCAGGGCCTGCTCGTGGTCTTCGTCGTCGACGACCTCGACGCCGAGTACGAGCGCATCTCGCTCAGCGGCGCGCGCGTCGTGACGGAACCCGAGACCGAGCCGTGGGGCGAGCGGTACTGCCAGTTCGCCGATCCCAACGGCATCGTCTGGCAGCTCGTCCAGTGGGTCTGATCTGAAGATGTCGAACGCCCCTCGGCGACGGGCCGAGGGGCGTTCGGTGCAGCGACTCAGACCGCGGCCAGCTCCTGCTCGCGCGTGCGGATCGAGCGGTTCACGCCCGAGACGATCGCCTTGAGCGATGCCGTCGAGATGTCGCCGTCGATGCCGACGCCCCACAGCCGCTGGTCCCCCACCTGCAGTTCGACGTAGGCAGCTGCCTGCGCGTCGCCACCGGCGCTGAGAGCGTGCTCGACGTAGTCGTAGACGGTGATGTCGAAGCCCTGACCGCGCAGCACCTCGACGAACGCCGCGACCGGCCCGTTGCCGTTGCCGGCGACGGCGACCTGCTGGTCGTCGTCGCGCAGCACGACGTCGAGCACCACGTCGCCCGACATGTCGCTGCGGGTCTGGGTGGCGAGCAGCTCGAAGCGTCCCCATTTGGCGGACTCGTCGGCGGCCGGCAGGTACTCGTCGTTGAAGATCGACCAGATCTGCTCGCTCGTCACCTCGCCGCCCTCTGCATCGGTCTTCGCCTGCACCACGCCCGAGAACTCGATCTGGAGCTTGCGGGGCAGATCGATCGCGTGATCCGCCTTCAGCAGGTACGCGACTCCGCCCTTGCCGGACTGCGAGTTCACCCGGATGACGGCCTCGTACGAACGACCGAGGTCCTTCGGGTCCACGGGCAGGTACGGCACCGCCCATTCGATCTCGTCGACGGTGACGCCCTCGGCCTCGGCCCTGGCGGCCATCGCCTCGAAGCCCTTCTTGATCGCGTCCTGGTGCGATCCGCTGAACGCGGTGAAGACCAGGTCGCCCGCCCACGGGGAGCGCTCCGGCACCGGCAGCTGGTTGCAGTACTCGACCGTGCGCTTGACCTGATCGATGTCGCTGAAGTCGATCTGCGGGTCGATGCCCTGGGTGAACAGGTTGATGCCGAGAGCGACGATGTCGACGTTGCCGGTGCGCTCGCCGTTGCCGAACAGGCAGCCCTCGATACGGTCGGCGCCTGCCATGTAGCCGAGCTCGGCGGCCGCGATCGCGGTGCCTCGGTCGTTGTGCGGGTGCAGCGACAGGATGACGTTCTCGCGGTGCGCGAGGTGACGGCTCATCCACTCGATCGAGTCGGCGTAGACGTTGGGCGAGGCCATCTCGACGGTGGCCGGCAGGTTGATGATGACCTTGCGGTCGGGGGTGGGCTCGAAGACCTCGATCACCTGGTTGCACACGTCGACGGCGAACTCGAGCTCCGTGCCGGTGTAGCTCTCGGGCGAGTACTCGTAGTAGACCTTCGTGTCGGGGATCGTCTTCTCGTACCGGCGGCACAGACGCGCGCCCTCGAGCGCGATGTCGATGATGCCCTGCTCGTCGGTGCGGAAGACGACCTCGCGCTGCAGCACGCTGGTGGAGTTGTACAAGTGGACGATGGCCTGCTTCGCCCCGGCGATCGACTCGTAGGTGCGGGCGATCAGGTGCTCGCGCGCCTGGGTCAGCACCTGAATGGTGACGTCGTCGGGGATCAGGTTCTCCTCGATCAGCTGACGCACGAAGTCGAAGTCGGTCTGGCTCGCCGACGGGAAGCCGACCTCGATCTCCTTGTATCCCATGCTCACGAGGAGCTCGAACATCACGCGCTTGCGCTCGGGGGACATCGGGTCGATGAGCGCTTGGTTGCCGTCGCGGAGATCGACCGCGCACCAACGGGGCGCTTCGGTGATCCGGGCATCCGGCCAGGTGCGGTCAGCCAGGTCGACGGTGATCTGCTCGTGGTACGGCCGGTACTTGTGGATCGGCATCGCGGACGGGCGCTGAGTGTTCTGCATGATGGGGCTTCTTCTCTTCGTCAGAAATATGGACGGGCCATCACAAGCGCCGCGACGAGGAAGGCCCTGGCTTTAGGACTCGTCGCGGCAGCTAAGAAGAAGCAGACCGCCGAAAGGCATGCGGCCATGGTAGCAGGATCATCGGATGACCTCAGCGACGGATGAGACGATCGTCGCGTCTGCGACACTTCCCCACATGAGCACATCGCACAGCCGCATGCTTCTCGCCGCCGCATCCGTCCTGGGGGTGGTCGCGCTCTCCGCGTGCTCCACCCGCCCCGCCTCCTCCCCTGCACCGACGAGCACAGGGGCCCCCGAGTGGCACGCGAGCGACGTACGCCCACCGGAGGGACGCGTCATCGGCACCGGCACGGTGCTCGACGCGGCCGGCGACGCGCAGCTGTGCCTCGGCGCCGTCGCGGAGTCGTACCCGCCGCAGTGCACGGGGATCCCCCTCGAGGGCTGGAGCTGGGACGGCGTCGACGGCAGCGAGACCAGCGGAGACACGACCTGGGGCACCTACGCCGTGTACGCCACTTACGACGGCACCACCCTCACCGTCACCGACCCGCCGATCATGCTCGCCCTCTACGACCCCATCCGTCCGGAAGATCCCACCGGCGGTGTCGACGGCGCGACGTCCGAGGCCGATCTCACCTCCGTGCAGGACGAGGTCTCCGCCGCGCTGGGTCAGGACGCCCTCACCGTGTGGACCGAGCGCGGCTACGTCTGGGTGCAGGTCGCCTGGGACGACGGCTCCCTGCAGGACGCGGTCGACGAGGAGCACGGCGACGGGGTCGTGATCGTGACCTCGGCGCTGCGCGAGATCGACTAGGCGGTCGGGATCAGCGCGAGCTTGCCCCCGGGATGGCCCTCTGCGAGCAGGGCGAGGGCGGCCGACGCGTCCTCCAGGGAGAAGGTGCGGGCGACGGGGACCTCGAGGTCCCCGTTCTGTGCCAGAGCGACCAGCTCGCCTCTGACCTCGTCGCGGAACCGGGCACTGGCCGGCATGGAGCCGGCGATCACGAGGAAGCCGTCCGTCGCCGCACGTCGCATCGCGGCGATCGTCACGATCCTCTTCCGATCGGCGGTGAGCTCGAGCGACACGTCGACTGCCTCATCGGTGCCGACCGCATCGAGTGAGGCCGCGATGGGAGTGCCGGCCGCGTGTCTCGCCCGATCGGCGAGACCGGGTCCGTACTCGACCGGGATGCCGCCGAAGCGGCGGACGACGTCGAACCTCGATGCCGACGCGGTGCCGACGACGCGGATGCCGCGCAGCGCCGCCTGCTGCAGCACACTGACCCCGACCGCTCCGGATGCGCCGTGGAGCAGGATCGTCTCGCCGGGTGCCGCCCCGGTGACCCAGAGCATCTCGGCCGCGGTCGTTCCTGCGAGCAGCAGGTTCGCGGCCTCGGGATGCGTGAGCGTCGTCGGTTTCGTGAAGGCCTTCTCGGCAGGGATCGTCAGTTCGGTGGCATAGCCGCCGGACACGCGGAAGGCGACCACCTCGTCGCCCACCGCCACCGCACCCGAGCCGATCCGGGTGTCAGGCCCGACGGCTGTGATCTCGCCCGAGATCTCGTACCCGATCGCCACCGGCAGATCGACGCCGGGCCTCGCGGCGGCGACGTGCTTCGCATCCGCCGGATTGATTCCGGCCGCGCGCACCCTGACGGTCACCTCGCCGACGACCGGCGGACGGACGTCGTGTTCGACGAGCTCCCAGGTGTCCGGGCTGCCCCAGGTGGTCGCGATCCAACGTGTGGCGAGAGTCATATCGAGACCCTACCCGCCTCATTCCACCAGGCGCTCGTCCACGTCCCACATCGTGTAGGACAGGATCGCGCCTGCGGCGATCAGCTCGTCCTCGACGATGTTGGTCCGCTCCACACCGACGATCCGACCGGTCTCGAGGGAGAGGAGCACGATGTCACTGGCGGCACCGTCCCCCGTGACGACACGCAGCCCGGCGACCGGTCTGCCCAGGCGATCCGTCGTGGCGCCGAGCGCTTCCACGCCATCCGCCTCCGCGAGGATGCCGATGATCTGGGACTCCTGCGCGTTCGTGAGCGTCCACTGCTCGAGCACCGCGGTCGTCGCCAGGACGACCTCCGATCCCGTGGGCTCGTCGGGCATCCCGAATGACATCAGGGCACCCTCGACGTCCGCACGGGAATCGCCGAAGGCATCGGGAACCGGAGTGGCGAACTCCCCCGGCTCGATCGCCAGGTCGACGCTCACCTCCCCCGAGCTGCTGATCTCCGCCCCGACGTTGGCCGACGCATCCGTGGGGTCGTACGGCACTCCCCTGATCGAGACCATCCGCCCCGAGAGGTCGGGCTCCCACCGCAGGGTGTTCAGCTGGGGCACGACCTCGGTCTCGCCGGTGCCTCCGTTGATGTCGAGTCCCCAGGTCGCCGATCGCACGAGACGCTCCGGCACGGCGGGCCCACTCGTCTCGGCCAGGGCCGTCTGCGCGGCACGCAGCGTCTCGGTCGTGCTGCGCTCAGCGGAGAAATCGAGCGGAGCAGGTGACTCGGCGACTGCCATACCCTGCGGGAGCAGGACGGCGACGGCGACGACCACGGCAGCCGCGGCGACCGCGAGCCCCGAGGCCCATCCCACGATCCTCCGTCGACGCGGATGCGGTCGGGGCGCGCTCCGGATGATGCGCTCGCGAACCTGCAACGCGGCCGCATCCGGTTTCGCGTCCTGAGGCGTCTGCGCCGGATCCGCCTGGGCGAGCAGGCGATCGAGCAGTCCGTTCTCACTCATCGTCGCCCTCCGTTCCCTGCAATCCCAGTTCCTCGCGCAGCGTGCGCCGCGCGCGCGCCAGCACCTTCCGCACCCGAACGCGCGGGCTGCGCAGCACCTCCGCGATCTCCCCCACTGCGAGCCCATCCCAGTACGTGAGCATGATGATACGCCGCTCGGTCCTGCTGAGGACCCCCAGAGCGCGCACCACCCGCGCGCGCATCGTGAGGTCGCTGGCCGAGTTCTCCCCCGCAACGCCCTCGTGAAGGGCGTCCAGAGCAAGCCAGCGCATCGTCGTCCGCCCTGATCGGGAGGCGAGGATGCGATCGGCGGTGCGGATCAGCCACACGCGCGTCATCGGCCTGCTCGGGATCAGTCGTGACCACGCCCTCAGGAAGATCTCGGCGACGATCTCCGTCACCTCGGCGTCGTCCTCGACGACCCCCTCGACATGATGCCTGACCGCTGCCCAGTTCTCGTCGAAGAGCGCAGTGAATGCCTCGTCCCTCTGGGTCTCGCGGTCGCGTCCGCGGGCGCTCATCCCTGCCGACCGCTGAAGGACCCGATCCGCATCGCGTCTCGGTGAACCATCTCAGAACCCGAGGCGACCGAGCTGCTTCGGGTCGCGCTGCCATTCCTTCGCGACCTTGACGTGCAGGCCGAGGAAGACCCTCGTGCCGAGCAGCGCCTCGATGCCCACCCGCGCACGGCGTCCCACATCGGCGAGTCGCTTGCCCTTGTGCCCGATGATGATGGCCTTCTGACTGTCGCGCTCGACGACGATCGACGCGTGGACATCGGTGAGGTCGCTGCCTTCACGCGGTGCGATGTCATCGATCACGACGGCGATCGAGTGCGGGAGCTCGTCACGGACGCCGTCGAGCGCCGCCTCGCGGATCATCTCGGCGATGCGGTCCTCCTCGGACTCGTCGGTCGTGACGCCCTCACCGTAGAGCGCAGGGCCCTCGGGCATCAGGGAGAGCACCTCGTCCGCGAGCACGTCGAGCTGATCGCGGGTCAGGGCCGACAGCGGGATCACGGCGGCCCAGTCCTCCCGGAGCGCGTCGACCTCCATCAGCCGCTCGGTGATGTCGTCACGTCCGGCGGCATCCGTCTTCGTCACGATCGCGATCTTCTTCGCGCGTCGGTACCCGTCGAGCGAGGCGGCGATCCGACGGTCGCCGGGACCGACCTTCTCGGTCGCCGGCACGCAGAAGCCGATCACGTCGACGTCTCCGAGCACCTGCTCGACCAGATCGTTCAGCCGCTCGCCGAGCAGCGTGCGCGGCTTGTGGATGCCCGGGGTGTCGACGATCACGAGCTGCCCCTCCGGACGGTTCACGATCCCGCGGATCGCCCGCCGGGTGGTCTGCGGCTTCTCACTCGTGATCGCGATCTTCTCGCCGACCAGGGCGTTCGTGAGGGTGGACTTGCCGACGTTGGGGCGCCCCACGAACGTGACGAACCCGCTTCGCGTCTGCTCAGTCATCGTGTGCATCTCTCTCATCTGCGGAGTCTCCCGCGTCGTGTGCCGACCGTTCCACGAACACGGTCGCGATTCCGCGTCCGCGTCCTCTGGAAGCTCCGCCGGTGAGCGTGAGCCCCTCCACCGTCGCGGTGGACCCTGGTTGCGGAACCTGCCCCAGCGCCTTGCCGAGCAGGCCGCCGATCGAGTCGACGTCCTCATCCTCGAGCTCGAGGCCGAACAGGTCCCCGACGTCCTCCAGCGAGAGGCGGGAGCTGACCCGGTACCGTCCGTCGCCGAGTTCGACGACTTCCGCCGACACCTGATCGTACTCGTCGGAGATCTCCCCGACGAGCTCCTCGATGAGGTCCTCGAGGGTCACGAGACCCGAGATGCCGCCGTGCTCGTCGATCACCAGGCACACGTGCACGGCGTCGCGCTTCATCTGCTGCAGCAGCGTCTCGGCGCGCATCGACTCAGGAACGAACGTGGCGGGTCGGGAGATGGGGCGGATGGATGCGGCCCGCCAGGCGTTCTCGTCACGGAACGCGAAGAGCACCAGATCCTTGAGATACAGGACGCCGACGACATCGTCGGCGTCGTCGTCCACGACCGGCATGCGCGAGACGCCGCGCTGGAGGAACAGCGCCATCGCCTCGCTGGTCGTAGCTGTGGCGTCGACCGTGACCATCTCGGTGCGGGGCACCATCACGGCACGCACGAACTGATCCGTGAAGTCGAAGACCGAGTGGATGAGATCGCGGTCGTCGGCCTCGATGAGGTCGTTCGACGCGGCCTCGTCGACCATGCTCAGCAGCTGCTCCTCTGAGGTGAACGAGCTGCGCCCCCGTCCAGGGGTGACACGATTCCCGAGCACCACGAGTCCCTGCGCGAGGGGGCCGAGGATGATGCGCAGGCCACGGACGACCGGCGCGTTGACCCGGAGCATCCCCTCGGCGTGGTGGCGTCCGAACGACCGAGGGCTCGCTCCGACGAGCACGAAGCTGATTCCGGTCATGAGCAGGGCGGCGGCGAGCATCGCCCACCAGATGTTGTCGAACAGGATGCTGAAGGCGACCGTGACGAGCACAGCAGCCGCAGTCTCGGTCAGCACTCGGATGAACGCGACCGCGTTGACGTGGGCGTCGGTGTCGGCGGCGATGCGGGTCAGCTGCGCGGCGTTGCGTCCCTCCGTGCCCATCTCCGCGATGTCGGAGCGCGACGTGACACCGAAGGCCGCGTCGATCGCGGCCATGAGTCCGCCGAAGGCGACGAGCAGGACGGCGCCCGCGAGCAGGAAAGCCGCGGTCATCGTCGACGTTCAGCCGCGGCGAAGCCCTGGATGAGCTCCTTCTGCAGCCCGAACATCTCGCGCTCCTCGTCGGGCTCGGCGTGATCGAACCCGAGCAGGTGCAGCAGTCCGTGGGTGGTGAGGAGGATCAGCTCGTCCATCAGCGTGTGACCGGCGGCCTGCGCCTGCGCCTCGGCGACCTGCGGGCAGAGCACGATGTCGCCGAGCAGGCCGGGCGCGGTCGGGCGGTCCTCCGTGCCGGGGCGCAGCTCGTCCATCGGGAAGCTGAGCACATCCGTCGGTCCCGGCTCGTCCATCCACTGCACGTGCAGCGCCTCCATCGCAGCCTCGTCGACGAGGACGATCGCGACCTCGGCATCGGGGCTGACATGCATCTGGGCGAGGTTGAAGTCGGTCAGCCGCTGCAGCACGGGCTCGTCGACGTCGATCGCCGACTCGTTGTTGATCTCGATCATGACTGTGCTCGTTTCATCAGGAGAGGCCGCGTTTCGGCATCCGGTCCCGGGGTCCTGGTCGCTGTGCGCCTCGGCGGTCGGCGCGGTTGGCGAACTCGGCCGCCTGCTCGCGCTCGTAGCGCTGCGCCGTGCGACGCTCGTCATACTGGCTGTACGCGTCGACGATCTGTCCGACCAGCGAGTGACGCACGACATCGTCGCTCGTCAGTCGGGCGAAGTGGATGTCGTCGATGCCGTCCAGCACTCGGGTCACGAGGCGCAGCCCGGACGATCCCTGGGGCAGGTCCACCTGCGTGATGTCACCGGTGACGACCATCTTCGACCCGAAGCCGAGACGGGTGAGGAACATCTTCATCTGCTCCGGCGTGGTGTTCTGCGCCTCGTCGAGCACCACGAACGAGTCGTTGAGCGTGCGTCCGCGCATGTAGGCGAGAGGTGCGACCTCGATGGTTCCCGTCGCCATCAGGCGCGGGACGATCTCGGGGTCCATCATCTCGTTCAGAGCGTCGTAGAGCGGCCGCAGGTACGGGTCGATCTTGTCGGTGAGGGTGCCGGGCAGGAAGCCCAGTCGCTCCCCTGCCTCGACGGCCGGACGCGTCAGGATGATCCGCGTGACCTCCTTGCGCTGCAGCGCCTGGACGGCCTTCGCCATCGCGAGGTAGGTCTTGCCGGTTCCCGCGGGCCCGATCCCGAAGACGATCGTGTTCTCCTCGATCGCGTCGACATACTCCTTCTGACCGAGGGTCTTCGGACGGATCACCTTGCCCCTGGTCGAGAGGATCGCCTCGCCGAGCACCTCGCTCGGCCGCGGGCCGCCGTCGGTGCGGAGCATGCGGGCGGAGCTCGCGACATCGCTCGGTGCGAGGTCGTGTCCGGCCTTCGTCATCGTCATCAGCTCGTCCACGAGGGACTTCGCCTTCGCCACGGCGTCGGGTGCGCCCGACAGCGTGATCTCGTTGCCGCGCACGAGCACCTGCACGTCCCGGTGCTCCTTCTCGAGCATCCGGAGCAGGCGGTCCTGCGGGCCGAGCAGCTGCACCATGGCGACACCGTCGGCATAGATCTTCTCGACGGCGGTGTCGGATGCGGTCACGGGGTCGTTTTCGTCAGAAGCCAACGAGCTTGTTCTCCTCGATGTTGCCGAGCACATGGGCGTGCACGTGGAAGACGGACTGGGCGGCGCTCGCGCCGTTGTTGAAGATGAGGCGGTACTCGCCGTTCGCATGCTCGGAGGCGAGCTGCTTCGCGGCGGCGACCATCTCGGCCAGCAGACCGGGGTCGCCGGCGGCGAGTTCGGTGACGTCGCGGTAGTCCTCGGTCTTCGGGATCACCAGCGCGTGCAGCGGCGCCTGCGGGTCGATGTCGCGGATCGCGAAGACCCGGCCGGTGTCCAGCAGGATCTCACCCGGGATGTCGCCGTTCAGGATGCGCGTGAAGATCGAGGGCTCGGACATGCTTCCAGTCTACTGACCGCCATGCGGCGCGGACCGAAGCCTTCTCACCACCGGCCGAGCGCGACCGAGAGCACGGCGATCGCCGCGGGACCTGCCGTGGAGGTGCGCAGGACCGTGTCGCCGAGCAGCACGCGCTCCGCGCCGGCGGCGACCAGCTTCGCGATCTCGTCGTCCGAGATGCCGCCCTCCGGACCGACGACCAGCACGACGTCGCGTCCGTCCGGTTCGAGCTCCGAGAGCCGGGCGGGCGCACCGGGATCGAGCAGCAGGACCCGCTGAGTCGAGACGCGGGCGGCGAGATCGGATGTCGACGCGGGCACCGCGACCTCCGGCACCCACCGCCGATGGGCCTGCTTGGCCGCCTCGCGGACGATCGTCGCCCAGCGCTCACGTCCCTTGACCGCCTTCGGGCCGTCCCAGCGGGAGATGCTGCGACTCGCCTGCCACGGCACGATCTCGTCCACTCCGAGCTCACAGGCGGCCTGCACCGCGAGCTCGTCACGATCACCCTTGGCCAGAGCCTGCACGAGGACGATCCGCGGACTCGGGGCCTCCTGCGTCGACCGCTCGGACACGCGGACGTCGACCCGGGACGGCGACACCTCCTCGGCGACGCCGGCGAGCCATACGCCCGCGCCGTCGCCGACCGTCACGGTCTCGCCGACGCGAAGACGGCGCACGACCGCCGCGTGCTTGGCCTCGGCGCCGGTGAGGGAGACGAGGTCGCCGACCGCGGCATCCGACGATGTCTCGACGAGGAAGTGCAGTGCCATGCCGGTGCCCGATCAGTGCGAGCGGAAGCGGTCGCGCAGCTTCGAGAACAGCCCCTGCTGGAACTGCGCCAGCTGCGGACCCGGAGCCTTGGTCTTCTTGGCGAAGTCCTCGATGAGGGCGCGCTGCGCGGAATCGAGCTTGGTCGGGGTCACGACCTGCACGCCGACGCGGAGGTCTCCGCGCTGGGTGCCCCGCAGCGGCGTGATACCTCGGCCCTTGATGGTCAGGACATCGCCCGACTGCACTCCGGAGCGGATCTCGAGGTCGACCTCGCCGTCGAGCCCCTGGATCGTCGTCTCGGTGCCGAGGATCGCATCGGGCATCGAGACCTCGAGCGTCGCGAGCAGGTCGTCGCCATCGCGGCTGAAGGACGGATGCGGGTTCACGGTCACCTCGACGTACAGGTCACCGTTCGGACCGCCCGCCTTGCCGACCTCGCCGGAGCCGGGGAGCTGCAGACGCAGACCGGTCTCGACGCCGGCGGGGATGTCGAGCGAGACGGTGCGGCGGGACCGCACTCGGCCCTGGCCTCCGCAGGTGCCGCAGGGGTACGGGATCGTCGTGCCGTATCCCTCGCAGGTGCCGCAGGGCTGGGAGGTGACGACGTTGCCGAGCAGACTGCGCACCTGGCGCTGGACGTGTCCCGTGCCGCCGCAGATGTCGCAGGTGACGGGCGAGGTGCCTTCCTGACAGCACGAGCCATTGCAGGTCTCGCAGAGGACGGCGGTGTCGACCTCGATGTCGCGGTGCGCACCGAAGACCACGTCGCCGAGGTCGAGGGTGACCCGCACCAGGGCATCCTGACCGCGCTCCCGCCGTGACCGGGGACGCGCGCCGCGACCCCCTCCCTGACCGGCGCCGAAGAAAGTCTCGAAGATGTCGCCGAAGCCGCCGAAGCCCTGGAAGTTGCCGGCCGCGCCGTCTCCGCCGCCCATGTCGTAGCGACGACGGGAGTCGTCGTCGCTGAGGACGTCGTAGGCGTGGGTGACGAGCTTGAACTGCTCGGCCGCATCCTCTCCCGGGTTCACATCCGGGTGGAGCTGACGTGCGAGGCGGCGATACGCCTTCTTGATCTCGTCGGTGGAGGCGTCGCGGGAGACGCCGAGTACCTCGTAGTGATCTGCCACAATGGCCCTTCTGCGTGTGCTGTCTCTGGGCGGCCGCGTCAGCGGGACGCCTCGTCTTCGTCGAGCATCCGCGAGAGGTAGCGGGCCACAGCCCGCGCGGCCGCGAGATTGCTCGGGTAGTCCATGCGCGTCGGCCCCATGACGCCGACGCGCGCCGTGCCGCTGGGTGCGGCGTAGTTGCTGGCGACGATCGATGCCTCGCCGAGCCCGAACGAGGCGTTCTCGGTGCCGATGCTCGCGGCGAGACCGTGCGCGTCCGCCTCCATCTCGCTCATCAGGCGCAGCAGCGTCACCTGCTCCTCGATCGCCTCGAGCAGCGGGTGGATGCTGCCGCGGAAGTCCTGCTCGCGTCGAGCCAGAGTCGCTGCTCCGGCCATCACCAGGCGCTCCTGACGGAAGGCGCCGAGCTCGTCGATGACGATGGTCGCCAGAGCGCGAAGGACCACATCCTGGGCGTGCGCGTCCCCAGCGAGAAGCGCCTGCAGTCGCTCGGCCGCGTCGCTGACCGCGCGACCGGTGATGAGTGCCGACAGCCGCGCCCGCAGCAGACCCATGTCCGCCTCGTCGACGTCGACCGGCAGCGGCGCGATGCGCTGCGAGACCCCGCCCGCGTCGGTGACGAGCACGATGAGCAGGCGGTTGGGGGCGAGCGCCACGAGCTCGAGATGCGTCAGGTGGGCACGCGCGAAGGACGGGTACTGCGCGAGCGCGACCTGACCCGTCAGCTGCGTCAGCACGCGGACCGTGCGGACCATCAGGTCGTCCAGGTCCGACGGTGCGGTGAGGAACGACTCGATCGCCGTGCGCTGCGCGACCGAAAGGGGGCGCAGCTGAGCGAGGTGGTCGACGAAGACGCGGTATCCCTTGTCTGTGGGGACGCGTCCCGACGACGTGTGCGGTGCGGTGATCAGCTCTTCGTCTTCGAGCAGGGCCATGTCGTTGCGGATCGTCGCGGCCGACACCCCGAAGGAGTAGCGGTCGACGATGGATCGGCTGCCGACGGGTTCGTGCGTCTCGACGTAGTCCTGCACGATCGCGCGAAGAACCTGGAGGCCTCTTTCACTGACCATCGCAACTCCCTCCCCTTGGCACTCACTGGCTTCGAGTGCCAATTCTACCCGCCGATGCGCGCGTATCGGTGATCCGCGGCCATGGCAGTCGGCTCAGTCGGTGAGTTCGCGCACGACCGCGTCGGCGAGAAGGCGCCCGCGCAGTGTGAGCTGCACGCGTCCGCGCACGGCCGCGGCGGGGTCGACGAGCCCGTCGGCGATGAGACCGGCGACTCTCGTGCGCTTCGCGGGCGCGAGATCCGCCACCGCGATGCCCTCCCTGATCCGGCTCAGCAGCAGCACGCGCTCCAGCGTCGCCGATTCCAGGTCGGGCCGTTCGGTACCCGCTGCCGGGGACTCCCCTGCGGCCAGGCGCTGGGCGTACGCGGCCGGGTGCTTGACATTCCACCAGCGCAGGCCCGCGACGTGGCTGTGTGCACCCGGCCCGAATCCCCACCAGTCGTGCCCGCGCCAGTAGGCCAGATTGTGGCGCGAGCGCTCCCCCTCGGAGCGGGCCCAGTTGCTGATCTCGTACCACTCGAACCCGGCTGCCCCGAGACGGGCGTCCGCGAGCTCGTACATGTCGGCCTGCAGGTCGTCGTCCGGCATGGGCACCTCGCCACGCCGGATCTGCCTGGCGAGCTTGGTGCCGTCCTCGATGATCAGCGCATACGCCGAGATGTGATCGGACTCGAGCGCCAGCGCCGCGTCGAGCGACGACTCCCAATCGGCGAGCGTCTCACCGGGCGCTCCGTAGATGAGGTCGACGCTGACCGCGAGCCCGGCGTCTTTGGCTGCTGCGACGGCGGTCGTCACGTTCTCGGGGCGGTGGGTGCGGTCGAGCGCTGCCAGCACATGGGGCACCGCCGACTGCATCCCGATGGAGAGGCGCGTGACGCCGGCGTCGGCGAGCGTGCGCACCACCTCGGGCGTCACGGTGTCGGGGTTCGCCTCGACCGTCACCTCGGCACCGTCAGCCAGGCCGAATGCATCGGTGGCGGCATCCAGCATCCGTGCGAGGTCGCCCGCCGGCAGCAGGGTGGGTGTGCCTCCGCCGAAGAAGACCGTGTCCATCGGACGCAGGCGACCGGCGTCCGCGAGCACGCGTGCAGCGAGGTCGATCTCCGTGATCAGGGTCGAGGCGTAGTCCTCCTGCTTCGCTCCGCGCAGCTCACCCGACGTGTAGGTGTTGAAGTCGCAGTACCCGCAGCGCACCCGGCAGAACGGGACGTGGAGGTAGGCCGAGAACGGCACGGCGGGATCGACCGAGAGGTCGGACGGGAGACTGCCGTCGGCCGGTGCCGGATCTCCGAGAGGGAGAGGACCGGCCATCAGAGGTGTACGGCCATCAGACGGGGGTCGCGTAGAGCGGGGAGATCGCCCTCAGGTAGCGGGCGAACAGCTCGCGCCGCCGCCGCTTCACAAGAGCGGGCACGAGGCGATAGAGCAGGGAGTTGGGGGCGTCGAAGGCACGGACGGAGAACCACACCTCGTCGTTGTCCTCACGCCAGTCGATGTCGAAGGACTCCTCGCCGCGCACCACGGATCCGCCGACGGTACCCAGGACGAATCCGATTCGGCGCTTCTCCTCCGTCACGGAGATCACACGAAGTTCGGCATCCGCTCGCATGCCGCTCACCCTGCCGTGCAGCCGCAGCGTCATGCCAGGGCCTGCGAAAGGGGTGCCCTCGGCATCGAAACGCTGCTCGACGTCGTTCTTGCTCGGAGCGATCGGCGTGCCCTCGGCATCGAAGCTGACGCCTGCATATGCGGGACCGGGAGCCGGCCGCACATCGTCGATGCTGAGACCAGCGGCCCGCTGGGCGGTCCAGGTCAGGAGTGCATCGCCGGCGGTCTGGAATCGCTCCGCGCCGCTGCCGATGCGCCAGGAATTCTCCGCCGGGATGCTGCGCTCCGGCGGGTACTGCATCAGATCGGGGGCGTGGGTAGCACCCACGGCCGCATAGTCCACCGTGTCGTCTCGGAAAGTCCCGCGCCGCATGAGAACCAGCCTACTTCCCGTCACCTGGACGATCACCCCCACGCGCCGGACAGCCCCGACTCGCGGGGTCCTACTTCTTGTCCTTGCCCTCGACGTCACCGGAGAGGGCGGCGATGAACGCCTCCTGCGGCACCTCGACGCGACCGACCATCTTCATGCGCTTCTTGCCCTCCTTCTGCTTCTCGAGGAGCTTGCGCTTGCGACTGATGTCACCGCCGTAGCACTTGGCGAGCACGTCCTTGCGCAGCGCCCTGATCGTCTCGCGGGCGATGATCCTGGCGCCGATGGCGGCCTGGATCGGCACCTCGAAGTTCTGGCGAGGGATCAGCTTGCGCAGTCGCTCCGTCATCAGCGTGCCGTAGGCGTAGGCCTTGTCGCGGTGCACGATCGAGCTGAACGCGTCGACCTTGTCGCCCTGCAACAGGATGTCGACCTTGACCAGGTCCGCCTCCTGCTGTCCGGCGGGCTCGTAGTCGAGCGAGGCATAGCCCTGGGTCTTGGACTTGAGCTGGTCGAAGAAGTCGAAGACGATCTCACCGAGCGGCATCATGTAGCGGAGCTCCACGCGCTCCTCGGAGAAGTACTCCATGCCCAGCAGTGCTCCGCGACGCGACTGGCAGAGCTCCATGACCGTGCCCACGTAGTCCTTCGGCAGCAGGATCGCCGTCTTCACCATCGGCTCGGAGACAGATCCGATGCGTCCGTCCGGGTACTCGCTCGGGTTCGTGACGGTGACCGTCTCCCCCGTGTCGCTCGTGAGCACCTCGTAGATGACGCTGGGCGCCGTGGTGATGAGATCGAGGCCGAACTCGCGCTCGAGGCGCTCGGTGATGATCTCGAGGTGCAGGAGACCGAGGAATCCGCAGCGGAACCCGAAGCCGAGGGCGACCGAGGTCTCCGGCTCGTACTGCAGTGAGGCGTCGGAGAGCTTGAGCTTGTCGAGCGCCTCGCGCAGCTCCGCGTAGTCGCTGCCGTCGATCGGGTAGACCCCCGAGAACACCATCGGCTTGGGATCGGTGTAGCCGGCGAGGGCCTCGGTTGCGGGCCTGCGCGCCGTCGTGACGGTGTCGCCGACCTTGGAGAGACGCACGTCCTTCACGCCGGTGATGAGGTAGCCGACCTCGCCGACACCCAGACCCTTGGTGGGCACCGGCTCGGGACTCGACACGCCGACCTCGAGCGCCTCGTGGGTAGCGCCCGTGGACATCATCTGGATGCGCTCGCGGGGCGACAGGCTGCCGTCGATCATGCGGACGTAGGTGACGACACCGCGGTAGGCGTCGTAGACGGAGTCGAAGATCATCGCTCGGGCAGGCGCGTCGGCGTCGCCGACGGGTGCCGGGATCTCCTTGACCAGGCGGTCGAGCAGCTCCTCGACCCCCACGCCGGTCTTTCCCGAGACGCGCAGGACGTCTTCCGGCTTGCCGCCGATCAGGGACGCCAGCTCCTTCGCGTACTTGTCGGGGTCAGCGGCCGGCAGATCGATCTTGTTGAGCACCGGGATGATGTGCAGGTCGTTCTCGAGAGCGAGGTAGAGGTTCGCCAGCGTCTGGGCCTCGATGCCCTGAGCCGCGTCGACCAGCAGGATCGCGCCCTCACAGGCGGCAAGGGACCGCGACACCTCGTAGGTGAAGTCGACGTGGCCCGGCGTGTCGATCATGTTGAGCGCGAAGGTCTCGCCGTCGATCTCCCACGGCATCCGCACCGCCTGGCTCTTGATCGTGATGCCACGCTCGCGCTCGATGTCCATGCGGTCCAGGTACTGGGCGCGCATGTCGCGATCCGAGACCACGCCGGTGATCTGGAGCATGCGGTCGGCGAGCGTCGACTTGCCGTGGTCGATATGCGCGATGATGCAGAAGTTGCGGATCTGCGCCGAAGGCGTCGCGGCAGGCTGAAGCGGAGTGAGGGCGCGTGGTGACATGTCCTGTCGATTCTACGGTGAGGCGCCCCTAATGCTCGATTCGCCGAACCCGGTGATATTCTGCCGGGGTTGCCCGGGAGCTATCCGTGACACCGGATCCCGCAAGCGATGAGACTCCGTCACAGACCACGTGCAGGCGTCGTGTCGCGCAGATCGGCAGATGGTGATTGACTGTCTTCCCGGCTCAGCGTTGCGTCGGCAGATCCCGTGCGCGCCTGTTGAAGAGAAAGAATCAACACCTTGATCAAGTATCTGTTGCGCCGCCTGCTGGGGTGGGTGCTGATGATCGTCCTCGCGACGAACATCACGTACTTCCTCGCGTGGCTGTATCTCGATCCTGAGAACAACTACGTCGGACGCCGACCACCGCTCTCACCGGAGCAGATCGACGCGCTCCTCGTTCCGCGCAATCTCAGCGAGTCCGTTCCGCTCATCGAGCGCTGGTGGACCTGGTTCTCCAGCATCCTCTTCCGGTGGGACTGGGGCGTCGGCCCGACCGGGGAGTCCGTCAACGAGCAGGTCGCCTATCGGGTCTGGATCAGTGCGGAGCTGGTCCTCGGCGCGACCATCATCACGACCATCCTCGGCATCGCGCTGGGCGTCTACACGGCCTCGCGCCAGTACAAGCTCGCAGACCGCATCGGCCAGGGCTCGAGCATCATCACGATGAACATCCCGACCGTGGTCGCGGGCTTCGCCCTGGTGCTCCTCGCGATCAACTTCAACTCGGCGGTCGGAACGACCGTGTTCTATGTGACGGGTTCCTCGAGCCAGGGGGTGGAGGGGTTCTTCCCGGTGCTCATAGATGTGCTGCAGCATCTGACGTTGCCCACCCTCGGTCTCGTGCTCACCGGATACGCCTCGATCCACTTCCTGCAGCGCTCACTGCTGCTCGACAACATCAAGGCCGACTACGTCCGCACCGCGCGGGCCAAGGGGCTGACCAAGCAGCAGGCCATCCGCAAGCACGCGCTGCGGACGTCGCTCATCCCGGTCACGACTCAGGTCGCGTTCACGATCCCCGCCGTGTTCACCGGCGCAGTGCTGACTGAGACGATCTTCAACTGGAACGGGATGGGTCGCTACTTCATCCAGACCCTCAACAACAACGACATTCACGGCGTGGTCGCAGTCGCGGCCTTCGGCGCCCTGATGACGGCGATCGGCGCGATCCTCGCCGACGTGGCCGTCGTGGTCCTCGATCCGAGAGTGCGGGTGAGCTGATGTCCCTGGAATCGATCGGGGTCTCCCCCGAGATCGCCGAGCCCGAGAGGCCGAGGAACCGCAAGCGCACCTCGATGCTGACGCTGTACACGCGTCGCTTCCTGCGCAACCGCGGCGCACTGATCGGCATCGTCATCCTGGCGCTGCTGGTGCTCTTCGCGATCCTCGGACCGCTGCTCTCCCCGTATTCGCATACCGACCTCGACTTCCTGGCGCTGCGCAAGGGACCGTCGGCCGAGCACTGGTTCGGGACGAACGGGTCGGGCAACGACAACTTCGCCCAGGTCGCCGTCGGACTCCAGCGCTCCATGATGATCGCGGCGCTCGTCGCGATCGGAACGACGGTCGTCTCGGCGATCGTCGGCGCGACAGCCGCCTACTTCGGCGGTCGCTACGAAAAGGTCATGCTGGCGATCATCCACTTCATGATGGTGATCCCCAACTTCCTGATCCTCGCGATGATCTCCAACGACGCCGGCGGCAACTGGCTCGTCATCTCGCTCGTCATGATCTTCGTCGTCGGCTGGTTCTTCCCCGCCCGGATCATCTGGACCCTGTCATTGTCGATCCGCGAGCGCGAGTACGTGCACGCAGCCCGATACGCGGGCCTCTCGGGCATGCGCATCGTGCTCCGCCACATGCTGCCGAACATCGGCTCACTGCTCGTGATCAACTTCACACTCGGAGTGGTCTCGGCCGTCCTCACCGAGACGGCCCTGTCATTCCTCGGGTTCGGCGTGAAGCTCCCCGACGTGTCTCTCGGCGCACTCATCGGGTACGGCTCGAGCACGCTCGTCAGTGCGCCGTGGCTGTTCTACTTCCCCGCGGCGGCGCTCACGCTGCTCACCGTCTCGATGGCCCTCATCGCCGACGGTCTGCGCGACGCCCTCGATCCGACCTCGGCGGCTGGAGGTCGCGCATGAGTACTGTCCTGTCCGTCCGTGACCTCAGGGTCAGCTTCCCGTCCGAGGCGGGCCGTGTCGACGCTGTGCGAGGTGTCTCGTTCGACCTCGAAGAGGGCAGGACCCTCGGCATCGTCGGCGAATCCGGCTCGGGCAAGTCCGTGACGTCGCTGGCGATCATGGGACTCCTCGACGACAACGCCAAGATCAGCGGCTCCATCATCTACGACGGACAGGAGCTGCTCGGCAAGTCCGACAAGCAGCTGTCGGTGATCCGCGGC
The DNA here is from genome assembly GCF_900105205.1 of Microbacterium hydrocarbonoxydans. NCBI lineage: Bacteria > Bacillati > Actinomycetota > Actinomycetes > Micrococcales > Microbacteriaceae > Microbacterium > Microbacterium hydrocarbonoxydans. The sequence continues at coordinate 1,714,033 of NZ_FNSQ01000005.1, read as the reverse complement.
AACGGCATGGCGATGGTCTTCCAGGACCCGCTCACCTCGCTCACCCCTGTCTTCACGATCGGCGATCAGCTGATCGAGGCGCTCACCGTGCACCGTCGCCTGTCGAAGAAGGACGCGTGGGATCGCTCCGTCGAGCTTCTGAACCTCGTGGGCATCCCGGAAGCGGAACGCCGCATGAAATCCTTCCCGCACGAGTTCTCCGGCGGGATGCGTCAGCGTGTCGTGATCGCGATCGCGATGGCCAACAACCCGAAGCTGATCATCGCCGACGAGCCGACGACTGCACTCGACGTCACCATCCAGGCCCAGATCCTCGAGCTCATGGAGAAGGCCCAGGAGGAGACCGGCGCCGCCATGATCATCATCACGCACGACATGGGCGTGGTCGCGAAGACCGCCGATGACGTGCTGGTGATGTACGCCGGCAAGCCCGTCGAGCAGGCGCCGGTGCGCGAGCTCTTCTACCGGACCCGGATGCCGTACTCGATCGGACTCCTCGGAGCCATCCCTCGGGTCGACAAGACCGAGAAGGTGCCGCTGATCCCGATCAAGGGCAATCCGCCGCTGTTGATCAATCTCCCGGACGCCTGCCCGTTTGCTGCGCGGTGCCCCATCGCGATCGAGGCATGCGTGCAGCGCGAGCCCGACCTGCTCCCCGTCACCACCGGCGGCCACACCGACCACTCGGTGGCGTGCATCCGCGCGGACGACATCGACGACGAGGGGCGGATCGGCGGACTGCCGGTGTTCCCGATCCCCGAGATCCCCGAGAGCGGACTCGCCAAGGTGCCGCGCGAGGACCGACCGATCACCCTTGAGGCCGTCAATCTCAACAAGACCTTCCCGCTGATGAAGGGTGCGCTGTTCAAGCGAAAGGTCGGCGAGGTTCACGCGGTCAAGGGCATCAGCTTCGACATCCGCCAGGGCGAGACCCTGGCGATCGTCGGCGAGTCCGGCAGCGGGAAGACCACCACCCTGCTGCAGATCATGGACCTCGTGGCCCAGGAGAACGGCGACATCAGGATCGGCGGTACCAGCGTCGCCGACATCAAGAACAGAGCCGAGGAACGCAAGCTCCGGCGGGATCTGCAGATCGTGTTCCAGGATCCGATGGGCGCGCTCGACCCGCGTATGACGGTCTGGGACATCATCGCGGAGCCGATGTTCGCGATCGGGATGAGCAAGGATGACGTGTTCGACCGCGTCGAAGAGCTCATGGGCCTCGTGGGCCTCGACCCTGCGCACAGCGACCGCTTCCCGCAGGCGTTCTCGGGAGGCCAGCGACAGCGCATCGGCATCGCCCGCGCGCTGTCGACGAACCCGAAGATCGTCGTCCTGGACGAGCCTGTCTCGGCGCTCGACGTCTCGATCCAGGCCGGCGTGATCAACCTGCTCGACGAGCTGAAGGCGAAGCTCGGCCTCTCGTACCTCTTCGTGGCGCACGATCTCGCGGTCGTCAGGCACATCGCCGACCGCGTCGCCGTGATGTACAAGGGCGCCTTCGTGGAGCACGGTGACGTCGATCAGGTCTTCGACGATCCGCAGCATCCGTACACCAAGGCGCTGCTGTCAGCGATCCCGATCCCGGATCCCGACCTCGAGCGCACGCGCGAGCGGATCATCCTCCCCGTCGAAGGATTCGACGCCGAGGCAGTCGCCGCGAGCTGACCCGCACCGTTGTGCACGGTCCGATAACGGTTCCGTGTCCCAGGGGTTTCGCCCGCGAGTAGCGGGGTTAGTCTGCCCCTATCCCAAGTAAGGCCGACAGGCACTAAGGAGTACCATGAAACGGCATCAGAAGCTGATGGGCATCGCTGCTCTCGGCGCCGCCTTCGCACTCGTCATGAGCGGGTGCGCACCGGCAGGCAACGGCGGCGGCGACAACGGCGAAGGCGAAGCCCAGACGGTCGAGGGTGCGGACTACAACCCGCAGCCCCGCGAGAACCTCGCAGAGGGTGGCGAGCTCCGCATCCCCGTCTCGAACATCGCCGAGCAGCTGAACTACTTCCACAGCGACGGTGACGCGCGCGTCACCCAGATCGCGACGTGGTTCCGCCCGCAGATCCTCCTCATGGATCCCGACGGCACCGTCAAGAAGAACGACGCGTACCTCGACGACTACTCGTTCGGCATCGAGGACGGCAAGACCGTCCTGCACTTCAAGGTCAACGAGAAGGCCGTCTGGAACGACGGAACCCCCATCGACGTCACCGCGTTCAAGGCCACCTGGGAAGCGAACAGCGGCGAGAACGAGGAGTACCAGCCCAACGCCACCGACGGCTGGAAGGAGATCGAGTCCGTCGAGGCCGGCGAGAACGACCGCGACGTCATCGTGACCTTCAAGGGCGAGTTCGCCTGGCCCGAGATGGTCTACTCGCAGCTGCTGCACCCGGACGTCAACACGCCCGAGCTCTTCAACACCGCGTTCCTCGGCGACTGGCACCCGGAGTGGGCAGCCGGTCCCTACACGGTCGACGAGTACGACAAGACCGGTGGCGTCGTGACTCTCGTCCCGAACGAGAAGTGGTGGGGCAACGCTCCCCTGCTCGACAAGGTGAGCTTCATCCAGATGGAGCCGACCGCCGCCGTCAACGCGCTGCGCAACGGCGAGGTCGACATGGCCGAGACGGGCAGCGCCGAGCTGCTCGCGCAGGTCGAGGGCCTCGAGGGCGTCGAGACCTACAAGGGCCAGGCGACCGGAAACGCGATCTTCACGCTGAACTCGGCCAACCCCGTGCTGGCCGACCTCAACGTCCGCAAGGCGATCTTCGAGGCGATCAGCATCGAGCAGGTCAAGGAGATCGTCTTCAACGGGCTGAACTACACCGAGGAGCCCGCAGGGTCTCTCACGCTGTTCTCGTTCCAGCCGAACTACGTCAACGCTCTGGAAGAGGCCGGCCGCAAGGACGGCGACGTCGACGGTGCCAACAAGCTCCTCGATGAGGCCGGCTGGGTCGTCGGCGACGACGGCATCCGCGAGAAGGACGGTGAGCGCCTGTCGCTCGTCTTCCCGAACCACTCCGACACCGAGACGGCTCGCGCTCGTTCGCTCGCCGTGCAGGCGCAGCTGAAGGAGGTCGGCGTCGAGGTGACGATCGACACCCGTCCGTCCGCCGACTTCGCCGAGGACTACACCACGCAGAACGGTGACATCTTCTTCCTCTCCTTCACGTCGTCCGACCCGTTCGGTGCTGCCTGGTTCTGCCAGCTGTACTGCTCGGACAGCGGCCTGAACCTGTCGGGCACCGGCACGCCGGAGATCGACAAGATGATCCACGAGGAGCTGGAGACGATCTCCGACCCGGAAGAGCAGACCAAGAAGGCCATGGAGATGGAGTCCCAGATCTTCGCCGAGACCTGGGGCATCATCCCGGTCCTCAACGGCCCGGAGATCTGGACCGTCAAGGAGGGTCTCGCCAACCTCACCCCCGAGCCGTACTCCGGACTCGACCTCTTCGGCATCACGCCGGTGGAGAACGTGGGATACGAGAAGTAATCCACTCGAAGCCTGACTCGTCAGAGCTTCACGGGCGGGGTCGGTGGTTCATCCACCGGCCCCGCTTTCTCTATGCTGAACGCGTGAGCGTCCAGATCGTCCTCGTGCACGGCATCCGCACGTCTGCGACGATGTGGAGGTCGCAGCTCGCCTTCCTCGAGGAGCAGGGCATAGCGGCCACCGCGGTCGATCTCCCAGGGCACGGCAGCCGGATGTTCGAGGACTTCACCCTCCACGAGGCCCTGCACACGATCGACGTCGCCGTGCGCGACGCGGCGACGCGGGGCCCGGTGCTGCTGGTCGGCCATTCGATGGGCGGGCTTCTCTCACTCGCCTACGTCGGCGGTGCCGACACGCCTCAGGTCGCCGGGCTCGTCGCCGCCTCCTGCACGTCGCTCCCCCGCGGCGCCGGTCTCTCGGCTTATCGGGCGATCGCCCGGGCGGTCGATCGTCTGCCTGACCGAGGGATGTGGATCACGAAGCGGATCCTCGCGGCGACCATCCCCGAAGAGACGCGCTTCGACTTCGCAGCCGGAGGCTACGCGCTCGACACCCAGGACACGGCGCTCCGCAGCCTCTCGACACTCGACCTCGCGACCGCGGTGGCGAGGATCAGGGTCCCGCTCTGGTTCGTCAACGGGCAGTGGGATCAGCTGCGCGTGAACGAAGCGCTGTTCCAGCGGCTGGCTCCGCATTCGGAGCTCATCATCGTCCCGCGGACGACGCACCTCGTGACCGCGATGCGGCCGCAGATCTTCAACGCCGTGCTGCGCCTCGCCGTCGCGATGATCGAGAGCGGGTCGGATGCGGCGGTCACGGACGCGGCGGTCATGGACGCGGCAGCGGAGCTCGAGCGGGTTGCTTCGCGAGAGCAGTGAGCGCGCCCCCGACGAGTGACAGCACCGCGGCCGCAGCGAAAACCAGCCAGAACCCGCCTACGAGAGCCACCAGCCCCGCCCCGAGCACGGGACCGATGAGCTGACCGAGAGCCGCGGTCACCGAGACGATGCCGAGATCTCTGGCGTGGTCCTTCTCGTCCGGCAGCAGGTCGGCGGCGAACGCGAGCCCGACCGTCGAGAACGCGCCGTAGCCGAGTCCCATGAGCGCTGCGGCGACCATCGTCGCCTCGAAGGTCGGCACCACGGCGATCACGACGCCCGACGCCGCCTGGACGACGGTGGCGGCGATGGTCAGCGTGCGCCGGTTGCCGGTGCGATCCGAGAGGATGCCGGTGACCACGGACGCGATGACCACGAACACCGTATAGACCACGATCAGGAGCAGCAGGTTGCCCTCGGCATCCACCTGCTCCTGGTGCAGTCCATGCAAGAGGAAGAAGAGGAAGAGGGCGGTGCCGAGAGCGTTGCCGATGTTGGTCACCAAGCGGCCGGAGAGCATCCACGCGAAGTCCCTGTCGCGGAGCGAGGCGAGCAGGTGACGATCGCGCGGACTTTTCTGTGGTGTTGCCGCTTCGGAGGCCGCAGGGTCGGGGAGGACCAGTGCCGCAGCTGTTCCGACGACGGCGATGACCGCGGCGAGCAGCAGGTATCCCTCGCGGATGCCCAGGCCGAGGAGCACCACGAGTCCGACGCCGAGGACGATCCCGACGGCCTGACCGGAGCCGACGGCAGCCGATGCCGCGCCCCGCTGCGATACCGGGAGCTGATCGGCGATCAGCGCGGTGAAGGCGGCAGCCGAGACGGCGGCTCCGATCATCACCCCGACCCAGGAGGCGCCGACAGCCCAGGGACCCTCGCTGAACCCGGTGAGCACGAGGAAGGCGGCCGTGAACAGCGCTCCCCCGATCGCCCACGGACGGCGGCGGTGACGTCCGACGCCGGCGCGGTCCGAGAGAGCACCGGCAACGGGTCCTGCGGCGATTCCGGCGAGTCCGCCGATCCCGAGCACGAGCCCGGAAGACACGACTCCCGAGATCCAGTCCTCGTCGGCGGTGTTGAGCTGAAGAGGGAGAAGCAGCTGGATCGGTGTGAGCTGCACCGTCCAGATCGCCAGCCACGCCAGCGTGAACACGGTCATCCACCGGGCACCCACTCGCCTCACGGTGGACCCGGACGGAGCAGACGGGAGGGCAGGGCGCATGTCGCTCCTTGACGTCGGTGTCGCGACGATGATGTCGGGATACTGATGATTGTGCACCCCGGGGCCGCACGAGCGCGACGTTTAGGGTGATCGGCCCGAGTGCTGGTAGAGTTGGTTCTTGGCTTGCGTGTGGGTTCTTCCCTCACGACCGCCGAGTGGAAGCCCTCTTCTTCTGCCGGCATTCCTAACAACTCCGTACAGAAAGCGTCCACACGTGGCAAACATCAAGTCGCAGATCAAGCGCAACAAGACCAACGACAAGGCTCACGAGCGCAACAAGGCCGTGAAGAGCGAGCTGAAGACGCACATCCGCGCTGCGCGCGCAGCTGTCGTCACCGGTGACAAGGCTGCAGCCGAGGCTGCACTGAAGGCCGCTTCCCGCAAGCTCGACAAGGCCGTCAGCAAGGGTGTCATCCACCAGAACCAGGCTGCGAACCGCAAGTCGTCCCTCGCCAAGCAGGTGTCCGCTCTCTGAGCCGACTCGCCTGAGGTGTGAAGAGCCCGTCCCGTTCGCGGGGCGGGCTCTTTCGTGCGCCATGAGCCTGAGGCCCGACCTGCCGCGATGGTGCGTCGCGCGCGTGCATCGGGCACGTGCGTCGGACCATCGGGATGACGCGACGCCTCGGGCCGACTCTGGCGGGGCTACTCGCCGAAGGGCTGACGGGTGGCGATGACGGTCAGCATGCGCTCGAGCGCGAAGATCGGGTCACGGGCCGCGCCCTTGACCTCCGCATCCGCTCGAGCCGTCGCCTGGATCGCCATGCCGAGCGAGCGCTCGTTCCAGCCGGCGAGGTCGCGCCGAGCGCGATCGACCTGCCAGTCCTTCATGCCGAGTCTCTGGGCGAGCTGTCTGCTGGGCTCACGGTTGCCGGCGACCCTGGCCATGGTGCGCAGCTTCATCGCGAAGGCGGCGACCATCGGCACGGGGTCCGCGCCGGAGGCGAGGGCGTGCCGCAGTGCGACGAGCGCTTCACCGTAGCGACCGGCGATCGCCGTGTCGGCGACGACGAACGCCGAGACCTCGACTCGACCGCCGTAGTACTTGGTGACGACGTCTTCAGTGACGTCTCCCTCGACGTCGCCGATGAGCTGCTGGCATGCGGCGGCGAGCTCGGTCAGATCATCGGCGAATGCCGAGACGAGAGCGCGGAGCGCGGGCGGGGCGATGCGCTTCTTCGCCGCCGTGAACTCCCCCGCCGCGAAGTCGACGCGATCGCTGTCGCGCTTGATCGCGGCGCACGGGATCTCGATGCCGTCGCCGGCGCCTCCGCGCAGAGCGTCGAGCAGTTTCTTGCCTCGGACACTCGCACCGGTATGGCGGAGGATGACCGTCGCACCCTCCTGAGGGTGCTCGAGGTACGACACCGCCTCCTGCAGGAAGGCATCCGAGCACTTCTCGACTCCCGAGACGCGCACCAGACGCGGTTCGCCGAAGAGCGACGGGGAGGTGAGCGAGAGGAGCGTGCCCGGCGCATAGTCGTCGGCGCGGACGTCGGTGACTTCGAGCGCCGGGTCTTCGGCGCGCAGATAGTCGCGGACTCCGGCGATCGCTCGCTCGGCGCAGACCTCTTCGGGCCCGAAAACGAGGACCACCGGAGCAGGGCGCGGATCGCGCCAGGACACCTGCGGGATCTTCGCCGCCTTGGCACCTCCACGAGCGGGGGGACGAGATGCGGCCATGTACTCAGCCTACCGGGGGCGGCAGACGTCGCTCCTCGTCGTGCGCCCGGACGCCACCTCCGCCTCACGGGGGCCGGTTCTCGGTCCAGAGCTGCAGGTCGCCCTCCCGCAGCCCGACCAGCAGCCGGCCCTGCTGATCGGTGCGCAACACGGACGCACCGGTCGCACCGAGCAGGTCGAGTGTCTCGATCCGCGGATGGCCGTAGTCATTTCCCGCCCCGGCGCTGAACAGCGCCACCGTCGGTCGCAGATCGGCGTACAGCTGCGCGTCCTGATCGGCGCTGCCATGATGGGCCACCTTGACCACGGCGTAGCCACCGGAGAGCGGAGCGGTGCGCGCCAGCATTCGCTGCGCCTCCGCCGACAGGTCTCCCAGGAACAGGGAGCGCGGCACCTCGGCTCCGCCGACCTCGACCACGACGCTCGAGTCGTTGCCCGGCGGGAACGCTCGCAGATCCCGGGTGGGCCAGAGGACCCGCCAGGAGGCTCCGCCGAGCTCACCCCGCAGACCCGCGTAGGCCGTGGTCACCGTGGCTCCCCCGTCCGCGAGGCGTTGGAGGATCGCTTGATCTCCGACATCGCCCGGCGGTCCGTGCAGAACGACGTCGGCCATGCCCTGGACGGCATCGACGCCACCGACGTGATCGAGGTCGAAATGAGTGAGGACGAGCAGATCGATGCGAGTCACTCCGAGGCCTCGGAGGCAGTCGGCGAGTGGTGCCGGGTCCGGTCCGGTGTCGATCACCGCGATGCTCCCCTGTGAACGGATGACGAAGGCATCGCCCTGGCCGACATCGCAGGCCGCCACGGCCCAGCCGTCGGGGTTGGTCATGGCGGCCAGAGGACCGCGCAGTACGACCTGCGCGCAGCCGAGCGCCAGCACGACGGTGAGGATCGCACCGGAGGCGACCCGAGCGGCAGGGATCGCTCGCAGACCGTCCGCGAGGACGATGCCAGCGGCCAGGCTCACGATCCCGACCACCGCGGCGCTCAGCAGACCCGGAACGACGAGCACCTGAGCGAACGGGAGCGCGGCCGTCAGATGCGCGGTCTCGGAGATCCAGGCGGCAGGGAGCCACGCTGATGCCGTGAAAAGGTCCGCCATGACCGGCACGGGTGCGGTGAGGCAGGCGAGCAAACCGATGACCGTCGCGAGTGGAGCCGCGGGCGCGGCGAGCAGGTTCGCGACGAGCCCCACGAGCGATTGCTGCTCCGCGAACAGCGCGATGATCGGGCCGCACGCGAGCTGGGCCGCTGCAGGCACGGCGATGGCCAGTGCGAGCGGTCCCGGCATCCATCGACGGAGTTCCTTCGCGAGCGGTGGCGCGAGCAGGATCAGCGCCCCTGATGCCACCGCAGACAGCGCGAACCCGGGAGTCGAGGCGAGCCATGGGTCCGCGATGAGGATCGCGACGACGCTGAGGGCGAGCATCCCCACTCCCGCGCGCGGGCGTCCGATCAGGACGGACATCATCGCGACGCCGGCCATGACGGCCGCTCGGATCACGCTGGGCTCGGGGGTGACCAGGATGACGAACCCGGCCAGCCCGACGGCGGCACTGATCACTCGGACCGCACGCCCCGCCCCGCACCACGCGGCGAGCCAGAACACCGCGCCGACGACGATCGCGCAGTTCGCCCCTGATACCGCGGTGAGGTGGCTGAGCCCACTGGTGCGCATGTCGTCGTTGAGTTCCATCGACACCGCTCGGGTGTCCCCGACGGCAAGGCCGGGGAGCAGACCCGCCCCGGGGTCGGGAAGCATCGATGACCGCTCCACGAACCCGGCGCGGAGATCGGCGGCCACCGCGAACACCCCGGACGCAGGAGCCTCGACCGCCGCCGCACTCGCGTACACGACCAGTGCCGACCTCTCCCCCGGATCCGTCGCCGAGGCTTCGCCTGTGACCCTCACGTGTGAGCCGAGATCGAAGCCGTCTGCGGGGGCGATGCCGATCCGCACGGGCGCCGATGCCGGAGCGACATCCCCTGGCGAACCGATCCCGGTGAGCTGCACCTCCATCCACAGCCGTCCGTCGCGCCCGACCGACGCCGATGAGGTGACGTCACCCGTAGCCTCGACCACGCGGCCATCCCACGAGGCCACGCTTTCGCGGGCGGACAATGAGGCCAAGGCCGAGATCGATACCGCGGCCATCGCTGAGAGCACGACGAGCACGAGTGCGGCACGGGAGGCCGCCCGATCCGCGCGTCGCAGCACGAGCTCGCATACGAAGGCCGCTCCACCCGCCGCCGCGAGCGCACACCACCCCGCCGCGGCCGGCACGAACACGCACAGGAGCGCAACGGCCCACACTCCCCCGGCGACGGGAAGAAGGCGCAGATCCCGCCTCACGCGCGCACGCCGTCGCGGATCTGGAAGATCACGGTTCCGCCCAGATCGTTCGCCCCGGTAGACACGCACATCAGCACACCGTATTGACTGGCGAGAATCGATAAGCACCAGCATGCCGACGCGCGTGGAGAACAAGTGAAAGCCGGCTGGGTGTGCAGGACTAGACGGACGCGTTAGCTCGCAGTCAGATCTAACTGCGGCGCCCCTCTCGCAGAAACTCCAGCAAGACGCTCGTCTCTTGCATCTGGTCGGTCAAGACTTCATCTCGCGGGAACCCAAAGCCCACAGCGGCTGGACGAGAACCCCTCGCCAGCGTTGAGCGTCACAGTCACGCCCTTGTGCGCCGAGGTCACGAAGTTATTGTCGAGGATGTCGCCGGTGCCATCGTTACGCTCCCAGTAGCAGTCAGAGACAGCGCCCACCGTGCGGTAGGTGCCCGCCTTGACCGTCTGTCCGACCACATGGTCGCCGTCGAAGAAGCCGCTGAGGACCATATCCAGCTGCGGAGCGAATTCTGTGCAATACACGCGCACGGCGGGACCGTTGATCTGCTCGATCGCACTCGCTGAGTTCCACCGCGACGCGATGACGGCATCCGGAGTGGTCGTCGACTTCAGCTCCTCGCAGTAATCACGACCTCTGGCAGACGAATACATCTCATTCGTGCCCTCAGGCTTTGCCAGCGCGAGGTACTTCTCATCGAGCTCCTTGTCAGCCGCAGACGCCAGCTCCTCTTCGCGCTGCTCCTCCGAACCGACAAGCAGCATCGCCACATCGACCGAGGTCTTCGCGTCCTTCAACTGACGTGTCGTGTACCCCATCGAGCCGAGCACAAACTCGAGGGCGTCCAGCTCGGCCTTCAGCTCCTCACGCTTTTCCGGGTCGCCGTAGACTTCTGATTCGTCGTATCTCCTCCAGCCCTGGAGCAGCGCGGTCTCAGCTTCACGCAGTGCTGTCGCGTGCTCCGCCTTGCCTTCTTGGCGCGCAGCTTCGGCGGCAGCGTCAGCCGCCGCCTGTTCCTCGGCGCGAGCGTTAGCATCCGCGACGGCTACCGACGTCGCGATGCCTCCAGCGACCAAGATCACGGCCAAGACTGCCCCGACGATCACGTTGCGCTTGCGATGGCCACCAGGCGCAGGAGCAGTCGCTCCGAGGTTCTCACTCATGAGCCGAATCATATCGGCCAGTGCTGCGCCGCCTCGTCGTAGAGTGCCACGGGCTTGAGAGCCGAGGGCGTTTCATTTCAATGTCTGGCCCTGTGAAAAAGGTCGAACGCAACGCGCGACACCGATGACCGGTGGGAATTCGACGGCTACGACGTCCTCGAGTCGACGATGCCTGAGAGCTTCAGGCATTGGGCCACTGGATCGACGCGTCGAACCTCACCTCGGAGGAATCGGCGGCCGCGGTTCTTCGACGCATCCGCACTGCGAGCTGAGCGCTACCGCGATCCTGACGAGGCGCCCGCTCACTGGCGACGGTCCGGCGCACTCACTGTCCGAGGCCGACGCGGTCGACCTTGCGGTGGTAGCGCATTCCCGCGAGGCCACCGAGGATCGCGCCGACGAGGGTCACGATCGCCGCGCCGACGGCCGTCAGGATGCCGGTGACCGTCGCAGTCTCAGGAGTGACCGGGATGCGCGGGAAGCCCTGCAGGTTTCCCAGGATGTCCCACTGGGAACCGGCGATGGCGGTGACGATCGCGAGGATGATGGCGACGGCGATCGCCCAGATCCAGACGGCGATCCCCTGCTTTGCTCCGCTGAAACGAGCCATGCGGCCGGCGACGTATCCACCGGCGAAGTACGAGACCAGCAGCACCAGCCCGATCACGATGATGGCGACGATGCCCCCAGCGCCGAAAGCCTGGTCCGCTGCCTCGTCGACCGACGTGCCGGAGTTGAGCCCGATAGCCGCGCCGATCGCCGCGGCGAGAGCCGTGAGGAGGACGGTCGTGCCCATGGCGGTCAGCCACCCGAAGAAGGCGGTGCCGAACTTCATGCCGCCGAACTCGTCCTTCTCGCGCCGATGGACGTCGTCGCGGAGGGTACGCGCGTCCACTTCGGCCGCGGCCCTGGCCGACTCCGGGGCCGAACGGGGCGGGGCGGTCTCGACCACATGATCGGTGCGCACGGTGTCCGCCGATGCCGGCACGTACGCAGGATCCGAAGCAGGGACGGGCCGAGAGGCGTCGTCTGCGCGGCGGGAGTCATCCGGGGTGCTGTGCGGAGTGGTCATGCGATGAAGCTAGGTCCCCGGCCCGCAGCCGTCGAAGACGCTTGCTCGAACGCGGGAATGCGCGTATCCTTCCCGGCCCGAGCATCGGTGCCTTCACACCTCCGCGCCAGCCCGCTAACGTGTCTCGGGTGAGCAAGGGCGAGCGCGAGGATGCCGGTGACCCGCCGTCGAATGCGCACCGAGCAGACCTCGAGCAACGGCTGGGCGAGCTTCACCGACAGCTCGAGGACCTCTCTCGGGATCGTCTTCGTTGGCCGCAGGGAGCGCCTCTGCATCTGCAGGAACGGTCCGAGGAGCTCGAGGGCGAGGCTGACGAGATCCGGAAGCAGCTCGGACTTCCGGCCGCACTTGGACGACCACCACGCCGGAGCTGGCCGGGCTGGGTCGTGCTGGTCACCGCAGCCGCACTGATCCTGTGGGGCGTGTACCAGTTCGCGCGATGACCCCGACGTCAGTCCAGGTGCGAGGAGAGCTCTGCGATGATCTCCCCCACGATTCGCCGGGCGCCAGCCAGCTCCCCGACCAGCGCGATGAGATCCGCCAGCCGCGACGACGGCGCCTCATGGGTGCGTGCGATCTGCAGGTTGGCCCTGAGAGTCAACGACACCCCCGACAGCCCGGCCTCCAGCGCCTCCAGCCCGACGGCCAGATCCATGTCGAGGTGACGATTGCCGACCTCTGCGAGGAGCCGTGCCTCCGGTATGAAGGCGAGACCGATCCTGCCGAGAGCGGCCGTGGACTCGGCGGCCTCGACCGCGGCGTCCCTCACCCGAGGCTCACGGTCCTCATCGTCGTTCGACAGCGCCAGAGCCTCGCCGAAGCGCGCGGACACGACGCCGTCGGCTTCGACAGCCTGCAGTGCCTCCCCGCGCAACGCCGCCACGCGCGCGGCGCACTCCGCCGCGCGGGAATCATCCGGCGTATACCCCGCGACCATGCGCAGCAACGACGCTCCGAGGCCGAGCATCACGCCTGATGCCGCTCCACCTCCGGGAGAGCCCTGCGGCTGCCCGAGCGCCTCGAGCCACGCGTCCATGGGCGTGGATGGCGGGATGTCCGGGGAATCTTCCATGCAGGTCAGAATATCCGCCGTCTCCTCCTCGCCCGAGCCAGCCTCATACCCTCACGCCGTCGCGGATCCCGGCGAGCATCTTCTCGCCGATCCCTGGCACGCCGAGCAGATCGTCGACGGACTGGAACCGGCCGTTCTCCTCCCGCCACGCGATTATGCGCTCTGCCAGCGCCGGACCGATCCGCGGCAGGGTCTCCAGCGCCGCCTGATCGGCGGAGTTCAGATCGATCAGATCGTCCGCAGGCTGGGGCGCCCCCTCCTCAGCGGCGACGCCGACCACGGGTACGAGGATCTGTTCGCCGTCGGCGAGGACGCGGGCGAGGTTGATGGCCGACAGGTCGGCATCCGCCGTGGTCCCACCGGCCGCCGCCACGGCGTCGACGAGCCGGGAGTCGAGGTCAAGGACATAGAGCCCTGGGTGCTCCACCGCACCGAGGACATGCACGTACAGCTCGCCCGCCGCGCCCGCGGATGCGGAACCAGCCGTCGGGAGCGGCACGGAATCGCTCGGCGGAGCCTGCCCCCGCAGCAACCCGAGCCCGACGGCGGCCGACAGCACCACCAGCGCGAGCACGATCGCCGCGCCGAGGCCGAGCCGGAAGCGGCGTGGCCTCGGCGCTTCGGTCAGGGCGTCGGGCATCCCGCCACGCTAGCTGCGGACCGGGACGCCGGACAGACATCCGGCCGCCCTGCGGGGAGGAAACCCGCGGACGGCCGGATGTGCAGAGCAGGTACGCAGGCTGGGCCGTGCGCTCAGCCCTTGACGACGATGCTGACGATCTTCGGAGCGCGCACGACGACCTTGATGATCTCGCGGTCGCCGATCGAGCGGATCACCCGCTCATCGGCGCGGGCGAGCGCTTCGAGCTCCGCCTCGCCGATACGTGCGGGCACCTCGAGCTGAGCGCGGACCTTGCCGCCCACCTGCACGACGGCGGTCACGGTGTCCTCGACGAGCAGAGCCGGGTCGGCGGAGCGCCAGGTGACGAGTCCGACCGAAGGCTCGTGACCGAGGATCTCCCACATCTCCTCCGCAGTGTGCGGGGCGATGAGGTCGAGCATCACGGCGACGGTCTCGGCTGCCTCGCGCACCGCGGGGTCCGCCGGGCCGGCGGCACCGTCGATCGTCTTGCGGGTGACGTTGACCAGTTCCATCAGACGCGCGACCAGGACATTGAACTTCGTCTGCTCGACGAGCCCTGGGGCATCCGCCAGCAGCTTGTGGGTCGCACGGCGCAGCGCCGCATCTCCTCCGGCGAACACGACGTCGACGGGAGAGGACACCTCGTGGGCGATGCGCAGCGCGCGGGCGAGGAACTTCTGCGCACCGGTCGTCGAGACGTCGGCCCAGTCCTTGTCGTCCTCCACGGGTCCGGCGAAGGCGAGGCCGACGCGCAGAGCATCGGCTCCGTAGGCGTCGAGCTCCTCCTCGAAGAGGACGAGGTTGCCCTTGCTCTTCGACATCTTCGCGCCGTCGAGCAGCACCATGCCCTGGTTGATCAGGTTCGAGAACGGCTCGGTGAAGTCGATCAGCCCCATGTCGAACAGGACCTTCGTGATGAAGCGCGCGTAGAGCAGGTGCAGGATGGCGTGCTCGACGCCACCGATGTACGAGTCGACCGGCGCCCAGCGGGAGGCCAGCGTCGGGTCGAACGCGACGGTGTCGCTGTTCGGCGACAGGAAGCGCAGGAAGTACCAGGAGCTGTCCACGAACGTGTCCATGGTGTCGGGGTCGCGCAGCACCGGGTCACCGGTCGCGGCGTCGACGGTGCGCACCCAGCTCTCGGCCGCGCCCAGCGGCGACGATCCCTTCGGCTTCAGGTCGAGACCCTCGACGCTCGGCAGCTTCACCGGCAGTTGGTCCTCCGGCACCGGGATGATGCGCCCGTCCTCGGCATGCAGCATCGGGATCGGCGTGCCCCAGAACCGCTGGCGCGAGATCAGCCAGTCGCGGAGGCGGTAGTTCTTCGCCGCCCGACCGGTGCCGGATGCCTCCAGCTGCTCGATCGCGCGGGCGATCGCGTTGCGCTTGGACAGGCCGTTCAGCGGACCGGAGTTGATCATCCGCCCCTCACCGGTCAGAGCGACTCCGGTCGAGGCGGGGTTCTGCTCGTCGAGCGCGGCGCCGGTGTCGATCGGCACACCTTCGTCGTCGACCTCGATGACGGGCATCGCACCCGTGATGGGCGCCGTCGTGTCGACGACGACCTTGACGGGCAGGTCGAACGCGCGGGCGAAGTCCAGGTCGCGCTGGTCGTGTGCGGGCACGGCCATGACCGCGCCGTGTCCGTAGTCGGCCAGCACGTAGTCCGCCGCCCAGACCGGCAACTTCTCGCCGTTCACCGGGTTGACCGCATACCGCTCCAGGAACACGCCGGTCTTGGGGCGATCGGTCGACTGACGGTCGACGTCGGTCGTCTTCTGCACGTCCGCCAGGTACAACAGGAAGCGCTCACGTACCTCGGTCGGAGCATCCGCCGCCAGTTCGGCCGCCAGATCGGAATCCGGTGCGACGACGAAGAAGGTGGCGCCGTGCAGCGTGTCGGGACGCGTCGAGAACACCGTCACCGGCTCCTCGCGTCCCTCGATGCGGAAGTCCACGTCGGCACCGATCGAACGGCCGATCCAGTTGCGCTGCATCTGCAGCACCTTGTGCGGCCAGAAGCCCTCGAGCTGGTTCAGGTCGTCGAGCAGGCGGTCGGCGTAGTCGGTGATCTTGAAGTACCACTGGGTGAGCTTCTTCTTCACGACCTCGGCACCGCAACGGTCGCACCGTCCATCGACGACCTGCTCGTTCGCGAGCACCGTCTGATCGTTCGGGCACCAGTTGACAGCGCTCTTCTTGCGATACGCCAGACCACGCTCGTGCAGCTTCAGGAACAGCCACTGATTCCAGCGGTAGTACTCGGGGTCGGACGTGTGCAGCACGCGCGACCAGTCGAACGAGACGCCGTAGTTCTGGAAGGCCTGCTTCTGCTGCGCGATGTTCTGGTACGTCCACTCACGCGGGTCCGCGCCCTGACGGATCGCCGCGTTCTCGGCGGGCAGACCGAAGGAGTCCCAGCCGATCGGGTTCAGGACGTTGTGACCGCGGTGACGCCAGAAACGCGCCACGATGTCGGAGTAGAGGTAGTTCTCCGCGTGCCCCATGTGCAGGTCGCCCGAGGGGTAAGGGAACATCGCCAGCACGTAGCGGCGGGGCCGCTTGTCGTCGTCGCCGCCGGTGAGGAACGTCTCATTCTCCGCCCAGTACTTCTGCCACTTGGCCTGGATAGCGTGCGCCGAGGAGGACTCCTCGTCGACGGGAGAGGTGGACAGGTTCTCAGACAACGAACGCACGACCAATCTGGAGGGAAACAGGGATCAGTTCAGGATATCGGAAGCCCAGGCCGCGGGCGTTTCCGCGCCCAGCGCTGCCAGGGGCGCCCGCGCCTTCGTCGCCACCTCCGCGATCTCGGCTGCAGCGACCGATCGCCAGGTGATCCCGCCCCCGGCTCCGACGATCGCCTGGTCGTGCTCGACGACGATGCTGCGGATCACCATCGCCAGGTCGAGCGCCCCTTCCGCATCGATGTATCCGAAACAGCCGGCATAGATGCCGCGCGGGCCGCCCTCCAGCTCGTGCAGCCGTGTCATCGCCGACAGCTTCGGGGCACCGGTCATGCTGCCGGCCGGGAAGGATGCGTCCAGGAGCGCCCCGACCGTGATGCCGGCAGCCGCCGTGCCGCTGACGGTGCTGACGAGCTGATGCACGGCCGGATATGTCTCGACCGCCCACAGCGCCTCCACGCGGACGGTTCCGGGGTCGCAGACTCTCGAGAGGTCGTTGCGCATGAGGTCGACGATCATGACGTTTTCGGCGCGCTCCTTGACGTCTGCGGCGAGCTCCGCGGCGAGCGCGGCGTCGTCACCCGCATCCCGACCGCGCGGTCTTGTGCCCTTGATCGGGCGGGTGCGGATGATTCCGCCTTCGGCGTGGAGGAACTGCTCGGGGCTGGCGCTCAGCAGCGAGCGATCGCCGATCCGCAGAAACCCCCCGTGATGGGCGGGCGTCGCCGACCGCAGCCGCCGATAGGCCGACACCGCGTCATGCGCACCCAGGACGGTGAAGCGCGTGGTGAGGCACAGCTGGTACGCGATCCCGGCGCGGATCAGGTCTCGGCAGCGTTCGATGAGCGCGGCGTACTCGTCCGGCGTATGCCTCGCCTCCACAGCAGGTGCCACCCCGGCGTCCCCCACCGGCTCGGCGTGCTCGCCGTGCTGCACCACGAACGACGCCCAACCGTCGAGCTTCGTCTCCGCGGCCGACACCCACACGGTGCCTGTCGCATGATCGAAGGCCGCGAATCGCGTGACCTGCAGCCAGGCGCCGCCCGGAGCATCCGCGGCATCCGACACCGGTGCTCCCGCGGCGCGCGCCCCGGTCTCGTAGTCGTACCAGCCGACCCAGCCGTCTCGAAGCGGAGGATGAGCGGGATCGGCCACCACGGCGGCGTCGAGTCGCACGCCCGAGGGGACGGTCGACGGCTCCCCTGTACCCACGAAGCTCCAGCCCTGCTGCGCGTCGTCACCCGCGTCGAGCCAGAACACGTCCGAGCACTCTTGTTCGAGCGCGAGGAACACCGCTTCGGGGTCGACGCCGCCCGAGAGGACGCGGGCGCTCAGACGTTCGGGCACGTTCTCAGCCTAGGCCGCGCCGTCTCCCGTATTCTCAAGGGGTGGACGACTTGGTGCCGTGGCTGATCGACTTCATGCGGTCCATCGATCCGGTCGCCCGGACGCTCATCGCAGGACTCGCGGTCATGCTCGAGACCAGCGTCCTGATCGGGCTCGTCTTCCCCGGCGACACCGTGGTGCTCGTCGCCTCGATCGGCATCACCAGCATCCCGCAGGCCGTGGCCATGGTCGTGACCGTCGTGATCGGCGCGCTGATCGGCGAGAGCATCGGATTCTGGCTCGGGCGCTGGATCGGTCCGCACATCCGCACGTCGTGGGTGGGGCGCCGCGTCGGTGAGGACAACTGGGTCCGTGCCGAACGCTATCTGGCCCGTCGCGGCGGTATAGCGATCTTCCTCTCCCGCTTCCTGCCGGTGCTGCACTCGCTCGTCCCCCTCACTGTGGGCATGAGCCACTACTCCTACCGTCGCTTCCTCGCCTGGACCGCACCCGCCTGCCTGCTCTGGGCCACCGCCTACGTGAGCATCACCTCGCTCGCAGCCGGCAGCTTCGACGAGCTCGCGGACCGCGTGCACTATGCGGGCTACATCTTCGTCGGCATCATCGCGCTGTTCCTGATCGCCGTCTTCGTCGGCAAGAAGGTCATCTCCCGCCTCGAAGCCCGTCACCTCGACATCTCGGACGCGAAGGACGCGACCGACGTGAAAGACTGAAGCAATGGCTTCGTCACCCCCGGCGCCCCGGATCCACTGGTTCGCGCGTCTCGAACACCGCCTCCACGTGTGGCGTGAAGGACGAGCGCGCCGTCGCGGTCGTACCGCGACCATCCTGCCCTTCCCCGGATACGGCGGTCCCGGCTGGGTCCGCGTCGTCGGACGCGTACTGATCGTCCCTCCGGCGCGCAGTACGAAGGACGGCGAACCTGCCAGCGTCCGAGGATGGCGCAGCTTCGTCGGCATCCCGGTGAGCTTCGCCAAGGTGTCCGTGCAGATCGGCGACTCGCTGCACCATGTCGTGGCCGACCGGGGTGGCGTCATCGACTCCGTGATCCACGTCGAGCTGGAGCCCGGGTGGCAGACCTTCACGTTCTCGGTCGAAGGTCAGGAGCCCGTCGAGGCCACGGCCTTCATCGTCTCGGGCTCCACCCACTTCGGCGTGGTCTCCGATGTCGACGACACCGTGATGGTGACCGCTCTCCCCCGCCCGTTCATCGCCGCGTGGAACTCGTTCGTGGTCGACGAGCACGCGCGCATCCCGGTGCCAGGAATGGCCGTGCTCCTCGATCAGGTGCTCCGCGAGTACCCTGGCGCCCCGATGATCTACCTGTCCACTGGTGCGTGGAACGTCGCCCCGACGCTGCGCCGTTTCCTCGGACGCCACCTTTTCCCCGCCGGGTCCATGCTGCTCACCGACTGGGGTCCCACTCACGACCGCTGGTTCCGCAGCGGCCGTGAGCACAAGCTCACCAACCTCCGTCGACTGGCCACCGAGTTCCCGCACGTCAAGTGGCTGCTCATCGGTGACGACGGGCAGCACGACGAGGCGATCTACTCCGAGTTCATGGACGAGCACCCCACCTCCGTCGCCGGTGTGGCGATCCGTCGCCTGCTCCCCGCCGAGGCCGTCCTCGCCGGTGGACGTGCCGGTCATGAGCCGCACTCCGAGGACGTCGCGCCGTGGGTGAGCGCGGAAGACGGCGCTGGGCTCCGCGACCTGCTCGGCGAAGCCGGCATCCTGCACTGACATGGACAGCCCCCTGCCCCGGGCCACCTGGCTGGAGCGCGAACGAACACACCAGGAGCGGGCGGATTCCCTCACCGCCGCCCATCGGGATCGAGCCGCGCGCGGCGAGAAGCATCCGGTCTGGGACTTCCTGTTCACGTACTACAGCTACAAGCCCGCTCAGCTGCGCCGCTGGCACCCCGGGGCGGGCGTGGAGCTGTCGGATGCGCCGGAGCGGCGAAGCTGGCGGTGGTACTCCCCCGGCACCACCGCCGACGGAGCAGTGCCCGACGCCGCGGCATTCACGCGCGAGAAGTCAGACCTCGCCGGCCTGATCGAGCGGATGCTGCGCCGCACCGCCTCCCGGCCGGGCCAGTTCGGCTGCTTCGGGCTGCACGAATGGGCGATGGTCTACCGCGCCGACGAGCACCGCCACCCCGTGCCGCTGCGCCTCGGACAGGCTGGGACCGACGAGGTGGTCGAGAGTCACGACCTGCGGTGCACCCACTTCGACGCCTTCCGGTTCTTCACCCCTGACGCCGTGCCCCGCAACCGTACGGCACTGACGCGGGACGAGCAGTCGCTCTTCGAGCAGCCGGGCTGCCTGCATGCGGGCATGGATCTGTACAAGTGGGCGGTCAAACTCGGACCGCTGGTCCCGGGTGAGCTGCTGCTGGATGCTTTCGAACTCGCCCGCGACATCCGGCTGCTCGACATGCAGGCAGCGCCCTACGATCTCGCCGACTGGGGCGTCGTGCCGGTCCCGATCGAGACCGCGGACGGCAAGGCCGAGTATGTGCGTCAGCAGCGCGGGTTCGCGGAGCGCGGGGCACACCTGCGCGGTGCGCTGCTGGACGCGTGGCTCGGCGAATCGCGACCCACAGCGGTCGCCGCGGAGACCGTCCGCGCCTGACGCCTCACTCGACCGGTGCGCAGTCCGGGCAGGGCAGCCACCCGACATCGGCGGATGCCGACTCGAGGCGGAGTGCCATCACCCGCGTCGCGGCATCGGCCAGCCGGTCTGCCGGCAAGGCCCCTGCGTCGACAGCCGCCGTGATCCCGGCGACGATGTCGCCGGCGGTGTCCGGTGTCGATCCTGCGATCATGAGCACCAGGTCACTGCCGGCGATGACTGCGCTGACCGCATTCGCCACCGGATCGGCGTATTCGGGGATGCCGGAGGACTGCAGCATCCCGAGGTCGTCCGTGACGATCACGCCGTCGAAGCCGAGCTCGTCGCGGGCGATCTCATGCCAGCGGGGTGACAGGGAGGCAGGTGCCGCATCGACGGCCGTGTAGGCCAGATGACCGAACATCAGCAGCGACGCCCCGGCGTCGATGCCCTCGACGAAGGGCACGGCATCCCTCGCCCGCCAGTCCGCGAGGCTCTCCGCGGTCGTCGGGATCGCGTGGTGGGAGTCTCCAGGAGCTGCACCGTGGCCGGGGAAGTGCTTGAGCGTCGACGCGACGACCTGCTCCTGCGCGTCCGTGGCCGCTGCGACGCGATCGCCGGATGACCGAGGATCGGTCCCCAGCGCCCTGCCGTGGATGAACGATGCCGGATCAGAGGTCACGTCGGCGACGGTTCCGAAGTTCACGGTGACCCCAGCTTTGGCCACCAGAGCAGCGCGGGCCGCGAACGCCGCCGACGTGTCGGCGACCGGGCGATCCTTGAGCGTGGTGGATGCGGGATACGTGTCGTTCGCGAGGCGGGAGACGATTCCGCCCTCCTGATCGATCGCGACGAGCGGGGGCAGCTCGGGGTCGACCGTCAAGGCAGCCGTGACGTCCGGCAGGGCGGCCTCGTCGGCGGGGATGTTGGCGCCCATGAGGATGAACCCGCCGAGCCCCTGCGCCATATACGCGTGCAGGGCCGAAGCATCCGTGCTCGGGATGTGCCCCATCACGATGCTCGCGGCCTGCTCGGCCGTCGACATCTCGGAGACCATCTCCGCCGCCCGGTCCCGAGGGTCGCCGATGCCGGCGTGAGCCGAGCCGGCCCAGGCCTGGGGCGACCTCGCCGTAGCGGCGACCGCCGACGACTCGGCCGACGCCGTCACTGAGACGGTCACGGCCGAGAGTCCGACGATCGCCGCAGCTGCGACCGCCAGCGCACGTCGCGGACGCAGCATCGGCTCAGGCGCTGAGCGCGTCGACGATCGGCACCGCCGTGTCGGCCGTGCCGTTGCCGAAGCGGATCGTACGTCCGAATGTCGACGGATTGCCGATGGTCTCGGCGATCACGGCGGCGACATCCGCACGGGCGACCTCGCCGTGTCCCTCCGGCTCGAGTGCGATGAGTCCCGAGGGCTCCTCGAAGGTGAGGGTGCCGGGCCCCAGGATCGTGCCGTCGAGCCCGGTGCCGCGCAGGTGCTCGTCCGCTGCCCACTTCGCGTCCGCGTAGGCGAAGAAGCCGTCGTCCTCCGGCACGCCGTGGTCGGCCTTCGAGCCGATCCACGAGACCATGACGTATCGCCTCACGCCGGCGGCGCCTGCGGCATCCATCGTGCGGATCGCAGCGTCACGGTCGACCGCATACGTGCGGTCGGCTGAACCGCCGCCCGCCCCGGCCGACCAGACGACCGCGTCGTGCCCGCGGATGATCTCGGTCAGCGCATCCGTGTCGAGCTGTTCGACATCGGCGACCAGCGCCTGGGCGCCCGTCTGCTCGACATCGGGGATGTGGTCGGGATTGCGGATGACCGAGGTGACCTCATCTCCGCGGGCGACGAGCAGCGGGGCGAGAAGCAGGGCGATGCGGCCGTGGCCGCCGAAGACGATGATTCGCGACATGCCTTCACCCTACGCGCCTGCACCGACACCGGCTCAGCTGTGGGCACTCAGCGGGGGCCCTGAGAGCTGTCGATGACGAACGCCTGAGGATGTCCAGGCAGGTAGCGGACGACGACCGGTTGATCAGAGGGGAGATACGCATCCCGGTCCGGGTAGACGGCAGGCGTGAAGAAGTTGCTTTCCACCGTGTACGTCACCCCCGTCGAGGTCGTGAACGTGACCCAGTCGCCGTCCAGGGTCCCCGTCGTCGGCTGGCCGTGTTCGTGGATGTAGGCGCGCGTCAGCGGCACCCCGGTCAGGCTCAGAATGCCGATCACGAGGTTCGCCAGCATCACGAACGCGAGGATGCGGAACCCGATCCGACGCACCGTTCCCCCGATCGGGCGGCGGGCCGACTCACCGACGGGAAGCAGCCCCTCGCGTTCTCTGATGCGCCGCAGGGCCGCGTCGGGCGTCGCAGCGGAGGCCGACATCGCGAAGAGCCCGAGGATCGAGAATCCGGCGATGAAGACCATGGCGTAGCCGTGCGCGGCCGGGAAGTTGACCAGCCAGATCAGGGTGTCGAGGACGTTCATCGTCCGGCCTCCTGTTCGATCGTGACCGCGACGGTCTGCGGATCCTCGCGACGGTAGAACGCCCAGATCGGCGACCCCACCTGGAAGTGCGAGATCGCTTCGGGGAAGGCGAACACCGTGGTGTCGGCCTCCCACGTCGATGCGCCCTCCGGTGCCAGCAGCACCTTGAGCGCGAGCTCGCTCTGGCCGTCGCGGCGGCGTCCGGTGGGGCGCACCTCGAGCACCGAGGCGGGAACCTGGATGCCGGTCGTGCGCGCCTTCACGAGGCGCGGATCGATGAGACCTCTGTCGATGCGCCACTGCAGCATCGCCTCACGGACGACGGGATCGCTCACGTCGGCGAGCTCGACCGCGTCCTGGTGCGTCGTGCTGTACCTGACGGGCACGGGCTGACCCACCTGCAGTGCGGCGATGTCGGTCGGTGGAACCAGCATCCGCAGCTGCCCGATGAAGTCGTCCCCGGCCCGTGGGGTGACGCGCACGAACAGGTCGTACTGGGGCACGTCGTTCACGCTCAGCCCGGTGCGGGAGACCTCGACGATGCGGCCGACGCCGATCTCCGCTTCTCCCGTGATCCGGCTCCGCCGTCCGAGGCCGGTGAGGAGGCCGCCGAAGGTGAGGATCAGCCCCCACGCCACGCCGATCAGGATCGGAGCGCCGAGAGTGTCCTCTCCGACGAAGGGGAGGATCGACCGGCGCTGGTCGACGCCGAACAGGCCCTCGCCGGTCCAGATCACGAGCCACGCCGACAGGAGCAGCCAGATGACCAGGAGCGCGATGCGGATCATGCCCCCAGCGTAGCGACGGCGGCCCTCCGGGGCACCACGGCGGCGCCGATGGGGCGGCCCTCACGAGGTGCGGACGGATGCGGTCGCCAGGGCGCGCTGAACGCCTTTCGCCGCAGAGCGACCGGCGCGATTCGCACCGATCGTGCTCGCCGAGGGTCCGTATCCGACCAGCTGCACACGAGGGTCCTGCACCGCGGTCGTCCCTCGCCCGTGACGGTCGAGCTGGATGCCGCCCGCCGCGCTGCGCAGATGCAGCGGCGCGAGGTGCGCGATCGCCGGGCGGAATCCCGTGGCCCAGAGGATGACGTCGACCTGCTCGAATGAGCCGTCGGCCCAGCGCACCCCATCCGGCTCGATGCGCGCGAACATCGGCCGTCGTGCGGCGTAGGCCCCCAGGCGCTCGGCTTCGCGCTCTTGCGGGCGGAGCATGAGCCCCGTCACACTCACCACGCTCTCGGGCGGCAGGCCCTGCGCGACGCGCTGCTCGACCAGGGCGACGGCCGCGGCGCCGGCCTCGGGCGTGAAGTCATCGCTGCGCCAGACCGGCTCCCGACGCGTGACCCAGAGGGTGTCGGTGATCGGGGCGAGCGCTCCGAGGAACTGCACTGCCGATGCTCCGCCTCCGACGACGAGAACGCGCTTGCCGAGGAAATGCTCGGGCCCCGGGTAGTCGACCGTGTGCAGCTGCTCGCCGACGAAGGTCTCCATCCCGGGATAGTGCGGGAGGAACGGCTTCGTCCACGTACCGGTCGCGTTCACGATCGTGCGGGTCTGCCACTGCCGCTCCCCCGCATGCACTACCAGGACTCCGCCGTCGTCCTCGACCCTGTCCACGCGAACCGGACGCACCACGGGCAGGTCGTGCGCCGTCTCGTACGCCGCGAAGTACGCCGGCACCGCCTGGTTCGCCCGCTGGCCGTCGCGCGGCGGTGGCTCGTCGTCCGGCAGTTCGGCGACCCCGTGCACGTCGCGCATCGTGAGCGCATCCCAGCGGTGCCGCCAGGCTCCCCCCGGCTCGTCGTCGGCGTCGAGCACGACATGCTCGATGCCGAGGCGGCGCAGATGGTAGGAGGTCGAGAGACCGGCCTGACCCGCGCCGATCACGACACTGTCCAGGATGTTCACGCTCATCACAACGCCACCATCGCCGCCGTTGTTCCCCTCGCCCCGACGCGCCCGGGAGCATCGCCTCGATTGGTGCTCCGCGCGATGCGTGTAGTACTCTGTTCAAGTTGCTTCGAGCAGTAAGGAAGCGATTCTGGGCCTGTGGCGCAGCTGGTAGCGCACCTGCATGGCATGCAGGGGGTCAGGGGTTCGAGTCCCCTCAGGTCCACAACGAAACCCGCGAGAGATCGCGGGTTTTTGTGTTTCCCGACTTGCTGGCGATGTATCGAATGCGGGCAATCAGCCTAGTTCTTGCCCTCATTTGTCGTCGCCGCCGCCGCGCTGGCGTTCCCGGGACACAGCGGGTCGTCGCGGGCTCCGACGGGCTTCTTCTGGATAGTCAGACCAAAGGTGGCCCTGCAGCAAAGCCCGAAGTCCGGCTCTGTCTAGTATCTGTCTGACTGGCGAGGGCCGCCGCTACAGGTTGCCTGGACGCAGATGCGCCGTAACCACCTACGTCTCCAAGCGAGCGCACCTCGTCGACTACCGCCGCGTCGAGTCGTGTCCGGTCGCTGTCCATTGTCTCGCGGCATCGAAGATCGAGCGAGAACAACGACGCCACGAGAGCGTCTGCAAGGGCACCATGGATGATCTCTCTATATCTGCGTTGACTGCTCCATGGCAGCACTGGGCTCTCGCTCATCGGAGTGGGGAGGGTTGAGCCAGATACTTGCTCCGGTGCGGCCCAGCTTCACCAATATCTCTAGTCATCATCTCCGGTCCCCTCTTGTTCCGCGAGACCGCTGATCAACCCTTCGATTGCTCGCTGACCTTCCTGGAGTCGCTGACGGGTCATCTTGCGTGCCTTCTTGAGCCTCTCCATCTCCTCCCCAATCCACATCCGCCGATGCCGACCGTTCTCGAAGACGTGATAATTCGTGAAGAACGTTCTGAAGAATTCCTCGATTGAGTCTTGGTCTGCCTGCTCGAGATGTTGATGCTCGTACGCCATCCGCGCAGGCCCATAAACAAAGTTCGGGACAACCCACATCGTCGAGTACTGTTCAGCGATCCGGGGTAGCCTCTCCGCCCAGCCCGGTTCGGCTACCAAGAATGCGAAGATCGCGGCGGCCCAGTCGTACTCGAAGGCAGCAACCAGGGCGTCGGCGGCGCCGACGCTCTCGGTGAGACTGGCGATGACCAGTGCCTCAATCCGTCCGCGCACCTGGCTCGCGTGCGTGTATGACTCGTGAGCGAGGACTTCATCGGGGAGGGCCCCGTCGTCCCCGTGAACTCGTGTCGCCGGCTCACCGTGGCAGGCACCGGTCGCACGCGCAGCATCGCGGAAGCGAATTTCATCGCATGCTGCTCGTCGTTCAGGTCGGGACTGGCCTCCAGCTCGAACGATGCAAGCCAGAAGACACGGGTCTGCTCGCTTCCGGCGCACCGGTCACAATGACATGGCCTAGAAGCGAACGCGGGCGAGATGGTCGTCAGCGCTGGCGAGGTCGGAGTACAAGTTCTGCTGCACTGTCCAGCCCTCCCCCGGCGGGGAACACGAGCTTCCAGCGCAGGTCGACGGTCACACGGCCCGCGCGCGGTTCTCCTCGACGAGTTCGAGCTGGGAGAACATTTCGGTCGCAGCGTTCACCCACGGGAATACCGTGTCCCCCGGTATCCGCGCCTGATTGAGCACTTTCCCCGAGTCGAATGCCTCGGCTTTCACGAACTTCATTCGCCGGCCGTCGTCGTCCCAGAACAACTCTAAGGAGAACGGCCGCAGCTTTCCCTTGTGGGTTCGCCGAACGAACTGGACGATGACGTACCCATCGCCCGCCTCCTCGTCGAAGAGACGTACGCCCTCGATGTCCTCGTGCTCCGCGAGGCGATCCCGTACAGCCGCCCCCGCCAGACCCAGGTGCGGAGGCTCGGCAACGACGTCACCGCAGAGATGCAGTCGGCGTACGGCCGGATCGACCGCCCCGCAGCCACTTTCAAGTTGTGAACAACCCGACGCTCTTGCAGTGCTGTCATGACATACCGCGGAAAACAAAGCTTGATGACATGGAATGGCAAGATCACCAATGAGAAACCGGTCATTTGGTGAGACGAGATTTTCCCGCAATCATGGCGACGGATGCTGGGTCGGGGACCTGCGAATCGAAGGTGTGCGGGTGGACGCCGCCCGCGGATCAGGTTGCGAGATCGCGCTTCGGCGATGCGCGACTGCTGTTCAGGGCGCCCGCGGTAGCTTCACCTCTTGCTAGGCAATGCGCGGCGAGGAGCGGTCACATCGGCTCCGGGTCGATCGTTCTGCTCCAGCGGCGGGCAGACACAACCACTCCCGCGCGCATCCAGAATCGTTGCGCGTCCGGGTTGGTCGTGCGCCAGTCGACCCGCAGCTTCGGGATTCCTCGCGCGGCGGCCCAGGCGTTTGCCGCTTGCATCAACGCGCCACCGATTCCGCGGCCGCGCGCGATCGGAGCGACAGCGGCGAGCACGATCTCCGGCACCGATTCCGCGGTATCGATGGCTAGGAAACCCACCAAGTCTCCTTCATCGCCCTCGACGTGACCGAACACGACTACTTCGTCGGTGGCGGCCCAGTCGAGGAAAGAAGCGTCGAGTTCACGGAGAAACCGGTCCGACCGCGGAGCGAACACCGGGCTCTTAGCCTGATGAGTCGAAATCAATGGTACGAGTGGCAACACTCGGCGGAGCTCGTGCCTGGCTAGCAATCGCGCACCACCCGCGTCCTTGTGCCCTGCAGCCTGGGTCCGGATCGCTCCGTAGGCCTGTTGATGACCGAATCCGAGCGAAGCGACCGCGGTCTCGATCGGATCACCATCTCGCACAGTAATCTGGTGCGTCCAGATGCCTCGAGCGGTCCAGGCGCTGGCAGCCGAGGTGTAGAGGGCGGCGAAAACTTCCGATGTCGACGCGGCCCAGGCGCCCTGTCCTACCATGGCGGGGCGCAGCGCGTCATCGACGATCAAGCCCTGCAAGGTTCCGTCGGTGCCGATCGCCTTCCAGCCTGAAACGTGGGCTGGTTCGGAGAGATCGAGGCTCTGCTCAGTCTGCCCGAGCGTGCGCGCCAGCCCCACCCGCTCCGCGCGAGTAATCAGTTCCGGTCCGTGAACTCTGATGCGAGGGAGAGCCATTCTTGTCCTTTCTGCTCGTGATGCGACGCGAAATCGTCTGTTTTACTGAACGGGCCCAGAATGTTCCAGCCGGGAGGAGCCCGCTGCCGGCGCAGCCCAACGGGAACACTTTCTCGGGGGATCGGTTCACGAATGAATGGTTGCATGCCGCCCGCCCTCGCTTCTCTCGGTCGCCCGCCCTGGCCGCGAGTTACGGGGAGCTCGCGGAACCCGATACGCTCCCGGGCGGGTCCTCTCCTTACGTGGGGTGTCGATCGTCATCCAGCACACCCAGGACTTGATCAGCGCACCCAGCCTTCCTGTGAAGGCGATCGGCGTCGGCGAGTCGTCAGGATGCGCGAGTTGGATGTAGCCGTCCCGTCGCCCGAGGCTGATCGACGGTCCGAGGAGGCCGATCGAGATCGTCTCCGCGTTGCGGCGACGGAGGGCTGCGAGCAGTGTGTCAGCCGCGGCGCCGCCGAGCGGAAGAGCCACCCGGGCTCCCATGGGAAGGTGTGCGGCCACGGCATCGGGAGGGCTGACCGCGTCGCCGGCGCCTAAGATTGCCGGCTCGGTGAGGCAGACGAGGGTCTCGTCGACCAGCATCCGCCCGTACCGGTCGACGGGCAGACCGCTTCGTGCTGCGAGATCGGGAACCTCGAAGCCCGCCGCCCAGACGACGAGGTCAAAAGCGTGTTCCGCGCCGTCCGACGTCGTGACCCCTCCGGGAACGACTCGGGTGACGCGAGTGCCGTCGAGGATCTCGACCCCCAAGCCTTCGAGACTCCGACGGATTGATCGGCGTGCCGCAGGACGGAGGCCACCCACGAGACGGTCACCGGCGAGCAGGGTCACCCGGAGCTCGGGGTGTGCCTCCGCCAGTTCGGCGGCGGTCTCCACTCCCGTGGGGCCTCCGCCCACGACGCAGATCCGTCGGACGTGTCCCGATGCGATACGGTGCGCGATGGCCTCCGCGCCTTTGACGTCCCCGATGGTCTCCGCGTGCTCCTCGACGCCCGGTACGTGCGTCGAGGAGCGAGAGCCGACCGCGTAGATCAGCTTGTCGAACCGCAGGTCGACCTTTCCTGCTGGAGTCTCCACGTGCACGGTCCGCGCCACCACGTCGATTCGTCGCGCCTGGCCCACGAGGAGATCGACCTCTCCGTGGATCATCGACCTCAGCGGGAGAGTTGCATCCGCGACTCCTGCGGCGTGCTCATGCAGCCGGATCCGGTGTACGAACAGATCGGTTGGGTTGATGATCGTGACGCGGGTGCGCGCGCGCTCAGCAGCGGTGAGGGATGCCCATAGACGGTTGGAGGCGATCATTCCCGCGTATCCTCCGCCGACGATCACCACGGAGGTGATCAGTCCGGTGGGCGACGCCGACCGCAGACCCGTATGCATGTCGGGCATCAGAAGCGCGCGACGAAGCTGCCGATCACGCGGTCGATGGCCGCGAGGTCTGCTTCGGAGTTCGCCTGGACCGCGACGGTGATGGTGTAGCTGCCGTCGTTCGCGGTCGCCGCGAGGAAGATGTAGGCCGCGCCGACTCCGCCGCACTCCTCGTAGACCGCGTAGCTGCCAGTGTGTACGCCGTCCTCGAACGCGGCGGCATCGTCGGGTGTGCAGTTCTGCCCAGGAACTCGTCGGCGCGCTGTAGGAGCACGTCGGGGCTCACTCGTGCCGCGGCATCCGTCGAGGCCGCGATCCAGACGCCCGGAGTGTTCCATCCCTCCTCGAACCCGGCCATGTCGGGAGAGGCGATCACGCTCACCCAAGTGCCGTCGTCGTTGGTGTAGCCGGCGCCGTCGACATCAGCCCAGGCGGCCGGGACTTCGACTTCGATGGTGCCCGAGTCGTCGGATATTGCGACGAACTCGCCGGCGGCCACCGCACTGTCGGCGTCCTCGGGGCGGTCGCCGCCGGAACTGAGTACCTCGACCGGTTCGAGCACATCGCCGTTGAATTGTCCGCGGTAATAGATGCCCTCGGCCGGACGATAGACGTCGACGTCGAGGGTCGCCTCCTGACCGTGGGTGCGCAGCACGTCGCAGTAGTCGGCGAGTGTGCCGTCCTGACCCAGCGTGACGCCCTGGAGTTTCGTAATCAGATCGCCCGGCTCGACTCCGGCATCGTCAGCAGGCGACCCGGACTGCACGGAGCTGACCCAGACACCGAGGCCCTGACCGTCCTCATCGGAGATCGCTTGTGCGTTGACGCCGAGGCTGAGCACGCTCTTTCCAGCCTGGAGGTCGTCCAGGACGCCGGTGACCTCGTCGCGGTGGATCGCAAGGTTCATGTCGTGGGTGTCGTTGCCGGCGTAGTTCACACCAACGAGCCGGCCCTTCTGGTCGACGAGGGGGCCTCCGGAGTTGCCGCCGCGGATCCGAGCATCGTGCTCGATGACGCTGTCCAGCGATGCCCACGGGGTCTCCCCGACGGTCGAGGCCTTGGAGACGATCCCGCGTGTCATCGTAAAAGTCGGGTCGCCCAGCGGGAAGCCCGCAGCATAGACATCCGTCGCGGTCTTGATCTCGCCTTCGCGCCAGCCGAAGAACGGGAAATCGTCACCGGTCAGCTGGATGACCGCGAGGTCGAGGCACTCCGAGGATCCGAGCACCTTCGCGTTGTACGTCTTCGACGTGTCGCCTCCCAGCCAGACGTCGAGCGTCCCCGCACCCACGACGACGTGGTTGTTGGTCACCGCGATCCCGTCGGAAGAGACCAGGAACCCGGACCCGCGACCGGCCGCCTCGTACCCCCCGTGCTCGGGAGAGACGAACGTGCCGAGCGCCTCGATCTGGATCGTGGCCGACTGCACGCCCTCGAAATCGACGGGAGCAGCGGAGTCGGAAGTGGCTGCTGGTCCCGTACATGCGGTGAGACCGGCGCCGATCAGCGCCAGCGCGCCGATGCGGAGAACGGGACGACCTGAGCGTCCCCGGGATTCATTGATCGTCATGCTGCGAGGTTAGGAAGGGGCTCTTGCAGTGCTCTTTCCTTCGTCAGCCGCGCCCTTTCAGTCCGCTTTCACGTCGTTGTCGGACACGAATCCCCTTCCGAACGCCGCCGCGGCGGCATCCGAAAGGGGATTCGCGGGATCACCTCCTGCGGTCAGCTTGCGCCAGACCGCCGGGAAGCACGACGCATCGTCCCGCCGACGAACAGCAGGGTGAGCGCGACCATCAGGGCGATCACGGGAGCGACCGCGCCGGTATCGGCGAGGCCACCCGACCCGCTCGGGTGCGGTTGGGGGTCCGTATCCGACGGCGGGTCAGCCGGAGTCGGGGGATCTCCGGGGCTCGGGGTGTTCGGGTCTCCGGGGTTGTCCGGGTCTCCGGGGTTGTCCGGGTCTCCGGGGTTGTCCGGGTCTCCGGGGTTGTCCGGGTCTCCGGGGTTATCCGGCATGGTCCAGCGGATGTAGTTCAACGAGTGCGCGAGGTCTGTCGCCGACGACCCCACAGGACCATCCACTGTCGCATGAACATCACCGGGGAACAGGTCGTTGAGGAACGTTCCGAACAGGACGCTGCGCCCGTCCGGCGATACGTCGAGGATCGGCTGCTCCGGCCAGGCGGTCAAGTGAGGGCAGTGATCGATGTCGCCAGTGAGGCATCCCTCGTCGGTGCGGCGAAGAGTCGTCCCGGGCGCCCCGGTTCGAGTGACATCGATCCGGACCATGGTCTCGTCCTCGACCAGGACTCGGTACAGGCCGGGCGCGGCGCCGCTGGATCGGCCCCAGACCACGACCGTCGAGCCGTCGCCGCTCAGCGCGGCCTGTCCGCCCAGCGCAGTGCCGGCAGCACCCGGGTCGAGTTTCGTGGTGACCTCGATGCGCTCACCTGTACGGGTGTCGATCCGGTACGCGTCATTTATCCCGTCTGTGTCGCCGAGCGCGGAGCCGAGGTCGCCGATGGCGCGCACGAGCGCGAAGCGTCCGTCGTCGGAGACGTCGACCACGCGAGCGCGCGGGCCGAAGACCTCAACGACCCGCGACTCGCTAGTTGCCACGTTGAGGACGGTGATCGTGCCGGGGCGAGCACCGGCTCGCATGACCGTGGATCCGTCTGCACTGATCAGTGGTGCCAGCTCGCCCGTGATCTCCAGCTCGCGCACCTCTCCGGATGCGAGGTCCCGGAGGATGACCTGTCGGGTGGCCTGATCCCATGTGACGACCCGGTTCCCGTCGTCGCTCACGGTCGATCGACGAAGGTCGATGACGTGCGCGCCGAGATCCGTTGTCGCGCCGGTCTCAAGGTGCAGCAGCGTCGAGCCGATGACGCCGAGCGGTGCGTTCGACGAGAGGCCGACGGCGCTCTGTGAGTTCTGCACGGCTGCCTCGTAAGTGCGCTGCGTCCCTGTCACCGTGTCCGACACGGTGAGGGTGACTCGCTGACCACCGTTCGCATCGGTCGACGATCTCGCGCCGGTTACGAGGTAGCGCCCGCTGTCGCCGATCGCCGGAAGCGCCTGGTCGGTGTAGTTCCAGTCGCCGACGCCGTGGTCGATCGCGAGGATGTCGCCTTCCGGGTTGCGGATCGGCTGATGCGGTCCGTCCGGTCCCTTCGGAGTGACCTGCACGTGCAGCTCTCGCTCGGCGGTGACGCCGAAACGATCGGTGACACGTGCCCGGACGACGGTGGCCCCCTCGGTCGCGAACTCATGCACGAAAGACTGCGCTCGAGTACCGCTGCCGACTGCGGGTTCGACGGATCGGTCGTGAGAGATGTCCCATTCGCCGTCGCCGTCGACGTCGAGGTCGTAGCGGACGATCCCCTCCTCTGCGTCGAAGGCACGCAGGTCGAGGCGGGTGCCGCGTCCAGCCTCCGCACCGGCTCCGGCGTAGAGCGCGAGAATGCGGGGTGCGGCGTTTGCGGTGATGCGGACTGTCGCCCGCACATCGCCGGCCTCGTGGAAGGCGTCGCCGGGGAAATGCACGATGAATGGGTAGGTGCCGGCGGCCAGGTCGGTGCCGAGATCGACCGGCCGCGCGAACCGCGCACCGTCGATCTTGGCCGCGTCTCGGTCGCCTTGCCACGTCGATTCCACCCGCACGGCGGGGTCGGGGGCGATGGATCCTGCGGGTCCGGAGAGTGAGAAGCGGATGTTGTCTCGGGCCCCCTGCCCCAGTGGCTCGATGGTCGATACTTCGACGGGCGCCTTCGCAACCCGCACCGTGATCGTGGCGGGTGCCGACTCGGTCTGGCCGTCCGACACGGTGTAGCGCAGGGTGGTCTCGCCGACGAAGTCGCGGTCGGGGGTGAACATCCTCTGCGGAGTGGTCCCGTCGTCGATCGTGCCATGCTCGGAGGGCTCGGTGATCGTGTAGGTCAAGTCGTCGGCTTCCGGATCGGCTCCGATCATTTGCAGCCGCACGGGTGTCGCGTACACCGTGTCGACGATGAGGTCGCGGGCGGTGGGCGCATCGTTCCCGGGGTTGTCCTCTCCCCCGGACAGGAGTGTCGCAGCCGTCGAGCCGCGGATGACCCCCGCCACGCGACCGGAGACGTACACACCGGCAGCGCCCTGCGCGAGGCCTTCGAGGGAAACCGAGAAGGTGCCGTCGCCGGCATTCGCATCGCCGCGGGTGCCGTCGTCACGAAGGGTCACCTCGCGAGACGCGCCGTCTGCGGTCGTCACGGACGCGTTGAGCGTCGAGGGACGAGCGCCGGGCCCGTCGATACGAGCGGTGACGGATGCTGTTCCGAAGAGGTCGACAGCGTCGAGATCGGCGATGACGCGCGTCGCCGCACCAGTCACCCAAACGGCGTAGGTCACGGTCACCCTCTCGGCGGAAGAATTCGTGAAGTCGACGGCCCAATTCCCTACCGCAGGCCCCGCCACCCGCACCGTCTGGTCGGACACTGCTCCGGAGCCTTGCGGCACGTCATAGACTTCGCCCCCGGCGCGATCGAAGCGGAATTGCGCGGAAACCTCTGCGGGAGCGCTGATCGTGACGCCAGCCGCTGCGATGTCGGCAGGAACGGCGGTGGCCCAGGTGCGCTTCTCCCCCGGAGCCAGCGTGGCCGTGCGGAGGGCTAGAACCTGCGGCGCAGGACGTTCGGGGGGAGCCACGAAGCCCAGCGCCCGGCCAGCGCCGTCAAACAGGTCGCCGACCCAGTCGAACAGTCCTGCCTCACCGGCCTGTCCCGACAAGCGCGCAAGCACGAAGTCTTCCGTCACCTCTGCGTCTCCTACGAGCTCTTCAAGACGCAGGTCGTAGGTCGCGGCGTCGCGCACGTTCCAGAGCGCGGAGCCTGCCACAGAGAATCCGTCACCCGGCTCCTCGACATCGCAGGTCGCTGTCTCCGCGGTCCCGGCGGCCCCCGAGACAGCGACGCCGCCGGTCTCGCTGGTTGCAAGGTTGAACAGGGACATGATGTCGCTGCGATAGGGCAGATGAATCGGATCGAGGAAGAGATCCGCGCACGCCGCTCCCGCGTTCGGAGTGCCGAGCATGAGCAGCCGCTCCACCTCTCGGCCGTCGCCGTGTTCCATTCCGCGGGCGAGATACTCCCGTGCGGCGATCCCTCCCGTGGAGTGTGCGACCAGGTCGACTCGCTGCGCGTTGGTGAGCGCTCGTACTTCCTGGATGGTAGTTGCGAGCGTCGCGGCGTTCGCCACGACGACGTCGGGGTTCTCGGTTGCGACGTCCTGCGCGGTGATCTCGACGTGCCAGCCCTCGTTGGCCGACTGCAGCCGGTCAGTGAATTCCTGCCATGCTCCGTCGGAGGACAGGAATCCGGGTACCGCGATGACCGGGCGGGGATTGACCGTCACCTCGCCCTCGAGCGTGTCGCGCACACCGTCACCGTCGACAAGTTCGATGGTCACCTCGTGCTTTCCCGCCGGGACGCCGTCCTCCCATGCCAGCCCCTCGGTCTCCCACCGCGCATGATGCTCAATGCGATCTCCGGGCTCGAGCTCAAACGAGTCGGTCTCCGAGACGACCTCGCCGTCGACCCAGAACCGCACCTTCAGGTCCTTGACTGAGCGCTTTTCGTCGTTGTTGGCGACGTTCGCGACGAGGCGGACAGTGTTGCCTTCGACGGTGTCGTCCGTCACCAGCACGGGTTCGTCGGCACCGGTGGCGGATGCTTCGTCGAGATGCCCCTCGAACTGGAGTTTTGCCGGTTCGGGTGCAGCGCCGACAGGATAGAGGGCGACGTGTGCGTGGTTGTCGAAGGGGATGGCCCCGATAGCGGCTCCGATGATGCCGGTGTCGGTGATCCATACCGCTCCGGTGTATTCGCCGATGCCGATGTCCGGACCGTCCCCGACTTCGCTGAGATTCTGGCGCACTCCGTCGCGCCAGATCCAGCCGCGGTGGATCAACGCGGTGTCGTTCCACGAGTCGCCGACGACGACGCCTGACGCGTTCACGGACGTCGGACGTAGGGTGCCGCGACCGAGGGAGATGCCGCCCTCGTCCGGAGTCCACAGCCAGGCCTCATCGCTGATGCCGGGGGTCGAGCCGGAGGACCAGCCCACGACTTTGCCGTCGGAACTCAGGGCGGTCGCCTCGATACGAGGGAGCGCCGGGTCACCGGTGCCCGGGAGCTCGGTGAGTGTGCCGTCGGCTGTGCGATACCAGCTCGTCCCAGTGCTGCCGTTGACGCGCGTGAGGATCATGTCGCCGCGGTCGTTCATCGCGGCGATTGCACCGGGCGCGTCGAAGGTCGCAGGCTCGGCTTCGACGTCCTCCCACATGAGGGTCGTGGCGGAAAGCGGATCGTCGCCACCCGCCGCTCCGCGCGGCACAAAGCGCGCGAACACGCGCCCTTCCGGATCGATGCCGACGAGCTCGACACGTCCTCCGGTCGGCGCGGGCATCGATTGCCAGAGGTCTCCAGTGTCCGAGAAGCACGGTTGTTCGACATGCGCCTCATCCCAGCAGTAGCCGATCAGGCCACCGTCCGGCAGGGCATCAGCGACCCGCGCGACGCCATCGAGCGCCACCCGGCGACCGTCTGCGAGGCTCACCTGATAAGTCAGGTCGCCGGCTCTCGCGTACACGTGAGTCTCATCCATATGGGAGATGCGAGTCTGGCTAGTGGTGTCGTTCAGGATGAGACGGGTCACCCACTCCGGCATCTTCTCGTTCTCGCGGATGGTGACGGTCGCGGATTCGCGATCGACCCGCACGTCGCCGCCAGCACTCAGCTGCACGGTGAAGGCGACATCCCCCTGCTTACGCTCGTCGTCGAGGATCGGGACACGCACCGACTGCTGCGTCTCTCCTTTCGCGAACCGCACTTCGCCGGAGGAGGTGACGTAGTCGTCTCCCGCCCGGGCGGTGCCATCCTCCGTCATCCAACTGACGACGACCTCGGTACCGGATGGGCTCGACAGCTCGATCGGCACTTCGACGTGCCCGGCGTCCTCGGCCGCTTCGGCGTCGGCGATCGAGGCGCACAGCATCAGGTAGAGCACCATCGTGGATCCGTCGCGTTCGAGTTCGCGGCAACCGTCCAGCGGAGCGAACTCGCCTCGAATCGCACCGGCCGACACGAGAGCGACAGCGCGGGGAAGCTCGATGTCGTCGTCGGCGATCACCTCGACGGTGCCGCCGAGCGATGCGGTGCCGCCCACGGTGATCCGGTCCTCCGCCTCTGCGCCGAACTGCGCCTGCAGAGTCGAGGCGCCTGACAGCTGCAAGTCACCGTGCACAGTGAGCACGCCGAAGCTGTCACCGCCGGGGCGCAGCGTGCCGTTGTTCCGCACGGATCCCTCGACCGTTCCTGACCCTTCGAGCGCACCACCGGCGTCGATCTCGACCAGTCCGGAGGCGTCGCCCGAGACGTCGACCGTCGCGGACTTCTCGATGGTCAGCGCAGCGGTGTCGCCGACCGAGACCTGTACCGCGGCGAGACGCGACTCGTCCATCAGGTGCAGCCAGCCCGTGACGCGTGCGGACTGCGGGATGACGGCGGCCTCATCGTGCATTGAGAGTTCGCCCTCCACGACGAGTGCTGTCGACGAGAGCCAGCCGTGCGCGCTCAGGTGCGCCCCCTTGCGCACCTTCAGATCGCCGGCCATGCTCATCGTGCTGCGGGGCGTCGACTCGACCTGGCCGACGATCTCCATCGCGCTGCCCTCGCCCATCGAGAGCGCGCCCCCGATCGTGCCCGCACCCTCGAGACGCAACGTGGACGCAGGCCCGAAGGACAGGTACGACTCCTCGGTCAGGTTGAAGCGGCTCGCGATCTCGACCGAGGATCGCTCGGCGTTAAGAGTGCCGTTGAGAGTGAACCAGCCCTCCCCGAGCACAGAGAACGTCGACCCTACAGCGGAGGCGAGCGATTCGGCGTCCACTGACGCGTCGGCCGCGATGGTCAGGTTGGTGACGAAGTCGTCCGGCACTCGGATCGAGCCCGCGATGACGGCGCCGCTCTCGAGCACTCCCCCGGTGCCGAAGGCGACCAGTTCCGGGGTGTGCACCGTGACACCGGGAGCTGCGACGCGGGCCTCCGCCCACGCGATCGACTCTGTGACGTGCACGTCGGCACCGGGCGAGAAGGTTCCGGCCCCGAGCCGCATCCGGGCGGGCGAGATCGACGCCGTGGTGGAGAGCGCGCCGCCCTGCACGCGGATCTCCCCCGGGGTCACCGTCGCGTCGCCTTGAGGGTCGATGACGGCTTCGCCGCCGGTCTCGACCAGCAGAGCGCCGACTTCGAGCGTGCCGTCCTGGATGAGCCGACCCTTGTCCGCAACGACGACCTCGCCGGCGCCCTCGAGGACGGAACCTTCGAGGAAGCCCACCGGCCCGACGACCTCAATGCGCGTGCCCTCGCGTGCCCACCACTGACCATGGAGGATCGATAGAGCACGGATCTGCAGCAGCCCTCCCTCCCCGTCGACATCCGTCACAGCGGTGGACGCGACCGAGAGGCCTGGCTCCACGATGAAGTCGGCGCTGACCACGTCGAACTCATCGGTGACATGAAGCAGTCCGTGTCCCAGAGCGGACGCACTCGCGCGTACGACCTTGAGCTTCACCACGGAGAGCATGGTGTCCTCGGTGAGCCACAGACGCGGCTCGGCCCATGCTTCCGTTTCGGAGGTGAGGGTGAGCGCCTCGATGCTCGATCGGGCTTCGAGACCGAGGTCTCCCGCGACGATGATCTCCGCGTCTGCGTTGAGGCTCTTCACCGAGACGATCGTCTTGGCGCCGATCGTGACGTCCTCGGCGAGGATGCACACGTCGTCGGCGTCAGTCGGGACGTGTGGCGCCCAGTTCGCGGCATTGTCCCACCGACCGCCGCTCTCCGGACCGACCCAACGCACACCGCACAGGTCGTCCGCCGCAGCCGACATCTCGTCGGCGGAGGCTACGGCCGCGGCGACGGACTCGGAGAGCGACGCCAGCTCGGATCGCACGGAGGCGGCCCATTCGGGTGTCGCGGCGGCAGCCACCGACGCAATTGCGGCTGCAGGCGCCGCTGGCATCGCTGCGACGAGCGGCGACAGCAGGAGAGCCGCGATCGTTGCGATGGCGGTGAAGGAGGCGCGGTGGCGGGAGAGCTGCGTACGCATGGAGTTCTTCCGGGTTGATGGCGGCCGCTGATCGCGGACCTCTCGAGTCTCACCTCGGCCGCTTTCACCGGTCTTTCAAGAGAGTTCGTCGTCGTGAAAGGCGACAGCCCCATCGCCGAGCACGGCGGTGGGGCTGTTGAGGAGTGTTCTCTACGCGTCAGCGGGTGCTCCGGGAGTCGGCATCCCGATACCAGGCGATCGTCGACGCGATCGCCGCGTCATAGCTCGTCGGCGAGCTGCCGAAGGTGGCGGTGAAGTCGCTGCCGTCCACGACGAAGGGCTGCTCGAACTGATAAATCATCTCCGCGCCCTCACGAGCCAGCGGCCACACAAGCCCTAACGTCTTGCCGACGCCGCTGCCGATTTTATGGAGGCGCGGCGCAGCGCCGACCTGGCTGCTCGCGATGCGCATCAGCTTGCGCCCGGTCGTCGGCAGCGGCGTCGGCACGATCCAGGTCCGACCGAATGATTCCGGTGCACGGCCGAGGACGATGAGGCTGCGTGCGAAG
This sequence comes from Microbacterium hydrocarbonoxydans, assembly GCF_900105205.1. Lineage (NCBI taxonomy): Bacteria > Bacillati > Actinomycetota > Actinomycetes > Micrococcales > Microbacteriaceae > Microbacterium > Microbacterium hydrocarbonoxydans. Next base: position 1,675,244 of record NZ_FNSQ01000005.1, on the reverse strand, counting down.
TCCTCGATGTAGGTCGGGGTGATCGGCAGATCAGGGTCGCCGATATAGAGAGGTCGCTTGCCCTTCGCGATGGCACCGAGGAAGTTGGCTCCTAGGAGAGACCCCACCCCCGGGCCGTAGAGCTCGGACGCACGTCCGATCACGACAGGCACATCGCCGCGGAAATGCGACGTGAGGAGCATCTCCGCCAACCACGCACGGAGGACACCCTTGTGACTGACCGGGTTCTCTGGGGTCCGCTCCGAAATGAGGCCCTCGACCTTCCCGTACATCCACGTGTCGTCGGCGAAGACCAGTCGAGCTCCGGCCTTTCCGGCGGCGTCGGCGATCGCTCGGGTCATGCGCGGGAAGTCCGCTTGCCATCTCGCGAAGGTCGGCATGACGCAGTGATAGACGACATCGACGCCTTCCAGCGCAGCAGTGAGGCTGCCCGAGTCGAGCGCGTCGGCGGCGACCGCCTGTACCCCCGGAAGACTCGACGGGGCCCCGCGGCGGCTGACCGCGCGCACTGGGATCCCCTGCCCGCTGAGTTCCCGCACGATCACCCGGCCGGTGGCTCCGGTGGCACCGATGACGGCGTGCACCTCTGTCTTCATGATCGATTCCTCTTTCCTGCGTGCTCTCGTTCGTACAGTTCCGGGAGGATGTGCTCGAACAGTCCAACCTCCTCGATGTTGTGCTTCAGCCAGGCCTCCGGCATGCCCGCACCGAAGACGTGCTTCCGGAGATAGGCGTTCACCGGATAACCCAAACGGGAGCGCGACCCGAGGTCGAGGACGCTCACGTAGTGCGTGCGCCCGCGCCCTTCTGACCAGGTGTGCTCCAGCTGGAATAACTGGGCGCCGGCGACGCGGAGGACGAGACGGATGCCGGTGCGATCGAGCTTCTCGACCCGGTCGATTGAGTCGACGTAGTGCGCTTCGCTCCGCCCCATGGCTTCGACGATCCGGAAGCGGGCGCCTTCCGCGGCTCCGCCCCCCGGTGCCTCTCGTTTCAGCTCCCAGTGGATGTGATCCAGCGGGTGCCACACGCGATATCGCGGGTAGGTCTGGCCCGCGTAGGTCATCGTGTCGCCGATGTGGGAGAACCACCAGAGCAGCATGTCCGGCGTTACGCCTTCCAGGGGCGCATGGTCGATGGTGATCCGCAGGCGACGCCCAGGGAACTCCTGAATTGTCGTCCGCGCCGAGCTCGTGTCCCTCAGCGGATGCAGCTGGGGGATCGGCTGCGGTATGGGCAGTCGTCTCATTTCCGTCCTCTTCTTCTCGCTCAGCGTGAGCGATGCTGCGTATGTGTGCCGGTCACCGCACGATCACCGGTAGAGCATGGCCATTCCCAGAGCGATACGGAGGCCATCACTCGGTAGGAACGGCTCATCCGCCTCGAACACCTCGGCCTCTCGATCTCGGGACCCCAAGGTGCGCCGGGATTCGGGCGAGCCGGACCGGAGCCGTGCGGATCGCGACGTCAGTCGGCGGATCATGAGAGGGCCATCCCGAACGGGAATCGACCGGCGGGATCGTGCTCACGTCGGATGTCTTCGAGCTTGGACGCGACCTCGGTCGGCCAGGCCTGGATGAAACCCTCTGCCCCGTTGGCGCGTCCCACGAAGTTGATCTGCGTCGATCCGCTCGCCCATCGATGCAGTGACGCGAAGACGCCGTCGATGATGACCGGGATGACGACGGGCAGCAGCTCGGGAACCGGGGCCCCGACGATGTGCAGCCCGAATGCGGCCCCACGGCCGGTCACGGCGTTCGGGTGCTCCGGCATCCGAGAGAGCGCGCCGCCGAGCCTGCGGATTTCGACTGCGGCGATGGGTACTTCCGCTGCTGGGCCGACGATCTGCAGGATCGCGTCAGCGGCCTGCGAATCGAACTCGTCGAGCAGCATGCCCGCATCCGTGAACGGCATCGGGTTCACCGGATCACCGTGAACCGATCCGATCTCCGAGTACGGCAGCTCCCTGACCGCATCGATGAGCGGGGTGGCTACGGCCCGCAGCGGAGCGAGTAGCACCTCGGCATCGAGAGCATCGCCGACGTAGGCGACCCGGAGGTGCGACACAAACTGCCCGCGCAGCGGCTCCGGGATCTCGGGCAGCGGGGGAAGCCGGAGCATGGCGATCGAGGTCGTCATCTCGTCGGGCAGTCGGAGCGACCACTCACCGAACGCCCGAAGGATCGCCGGTGTGTCCTCCGCAGTGAAGTAGAGACCGCCACCGTAGAACGACCGTAACGGGAAAAGATCGATCTCGACCTCCACAACGATGCCGAAGCCTCCCTTGCCGCCGCGCAATGCCCAGAAGAGATCCTGGTTGAAGTGTGCGTCGGCACGGACGAGGCCCTGCTCGGCCGTGATCACGCTGATCGATCGCACGTGGTCGGCGGCAAATCCGAATGTGCGCGCCACCGGCCCGATCCCACCTCCGAGCAGATACCCGACGACACCGACGTGGGGCGCCGATCCGCAGAGCGGCGCGAGCCCGAAAGGCGCGGCTGCGTCGAGCACCTGGGTCCAGGTCGCGCCCGCGCCGATGCGGGCCGTGCGCGCGTCGGCGTCGATCTCGACGAAGGCGAGTCCGTCGGTGGCCACGACGATACCGCCGGTCGCAGGGGCCAGTACCCCGTGACCCTTGCCAATGACGCGGATCGGCAGGTCGTAGCGCCCGGCCAGGCTCACGGTCTCGGAAACCTCGTCGATGCTCGAGGGCACGACGACGATCTCGGGTGCGTGCACAACGTCGAGGTTGAACCCCTGCAGCGCAGCGGCATACTCGGAGTCGACGAGGGTGTGGACGTGCGTGACGCCGGCGGCGCGGAGTTCGACGGCCAGGGCGGTGTCGGTGTTGGTCGACATGGGTTCCTCCTGAGGAATCGGTATGACTACCGTTCTCCTCCGTGAACCTGTCGCTCACCTTTCGCGCGCTGGCGTGGACCTTTCATGCATCATCCGACACGGCTCCAGTGGGCAGCGATCGGAGATGCGAGAGAACGACGCCTTCGACGTCCAACTGCAGTTGCGGGGAAGACGCGTGCAGCGTGCGTGAGAAGGTCAGGGCGTCGGTGAGGAGCATGATGTCCCTCCCATGCGCCGGGGTCGCAGCGATGCCGAAGCGCCGAAGCAGGTCCGGCGCTCGGGAGAACGAATCGGCCAGCAGGGGTGACTGCGCCGAGAGCAGGTCGCTTAGCGGGTCTGCTTCAAGGAAGTCCATCGCCAGGGCGTAGCGGGCGCGCATGTCTGCGGGGCGGGCGAGCAGGCTGTCGGCGAAATCGGCGATGACCCTGGCCAGTTGACGCAGTCGTCCGTCGGGGTCGGATATCGGCTCGATGCGAGCGACGTTGTCGAAGAAGCGATGCAGGTCGGCCATGCTGCGCTCGGCCAGCCGCTGACCGACGAGCTGAATCAGCGCGGCTCTCGTACCGGCGTAGTAAGAGCACGACCCCGGGGGCAACCCGGCCTCACGATCGGTCGAACGGTGCGTCAGAGCGCGCAGACCTTCGCGAGCGATGATGCGGATGGCCGCATCCGCGATTGTCTGCGGACGAGTGGGGGTGGGAGAAACTCGGGGTTGCACAGCCCCGACTCTACAGGTGTATAGTCCATCACATCCCTCTGCACCTGTAGTGATTTGGAGCTCATCATGCGAGTCGCCGTAATCGGAGCCGGCATTGGCGGTCTCTGCACCGCCATCGGATTGCAACGCGCGGGAGCACATGTCACGGTGTATGAGAGAGCCCCGATCCTCTCGCCGATCGGGTCGGGCCTGTCAATCTTCCCGAACGGCTCCACCGCACTCCGCGCTCTTGGCCTAGGCGACCCATTCGCCTCAATCACCGCCGACAGCGCGGCGCACCTACGGGCCGGACAGCGGAAGCCGGACGGCACGTGGCTGGCGACCATCCCGCCCGAAGCAGTCAACGGATTGCGCGTGGTTCACCGCGCAGACCTGCATCGAGTCCTCGTCGACGCCCTTAACCCCGGAACCCTGCAGCTGGGGATCAGCGCGACCACCGCAGGTGCCGAAGGCACCCCGCGCGTCGAGCTCGAGGGCGGAGACGTCGCCTCCGTCGAGGCCGACCTGGTGGTCGCGGCGGACGGCATCAACAGCGCGGTGCGGCGATCGTGGCCCGCCGATCCCGGGCTCCGATACTCCGGCTACTCCAGCTGGCGCGGTGTCACGAGCCGCCCCGTGGATCTCCTCGGCGCGGCCGGAGAGACCTGGGGCACCGGGCTGCGTTTCGGCATGGCGCCGCTCCGCGACGGACGCGTGTACTGGTTCGGTGTGGCGTCGATGCCCGCCGATGACCGGATACCTGACGAGTTCGCGGCTGTCCGCCGACTCTTCGAGCATTGGCACGACCCGATCCCCGCACTGCTCGACGCTACTGATCCCGCGGCCGTCTTCCGCCATCCGATCAACGATCTTGCAAAGCCCCTCCCGACCTTCCACCGCGGCGGAGTCGTTCTGCTTGGTGACGCCGCGCACGCGATGACGCCCGATCTCGGCCAGGGAGCCAACCAAGCGATGGAGGATGCCGCCACTCTCGCGGCTCTACTCGCACCCCTCGCCGCTGATTCCGCACCCGATCCCGGCACAGTCGACCATGCGCTCTCGGAGTACGACCGACTTCGTCGCGCTCGCACCCAGCCCATCGCGCGCCGCGCGCGCGGCGTCGGGGCTCTCGCACATGTGAAGGGTCGGCTCGGCGTCGGTGTACGCAACGCCGTACTCCGGCTGACGCCCGCGTCGGCTCTCGGCCGCCAGGCCACGGCCGTACAGCAGTGGGCACCGCCAGCCACGGAGGTCGCGCCGCGCATCGGCGACGGATCGCGATGGCCCGCTCGCTGACTCGCGACCTCCCCATGGCCGCCGCGGGTGACGTGCCCATCCGCGTGCTGGGAAGCCTCCGGGTCGACGCGGTGGGCGCTCCGCCGGTAATCCCGCAGACCGGGCGAGTTGCGACCCTCCTCGCCCTCCTGGCGGTGGAGCCTGGTCGCGTCGTCTCCGCCGACCGGCTTATGGCACAGCTCTGGGAGGACGAACTCCCCCAGTCGGGTGTCGCAGCGCTATATGTGTACGTCTCTCGTCTGCGACAGCAGCTCGCGCAGGTCGGCATCCGCGTCAGCACACGGCCGCCGGGCTACTGCCTCGAGGTCGACGAATCCGCCGTCGATGCGATCGCCTTCGCCCGCGCCGTCGCTCGAGCCGAGGCCGCATTCGACGCCGATGACCTGCAGCGCGCACACCGCGAGATCGAGACCGCGCGAGAACTTTGGACGGGTGAGCCCTTCCAGGGGGCTGCGCGAAGCCCCGACCTGGTGAGCGAATCGGCGCGCCTGCTCACCGTACACGATCGCCTCGCCTACGTTCGCGCCCGTGTGCTGCTGCGCTCCGGACATGCACGACAGGCCGCCGAGCTCGCTCTCACCCTCACCCAGGTAGACCCGTTGAGCGAGGACTACCTGGCGTTGTGGATGGAGGCGGAACGCGACGCGGGGAACGTCGCAAAGGCGCTGGCGGCGTACGAAGCCTTCCGGCAGGCTCTCGCGGAGCAGCTGGGGACCGACCCGAGCGGCGGCCTGCGCGCCCTGCACGCGGAACTGCTACGAATGGGTGATTCCCGGGAGACGCCGAAAGCCGGTGTCACGGCCGAACGGCAGCCGCGCGCGCGGGGGATCATCGGGCGGGACTCACAGCTCGACGAGATCGACGCCGCCCTCGATCGCGCCCGTGGGGGGCGGGGCTCGATGCTCCTGCTGGAGGGTGCGGCCGGGGCGGGGAAGACCTTCCTCGCCGAAATCACCGTCGAGCGCGCCGACACATCGGGTTTCATAACCGCGTGGACGCGCACCGTCGAGAGCACGGGTGCACCGCCGCTGTGGCCCTGGCAGCGTGTGCTCGGCGCTCTTCCCGGCGCCGCTGACGCGACCGGCGCCGCAGATCTCGCCGCCATCCGCGCCCTGGCACAAGGGAACGAACCCGATGAGACGCTGTTCCGCCAATCCGATGAGATCGTTGCGCGCGTGCTGACCGCGGCCCGCGAGAGACCGCTCTGCGTGGTCTTCGATGACGTCCACTGGGCGGACGCGCCGACGCTGCACGCTATCGGACACCTCGCCTCGGCACTGAGATCCGCAGCCGTCGTCGTCGTGCTGACCGTCCGGCAACCGGACGGACACCGGCCGCCCGCTGGAGCGGCTCTGGCCTCCCTCGCCCGGGAGCACACGGTGCGGCGCCTCCCGGTGACAGAGTTCACCGTCGACGAGATCCGAAGGCGGATCGAAGAGGATTCCCCTTCCGGTTCCCTCCCCTCGGACGGAGCGGCGGAGCGGTTGCGCGAACGCACCGGCGGTAATGCCTTCTTCCTCACGGAGCTCCTTCAGGCGAACGTGCACGACGTACTGCCCGCCAGCATCACCGAACTCATCCAGGCGCGGCGCGACGCCCTGCCCTCTGACGTCTGCGCCGTACTCGACACCGCTGCCGTCGCGGGGTCCACGCTCGACCTCACGCTGCTCGGCGAAGTCCTTGGCGTGCCGACACTGCACATCGTGAGGGCTGCCGATGCGCTCTGCGCCGCGGGACTGCTGCGCCTGGAGGGGGACGGCTATGCCTTCGCCCACAGCCTCGGACGCGACGCTGTGCTCGCTACGCAACGCCGCGCGACGATCACCGAGACGCACGCGCGAATCGCCGATGCGATTGAACGCATCTTCGCGAGCGACCCCCATCCGGTTCTCGAAGCACTCGCCTATCACCGGTTCCGCGCGGCGTCGGGGAGCGCAGACGAGGAGGCCTTCATCGCCTGCACCGCTGCTGCCGATCGCGCACGCACTGGTCTGGCGTTCGACGTCGCCGCCTCCTTCCGTGAGCGCGCGCTCGCATCGATCCCGGGCGGCGATGCCGAGCGCTCCCGTCGGGCAGAGACCCTTCTACTCCTCACCGAGGAGCGCCGCGCCGCGGGGGATGTGATCGGCGCGGCAAGCGCGCTGCGTCAGGCTCTCCGTGCCACCAACAGATTGGGCGATCGCCGGCTCGTCATCAGGATCCTCAGCCTTCTCGGCGACGTGACTCTATGGAACTGGCGTCAGTATGGCGAGGTCGACCAGGAGTCCATCGCTCTGCTCAGCAGCCTCCTCCGCAACGATCCGGACCTTAGCGAATCCGAGCGGACAGAGCTGTCCGTCGCGCTCGCGATGGAGTTGTACTACGCGGAGGAACCGCAGCGGAGTGAGGCGGTTGTGCTCGCGGGCAAGGCTGTCGAGGCCTCGGAGCGCCTCCGTGATCCTGTTCTTCGCTCGCGGGCATACAGCGCACTCGTCTTCGCGCACTGGCGCCCGGACAGCGAGGATCGGCGAAGAGAAGTTCTGGATGCCTGGCTAACGTCGTCCGATCTTGAGGGCGGGGTTCCGGGCGAGATCGTAGCTCGATTGCATCGAGCGAGCATCCATCTGTTGGTCGGCGATGTCGACGCGTGGAGCGTCGACATCGAGCGGGCTCATGATCTGCTTCCCCGGGCGGGGCGAGCCGAATACAGCGCGCAGCACTCTGCCCAGCTCGGAGGGGCAGCGCTCCAGGCGGGGCAACTGCACGAGGCGCAGGTGCTGATGGAGCGCACAGCGGCGACGATGCGTCGCACCAGCATGTGGGGCGGCGAGTGGGTGGCCTGGATCCAGCGATACATGCTCGCGCGCGTCGAAGGCCGCGTCACCGATATCGCCGATGCCTTGACCGCCACAGCCTCCGTGGATGCACACCGCGCACTGCGTTGGACGGCGGTCCTTGCTCTCGCCGAGACGGACAGGATCTCAGAAGCGCGAGCGATGCAAAACAGGTGGAATCTGCGGGCGGTCCCGCGTGCCCGCACCTGGTCGACAGAGTTCGAGATCGCCCAAGCGGCGGAGGTGGCCGTGTATCTCGGAACCCCCTTGCTGACAGACGCGTACGAGACGCTATCTCGTTCCCGCTCACCTCTCCTCATGGCGGGCACCGGCGTCGCAATCCTCGGACCCCGCGATGAACTGCTCGCGCGTCTAGCCGACCGTTTGGGTCATGCCGACGTCGCTGCCGCGCACCGCGCGCGCGCCACCGAGATTGCCGACCGGGTCCGGGGTGCGCTGGGGAAGACCCCAACCTGGCCCCTCACTACCGCTAAGAGAGGATCTGAGGAATGAACACCCCTTCGAGCGGCGCACATACGCCGATTATCCGAGGTGGCCAACTTCACGATGCAGCCCGCATTGCAGATGTGATCAGATCGGCCAAAGCAGATGCAATGCCCTGGTTGGCCGTCCCCCACTCGGTGGCGGAGGACGAGCAATGGATCGTCGATGTTCTGTTGCCGCAGCACACGGTGCGACTCGCTTGCGATCACCGCGACCCCACGCGAATCATCGCAGTACTCGCGACAAGTCCCGGATGGTTGGACCAGTTGTACGTCGCGCCGGGCGAGCAAAACCGAGGCGTCGGATCACAACTGGTGCGCATCGCTCAGCACGAGGCACGAGGGCCACTCACGCTGTGGACCTTTCAACGGAACAGCCGAGCACGGTCCTTCTACACAAAGCACGGCTTCGTCGAAGTACGGCGGACGCCTGGTGACAACGAGGAGAGCGAGCCGGACATCCTCTATCAGTGGCAGCCCGTCAGTATGTGAGCAAGGCTCAAGGCGGTCTCCTCCAACGACAGGTCGGCAGCAGCCCGGTTGACCTACTGGAACGCACATTGTCGGCATCCGGCTCAGGAGCGCGTATTGGGTCCTCGCGCACAGGTGCCGGGCGACAGCAGTGAGGGAGCCGGGCCGCACCGTCGGCGTGCGGCGAGAGACACGGTCACAATGCCCCAGGCGAAGTACTTCATCGCCGCTCTATCCCCCAGCAGAGGGATTTTTGTGCCCGAAACAGCTCCGGCGTCTCCCAGCGAGCGGTACTGTCGTGCCATGCAGACCCGTGGACCGGTCGTCGTTGATAGCACTCACACGAAGTTCTTCCTGCTGCGACACCGCCCGCCACAGTTCGGCGCTCTGATCGCGCCCGACCTCATTCGTTGGGTCGACATCCGCCGCTCTGAAGCGCAAAGTTCGCCTGCCGACATCCAGGCGCACGACCGCCTCGTGTGTGACCTCATTCGGATGACGGGCACCATGTATGACGACGTGCAGCAGCACCTCGCGGCGCCGGGAGACTTGAGTTTCGCAGAGCGGGGTCTGGCCCTGGTCGGGGCGTTGACTGACGAGGCGTTCAGTCACCTGGACGTGATGCCGGACCTCTTTCTGGGTCAGCAATCCTCCCCGCGTATCTCAGCACTGAACGCCGGACTCGCACACAACATCGCGGTGACCTTACTCGAGCGCGGCATGATTTCCGAAGGGCGCGAGACTGCGCGGATGGGACTTCAGGTGCTGCGAGAGGGCCAGAAGCCCGAGCGCACGGAGCTGCTCGCAGAGAGCATCGAGCCTCACCTCACCGTTCTCGCGGTGGCCTAGGCGACTGCGGCGACCATCTCGTCACAGCGCCTGAGATACTCCCGCGGGGTGAGGCGGTGCGTGTCATCGCGGCAACGGGGTCATACCATCGAGAGCATCGGCGAACGCCTGGGCGGTTCACCCGGCTCGAACCTAGTCGAATAAGAAAAAGCGAGTCGGCGTCGCGCGCTTGCCGGTGTCGATGCGGAACACTTCTACGAAGACGGGCAATCGGCGAAGGCGCGTGCTCCCAGCTGAGCAGATCGAGACGATAGTCTGAATCGGCGGACGACCAGTCTCTACTTCGATGTCCTGTACGAGAATTCCCGCTGGATCTCGTTCAGGAGACGCATGCGCGAGGAGTTCGGGAAGAAGCTCCGACGCGGTGTGACGTACGACTACGACATCGGAGTGACTCAGGGAGCCGCCTAGGTCTTACCTAGGCGGCTCCTCCGTGTTCCAAGCGTTGACGGCCTGAGCGGCTCGCTGACAGCACCCGACACCATGCGGCAGGATCAATCCGCGCGCCGTGCTCGATCTGTCGACCGCGGGTACTGCCCGCATTCACCGCTAATGAGTTCCGCGGCTGCGGTTCATCTATGGGAGAGGATCTACTGATTCCGGGCATATCCGGGCGCCTTCGGGACCTGACGGGATACTCAAACCACACCCAGGGGGTCAGGGGTTCGAGTCCCCTCAGGTCCACAACGAAACCCGCGAGAGATCGCGGGTTTTCTTGGTTTTAGGGCCGTGCGGAGCGAGCTGCGCGTCGTACGCAGTGGTTGCGCCTGGCCCCGATCAAGGAAACGGTCACTACCTGCCGGGCGCATCGACTGGGACACTCGAGAGAGCCGGAAGGAGCGGCGCCGATGACCGGCATACCTCTCCCCGTCGTCGACGAAAGGAAACGCCATCCTGCACCCGGCAAGCGCGCTCGAGAGGATGTCTGTCAGTCTGCCTGACGGGCGCGCGATCAGCGGCGTCCGCGGAGGTGTCACCGGACCGCCGGTGGTGCTCGAAGCCGGGCTCGGGAACCCTGCAGCGACCTGGGTAGCGGTGCAGCGTCTCCTCGCTCTGACATGCCACACGATCGCCTACGACCGCGCCGGTCACGGCGACAGCACTCCTGCACAGGCCCCTCGTACACTGCTCGCCCTGGCCGATGATCTCGAAGCCGTCCTCGACGCGACCGTCGCCGACGAGCCGGTCGTCCTCGCCGGCCACAGCTGGGGAGGACAGGTCGTGCGTCTGGTCGCGCAGCGCTCACCCCACCGCGTGCGCGGCGTCATGCTCATCGACCCCACGGTGTCGGCGGTCATCGCCGATGGACAGGTGTCAGGCGTTCAGGCGATGTATGAAGAGCTCGAACGTCGGGTACTGGGCGGGGAGCGCGCGTCTCTGCTGAACGAACAGCGAGCGAGATGGGCACGGGGAATGAGCGCGGAAGAGCTCGATGTCGCGACGGCGGACTTCCTGACCGAGGGCAACGTGCGAACGGCTCGACGCGAGGCGGTGGACCTGGAGTCCGCTCGCCCCCTTCTCGAGAATCTCGAGGCTTCACCGTGCCCCGTGCCGATCCGGTACCTCGCCGGAAGTCGCGATGCGCACGGCGATGCAGACCGCGAGCTCCTCATCGCTGAATGCGAGCGCATCGCACATCTGACGCCCGGCGGGAGATCCGTCGTGATCGATGACGCGCGTCACTCGATTCCGCAGGAGAGCCCTCGCCGAACCGCGCAGGAGATCGCCGCTTTCGCGCACGAGCTGTAGGGCAAGCGGACCCCGCCCGGCGCGGCCCGGACACACGGATGCCGATCGACACACGGCCGATCGGCATCCGGTTCTGCGTCCTACTTCGGCGAGATCTGCGTGATGAACGGCGTGTGGCCCACTGAGTATGCGTTGAAGTCCGGCCACTCGAACCCGTCTGACAGGGCGACGTTGATGTGACCGGCATAGAGCGGGACGTAGGGCATGTCCTCGGCGACGATCTGCAGCAGGTCGGAGTACGCCGCGAAGCGCTCTTGAGGGTCGGTCGTCGCGTCGGCCGCCTTGATCAGTGCATCCACCTCAGGGTTGACGTAGTCGGCGAAGTTGTTCTGCCCGACCGACGTGGCCGCACTGTCGAGCGCCAGCCGCGGCATGCCGCCGGGGTCGGGAGTGTTGTTGTTGAAGGGCGTGTACCAGAGCGGCATGTCCGTGTGCGGCTGCGAGAAGCTGCTGCGGTACTCGGCCTCCGACATCACCGAGACAGTGAGATCGATGCCGATCTCCGCCAGCTGCCCGGCGATGGCCTGAGATGTCTCCGGGAAGCCGCCGAGGCTCGCCGTCTTGAGCTCCGCGGTGAAGCCGTCGGGGTACGCCGACTGCGAGAGCTCCTGCTGTGCCTTGTCGAGGTCGAACTCGTACGCGGGCAGCGAGTCCATGAGCGCGTCGACCTCCTCCTGCGAGGCGATCGAGAGCAGCTGGGTCGGCGGGATGATGGTGAAGTCCGGCACCGCCGTGCCTCCCAAGACGTTGACGATGTCCTCCTTGTTGATCGCGTAGGCGACCGCGCGGCGCACATGCACGTCATCCCAGGGGGCGACGGTGTTGTTCATCACGAACAGACCCTGTCGCGTTCCGGGCACGCTCGTCACGTCGGTCCCCGCGGCGGTCTCGAACGATCGCACGTCGGTGGGGAAGACGAGGTCGAGCGCCGAGGTGCGGAACGCGAGCGCTGCGCTGTTCTCGTCCGCGAAAGACGTCAACGTGACGGTGTCGATCTCCGGCTCGCCACCCCAGTAGTCTTCGTTCGCGCCGAACTTCACCACGCCGTTGGTGGCGTCGAGTTCGTCGATGACGTACGGGCCGGTGCCGATGACGCCGATGCCGGGCTTGCCGAAGTCCGCGCCGCTTTCCTGCTGATGCGCGGCATTGAAGATGTAGCCGTTCATCGCGAGTACGTACTGGAAACTCGCGGTAGGGGCGTTCAGTGTGATCTGCACCGTGCGGTCGTCCGTGGCCTCGATGTCGGCGATCGCCGTGTAGCGCCAGGATTCTGGAAACTCGGGGTCGCGCTCGTAGTCGAGCGACACGACCACGTCTTCTGCGGTCAGAGGATCGCCGTTGGAGAAGGTGACATCGTCGCGCAGCGTGTAGACGTAGGTGAGGTCGTCGGGCTGTTCCACCGACTCGGCGAGGTTCGGCTCCACCTCGCCCGTCGGAGAGAGCTTCATGAGGAACTCCTGCATGTAGGCGTTCACCTGAAGTGCCATCCCGCGCGCCGGGTCGATGTTGGAGACGTCGAGGTTGACTGCTCCCACTCGCAGATGCGCGGCGGGCGCCTGCGCCGAGGGCTCGGTGCCGGCGCAGCCGCCGGCGAGGAGGGCGACCGACAGCAGCCCCGCGATGAGCGGGGCGCGGAATCGGGGTCGAGTACGCTTCATTGCTTTCCACCTTTTGGTCTGTGAGTGCCTGAGTGCTTGGTTGAGCAACGGTCTCACGACCGTTGAGGGGGAGGTAGCCGGAGCTGCTTTGAAAAACCAAAAGCAGAACTTCTGGCTCGCAACCCAGACCGTTCCTGTGCTATGAGCTGAGTGCGGCGTCGAGCCATGTCGCCGAAGGGCGCGGCACCGACTCCATGAGGGTCTTCGTATACGGGTGCCGGGGCGCCCCGAGCACGGCTTCGACATCACCGGACTCCACGACGGCCCCCCGGCGCATCACGTACAGACGGTCGACCACCTGGCGCACGATCGACAGATCGTGCGTGATGAAGAGGTAGCCGATGCCCTGCTCGTCGCGGATTCTCGAGAACAGATTGAGCACCTGGGCCTGGACCGAGACATCGAGCGCCGCCACAGGTTCATCGCAGATGAGCAGCTGCGGCCGCACGGCGAGCGCTCGAGCGATGGCCACCCTCTGGTGTTGCCCTCCGGAGAGCGCAGCCGGCTTACGTTGGGCGTAGGCCTCGTCCAGTCCCACCGAATGCAGCAGCTCACGCACGCGTCCGGTCATGTCGCGCGCTGACGGGTCGTGGATGCTGACGGCCTCGGCGAGCGTCGAACCGATCGTGCGCGTGGGGTTCAGCGACGAATATGCGTCCTGGAAGATCATCTGAACGGTGCCGCGCAGGCGCATGCGATCCCGACGGCTGAGACGGGCCCAGTCGGATGCGTCCACCCCGCCGATCTCCACCGTGCCTGAGCTCAGCGGTTCGAGACCCGCGACGGCTCGGCCGAGAGTGGTCTTTCCCGAACCCGACTCCCCCACGAGCCCCACACCTTCGCCTGCGCCGAGCTCGATCGAGACCGAATCCAGCGCGACCACCGGCTCGCGACCGCTGCGGAACTCCTTCCGCGCCTCCGACACTCGGACGAGCGGAGCCTCGAACGTACGCGGCACGACAGCGACCGCCTCCGACTCCGCAGCGGCCCGGACCTCCCGCATCTCGCCGCGGATCTCCTCGATGCGCACGCAGCGCGTCTCTCGACCGGCCTCTACCGTCCGGAGCGCCGGGCGTCGAGCTCGGCAGTCGTCGGTGACCCAGGCGCAACGCGTCGAGAACGGGCAGACATGAGCGACGTCGGCCGCCGCCGGTACTGAGCCGGGAATGGCGACCAGCTCCGCCACGCGGCGATCCGCCGGCGGCTCAGAGAGCAGCAGACCCTGTGTATACGGGTGCAGCGGCTCCGCTTCGAGGCTTGCGGCCGACGAGGCCTCCACCACCACCCCCGCGTACATCACCTTCACGCGGTCGCACATCGAGAAGGCGATACGCAGGTCGTGTGTGATGAGGATCAGCCCCATGCCGCGCGTGACCTGCAACCTCTTGATGAGGGCGAGGATCTCTCTCTGCGTCGTGACATCGAGAGCGGTGGACGGCTCGTCGGCGATCAGCAGATCGGGCTCCCGAGCGAGCGCCGCGGCGATCGCGACTCGCTGCCGCATCCCGCCCGACAGTTGGAACGGGTATCGGTCGGCGACGCTCTCGTCGAAGATCCCGACCTCGGCGAGGCGGCGGGCGACCTCCGCGCGCCGCTCTGCGCGCGACATCCGTCGACGCTCGTCAGGACGTAGCGACTCCTCGATGATCCGGCCGCAGCGGAACACGGGGTTCAGCATCGTGAACGGATTCTGCATGATCATCCCCACGCGCTGACCGCGGACGTTGCGCCAGCCCCGCTCGGTGAGCGACAGCAGCTCCGTCCCTTCGAAGACCGCGGACCCCTCGGCGCGGATGCCGCGAGGAAGGAGACCGACGAGGGCCTTCACGGTCATCGATTTGCCGCTGCCGGACTCTCCGACGATCGCTACCGATTCCCCCGGCGCGACCTCGAGCTCCGCATCGTCGACGATCAGCCGATCGCCGATCTCCGGTCCGCCGACGATCCGCAGGTCGGAGACCTTCAGGCCCATGGTCGTGTTCATCGTCCTGCTCCTCGGGTGGAAAGACGCTCGTGCAGCCAGTCGCCCACCACGCTCACGGCTGTCGCCGCCGCGACGATGAGCACTGCGGGTGCCAGGACGGCGACGGGATTGACGAAAAGAAGGTTCCGACTCTCGCTCACCATGAGTCCCCAGTCCGCCGTCCCTGCGGCGACGCCGAGACCGAGGAACGAGAGACCCGCCAGCGCGACCAGCGATCCGGCGAAGGAGAGACTCAGATTCGCGATGGTGATGGGCGCGACATTCGGCCAGATGTGAGTGAACATGATGCGGGAGTCCGAGACGCCGATCGAGCGAGCGGCCTCGACGTAAGGTCGCGGTGCCTGTTCGAGCGTCGCTCCTCGGATGATGCGTGCGTCCGCGGGTGCGGACATGATCGTCAGCAACAGCACCGAAGTCCAGTACCCTCCACCGAATGTGCCGGCGAAGACGATGATGACGAGGATGCTCGGGAGCGAGAACATGAGGTCGACCCAGCGCATGATCGCCGAGTCGATGCGCCCGCCCCGGTAACCGGCGAGAAGCCCGAGCGCATTCCCGATGATCGCCGCGCCCACAGCGACCACGAGCGGACCGACGACGGCGCTGCTCGTGCCCGCGATGACGCGTGAGAGCACGTCCCGTCCGAGCGCGTCGGTCCCCAGCGGGTGCGCGAACGACGGTCCCGCCGGTCCGGTGGCGAGGTCCTGGGCGTACGGATCGATCGGAGCCAGGATGTTTCCGAACAGCGCGAGCAGGGTGATCACGGCGACGACGCCCCAGCTGAGCGCGACAATCCAGTTGGCTCGCCGGCGGGGACGCTCGATCCGCGCGGTCATGGCGGCGGAAAGCGAGACGCTCATGCGAGCACCCTCCTCTGGACGCGCGGATCGACCGCGATGTACGCGAGGTCCGCCAACAGGTTGAACCCCATGACGATGATGGCCACGAACAGGGTCACGCCCTGGATCATCGGCAGATCCTGCGAGTTCGCAGCCGACACGATCAGGTCGCCGATGCCGGATATCGAGAAGGTGACCTCGACGAACACCGCGCCCACGAGCAGGTGCGACAGCAGCATCGCACTGATGCCCAGGATCGGTATGAGTGCGTTGCGGAGCACGTAACGAAACAGCACATGAGCACTTCCCATCCCTCGTGCCCGGGCGAACGTGACGAAATCCTCGTCCAGGACGGCGATGACGGCGGCACGCGTGTTCTTCACTATGAACGCCGAGCCCACGATGGCGAGTGCGACAGCCGGGAGCGTCAGGTGCCACAGCCGATCCAGGAATCCCTCCCCTGCGCCGAAGGCGGGGAACAGTCCGAGAGCGACGGCGAAGATGTACAGGACCACCACGCCACTCACGAAGGCGGGCGTGCTGAGCCCCACCACCGTCAGCGAGACGAGCCCGCGGTCGAGCATGGACCGCTGACGATAGGCGGCAAGGACACCGACTGTCAGGCCGATCACGAGCTCGAGCAGGAAGGCGTAGACAGCGAGGAACACCGTGACGGGGAGCCTGGCGAAGATCTCGTCGGCCACGGGCAGAGTCGATCGGATCGACTCTCCGAAATCGAGGTGCACCGCTCCCTGCAGCCAGTACCAGAACTGCACCAGGAACGGCTGATCAAGGTGGTACTTCGCCTCCAGCAGCGCGACGGTCTCGGGGGTACGGGGTTGATCTCCCAGCAGCACGTCGATGGCTGACCCCGGAGCGAGGTACACCAGCGAGAAGACGATGAACGAGACGACGAACAGCAGCGCGGCGAGCGCCAGCAGACGTCGGCCGATGAAGCCCAGGACAGGCAGAGCCCTCATCGGCGCAGCTCGACGCCGGGCCAGTCGACGTGCACGCTCTGCTCACGGACAGGGGTGCCATCGCCATCGCGCATGTGCACCCAGGCCAGCTCGTCGCTGGTCGTGAAGGAGGCGACCTCTCCATCGCGGGTGATCGCGATCATGTTCATGACGGCGGACTGAGGGAACTCGAGAGCGATGGGCAGCAGATCCTGGATCGCGCTCGTTCCCGCGTCGATGAGCGATCGTCCCGCTGCGAGGCGAGAGATCATGTCTCGCACCAGACCGCCACGAATCGAGATCTCCCCGAGTCCGGTGCATCCGGCCGCACCGTAACGGTTGTCGGCGTAGATGCCGGCGCCGACCACCGGCGAGTCCCCGACGCGGCCGGGATACTTCCACGCCCAGCCGCTCGTGCTGACCGCGGTTGCGAGATCTCCGTGCTTGTCTCGTGCGACGACGTTCACCGTACCCTGGACGTGCTCCGGGTCGGCGGCGAGCGCAGTCAGCTGTGCCAGAGGGCCTCGGAAGAGCTCGAGCTTGCCGGGCAGACGGCCGTCGATGCCGTCCTGCCAGATGCGGCGCGTCTCGTCGGTGAGAAGTTCCTCGGGCATCATCCCGATCTCTTCTGCGAATCGGGCAGCGCCCGCGCCGACCAGGAGGTTGTGAGGCAGTCGATCCATCACCTCGCGAGCGACAGAGATCGGGTGCCGGTACCCCTCGAGCGCACCGACGGCGCCGACCCGGCGATTGGCACCGTCCATGATCGCCGCATCGAGCTGCACGTCACCGAGGAGATTGGGGTACCCGGCGTATCCGACGGAGTGGTCGGCCTCGTTGTCCTCCACCATACGGACGGCCGCTTCCACGGCGTCGACCGCCCGGCCCCCGGCGCTCAGGATCTCCCATGCGGCGGGAAGACCGATCTCGGCGTTGTGGCTTCCGGCAACCACTGCTTCCTGTGACATTCGACTACTCCTCCAACCCGAGCGCGACCGGTCTGGCCTCATCCGATGTGGCGAGTCTGGCACAACGCGTGATATCGATGATAGCTTTGTTTTCCTTGTTGAAACCCAAGGAGGAGTTTTGACTCTACGACAGTTGCTGTACTTCCTCGGCGCAGCCGAACTGGGCTCGTTCACCGCCGTCGCCACACGGATGCTCGTCACTCAGCCTGCCGTCGCAGAGCAGATCCGTCAGCTCGAACGATTCCTCGAGGTCGACCTCTTCGTCCGCCTCGGGCGGGGCGTCCGGCTCACCTCGGCCGGAGAGGAATTCCTCATTCACGCTCGTCGCGTGGTCGCCGCCGCAGAAGAGGCTCAGAACAGCGTCGCCGGGATGCGTCAGCTGCTGGGTGGGACGGTGACATTCGGATCCTTCGGCGCGCCGGCTCACTACGGATTCGCCGAGTTGGTTCGCGATTTCGCGGCGGCCCATCCAGCCGTACGGCTCCGCCTCAAAGGGAGAAACTCCTCCGAGGTCGCCGATGCCGTTCGCGCGGGCGATGTGGAGGCCGCCCTGGTCGTGCTTCCGATCGACGACGACGGTGTGGATGTCGAACCGATCTCGCTCGACGAGGTGCTCTACGTCAGCGCCGACCCCACCCTCACCCGATCCCCCATCCCGATCTCGCGGGTCGTCGCCTCGCCGTTCGTCCTGTACGAGGCACAGTACGGCGAGCACGACCCGACTCGACGCCAGTTCGCCGAGCGCGCCCAAGCTGAGGGCATCCGACTCGAACCGCACTTCGAGGTCGAACACCTCGACACCGCCGTGCAGCTGGCCGAGGGCGGAGTCGCGAACACCTACGTCCCGCGGGCAGTGACACGGTCGCCCGGTTTTCCGGAGGGACTGTCTAGCTGCTCCTTCGATCCACCGATGTACGACACGTTCGCCATCATCACGCGCCGTGGCGTGCGTCTGTCTCCCGCCACGCGTGAGCTCGTACGACTCGTCGTGCGGCACATGCGAGCTGTTGCCACCCCGATCCGGCGAGGGACCACCGCAGACCCTGAGGAGGAGTGATCAGTCCGGCAGCACCGGCAGCGTGATGCTGGACCCGCGCACAGCCCCGTAGTGGATGGTGTTGTGCGCGACGACGGCGTCGGTCTCGTCGAAGTTCGACCCGCCCGTATTGAGATTGCGCTCATAAGCGGGGAAGCTGCTCGAGGAGATCTCGAGCCGGATACGATGACCTTCCAGGAACCGATTGCCGGTGACCATGTCGGGCAGTGTGATCCGATACACCTCATCCTGCGCGGCGAGGCGCGGTGCGTCGAAGCCGTCCCGGTAGCGGAGGCGGAGCCCGTCGTGGGCGAGATTGATCGCCCGGCCATCAGGATGCACGTCGATCAGACGCACGATGAAGTCGGTGTCCTCGGCCGACGTCGACACATGCAACGTCACCTCGATCGGGCCCACCACCGTCATCGCCTTCTCCAATGGCGCGGTGCTGTAGACGAGCACGTCGCGCCGCATGGAGATCGGCCGCTGGTCCTTGGCCGCATGGAATCCGAGTTCGTCGCCCAGCGTGGGCGTGGGGTTGAGCGGGTCGTAGACGTAACTGTCGGAGAACTCCCCGATCGGCGGGGTGGTCGATAGCGCCCCCGCCTCGTTGCGGAGCCAGGCCTGGGCATCGTCCACCAGATGGAAAGTGGTGGGCACGACGTTCGGATGCGGCCACGCATCGCTCGAGATCCAGCCTTGGTTCATGACGAAGAGCTGCACGCGCGGCATGTCCGTCACCCCGTTGTCTCGGCCCCGCAGCCACTTGTCGAACCACGCCAGATACAGCTTGGGATACCCGTGGTCGACACCGCGGTACCGCACGTCACCGAGCTCGAGGTCACCGAAGGTGAAGTCGCGCATGTCCGGGGCGGGGGTGGCCTCCATCTCGGTGGTCGTCATCCCGGCGAACATCTCCTTCGCCCTGGTCTTGGTGATCTCGAAGGGTAGCTCCTGCCAGATCGAGCAGTGCGGCCCTCCGCCCATGATCAGGTACTGATCCGGCGTGTCGACGCTCTGCAGGTAGGCGAACAGGCGTGCGGTCTCGCCGGCGGCGAGGTCATGCCAGCTGTTGATGTGCAGCGCCGGCACCCGCGGGCGATCGCTGTCGGTGATGAACTCGACCTCATCCCATCGAGGGTCCGCCGGGGTGCGCGTGATGTAGTCGTCGAACGGAGTGCGAGGTCCGCCGGCCGCCCGCAGGACGTCCTTGGTCGGCAGATGCCTCAGCCTCTCGGGGGTGTCAGGGCGCCATCCGCGCCGCAGCGACATCGCGAAGTAGGTGCGGATGCGCTGCCGCTGTTCGGGGGTCGACTCCGGGGGAAGAATGGGCCTCTCAGAGGGGACATGGCGTCCGTACCAGAGCACCCAGTTGGCGAGCATGGGGATGCCACCGCGGTAGAAAGCGCCGCGCGTTCGATTGCCTGGCACATTCCCTACAGCCGTGCCGGAGGCGCCTGGGACCATCGCGGCGTGGGCGGGATTGTTGCCGGCAGCCATCGGCCACTGGTGCTCGCCTGAACTGGAGCATCCGATCGTGCCCACACGACCGTTCGACCAGGGACGGCTCACGATCCAGTCCACCGTGTCGGAGCCATCAGTGCTCGCGCCGTGCAGATAGTTCTCGAAGCGACCTTCAGACAGGTGCAATCCCCTCTCGTTCTGCACCACCACCGCGTAGCCCTGCTGAGCGAAGTAGTCGACCCACTTGGTGCGCACGGCGCCTTCGCCGACATCCTTGTCGTACGGCGTCTTGATCAGGATCGTCGCGAGAGGTCCCCTCGATCCACGGGGGAGGTAGACGTCAGTGGAGAGATGCACGCCGTCCCTCATCGGGACGAAGATCTCCTTCTCCACCTCGAAATCGGTGTACAGGGGCTCGGGGAGCCTCGCCTCCCAGTAAGCGTCATTCAGCGACATGCGAACCATCCTTTCGTCTCCATCCTCGCGTGCGCACGGCTCGGTCGATCACGGACGCAGCGCGAACACGGTTCTGTGCCAGGCGCGGCGCGCCTCGCCGGTGGTGTCGATCGCCACATGCTTGAGGGCGGTGTAGTCCTCGAGCGAGTACGTCGACATGTCCTTGCCGAAACCGGACTGCTTCATCCCGCCGTGGGGCATCTCGCTGGTGATGGTGATGTGGTCGTTGATCCAGACGCAACCGGCCCGGATGCTCCGTGCCATCCGCATGGCGCGCGCGACGTCTCGCGTCCATGCGGATGCGGCGAGGCCGTACACGGTGTCGTTCGCGAGCGCGATCGCCTCCGACTCATCATCGAACGGCGTGACGGTGAGGACGGGCCCGAAGATCTCCTCGCGGAAGACCTCGTCGTCCGGCCGCACGTCAGCGATCAGGGCAGGGCGTAGGTAGGCCCCGTCCCCCGGCGGAACCTCGCCGCCGAACACCCGCCGTGAGCCTCGCGCCCTCTCCACGTATCCATGAACGCGGTCCCGGTGGGCGTGACTGATGAGCGGACCGAGATCTGTGTTCGGATCATCGGTCGGACCGAGCACGACCGAGGAGTACAGGTCGGCCACCCCGGTGATGAACTCCTCGTACACGGACCGGTGGACGATCGCGCGAGTCGCCGCGGTGCAGTCCTGACCGGAGTTGATCAAGCTCCCGGCAACTGCACCGTGGACGGCGGCCTGCACGTCGGCGTCGCCGAACACCACCAGCGGCGCTTTGCCCCCCAGCTCGAGGTGCACGCGGGTGGCACGTGCCACGGCCGCCTGCTGCACGAGACGCCCGACGGCAGTCGACCCGGTGAAGGACAGCATGTCGGTGTACTCGCTGCGCAGCAGGGCTGCGCCTGTCACCGGCCCAGGGCCACTCACGACGTTCACGCCCCCGGCAGGGACCCCGGCCTCCGTCAGGAGCTCGGCGAAGAGCACGCTCGTGAGGGGCGTGAGCTCGGACGGCTTGAGCACGATCGCGTTGCCCGCAGCGATCGCCGGAAGGATCTTCCACGCGGCCATCTGCAAGGGGTAGTTCCACGGCGAGATCGACCCGACGACGCCGACAGGCTCCCGCCGCACGAACGACATCGTCCCGGACGCGTATTCCTCGGCGGCCCTGCCCTCGAGCTGGCGGGCGGCGCCGGCGAAGAAGTCGATGTTGTCGATCGTCCCCGGCACATCGAACTCTCGGGCGAGCCGGATCGGCTTACCGGCATTGCGGCTCTCGATCTGCGCGAAATCCGCGGAACGTTCACCCAGCAGCCGCGCGGCGGCGAGCATCACCGAGGCGCGTTCGGCAGGGGTACTCGATCCCCATTCGCGACCGGCCCTGCGAGCTGACTTCATCGCACGCTCGACGTCGGCCTCGCCCGCGATCCGATAATCGGTGATGGGTCGACCGGTTGATGGATCCGACACCGTGAACACGGCATCGCCCGACCCGTCGCATCGCACACCGTCGATGAAATGCTGCATGTCGCCTCCGTCTGTCATGCCGTCTGGGACGACCAGATATCGCCCACGGTGTACCCAGTGGGGAACAGATCGGTCTCGTCGACAGTCCACTGCGCGCGGCCCGTGATCCAGGCGCGCCCGGTGACGGTGGGCAGCACGGCGGGTCGTCCGCCGACGAGAGTCGTGCCCGTGAGCACGCCCTTGAACTCACTTCCGATGATGCTGTGGTGCCGGAATTCCTCGCCGATGGCGAGTTCACCCCTGCTGTGCAGAGCCGCCATCCGTGCACTCGTACCCGTCCCGCAGGGCGAGCGATCCAGCGCTCCGGTCCACGTGCTCGCGTCATCGGCGCGTAATGGTCCGTTGGTGATCACGACGGTGTTGCGATCCTGCTTGCCGGGCCGCCGAGGACCGGAATGCAGCATGACCAGATCCACGCGATCGATCTCGGGGTTGTCCGGGTGCGCGACCACCACCTGTTCCCGAGCGGCGAGCTTGATCGCGGCGCCCAGCCGCGCGAGCTGACGGCCGTTCTCAGGACGCAGCTCGATTGCGCAGTCAGCGGCTGCGACCTGGGCGAAGAACTGTCCGCCGAAGACGATGTCGGTCGGGACGACCCCCACCCCGGGGACGTCGAGCGGCACATCGAGTTCGACGACGAAGGCCGGAACGTTCACCACGCTCACGGAGATGACCTTTCCCCCCGAGACCCGCGCCACTGCCCGCACGACGCCCACCGCGGTGTCGATCGCGACTTCCGTGATCGGCTCCCGGAGGGGCAGCATCCCCGTCTCGAGCACCGCCGTCACAGCGCACATGGTGTTGCTGCCGGACATCGGCGTGAACCCGCCCTGCTCGAGGACCACGATGCCGAAGTCGGCGCCCGGTGTGACCGGCGAGAGCACGAGCACTCCGCATAGGCCGGGATAACCGCGCGGTTCGTGCAGCAGCGTCCGGCGCAGGTCGTCCAGATGGGCACGGCAGTATGCCAAGCGCTCCGCCATCGTGCTTCCCCGCACGAGAGCGTCAGCGTTCAGAACGACTCTGCCCGGTTCGCCTTCCGCGTGCACCTCGACCGTGTCGAAGACGACGCCTGTCACGGCCGAGCACCGACGAGGACTCCCGCATCGGCCAGGATGCGCGCGAAGCGCTCGCGATCCTCGTCGGCGAGGGGCTGGATGGGCTGGCGGGGCGGACCGACCGGCTGACCGATCAGCTCGAGGCCGGCTTTCACTCCGGCGACGTAGTTCACCGACTCCAGGAAGTCGCTGATGGCCCACAGATGACCCCACCGCTCCCGGGCATCGTCCAGATCCTTTCGCACCGCCAGGGCGTCCCACAGACCGACCGCGAGTTCGGGAACGATGCCTGCAACGCCCCAGACCGATGCCTGAGCTCCGGAGGCGATGCCGAAGAAGGTCAGGGTGTCCCAGCCGTTGAATGCTGTGATGTGCTCGCGGTGCGGTCCGGCGAGCAGAGCGGCGAACTCCACGGCATCGCCGGAGGTGTCCTTGAGATAGTCGACGCCCGGGATGCGCCCGATCTCGGCCAATTGCGCAGCGTTCAGTCGGATGCCCGTGGCACCGGGCACGTTGTAGTAGACGATCGGGATGGTGATGCTCTCGGCCACATCGCTCAGGAAACCGGTCAGCGCCGTGATGTCCAGGGGGTCGTAGAACGGCGGCACCAGCATGACCGCGTCCGCGCCGGCACGTTCGGCGTGGTGCGCGAGGTCGATCGCCCCTCCGGTCGAGAGCGCACCGACGCCGGAGACCACTGGCACCCGGCCGGCCACGGCGCGCACATACGCGTCGGTCACCCGCTTGTGCTCGTCCACTGAGAGAGTGGTGAACTCGCCGGTGGTGCCGGTGGGTACGAGCCCGTGAACGCCCGCGGCCAGCATCCGCTCGACCTGGCGTGCGATCTCGGGTTCGTCCACCGCCGAGCCGTCCGGGGTGAACGGTGTGGAGACGGCGGCGAGTATTCCTCGCAGATCGACAGAACGACGGCTCATCGGATGGTCCTTTCGGAGGCGCGGATCGCGCGGAAGCGGCGGGGGCTGAAGGGGCGAAGTCGGGGAGATTCGATGCTGCGCAGCATCAGGTCGGTCATCGCGGCGGCTGCGCCAGGGGCCAGTGTCACGCCGAGCATGCCGTGACCGCTGGAAACGAAGGCATTCGAGATCCCCCCGAGCCGTCCCATGACGGGAAGGCCATCAGGGGTCATGGGTCGCATGCCTGCTCGTGGAGCGATGTCCGCGCGGACCGGCTGCCAGTCGCGGAAATATCGCTGAGGAGCACGGAGGATGGCTTCCACCCGCACCGCGTTGATGTCCTCGTCGAGTCCACCGAACTCCATCGTGCCCGCCACTCGCAGATTGCGACTCAGGGGCGTGACCGCCACCTTCGCGTCGGACAGGTTCGTCGCGCTGCGCAGCGCCAGCGGCGGAAGGTCGATGCTGTATCCCTTGCCCGGTCGCACCGGCACCGGCACTCCGAACCGACGCGAGAGCGGCCCTGTCCACGCGCCGGCGGCGAGAAGGAAGCTGTCACCTCGGTAGGTCCGCCCGCCTGCGCTGACGGCGGTCACGCGATCGCCGGCTCTGTGGACGCTGTCGACCTCGGAGTGTTCGACCAGCTCGACCCCCATCTCGAGCAGGCGACCGCGCAGAGCTGCGGCCAGCGCCCGTGGATCGACGTGACGTTCTCGCGGGAAGAAAAGGCCCCCTTGCACTGCGTCCGAGAGATGCGGCTCGTGCACGCGCACGTCGTCTCCGACGAGCACGGTGGGCTCGAGGCCGTACCGACGCACGAGGTCCAGATGCGTGAGGTGGTGGTCGAGGTTCTCTCGCCGAAGGAATGCCATGAGAAGGCCCTGACTGTGCATCTCGAATTCCATGCCGTCGGCGCGGTAGTCGTCGAACGACTCGATGGTGCCTTCGGCGAGTTCGAGATGGGCGGCGAATCCTGCGCGCTGGTCGCGGGCATTCGATGCACGCCAGAGACCGAACATGAAGGAGAGGAACTGTGGGTGCAGCGAGGGGCGGATGTACAGCGGGCTGTCGGGGCTGAGCATCCATTTGAGACTCGTCAGCACCACCCCAGGTCCCGGGACCGGCGCGGCTTCGGCCGGAACGACCCACCCTGCGTTGACATCGCTGGCTCCTAGCCCCGTGGCTCGCGCATCGAGAACGGTCACCTGAGCGCCTTCACGGGCGAGGTGATAGGCCGTGGTGAGCCCGATGATCCCTCCGCCGATCACGACGATATGCATGTGCGCCTCTTGTTCCGGACGAGCGACCGAGCCCGTCAATCACAACCTTTCATGACGGAAGGCAACAAGGTAGGTTGGGATTCCTTTGGTGTTCCCAACGAAAACTTTCGCGTAGACAGGGTCGACCTCGCGGCCTCATGGAGCTCCGACCCCGTCCGATCGACGAGAATGGCAGATGTGATCCGCGACGACGCCGGCTTGGTCGGCCGGGATGATGAGCTGGCACGCCTCGCCGCATTCACGGTGGAGGCGACGACGACGGGAGCCGCGCTGGTACTCACCGGGGAGGCCGGGGTCGGCAAGACGTCCCTCCTGGACGCTGCTGTCGCGCGTGCCGCCGGCACTGTCCGGGTGATCTCTGCGAGCGGATCCGAGTACGAGACGGACATCGGATTCGCGACCCTCCATCAACTCGTCGTTCCACTCGTCGATGACCTCGCGCTGCTTCCCCGAGCCATGGCTGAGGCACTCGAAGTGGCGCTCGGCCTCGGAGTCGGCCCGGCGCCGAGTCGGATCGCCGTGTTCAATGCGGCGCTGGCGCTGTTCAGCGCCGCCGCTGAACGTCAGCCCCTGCTTCTTGTCGTCGACGATCTGCAGTTCGTCGACGAGGCGAGCAGGGCTGCTGCGGGATTCGTCGGCAGGCGGCTGCGCGGACGCAGGATCGGCCTGCTGGGTGCACGACGCTCCGAATCCAGCCCGACCGTGCAGTCGATCGGTGTACCCGAGGAGCACATCCAGCCCTTGGATGATCGAGGCGCTGCACGGCTGCTGTCTCACCGCTTCGCGCACCTTCCGTCACGTGTTCGACTGGAGCTCGCGCGGGAAGCCCAGGGCAATCCGCTGGCCCTCGTCGAGTTCGCGGGGTCGACCGATCTCTCCGTGCCGTGGACCGGTGCCGACAACCCGCAGACAGACAGCCAGTCGAAGGATGTCCGTACGCTGTTCGCTGCGCGCATCCATGCACTCCCCGCTCGCGCTCGAGATCTTCTCCTCGTGGCGGCACTCGAGGGTCGCGGTGATCTGCGAACCGTGGAGGCGGCCTCAGGCCCCGGAACGCTGCTCGCTTTGGCGCCGGCTGAGCGCGACGATCTGGTCTCCCTCACCGCCGACGGTCGCACCATCCGATTCCGGCATCCACTGGTGCGGACGGCGGTGGTCGAGACCTCGACGGGCCTCGAGCGATGCAATGCCCACCAACGTCTCGCGGGGGCTCTGACCGACGACATCGAGCGACACGCCGACCACCTCGCTCGTGCGACGACGCGACCGGACGAAGCCGTGGCCGCCCTGCTGCAGAAGGCAGCGCAGCGCAGCCTCCGCCGAGGAGACGCCGCGGGCGCCGTCACTCGGCTGCGACGCTCGGCCGACTTGAGTCCGGATCGCACCGCCCTCCGCCGCCGTCTGTCTCTCGCGGCCTACTTGGCCGCCTGGGTGGAGGGACAGCTCCAGACGTCCGAGGAGATTCTTCGTGAGTTGCGGCTCACCGAGGAGTCGACCACGCCCGGGGGTGCGGTCGCCAAGGGCTTCGTCGCGCTGATCACGGACGGCGACGCCGACGCCTCCCACGCTCTCGCCGCGAACGCCGTGCGATCGCTTCCTGCGACCGGGGCATCGGCCGACGAGCACGACCGGGCGCTGCTGACACTCACCCTGGCGAGTCAGTATTCCGGACGCCCCGAGCACTGGCGACCGCTGATGGAGTACGTGGACTCGCTACCCGAGGCCGCGCCCCACGAAGCCGCCTCCCTCGCGCGCATCCATTTCGCTCCGGGGTCGGTCACCGAGGGCATCCTCGGGGCTCTCGAGGATGCCCTCGGGCGTCTCGAGGACGAGACCGACGCCGACGTCGTCGTCCGCACGGCTCTGGCCGCATCGTATCTCGACCGGCTATCAGCCTGTCGACGACCGGTCACGCGCGTCATCCAGGACGGCCGTGACGGCGGCGCGGTGGGATCGAGCATGCCTGCCCTGATGTTCGTCGCCCTCGACGAGCTCCATTCGGCCAGGTGGAGCGAGTCCGCCGCTGCCGCCGCCGAGCTGATCACGCTGTCGGAGCGGACGGGATATCACGTGTTCCGACAGGTCGGTCATTACATCTCCGCGATGGCGGCGGCGCACCTCGGGGACCTCGACGCGTGCGCCGAGCACAGCGACCTGATACGGCGATGGTCTGCTCCGCGAGGGCTCAGGCGGCTCGAGTACTGCGCCCATCAGGCTTCGGGCCGCGCTCTGGTCGGTGCGGGCGAATTCGAGGACGCATACGCTCATCTCTCGGCGATCTGCACGCCCGGCGAGCTGCCTCCGTTCAACCCTGAGGCGGTGTGGTCGGCACCGGATCTCGTGGAGGCGGCGATCCGCACCGGACGCGCAGACGAGGCCCGATCGCACGCAGGTGCACTTCACGAGTCAGGGATCCACCGCATCTCACCCCGTTTCGCAATCATGACCGCGACCGCGACCGCGATGACGTCACCTGAACAGACAGCTGCGGCCCGGTTCGAGGACGCCCTCGCCGTTCCGGGTGCCGACGACCACCCGTTCGAATCGGGGCGAGCACGCCTCGCCTACGGCGAGCACCTGCGCCGACTGGGGCGGATCCGCGAAGCCCGAGCCCAGCTGGCAGCGGCTCGGGACACCTTCCACGAACTCGGCGCGGCCACGTGGGCCTTGCGCGCGACCGCGGAGCTGCGCGCAACCGGCATGACGAGAACGGCACGCGGCGCTGTCGGCACTGCGCTGACTCCGCAGGAGCTCGAGATCGCCCGGATGGCGGCTTCGGGACTGAGCAATCCGCAGATCGCCGCGAGACTCGTGCTCTCACCCCGAACCGTCTCCACCCATCTTTACCGCGTCTTCCCCAAGCTCGGGATAACCTCGCGGGCGGCTCTCCGCGACGCCCTCGAGAGCGCGCCAGGGCAGTAGCCCGCCGCATCCGGTCGCCCCAGCACCGTCGTGCACGCCGTCGACGGACTCGAGATGTGCGTCAGTTGACGGACGCTGCAGCGAGGTCGTGGAAGTGAGACTTGAACCAGCGAACCCTCGTTATCGCCCTCACCACGACATCTTCTAGGGGAAGTACAGAATGACCACGACACTCATCACCGGCGGCAACCGCGGCATCGGCTACGAGGTGGCCCGACGTCTCCTTCACGCCGGCCAGACTGTCTGGATCGGCTCCCGTGACAGTTCATCGGGCCAGCGGGCCGCGGACCGGCTCGGTGCACGATTCGTCCCGCTCGACGTGACGGACGACGCCTCGGTGCAGCACGCCGCATCGATCCTCCAGGACGAGGTCGGCCACCTCGACATCCTGATCAACAACGCGGGCATCCTCGGCGACGTCTCGGCTCCTGAATACATGACCCCGACGCAGCTCCAGTCCGTATACGAGACCAACGTGTTCGGACTGGTGCGGGTCACCCACGCCCTCCTTCCCCTCCTGCGGAAGGGAACGACCCCATCGGTGATCAATGTGACGAGCGGGATGGGATCGTTCGGATTGACCCAGGACCCCGACCGAATCGAGTCCCAGTACACGTTGGCCGCGTACGGTTCTTCCAAGAGTGCGGTCAGCATGCTGACCACGCAGTATGCCAAGACCATTCCGGAGGTGCGCTTCAACGCCGTCGACCCCGGGCAGACCGCCACCGACTTCACGGGCAACGTCGGTCAGACCGTCGAGGAGGGAGCCGAAGCAGCCGTCCGCGTCGCGACCCTCGGGCTCGCCACACCGACCGGCACACTGACCGACCGGCAGGGCCCGATCCCGTGGTGAACCGGCAGCTCCGGCGTCGGAGAGGCGCCGGCCTGCGGGGGGCCGCCACGCTCGAGCTCTTCTACGATCTCGTCTTCGTGTTCTCGATCACTCAGGTCTCGCACCTGCTCGC
Organism: Microbacterium hydrocarbonoxydans; assembly: GCF_900105205.1. Taxonomy (NCBI): domain Bacteria; kingdom Bacillati; phylum Actinomycetota; class Actinomycetes; order Micrococcales; family Microbacteriaceae; genus Microbacterium; species Microbacterium hydrocarbonoxydans. The sequence continues at coordinate 1,645,989 of NZ_FNSQ01000005.1, read as the reverse complement.
CCACCATCTCAGTTGGGCGGGAGTCGGGCAGTCGCTGATCGTGCTCCTGGCGGTGTGGTGGTCGTGGAACTACACCACGTGGGCGACCAACGAGCTCGATCCGGAGACGAACGCCGTCCGCCTCCTCCTCATCGCATTGATGCTGGGAAGCATGCTGATGGCGATCTCCATACCCGACGCGTTCGGAGACAGAGGGCTTCTGTTCGCCATCGCCTATGTCTCCGTACAGGTCGGCCGGCACGCCTTCCTTGTCTTCGCCGCGTCCGAGAAAGGCTCCATCGAACGCGACCAGGCCGGACGCATCCTCGCCTGGTTCGCGTGCGCAGGGGTGTTCTGGATCGCCGGCGGCCTCGTCGAGGGCGACATGCGAGTGTGGATCTGGCTGTTCGCTCTCGTCCTCGACTACGTCGCGCCGATGATCCTGTTCCCCGTGCCGGGGCGGCCGCGACTCACCGCACAGTCGTGGCACATCGCGACCGATCACTTCGCAGAGCGGTTCGGGCTTTTCGTGATCGCCGCTCTCGGTGAGACGATCATCCTCACGGGTGCCACGACGGCGGCCCATGACCTCGATCCGGCGACGCTCTTCGCCTTCGTTCAGGCGTTCGTCGGCACCGCCGCACTGTGGTGGCTGTATTTCACCGCGCGGCACGAGCTGGGCGAGCAGGCACTCGCCCGAGAGGCCACCCGCACTCGTCGGGCGCGGGACGTCTACACGTATGGGCACGTGCTGATCGTCGCGGGGATCATCGCCACGGCGGTCGGCGACGAACTGGTGATCGCGCATCCACTCGACCAGCTCGCCCCCGCGCAGACGATGGCAGTCTCCGCCGGGCCCATCGTGTTCCTGTCCGCGCAGCTTCTGTTCCGGCTGCGAGTGAACAGGCGAGTCGACTTCGGTCGCCTCGCCGCGATCGGCGCCTGCATCGCGATCGCCCTGTTCAGCGGATCGACGCCGTCGCTCGCTGTCGGCGGCGTCCTGGTCGCCGTGCTTCTCGGCGTCGTCCTCCTCGACGAGCGCTCGCGGCGCCTCCCGCCCCACTCCGCGCCGGGTGGCGAGGACGATGACTCATGTCATCACCTTCTCCGGGGCCTTCGCCGTATCCGCACCAGGGACTTGCCATCGTCCCGGCATCCCGGGTAGGAAGGACCAGGCCGCCGGGCATCAGCGTGGCGGTCTTCGACGAGGGGGAGACACAGTGCTCGGACTGTTCCGACGACCGCAGACCATGTATGACGAGACGGTTCCTCGACTCGAGCCGCTCGAACCCGGACTCTGGTCACGTGGCTTCGGCCTCGCCGCCACCCGCAGCCTGCAGACGCTCGCGGTGCTCGCTCTCGTCGCAGTCGGCGTCCTGGTGATCACACAGCTCTCTCTCGTCTTCATCCCCGTCACGATCGCGCTGATCCTCGCGTCGGCGATCCATCCCCTGGTCGCCGTCATGCGCCGGCGCGGTGTGCCCTCGATCCTCGCGACCTGGATCGCTCTGATCGGCATCCTCGCGATCCTCGGCGGCATCGTCTGGGTGATCGTCCTCACGGTACGCTCGCAATGGGACGACCTCATCACCTCGGCCACCGACGGCATCACCCAGATCACCGCGTGGCTCGACACGCTGCCTTTCGACATCGCCGCTATCGACCTCGACGACGTGTGGGCGGGTGTAGGCGACTTCCTCACCAGCGCCTCGTTCGGTCGCGGCGCCTTGGCGGGAGTGTCGGCGACAGCGAGCTTCTTCACGGGCCTCGCCCTGATGATCGTGGTGCTGTTCTTCTTCCTGAAGGACGGCCCGCGCATCTGGGAGTTCCTGCTCCGGCCGTTCACGGGCGCGAGCTACGACAGGGCGCGCCGGATCGGCGACAAGACGGTCGACGTCTTCGGCGGCTACGTCCGCGGAACCTCGATCGTCGCGGCGGCGGATGCCCTCGGCATCGGCATCGGCCTCGCGATCCTGCAGATCCCGCTGGCCATCCCCCTCGCGGTGATCGTCTTCCTCACCGCGTTCATCCCTCTCGTCGGGGCGACGGCGGCCGGCATCCTCGCCGCTCTCGTCGCTCTGGTCACCCACGGACCGGTCGCCGCATTGATCGTGGTCGGCATCGTGGTGCTCGTCAACCAGCTCGAGGGAAACTTCCTGCAGCCGGTCGTGATGGCCCGATCGCTGAAGCTGCACGCTCTGGTGATCCTGCTCGCGTTGACCACCGGCACCATCCTCGGCGGGATCGTCGGGGCCGTGCTGTCGGTGCCGATCGCTGCGGTCGCGTGGGGGATCATCACGGTGTGGGATGGCCCGCACACCCCCGCGCGTCCCTTCCGGAAGAAGCGCTCCGAGACGGTCTGAGCCGCGGAGCTACTCCTCGCCCGTGCGCACGTCAACCCGCTCCCCTGCCTGGGGAGTCGGTCCTATCGTGGCGCGCACATCATACGAGAGGAGTCAGCGATGACGAACAACCCGATCCCCCCGCTCGTCCCCCGACCCGACGACGACGCAGAGGTCGACAGCGTGCCGCACCGCGAAGTCGACGGCGAGCCTGTGCTCGACACGGATGCGGATGCCGACCAGGTCGATGGCGTCGCTGCCGACCGCCTGGCCGCCGAGCACCCTGCCGAGGAGGACTGAGTCCAGGACGAGCCCTCGCGGGGGTCGGGTCCACGGATCCGACCCCCGCACACCGTCAGGTCGCGAGCAGCGGCGGCAGGTGCGGAATCGGGATCGGCCGTGTCGACCTGCTGGAATCCTGCACGCGGGTCACTTCCTCGAGCACCTCGTACGGCGTCGTGTATCGCACCGCGAGCGGCAGATCACGCAGCCAGACGACTTCGACCTCGGTGTCGGCGTACTCGTAGACGGAAGCGACCACGTGCCGCGGATCGCTCGCCTCATAGCGCCGATCGTTGATCACCCATTCGGACGGCGTGACGCGATGCAGCACGTATCTCGGCTCTGGATCTCCGGACATGTGATTCCCTCCAAGACTCTCTCCCCACTACAGAGCATGCGCCTCGGGAGCGAAAGCTCACAGGGGCTTGACAGCCAGAGGGAGAGGCTTCAGGATCACCGTTCAGCCGGCGGGACGGATCGTCAGGTCGGTGAGCGCGGCGTCGTCGGGCAGATCGAGCGCGGTCAGGATCGTCGTCGCGACCGAGTCCGCCGTGATGAAGCGCTCCGGCCGGTACTCGGCGCCCTCCTGCTGGTGCACCCGCTCCTGCATCGGCGTCGCCGTGCGTCCGGGGTAGATGGAGGTGACACGCACCCCGTGCGCGGACTCCTCGGAGCGCAGCGCGTCGGCCAGAGCCTTCAGCCCGTGCTTGGAGGCGGCGTAGGCCGACCAGCCGGCGTGCGCATGCAGGCCCGCTCCGGAGTTGACGAAGACGATCCGAGCTCGCGAGACGCGCAGCAGAGGAAGTAGAAGCCTCGTGAGCTCGGCTGGGCCCACGAGGTTGACGGCGAGCTGACTCTCCCAGAGGTTCGCAGGAAGGTCGGCCACGGGTCCGAGATCGACGACCCCGGCCACGTGCACCAGCGAGTCGATCCGCTCGGGCAGAGGCTGCTTCGACAGCGCCCACGAGAGGCGCCCCGGCTGTGAGAGGTCGCCGACGAGAGCCGTGGCACCCGGCAGCACTGCGGTGATCTCCCTGGCGCGACCCACATCGCGCGCCAGCACCACGACCTGATCACCCCGGTCGAGCAGGCGACGCGCGACGGCGGCGCCGATACCGGATCCGGCACCGGTGATCAGGTGGACGCGCATGTCAGCCGCGGTCTGCGGCGGCGTCTGCGAGCTCGAAGGGAACGACCGGACAGTCCTTCCAGAGTCGCTCGAGACCGTAGTAGACGCGCTCCTCCTGGTGGAACACGTGCACGATCAGGTCGCCGAAGTCGAGGAGCACCCAGCGGGCCTCCGCTCGACCCTCGCGACGGACTCGCTTGTGCCCGGCCTCGACAAGACGGTCCTCGACCTCGTCGGCGATCGCGGCGACGTTGCGCTCGCTGTTCCCGGTGACGAGCAGGAAGATGTCGACGAGCGGCAGGGGCTCCGAGACGTTCAGCGCGACGAGGTCCTCACCACCCTTCGACACGGCGGCGTCTGCAGCGATCTGCAGCATCTCTTCGGCGGTTTCAGGTGACTGCATCAGAACACATTCGTGGTGAAGGCGACGATCAGGGCAACGCCCAGCGCGAGCGCGAGACCACCCGCCACGATCGCGAGGATGAGCATGAGTTTGTTGCCCTTTTCGGGCGCAGGCGGGCGGATGATCTCGCCGGCGGGCTTGATTGTGCTGACCGCCGAGCTGGCGGCGATCGGCGTGGGCGAGGATGCCGGAGCGAGCTCGCCGTCGATCAGGACGGCGTCGACATCCTTGCCGTCGGTGGTGCCGTGCGCGTGGCCCTGCGATCCGAGACCCTTGGGCAGCTCGTACGAGCCGGTCACGAGGATCTCCCCCGTCGACGCGACGGGGCCGGACAGCGAACCGTCACCCGCGGACGGAGTGAAGATCAGGGTGTTGGGCGCGAGGTGCTGCGAGCCCGTGGAGTCGCCGACCGTAAGCAGTTCGTCGAACGACGGCACGAACGGCTTCTTCGCCTCGGCCGGGTCGCTGAGCAGTTCCTGGCCGAAGGCCGGGTTCACCGTGGGGCGCTCCCCTTCGGCGATGTCCTGGTCGTCGGAGTCCTGCACATCCGCGAGGACGTCATCGGTCTCCGCGACATCGTCGCGCGGTTCGACCTCGATGCCGAGTGCCGCGACAGCCTCTGCCGCATCCTCGGTCTGGATCGGCTCCGATTCGATCTCCTCGGCAGCAGCATCGGCTGCGGAGGTCTCCGGATCGACCGTGGTCTCGTCATAGTCCACGACGCCCGCGGCGCTCACGGGCGTAGGAAGGTCGGTGTCCTCCGCGGGCTCGGCCTCGGCGTCCTCGTCGAGGTCTTCGGCGGGAACGGGCTCGTCGGCGGGAACGGGCTCTTCGGCGGGAACGGGCGGAGTGAAAGCGGGGACGGCAGTCACGAGGGCCGGGGCCTCCGGCAGCGTCGGGATCGGCACGATGGCCGGAGCCTCCTCAGTGAGAGCGTCCTCGACCGGGGCCACTTCTGTGGGAGCCTCCTCGACCGGGGCCTCTTCTGTGGGAGCCTCTTCCACCGGTACCTCGGCGGCCACGGGAACCGACTCGGTCGTGACCCGCTCGCGCTCGCGAACCTGGCGACGCGTCAGGGGAACGGCGCCGTTCCCGGCATCCGACTCCGGCGCGCTCGACGCGGGCGGCTCCGGCGTCGGGGCCGGTGCGATCTCGACCGGTTCCGCTGCGCGCGGAAGCGGCGGCACGGGAGGCGCGGCAGCCGCTGCGGCCTCTTCGGGCGTGATGACCGGCGTGGATCCCGTCAGCCTGATCTCACGCAGCTGCTTTCGCGTCAGCGGACCGTGACCCTGCTGATCCGATGTACTCATGCCTTGCTCCGATACAGATGATGCTTCGCGATGTATTGAACGACTCCGTCGGGAACGAGATACCACACCGGTTCGTCTTCGCGGACCCGCGCGCGGCAGGCCGTCGACGAGATGGACAGCGCCGGCACCTCCAGTTGGCTGACGTTGTCGCTCGGGAGGCCGTCAGTGCTCAGAACGTGTCCTGGACGCGAGACCGCGACGAAGTGGGCCAACTCCCACAGTTCATCATGGTCCCTCCAACTGAGAATTTGCGCCACGGCGTCAGCACCGGTGATGAAGAAGAGCTCGGCGTCGGGCCGCCGTTCCTTGAGATCGCGCAGAGTGTCGATCGTGTACGTCGGGCCTGCGCGATCGATGTCGACCCGGCTGACCGTGAACTGCGGGTTGGATGCGGTCGCGATGACGGTCATGAGATACCGGTGCTCGCTCGGGGTGACATCCGACTTCTGCCAGGGATGACCGGTGGGGACGAACACGACTTCATCGAGGTCGAAGGAGTGCGCGACTTCGCTGGCGGCGACCAGGTGGCCGTGATGGATGGGGTCGAAGGTACCGCCCATCACTCCGATGCGCGCCGGACGCGAGGTCGTGTCGTTCATAGGGGCCTAGTGGCCGTGCCCTGCCTCGTGGCCGTCCTTGCCGTGCTGCGCCGCCCATGCGTCGGCCTTGGCGGAGTGGCGGTTCGCGACGTTCTTGTACGACAGCGTCACCAGCGCGAGGAAGGCGAAGACGATCATGGCGATCACGCCGAAGATCAGCGTCTCGAGCTGCACGTTGCCGTGATGCTCGGTTTCAGCAGCGGCCATCGCGATCTGTGCGACGAGATTCATCCTGACTCCGTTTCGTGGCTGGCGGGCGGACTCACGAGGAGCCACAGCGCCCCCTAGTCTAGCGCTCAGCCGCGTGTCTGCCCTGCCCCACGCGCCAGCCATTTCGTGCTGGTCAGCTCGGAAAGCCCCATCGGTCCGCGTGCGTGGAGCTTCTGCGTCGAGATGCCGACCTCAGCGCCGAAGCCGAACTCGGCCCCGTCCGTGAACCGGGTGGACGTGTTGACCATGACGACCGCGGAGTCGACCTCGGCGAGGAACCGCTCGGCGTTACGGGTGTCGGTGGTGATGATCGACTCGGTGTGCCCGGTGCTGTAGCGGCGGATGTGGTCGAGTGCATCGTCGAGGGTGTCGACCACCTTGATCGCGATATCGAGACTCAGGTACTCCGTCGCCCAGTCCTCCTCCGTCGCGGGGATGACGTTGGTGACGAGGCCCGCGACCATGTCGTCTCCGTGGATAGCGACGCCCTCGCTCTGCAGGGCGCTCGTGATGAGCGGCACCAGGCGAGGCGCCGCCTGACGCAGCACGAGCACGGTCTCGACCGCGTTGCAGACGCTCGGACGCTGCACCTTGGCGTTCACCACGATGTCGGTCGCCCAGTCATCCGGCGCGGTCTCGTCGAGGACGATGTGCACGTTGCCGGCTCCCGTCTCGATGACCGGCACGGTCGATTCCGTCACGACGGTCTCGATCAGCCCGGCGCTTCCGCGCGGTACGAGGACGTCGACGAACCCTCGTCCGTGCATGAGGGCCTTCGCGCCCTCGCGTCCGAAGTCGTCGACCGTCTGCACAGCCTCGGGCGTGACGCCCGCGCTCTGCAGCGCATCCCGCATGATCTGGACCAGGATCGTGTTCGAATCCCGCGCCGCGCTGCCTCCCCGCAAAACGACGGCGTTGCCCGATCGCAGCGCGAGCGAGGCGATGTCGACCGTGACGTTCGGACGTGCTTCGTAGATCGCTCCCACCACGCCGAACGGCACCCGCACCTGCTCGAGCGCGACGCCGTTGGGCATCCGATGCCCTCCGACCACGCGTCCGACGGGGTCAGGGAGGGCGGCGACCTCACGGACGGCGGACGAAAGCGCGGCGACGCGCTTCTCGTCGAGTCGCAGCCGGTCGATCAGCGAATCGCCGATGCCGTCGGCCTGCCCGCGAGCGATGTCGCGACCGTTCGCCTCGATCACCGCTGACGCATTCTCTTCCAGTGCGACCGCGATCGCCTCGAGGGCGCGGGCCTTGTCGTCGCTCGTGAGCGCGGCGGTGGCACGGGAGGCCTCTTTGGCGCGCTCCAAGCGCACCTGCGGGGTCTGGTCGGTCATCCGCCCAGTCTAGGAGAGCGCCGGCTCGAACCAGGTTCCTATTTCGGCACCCGAGAGCGCCTGCTCGACGAGATCGGCACTCGTCACGAGGACCCCGATTCCGGAGGCTGCCGCGAGGCGCGCAGCCGAGACCTTGGTGGCCGCTCCCCCGGTGCCGACGCTGTTCACGACGGTCGATCCGAACTCCAGGCCCGACAGGTCGGCGTCCGGTGCGACCACGTCGATCGGCTCGGCTGTCGGATCGGACGGCGGCTTCGTGTAGAGCGACTCGATGTCACTCAACAGCACGAGCGCGTCGGCCTCGATGAGCTGTGCGACGAGCGCTCCGAGACGGTCGTTGTCGCCGAATCGGATCTCCTGCGTCGCCACGGTGTCGTTCTCGTTGACGATCGGGAGGATGCGCAGACCGAGCAGGCGCTCCATCGCGCGGCGCGCATTGCTGCGCGAGGTCGGGTTCTCGAGGTCGCCGGTGGTGAGGAGCACCTGCCCCGCGACGATGTCGTACGGGCGCAGCGACTCCTGGTAGCGATACACGAGGATGTTCTGCCCCACTGCCGCGGCGGCCTGCTGCGTGGCGAGGTCCGTGGGCCTGGCATCGAGGCGCAGGAACGGTATGCCGGTCGCGATCGCGCCGGACGAGACGAGGATGACCTCCGCGCCGCGTGCGTGCGCACCGGCGAGTGCCTCGACCAGCACCGGGATGCGCCAGGAGGACTCGCCGCTGATCGAGGAGGACCCGACCTTCACGACGATACGGGTGGCGGTCGCGAGATCCGCCCTGGTGCGCGCGGTCACTCGCCTTCCTCGCGGTACGCCGCGAGTCGCTGAGCCTCGACCTCGGCGCGAGCCTCGGCCTTGGCGTCCATGCGCTCGTAATAGGTCTCACGACGCTCGGAGGTGGTGCGACGGCTGTTCGGCGCCAGACGCGGGTCGGTGCCTCGCGGCGCTGTCATCAGCTCGGCGGCCGAGGTCATGGTCGGCTCCCAGTCGAAGACGATGCTGTCACCCTCGCCGATCACGACGGTCGAGCCCTGTACGGCGCCCAGGCGGAAGAGCTCGTCCTCGACGCCCAGCTTCTCGAGTCGGTCAGCGAGGTAGCCCACGGCCTCTTCGTTCTGGAAGTCGGTCTGCTGGACCCAGCGCACGGGCTTCTCGCCGAGGATGCGGTAGATGTTGCCGTAGCTTCCGCCCTCGACGCGGATCTCGAAGCCCTTCTTGGGGCCACGAGGGCGGAGGACGACGCGCTCGCGCGGGACCTCGTTGGCGGCGAGCTCGGCGCGGTGCTTGTCGACGATCTCCCCGAGCGCGTACGTGAGAGGGCGCAGCCCCTCGTGCGAGATCGTGGAGATGTCGAAGACGCGGAATCCGCGAGCCTCGAGGTCAGGACGCACGAGGTCGGCGAGGTCGCGGGCCTCCGGCACGTCGATCTTGTTCAGGGCGATGATCTGCGGCCGCTCCAGGAGCGGGGTCTGCCCCTCGGGAACCTCGTAGGCGGCCAGCTCGCCGAGGATCACGTCGAGGTCGGAGATCGGGTCGCGGCCGGGCTCGAGCGTGGCGCAGTCGAGCACGTGCAGCAGTGCGGTGCAGCGCTCGACATGGCGGAGGAACTCGAGGCCGAGACCCCGACCCTCGCTCGCCCCTTCGATGAGGCCAGGCACGTCGGCGACGGTGTACCGGGAGTCGCCGGCCTGGACGACACCGAGATTCGGGTGGAGCGTCGTGAACGGGTAGTCGGCGATCTTGGGTCGAGCCGCGGAGATCGCGCCGATCAGGCTCGACTTGCCCGCCGAGGGGTAGCCGACCAGTGCCACGTCGGCGACGGTCTTCAGCTCGAGGACGACATCCGTCTCGACCCCGGGCGTGCCGAGGAGTGCGAAACCCGGCGCCTTGCGCTTGGGGGTGGCGAGTGCGGCGTTGCCGAGACCGCCGTGCCCGCCCTTGGCGACGACGAAGCGCTCACCGGGCTCGATCAGGTCGATGAGCACCTCACCGGCGGCGTTCTTCACCACGGTGCCGACGGGAACGGGGAGCTCGAGGTCCTCGCCCATGAAGCCCGCACGGTGGTCACCCATGCCGGGCCCGCCGTTGCCGGAGCTGCGGTGCGGAGAGTGGTGGTACGAGAGCAGCGTCCCGGTCTGGGTGTCGGCGACGAGCACGACGTCGCCGCCGTCACCGCCGTTTCCGCCATCAGGGCCCCCGAGGGGCTTGAACTTCTCGCGGTGCACCGAGACACAGCCGTTGCCGCCCTTGCCCGCACGCAGATGAAGCGTCACGGTGTCGACGAAGCTGACCATGTCTCTCTCCTCAATAGATGTCGGCCGTGACGAGTCACGGCCCAAACGCAGATTCGGGACGGGCCGAAGCCCGCCCCGAATCGGATGACTGGTGTCGTGCTGTGATCACTCAGCAGCGGCGACGATGTTGACGACCTTGCGGCCGCCCTTCGCGCCGAACTGGACCGCACCGGCGGCCAGAGCGAACAGCGTGTCGTCGCCACCACGGCCGACGTTCACGCCGGGGTGGAAGTGCGTGCCACGCTGGCGGACGATGATCTCGCCGGCGAGAACCTGCTGTCCACCGAAGCGCTTGACGCCAAGTCGCTGAGCGTTGGAGTCACGACCGTTACGGGTGGAGCTTGCGCCCTTTTTATGTGCCATGTCCTGGTCTCCTCGGTCTTACTTGATGCCGGTGATCTTGACGCGCGTGAGCTCCTGACGGTGGCCCTGGCGCTTCTTGTAGCCGGTCTTGTTCTTGTACTTCTGGATGATGATCTTCGGGCCGCGGAGGTTACCGATGACCTCAGCGGTGACCTTGACCTTCGCGAGCGAGTCAGCGTCGGTGGTCACCGTGGCGCCGTCGACGAGCAGCACGGCGGCCAGCTCGATCTTCTCGCCCTGGGCAGCCTTGACACGGTCGAGCTGAACGATCGTGCCGACCTCGACCTTCTCCTGCCGCCCACCGGCGCGCACTACTGCGTAAACCACTTCATACCTGTTTCGTTGGGGAGCTCGCGGCTCCGAGATCTCACGGGAAGACTGTTGCTTGCATGCATCGCGGGGCGACGGGTACGAACGCAAGACTCTCCGCTCCGACCGTCCAGGACGACGCGGCATACGCACCAAGGGACTACTTTACCGGATGCCGGACCCCGTGGCAAAACGTGCCGTCCGGTGTGTCCGGCCATAGGCTGACGAGATGACCGTTCTCGTCGACGACCCGCGCTGGCCGGCACACGGACGCCTGTGGGCGCACCTCGTCAGCGACGACAATCTCGACGAGCTGCACGCCTTCGCGCGAGCTCACGACGTGCCTGCGCGCGCGTTCGATCTCGATCACTACGACGTACCGGAAGAGATGATCCCCCGGCTCCTCGCCGCCGGGGCAGAGCATGTCGGCGGCAAGGAGCTGGTCAGGCGACTGATCGCCTCAGGACTGCGAATCCCCGCTCGCGACCGGCGCTGACGGCTCGGAGTTCACCGAGACGGGCGTGCCGGTGAGGGCAGCCGTCGAGACGCGGCGACGACCGCGACCCTGACCGGGCGCCTTCGGCTCGGGAAGGGCATCGAGCACCGAATCGAGCAGCGCCTCCGCCGGAGACTTCGGAGACTTGCTGCGGTCGGAACCGCGCTTCTTGCGGGGCTTCTTGGCACGCTCCTGCGTGGCAGGGGCCTCCGTCTGCTCCGCCGCGGGAGCCGCGGTGTCCGTCGGCTCCTCCGCGTTCGGAACGCGGGTGGAGGCAGCGATCTGCGCGAGGGCGGACTTGGCACCCTCGGGGATGCTGTGAGTCGTGCCGGACGCCGGAGCGGGGCTCTGCGACTGGCCGTTGCCGCCGCGCTGGCGACGGTTCGACTGCGAGTTGCCGTTGCCGTTGCCGCCGTTGCCGTTGCTGCTCGAGCGGTGCTTCACGACCGGGTCGTGCCGCACGATGACGCCGCGACCAGCGCAGACGTCGCACGCCTCGCTGAACGTCTCGAGCAGGCCGAGGCCCAGCTTCTTGCGGGTCATCTGCACGAGGCCGAGGGAGGTGACCTCGGCGACCTGGTGCTTCGTGCGGTCACGGCTGAGGCATTCGATCAGACGGCGCAGGACGAGGTCGCGGTTGGACTCGAGCACCATGTCGATGAAGTCGACGACGATGATGCCGCCGATGTCGCGCAGACGCAGCTGGCGGACGATCTCCTCCGCCGCCTCGAGGTTGTTCTTGGTGACGGTCTCTTCGAGGTTGCCGCCGGAGCCGACGAACTTGCCGGTGTTCACGTCGACGACGGTCATCGCCTCGGTGCGGTCGATCACGAGCGAACCGCCCGAGGGCAGCCACACCTTGCGGTCGAGGGCCTTCTCGATCTGCTCCGTGATGCGGAACGCGTCGAACGGGTCGGCCTCGTCCTCGTACGACTCGACGCGCTCGAGCAGGTCGGGCGCGACGCTCTCGAGGTAGGCGCGGATCGTGCGCTGCGCGTCCTCGCCCTGGATCAGCATCTTCGTGAAGTCCTCGTTGAAGACGTCACGGACGATCTTGACCAGGAGGTCGGGCTCGGCGTGCAGGAGCGCGGGAGCCTGCTGGTTCTCGACCTGGGTGCGGATGTGCTCCCACTGCGTGGTCAGACGCTGCACGTCGCGCGTGAGCTGGTCTTCGGTCGCACCCTCGGCCGCCGTACGGACGATCACTCCGGACGACTCCGGCAGGACCTCCTTCAGGATGCGCTTGAGGCGCGTGCGCTCGTTGTCCGGGAGCTTGCGGCTGATGCCGTTCATGGATCCGCCGGGCACGTACACGAGGTAGCGGCCCGGGAGGGAGATCTGGCTCGTGAGGCGTGCGCCCTTGTGCCCCACCGGGTCCTTCGTGACCTGCACGAGGACGCGGTCGCCGGCCTTCAGCGCCAGCTCGATGCGACGCGGCTGGTTGCCGGTCTCGACGCCGTCCCAGTCGACCTCGCCGGAGTAGAGAACCGCGTTGCGTCCGCGACCGATGTCGACGAAGGCGGCTTCCATGCTCGGCAGGACGTTCTGCACGCGACCGAGGTACACGTTGCCGATCAGCGATGCGTCCTGGTTGCGCGCGACGTAGTGCTCGACGAGCACGCCGTCTTCGAGGACGCCGATCTGGGTGCGGCCGTTCTTCGAGCGGACGACCATCTTGCGGTCGACCGACTCGCGCCGGGCGAGGAACTCGGCCTCGGTGACCACGGGGCGACGACGTCCGGCATCGCGGCCGTCACGACGGCGCTGCTTCTTTGCCTCGAGGCGCGTGGAGCCCTTGATCGCCTTCGGCTCGGTGATGTACTCGACCACACGCTGGCGCGGCTGGCGCGGCTCGTCGCGCTGCTGCTCACGGGCGTCGCCCTCGTCGGAGCCACCCCGACGACGACGACCGCGGCGTCCGGAGGCGGGCTCGTCCTGCTCGCGGTCGGCGATGCGATCGAAGATGCGCTCACGTCCCTGGCGGGCCGGGAGCGGGACCACCTCGGGTGCGTAGAAGTGCAGCTGCGTCGACACCTGCGACACGAATACCTCGGGAAGCAGACCCAGCGATACCGCCGTGAGCGCCTTCGGAGCCTCCGGCTCGTCGGCGGGCTTGTCGCTCTCAGCGGCTACGTCCTTCGCTGGAGCGGGATCCTCCGCAGGAGCAGCATCCTCCGCAGGAGCAGCATCCTCTGCAGGAGCAGCATCCTCTGCAGGAGCAGCATCCTCTGCAGGAGCAGCATCCTCTGCAGGAGCAGCATCCTCCGCAGGAGCAGCATCCTCTGCAGGAGCAGCATCCTCCGCAGGAGCAGCATCCTCCGCAGGAGCAGCCTCGTCGGCCGGAGCGGCATCCTCCGTGGCCGGAGACTCCTCGGCAGCCGACGGATCGGCTTCCGCTGGAGCGTCCGCGGCTACCTCTGCGGGTGCGTCGGCATCCGCAGAGAAGTCGAGGGTAGGGGCGTCGTAGTCATTGTTCTCATCGGCCATCTCTGGCGTGCTCCTCGTGCGGACGCTTCGTGTTCCGCTCAATCTCATGCGGCACCTGCCGGTGCCGCGAACTCATTCGGTGTGCGACCGGCTCATGGCTCTGGTCACGAGGGCATACGGCCCCGAAGTCTGCGTCGATGCCCACACCGACAGGGTCGACGGGTGCATCACAGGCCATTATCGCACGCTGCACGCCAACCGCCTACTTCCCAGTCGAGCCATGGCATGTCGGGGTGCTTGGCCAAAGGGGTCGGCCGGAATCCCGCGGGCCAGCCCCTTGCTGACGGCTCTCTCGAATGCGTAGCTCGTCGACATGGACGGGATGACTGGCCCGTCCACTGCACCTGCGACCGAGCGTGGGAGCCCCTAAGGCGTGAGGGCAGGGAACGTCCAGCGACCGTCGGTGATCTCAGAGCGAGGTCGGTACAGCCGGACGAGGTAGTTCCAGCCTTCAGTGATCGGGAGCGCGTTCGGGACATCGTCGGGATAGTCGCCGAAGCGGACGGTGACTGTGCCGTCGTCGTTGCGGGCTGCAGTGATGTTGTTGATCGCGTACGCGCCGCGTTCGTTCGGCTCGAAGTACCCGGCTGCGTTGTACACGGAGATCGACCAGAACCCATCGACTGGCACGTCTCCGACCGTCAGCTCGTACTGACCGACTGGGAGGCGTGGATCAACGCCGATGTAGCTCGCTTCGGCCGTGGGCAACCCTCCCCATCCTGCTGCCGTGCCGATCAGGTGACGGACGTGTTCGACCTCATCCTCCGAGCCGAACATGTGATCAAAGCCGGTCAGGTTGCGGGCGAGCGAGAGCAATGCCTCGCGCGTCTCGTCAAGGCTGGCCGTGTCGTAGTCGGGCATGTCGAACGGAATCGCCGAACCGGCGTCGAGTCGGATCTGGTCCTGTAGTGCGGCGACGTCGGAAAGATCCGAAGCCTTCGCGGGGTCCACGAGGGTACGGATCGCGAGCACGACGTACGGTGTTCCGAACTGCTCGACGGACAGGCGGTGCTCGCCAGCATCATGGAAGATGGCATTCACATAGTGGCGCTCGTTGACGACCATGGCCGACATGTAGCGTTCGCCGTGCTCGGGAATGGTGAAGGTAGCACCGGCGCGGATGTCCACGACGGCAAAGCTGTACAGGGTATCCCTGTTCAGTCGTATGACTGTCTGCTTGTCGATGGCCGCGGGTTCACGGTTGTGAAGAAACCGATTGATTCCCCCCGCGTTGACCTGGAGATCACTCATCATCCGGTGAGTCTCAGCGAGTGCGAAATTATCTGCATTGACCAGAACGCTCATGCTTGATCATGGCACCTGGAGCCCCTCATCCGCATGCACTGGTCGCCAGCTCTCCCCCGCGCCGTTTTCTCCGGCGCGCTCACGCCCGATCCATAGCGATCACTGAGAGAATCCACACATGAGCGAGCAGCGAACCCGCCCCGTCGTCTATGCCGTGTGGCTGATCATCGCGAGTGTCATCGGCTGGTTCGCCGCCTTCCAGCTCACGGTCGAGAAGTTCGTGCTCCTCGAGAACCCGACCGACGCGCTGGCCTGCGACGTCAGCCCCTTCATCCAGTGCAGCAAGAACCTCGGCTCGTGGCAGGGAGAGATCTTCGGATTCCCCAACCCCCTCCTCGGTCTCACCGGCTGGATGGCGCCGCTCGTACTGGGAGTCGCGATCCTCGCCGGCGCACGCTTCCCGCGATGGTTCTGGGCGGTGTTCGGCGCCGGCATCACCTTCGCGTTCGGCCTCGTATGCTGGCTGATCGGTCAGAGCCTGTACGCACCGAACCTCGGCGTGCTGTGCCCATGGTGCATGGTCACCTGGGCCGTCACGATCCCGACCTTCTTCGCCACGATGCTCCACCTCACCCGCAACGGCACGTTCACCCGCAACGAGAAGGCGCAGGAGCGCGCCGGATCCCTGATGCAGTGGGTCCCGCTGGCCACGGTCCTCGCGTACGCCGTCATCATCATGATGGCTCAGCTGCAGGGTCTGGACTTCCTCGGCGAGATGGCGCGCATCCTCTTCTGACGACGAAGCCCGCCGCACGTGATCGTGCGGCGGGCTTCGTGGTGGTCGGCGCGGCTCAGTCGAACCAGATGCCGAGCTCGCGTGCGGCCGACTCGGGGCTGTCCGAGCCGTGCACCAGGTTCTGCTGGACTGCGAGGCCCCAGTCGCGTCCGAAGTCGCCGCGGATCGTGCCGGGCGCTGCGGTGGTCGGGTCCGTCGTGCCGGCGAGGGAGCGGAAGCCCTCGATCACGCGGTTCCCTGCCAGGCGGATGGCCACGGACGGGCCGGAGAGCATGAACTCGAGGAGCGGCTCGTAGAACGGCTTTCCCTCGTGCTCGGCGTAGTGCTCGGCGAGCAGGTCGCGGTCGGGCTCCACGAGGCGGATGTCGACGAGCGCGTAGCCCTTCGACTCGATGCGCGCCAGGATCGCTCCGGTGAGGCCGCGGGCGACACCATCGGGCTTGACGAGGACGAGGGTTTCTTCGGTGGCCATGTCATTCACTCTCTGTCTGAGTCTCGGTCGCGGGTCCGGCGGGACGTCGTGCGTCCAATCGAGCCCCCATGATCGTCGCATACCCCCACATGCCGCCGAAAATCACGACGACGAGAAGGATCGCGGGCACCAGGATCGCGGCCAGCGCGATCACGATCTGCAGGATCCACCCCGCAGGGATCGCCCAGGGCTTCGTGATCATGCCGGCGACGGCAAGGCAGGCAAGGCCCACGACCGCTCCCCCGACGATCCCCCACCACTGCGGGATGCCGTCGGGAAGGGTCTTGAGCCCGAACACTGTGAGCCCGGCGAGGAACACGACGATCGATTCGAACCCCAGCACGATCGGGGCGAGCTTCTGCACGAGGGTGCGCGGAGGGCGAGGAGCCCGCGGGGTCCGCGCGGCGGGATCGGCGCTCATGCGCGCCACCCGGACTTCCAGTCCTCTTCCTCCGCCAGGGTGATCGCCTCGCCCGCGAGCACGACGGACCCGGCGATCACCACGGCGCGACGATCGGAGGAGGCGGCCCACTCCCTGGCCGCATCCGCCGCCTCTGCGAGCGTCTGATGCACGGTCACGCGCTGGCCCGCCGCCTCCACGAGGTCGGCGATCGTGTCGGCATCGCTCGCACGATCCGACTCCGGCGCCGTCGCGAACACGTGAGCGGCCGCGGGAGCGAGCTTCGCGACGATGCCGGCCGCGTCCTTGTCGGCGAGCACACCGAGGACCACGCCCCACTCGTCGAAGTCGAAGCTGTCATCCATGGCCTGCGCGAGCGCCGCAGCGCCGTGCGGGTTGTGCGCGGCATCGACGATCACCGTCGGAGCGATGCCGAGCAGCTGCAGACGACCGGGCGACGTCGCGCCCTGGAGCGCCTCCGAGATGATGTCGGGGGCGATGCGCTGCTGTCCGCCGCCGATCAGCGACTCGACCGCGGCGACCGCGAGTGCCGCGTTGTGCCCCTGGTGTGCACCGTACTGCGGGAGGTACTCCTCCAGGTACTCGCCGGCGAGACCTCGGATGGAGATGAGCTGCCCTCCCACCGCGAGCTTCTGCTCCGTGAGGCCGAACTCGTCGCCCTCGAACGCGATGGTGGCGTCCTTCTCCGCCGCGACCCGGCGAAGCACCTCGGCGGCCTCCGCCGGCTGCTGGGCGGAGACGACGGCCGCACCCTGCTTGATGATGCCCGACTTGACCGAAGCGATCTTCGCGATCGTGTCGCCGAGGCGGTCGGCGTGGTCGATGTCGATCGGGGTGAAGACCGCGACGTCGCCGTCTGCGGTGTTCGTCGAATCCCACTCGCCGCCCATGCCGACCTCCAGCACGAGCACGTCGACGGGCGCGTCGGCCACCGCGACGAAAGCGAGCACCGTCAGCAGCTCGAAGAACGTCAGCGGCTCCTCGCCCGCGGCCTGCAGCTCGGCATCGACGATCTCGACGAAAGGCTCGATCTCGTCCCATGCGTCCGCGAACGCCGCATCCTCGATCGGCTCGCCGTCGATCATGATGCGCTCGGTGAAGCGTTCGAGGTGAGGACTCGTGAAGAGTCCGGTGCGCAGTCCGTGCGCTCGGAGCAGCGTCTCGATCATCCGCGCTGTCGACGTCTTGCCGTTCGTGCCGGTGATGTGAACCACGCGATACGTGCGCTGCGGATCGTCGAGGAACGCGAGGATACGCGCGGTGCGCTCCTTGCGTGGCTGCACCCAGCGCTCGCCCGCCCTGCTCAGCAGAGTATCGTAGACCGCATCCGCTCTGTCCCGAGCACTCATGCGCGCACCTCCGTGGACGTCGTGTCGATCGTGACGATGATCGGGCGCTTGTCGGCGCCGAGGGCCGTGGCTCCGGTGCGGAACACTCCGTCTCCTGGGCTGGTCACGTCCTGCACGAGCGTGCCCATCTCCTCGGTGGCCTGCACCGCGAAGGCGACCGCGAGGGTCTCTCCGGCGATCAGCTCCGCGTGCGTCTGCAGCGCCTCGGCATCCGCCGGACTCACGTTGAGCGCGAGGACGATGCGGTCGCTGACATCGAGATCGGCGTTCTTGCGCGCCTCCTGCACGACGCGGATGGCGTCTCTCGCGAGTCCCTCGGCCTCCAGCTCGGGCGTGGTCTGCGTGTCGAGCAGCACGAACCCGCCAGACGGCACGATGGCGAGGGCCTCGCCCTCAGGGCGGCCCGTCGTCTCGAGGACCAGGTCGTACTCGCTCGGCTCCAGCGGGATTCCCCCGGCCGTCACGACGCCGTCGACCTCGGACCAGTCGCCGCTGCGGGCCGCCTGGATCGCCTTCTGCACATCCCTGCCGAGACGCGGTCCGGCGGCGCGGGCGTTGACGCTGAGGCGGTGATCGATGCCGTAGTCCGCCGCCGTGGTCTCCCCCGCCTGGACGAGCTCGACCGACTTGACGTTGAGCTCCTCGCGGAGGATCTCCTCGAACTGGCCGAGGCCGGCGGCGTTCGGCGACACGACCGTGAGGCGCGCCAGCGGCAGCCGCACGCGCAGCTTCTGCTTCTTGCGCAGCGCGTTGCCCACGCTCGACAGCTCGCGGACGGCATCCATCGCATCGCGGATGTCGTCGGCCGCGGGGAAGGCCGACTCGTCCGGCCAGTCCTGCAGGTGCACGCTGCGTCCGCCCGTGAGTCCCTGCCAGATGCGCTCGCTGATCAGCGGCACGAGCGGCGCCGCCACCCGGGTCAGCGTCTCGAGCACGGTGTAGAGCGTGTCGAAGGCCTCGGTGCTCGATCCCTCCCAGAACCGGTCGCGAGAACGCCGGATGTACCAGTTGGTCAGCAGCTCGGCGAAGTCGCGCAGACGAGCGGATGCCGTGGTCGAATCGAGTCCCTCGAGGTCCTCCCGCACCTCGCGCACGAGATCGCCGAGACGGGCGAGGATGTAGCGGTCGAGCACATCGGTCGAATCCGTACGCCAGGTCGCCTCGTAGCCCCCGGCCTTCGCAGCATTGGCGTAGGTCGCGAAGAAGTACCACGAGCTCCACAGCGGCAGCAGGAACTCGCGCACGCCCGCCCTGATGCCCTCCTCCGTGACGGCCAGGTTGCCGCCGCGGAGCACGGAGCTCGACATGAGGAACCAGCGCATCGCGTCGGAGCCGTCGCGGTCGAGCACCTCGGAGACGTCGGGGTAGTTGCGCAGCGACTTCGACATCTTGTACCCGTCGCTGCCGAGCACGATGCCGTGGCAGCTCACCCCGGTGAATGCCGGCCTGTCGAACAGCGCGGTCGACAGCACGTGCATGACGTAGAACCAGCCGCGCGTCTGCCCGATGTACTCGACGATGAAGTCGGCGGGCGCGTGCGTGTCGAACCACTCCTGGTTCTCGAACGGGTAGTGCACCTGCGCGTACGGCATCGAGCCGGAGTCGAACCAGACGTCGAACACGTCCTCGATCCGGCGCATGGTGCTCCGACCGGTGGGGTCGTCGGGGTTGGGGCGCGTGAGGTCGTCGATGTACGGACGGTGCAGGTCGATCTCACCCTCCGGGTTGCGCGGGAGGGTGCCGAAGTCGCGCTCCAGCTCCTCGAGCGACCCGTACGCGTCGACGCGGGGGTACTCGGGGTCGTCGCTCTTCCAGATCGGGATCGGCGAACCCCAGTACCGGTTGCGGCTGATCGACCAGTCGCGCGCGCCCTCGAGCCATTTGCCGAACTGGCCGTGCTTGACGTTCTCGGGCACCCAGGTGATCTGCTCGTTGTTCGCGAGAAGGTCGTCCTTGATGTCGGTGACGCGGATGAACCAGCTCGACACGGCCTTGTAGATCAGAGGATTCCGGCAGCGCCAGCAGTGCGGGTAGGAGTGCACATAGCTCTGCTCGCGCAGCAGACGCCCCTCGGCGCGGAGCAGGCGGATGAGCGGCGTGTTCGCATCCATCCAGAGCTGACCGGCGACATCGGTGACGTTCGGGAGGAAGCGCCCGCCGTCATCGAGCGAGAGGATCGTCGGGATGCCGGCCGCACCGGCCACGCGCTGGTCGTCCTCACCGTAGGCCGGAGCCTGGTGGACGATCCCGGTGCCGTCGCTGACGGTGACGTAGTCGTCGACGAGGATCCGCCACGCGTTCTCGGTGCCGTACGTGTCCTCGTCGGCGTAGTAGTCGAACAGCCGGTCGTAGGTGACGTCCGCGAGCTCGGCACCGCGCACGGTCGCGTCGACCGCGGCGAGCGCGTCGTCGAGGCTCTCGTAACCGAGGTCCTTGGCATAGCCGCCGAGCAGTTCGCGGGCGAGGAGGTAACGGTGGGCGGATGCCTCGACCGCCGCATCCGTCGTTCCGGGCACCTGGTGCACGTCTGCCGCGCCTTCGGGCCCGGCGGGCAGGACGACGTACTCGATGTCTGGTCCGACCGCGAGCGCGAGGTTGGTGGGGAGGGTCCAGGGCGTGGTCGTCCACGCCAGCGCCCGGACACCCGTGAGACCGAGCGACTCCGCCTTGGCTCCGGTCAGGGGGAACGTGACGGTGACGGACGGGTCCTGACGGTTCTGGTACACGTCGTCGTCCATGCGCAGCTCGTGCGCGGACAGCGGGGTCTCGTCACGCCAGCAGTACGGCAGCACCCGGTATCCCTCGTAGGCGAGGCCCTTGTCGAACAGGGTCTTGAACGCCCAGAGCACGCTCTCCATGTACCCGAGGTCGAGTGTCTTGTAGCCGCGCTCGAAATCGACCCACCGCGCCTGACGCGTGACGTAGTCCTGCCACTCGTGGGTGTACTTGAGCACCGAGTCCTTCGCCTTCGCGTTGAAGACGTCGATGCCCATCTCCTCGATCTGGCTCTTCTCGGTGATGCCGAGCTGCTTCATGGCCTCGAGCTCGGCGGGCAGACCGTGGGTGTCCCAGCCGAACACACGGTCGACCTTCTTGCCGATCATGGTCTGGAAACGGGGGAAGACGTCCTTCGCGTAGCCGGTCAGCAGGTGACCGTAATGCGGCAGGCCGTTGGCGAACGGCGGGCCGTCGTAGAAGACCCACTCGTCGTCGCCCTCGCGCTGCTCGATCGAGGCGCGGAAGGTCTGGTCGGTCTCCCAGAAGTCGAGCACCTCGCGCTCGATCTCGGGGAACCGAGGGCTCGGGGCGACGGAGGCAGCCTGGTCGGCGGCGGGGCCGAAGGAGGAACGCGGGTAGGTCATGTCGTCTCGCAGGAGTCGTGGCGGATGCTGCTGCGAGGACGATCCGTCCGGAAATGTCGTCCCGGGGAACCGCGGTACCACCTCGCGTGCTGCGCCTCACGGCGGAGCCACTCTCACTGCGGCTGTGACGGGCCTGCCCCGCTCGGTTCTACTGGGTCGCCCCTGCGAGCCGACCGTTCTTCCGAGAGCTCCCCGGTGATGGCCGGATCAATGCTCGTGCCTCCATTGTACGCGTGCGTGCGGGACTGCGCTTCCGGCATCCGTGCGCTTCCGAAGTCCATGTGCGCCTCCGAAGTCCATGTGCGCCTCCGAAGTCCGTCTGCACCTCCGCAGTCCATGTGCGCCTCCGAAGTCCATGTGCGCTTCCGAAGTCCGTCTTCCGCGGATTCGGACTTGCGAAGCGGACACGGACTTGCCTGGCGCACGGTCAGTCTGCGCGGTGAAGCCCCTGAGCCACTGCGCGCATGATCAGATCCTGCACGAGCGGCCAGTCGAACATGACCTGCGTGTACGACACCCGCATCACGTGGTAGCCCATGAGACGGAGTTCCGCATCATGTCGGATGTCCTCGGAGCGCTGCGCACCGACGTGGTGTGCGCCGTCGATCTGGATGACGAGCCGGTCGCCCAGGAGCGTGTCCACCCGGTGACCCGCGATCCAGATCTGCACCCGGATCGACAGCCTCAACCATTGCAGACGTGCACGAAGATACGTCTCCAGTCCCGCATCCGAGAAGGGGACCGCGTGGTCGAGAACTCGCCGGGCGGCCGGCTTCCACGAGTACCCCCGGAGTGCTTCGAGCGTGACCAGCGATCTGTTGAGTGCGGACTCCCAGGTCGCGAGCGCACGTTCGAACGGCTCGCACTCCGCGATGTACGCGAGCACATTCTCGATGGGATCGACGAGAGAATCCGGATGCCGCGGGACGATCGGCCTCCCCCTGTGCACCCGAGCCTCGAACGGGATCCTCACGGCAGCATTGTGCGGGGCCGCGAAGTGCGGCGCTCCGCTGCGATCGTGCACCCAGAGGCCGAGCAGACCCACTTGAGTACGGCAGGTCAGGACGACACCGAGCCTGGCAGCGGTCACCACCGTCTTCTCGGCATCCTTCGCCGCGAGCCACCCGCGACGAGGACGAGTGATCAGTCCGGCTCGCTGAGCTGTCTCCACGGTTCGTCGTGAGAACCCGCTCTCGACGACGACGACGCTGCGCACCACGCCTCCACGGTCCGTGAGCAGACGGATCAGCTCATCGACGGTCTTCATCCGCTCAGTCTCCGGATGGGCGGCGCTGGTATCCGTGTTCGTGCGCCCCTGACGCGGAACCGGTGGACAGTCACCGCCGGCGTTCCATCCGTGTAGGAAGCGTGGGCTGTACGCCTCGGAAGTCCCTTTACGCCTCCGCAGTCAGGATCCGGGACGTGCGGACTTGCCAGGCGCACACGGACTTGCCAGGGGACGGGACTGTCGGATCCACCCCCTACCCTCGAAGCATGGCCCGCTCCTCCGACGCACCCGCAGCTCCGCGGGTCTCTCCTCCCGACCTCCCTCCGGTACTCGCGCCAGCCTCAGCCCGGCGAAGCGCAGACCTGCTCGCGGCGCACCTCGACCTCGACGGGGCCGTCGACCTCGCCTACGCGTCGCTCGAGCAGTGCACGATCGCGGCGGATGCCGACACGGTCGACCTCACCGGCGGCACCCTCATCGACGTCGAGCTCGTCGGCGCACGCATCGCCTCACTACGGATGCGGGATGCGAGCCTCCGGCGCGTGCGGATCAGCGGAGGTCGCATCGGGACGCTCGATCTGAGCAGCGCCCGCATCGACGAGCTCGAGCTCACCGACGTGCGGATCGACTACCTCAACCTGGGCGGAGCCAAGGCGACGGATGTCGAGATCAGCGCCTGCACGATCCGCACCCTCGACATTCCCCAGGCCGAGCTCACCCGCGTCCGCTTCACCGACACCCGCTCCGACGAGGTCGACCCCCGGGGCCTGCGTGCGACCCACGTCGACCTGCGCGGGCTCGACGCGGCGGCGTTCCTCGACGCGAACAGCCTGCGCGGCACGACGCTGAGCGGCTTCCAGGTGCAGCAGCTCGCTCCGGTGCTGGCGGCGGGCATCGGCATCCTCGTCAAGGACTGACGGGCCGGCTCGCCTCCAGAAGCTCCCGCGTGAACGGATGCCGCGGGTCCGCGAACACCTGCGACACCGACCCCTGCTCCACGATCACGCCGTCCTGCATGACGAGGACGTCGTCAGCCACGGCCCCCACGACGTCGAGGTCGTGCGAGACGAAGACCATCGTCAACCGCCTCTGCTCCTGGAGACGCCGCAGCAGACGCAGCACCCGTTCGCGCACCGACGGATCGAGCGCCGACACCGGCTCATCCAGCACGAGGACCTCCGGCTCGGCGGCCAGCGCTCTGGCGATCGCCGCACGCTGGCGCTGCCCGCCGGAAAGCGCGATCGGCCGACGTGCAGCGAGCGAGGGGTCGAGGTCGACCTCGGCGAGCAGCTCCGTCACGCGCTCGGCCCGCCGGCTCCTCGGCACGCCGCCGGCCGCGAGCGCCTCGCGCAGCGACCTTCCGATCGTCCATCGCGGGTCGAACGCGCCGAGCGGATTCTGGTGCACGAACTGCACTCGCCGCTCCCCCGCCCAGCTCAGCGTCCCGGCGTCGGGCGTCTCGATCCCGATCAGCATCCGCGCGAGGGTCGTCTTGCCCGATCCCGACTCCCCCACGATGCCGAGCGTGCGGCCCTCCGTCACCTCGAACGACGCGGTGCGGACGGCATCGATGTCGCCGAACGTCCTGGTCAGCCCTGCCGCAAGCAGCAGGGGCGGCGCGGAGGTCGTCGGTGCAGGGCGAGGCTCGTGGACCGTCGCCGCGATGAGCTGACGCGTGTACTCGTGTTGCGGCGCGTCGAGCACGTCGGCCACCGGCCCGGATTCGAGCACGACGCCGTCACGCATGACCAGCACTCTGTCGGCCACCCGTCGCACGGCGGCGAAGTCGTGGCTGATGAACACGACGGCGGTGCCGGCATCCACGATGTCGCGCAGCAGCCGCAGGATCCTGGCCTGCACGGTCGCGTCGAGAGCGGTGGTGGGTTCGTCCGCGACGAGCACGGCCGGATCGGCCGCGAGCGCGGAGGCGATCAGCGCCCGTTGGCGGAGGCCCCCGGAGAGCTCGTGCGGATACTGGCGCGCTCGTCGTTCCGGCTCGGGCATCCAGACGCGCTGGAGCAGCTGTCCGACGCGTTCGCGCAGTGCGGCACGCCCCGTCGCGATCCGGTGGATCCGCAGCGGCTCGGCGATCTCGGACCCCACCCGCTGAAGCGGATCGAGGGACACCAGCGCGTCCTGCGAAACGAGGCCGATCCGGGCTCCGCGCACGGCACGCCATCCGCGTTCGCTGAGCCGAGCGACATCTGTCCCGTCCACGACGAGTCTGTCGACGTGGACCCGTGCACCCTCGGGGGTCAGACCCAGCAGCGCTCGGGCGGTGAGCGTCTTCCCTGCCCCCGATTCGCCGACGATGGCCACGCATTCGCCGCGTTCCACGGTGAGAGAGACGTCGTCGACGACGCGCGCCGCCCCGAAATCGATGCGCAGCCCCTGCAGCTCGATCGCGGCCCTCACGTCGTGCGCCCTTCGGCACGAGCGCGCAGGATTCTGCCGACGATCGTGGCGGAGATCACCGTGAGGGTGATCGCGAGGCCGGGGAAGACCGCGATCCACCAGGCCTGTCCGAGGACATTGCGCCCCCCGGCGAGCATGAGACCCCACTCCGGGGTGGGCTCGGAGGGGCCGAGGCCGAGGAAGCTGAGCCCGGCGGCCGCGAGGATGCTCGACCCGATCCCGATCGTCGCCAGCACGCTCAGCGACCCGAGCACCCCCGGCACCACGTGGCGGAGGAAGGCGGGGATCGGACGCACGCCGAGGATGCGGGCGGCCTCGACATGCTCGGCGCTCCGCAGCGTACGGGTCTGCACGCGGGCGAGGCGGATGTAGACCGGAACGGCGGCGAGTGTGACGGCGATCGCGATGTTCACGGGCCCCGGCCCGAGCAGCGCGACGACGACGAGCGCGACCAGGAACTCGGGGAATGCCATCAGGACGTCGTTCACCCTCATCAGGGTGGTGTCGACCGCGCGTGGCGCGAGACCGGCGAGCGCCCCGACCAGCAGCCCGGCTGCGAGCGCGACGCCGGTGGCGAGCAGACCGATGCCGATCGATCGGCCTGCGCCGTGCACGACCCGGGAGTACACGTCGCGGCCGCTCTGGTCGGTGCCGAACGGGTGGTCCGCGCTGGGCGGCAGCAGCGCCGCGCGCACGTCGGTCTGGAGGGGGTCGTGCGTGGCGAGGAGACCGGGGAACGCCGCCGCGCACGCGAGCACCGCGAGCACGACGATCGCGCAGTACAGCAGCACCGTCTGCGCGCGCGTCATCGGGCACCTCCCCTGGGTGCGCGCAGGCGCGGATCGATCAGCGGATGCAGCAATTCGACGACGAGGTTCACGACGACGAACACGATCGCACTCAGCAGGATGATGCCGGTGATCACCGGCAGATCGCGGTTGCTGATCGCCGCGAGGGTGACGCGACCGAGCCCCGACCGTGCGAAGACGGTCTCGACGAGCACGGCCCCACCGAGTACCGAACCGGTCAGGTAGGCGGCCAGCGTGATGGCGTTTGCGGCCCCATGCCGCAGACCGTGACGCACGGTGAACCACGACCCGCCGGCGCCGCGCGCGCGGACGGTGTCGGCGAACGGCATCCGCTCCGCCTGCGCCAGACCGTCGCGCAGCACCTGACTGAGCAGTGCCGCCACGGGCAGCGCGAGGGTGATGGCTGGCAGCACGATGGTCGCGGGGTTGCGGGCTCCGGAGACCGGGAACCATCCGAGTCCGAACGCGAACACGCTGAGCAGGATGAGACCGATCCAGAACACCGGCGACGACAGGATGACGAGCTCGACGGCCGCGGCGACCGTGCGACCGGTGCGGCCGCGCACGAGGACGGCGACGGCGAGCGCGAGCACCGCGGCGATCACGAGCGCCAGCGCGGACAGCTGCAGCGTGGCGCCGAGCTGACGACCGATCACCTCGGTCACCGGCATCCGCAGCTGATAGGACTCGCCGAGGTCGCCCCTCGCGAGCTGGGCGATGAACGAACCGTACTGTTCCAGCGGCGGCCGGTCGAGCCCGAGCTCCGCTCGAATGCCGTCCTTGACCTCTTCGCTGACCTGAGCCTGCGGCCCGAGCATCACGGACACCGGGTCACCGGGAATCAGCCGGAAGGCCAGGAATACCAGCGTCGCCGCGCCCCATAGGACGACCACGACGGATGCCGCGAGGCCGGCGATGCGGATGAGCACTGCCTTCACCGGTGGCGACCTCTCGACGATTCGCGAGCGCCCTTCGGAACCCGGCACTCGCTCACGAACGATACCGCAGCGCTGTTCCGACGGCCGCTGGACGGTTCTGTCGTCAGCCCACGCTCACGTCATAGAACAGCGGCCGACCGTACAGGTCGTACGTGAGCCCCTCGACCCGATCTCCGACGGCCGTGATCGCCGACGGGCTGTAGAGCGGCACGATGGCCGTGTACTCGGCGTTCCACTCCTGCAGCTGCGTGTAGATGTCGTCGCGCTCGGCCTGGTCGTTCGAGGCGACGGCCTGCTCGAGCAGCGCGTCGATCTCGGGGTCCGTCACCTGCGAGGCGTTCTGGAACCCCTCGGTGTGCAGGTGCGCGCGCAGGAAGTCGGCGTCCACCCCGGAGAAGCCCCAGTCGGTGAGGTCGAAGGTCTTGGGGCCGTACTGCTCGTTGTACGCACCGGGCTCGAGCTCTTCGCGGACCACCTCGAAGCCGATCGCCTTGAGATCGGACTGGATGGCGTTGGCGAGGGCGGCACGGTCGTCGGGAACCGGCGTCCACGCGATCCAGCGAGCCGAGAGACGCTGACCGTCCTTCATCCGGATGCCGTCGCTGTCGCGCTCCGTCCATCCGGCCTCGTCCAGGAGAGCGTTGGCTGCATCCTGATCGAAGGGCCGGCTGTCCTCGAGGGAGGCGTCGTACCCCGGCGTCGTGGAGCCCAGGACGCTCCACGCCCGCGGGAACTGTCCGAAGAAGATCTCCTCGACGGCTGCGTCGACGTCGATCCCTCTGGCGAAGGCCTGGCGCACCTTCTCGTCTGCGAAGACGCCGTTCTTCTCGTTGAGGTAGAGCGAGTAGGGCAGCCCGGGGTACTCGATCGAGTCGACCGTGACCCCGTCGCCGAGGTCGCCGGCCAGGTTCGGCGGGATGTTGCTGGCGAGGTCGGCCTCACCGCTCTCGATGACACCGGTGCGCACGGAGGCCTCGGGCTGGATCTCGACCCGCAGCGTCTCGACCTTGGGCGCCTTCTCGCCGTGCGGACCCCAGGCGTAGTCGTCGTTGCGCGTGTACACGAGCTCCTGATCGGGCGTGTACTCGGTGAGCACGAACGGGCCGGTGCCCACCGTGACGTCGGGGCCGCCGGCCTTCAGCTGATCGGCCGACTCCGCGAGCACCGCCGGGGAGTAGAACCCGAGCTGGGGTGTGCTCGCCGCCTGCAGGAAGGGCGCGTACGGCTGCGTGAACTTCACCCTGACGGTGAACTCGTCGACGACCTCGGTGCCCTCGTAGAAGTCGGCGCCGAGCATCGCCGCCGCCTGAGCGGACTCGGTCTCGGGGTCGACGATGCGGTCGAAGTTCGCCTTGACGGCCTCCGCGTCGAACGGCTCGCCGTCGGTGAAGGTGACGTCGTCACGCAGCGTGAACGTGTACTCGGTGCTGTCGTCCGAGATCTCCCACTTCGTCGCCAGCCACGGGCTGAAGCTGCCGTCCTCCTCCTGGAAGACGAGCGAGTCGAGCACCGCGCGCTGCACCATGCCCGAGACGTCCAGCTGACTCACCTGGGGATCCATGTGACCGGCCGAGAGGTTGGCTCCCTCGATCGACCAGACGAGCTCGCCGCCATCCGACTCCGAAGAGGGTCCCGCACAGGCGCTGAGCGCGAGGGCAGACGCCGCTGCGAGCGCAGCGAGAGGAAGCAGACGGCGGGTGATGCGTGCGGGCATGGCGATTCCTCGAGAGAACGGGTCGGGATACGACAAGTCTAGAGCCGATTCTTGGACTGGGTCGATCTGCGAGCGCATCCGTCCGACGCCGCCCTCGGTACACTGGAGGGAACACCCACACTCAGGCACGCTCACACAGTGCCGCATACATCGCTCGAGGAGATCCTTCATGGCCGCGTCCGCACACTCTCAGATTCCTGACAAGCCCGTGCTCGAAGGCCTCGAAGCGAAGTGGGGCGAGGCATGGTCGGAGCAGGGCACCTACCTGTTCGACCGCATCCGCGCCGCGCAGTCGGGCCGTGACGGCGTGTACTCGATCGACACTCCCCCGCCGACGGCGTCGGGAAGCCTGCACATCGGGCACGTGTTCTCGTACACGCACACCGACGTCAAGGCGCGATTCGAGCGCATGCGCGGCAAGAACGTGTTCTATCCGATGGGCTGGGACGACAACGGCCTGCCCACCGAGCGCCGCGTGCAGAACTACTACGGCGTGCGATGCGACCCGTCACTGCCGTACCAGGCCGACTTCACGCCGCCGTTCGAGGGCGGCGACAACAAGTCGAGCCGCGCCGCCGACCAGCAGCCGATCAGCCGCCGCAACTTCATCGAGCTCTGCGAGCGCCTGACCATCGAGGACGAGAAGCAGTTCGAGGCCCTGTTCCGCCAGCTCGGCCTCTCCGTCGACTGGACCCAGACCTACCGGACGATCTCGGACGACACGATCCGTCAGAGCCAGCTCGCCTTCCTGCGCAACCTCGAGCGCGGCGAGGCCTACCAGTCGCTCGCTCCGACCCTGTGGGACGTCGACTTCCGCTCCGCCATCGCGCAGGCCGAGCTCGAGGACCGCGACCAACAGGCCGCGTACCACACCATCGACTTCCCCTTCGCGGACGGATCGGGCTCGATCACGATCGAGACCACCCGCCCCGAGCTCCTTCCCGCATGCGTGGCGATCGTGACCCACCCGGAGGGACCCCACAAGCACCTCATCGGCACGAAGGTGCGCACGCCGTTCTTCGGCGCCGAGATCGAGATCCACGGCCACCACCTCGCCCAGCCCGACAAGGGCACGGGGGCGGCGATGGTCTGCACCTTCGGAGATGTGACCGACATCATCTGGTGGCGCGAGCTGCGCACGACCGAGGGCGGCGACCTGCCGAACATGACGACCATCGGCCTCGACGGACGATTCCTGCCCACCGCGCCGTCCATCGTGGCAAGCGCTGAGGCCACAGACTGGTACGCCGCGGAGCTGGCGGGCAAGACGGTGTTCTCCGCCCGCAAGGCGATCGTCGAGAAGCTGCAGGAGACCGGCGACATGACCGCCGTCGGCAAGCCGTTCAACCACGCGGTGAAGTTCTTCGAGAAGGGCGACCGTCCCCTCGAGATCGTCTCGACCCGGCAGTGGTACATCCGCAACGGCGCCCGTGATGCGAAGCTCCGCGACGAGCTGCTCGCGCACGGCTCCGAGCTCGCCTGGCACCCCGACTTCATGCGCGTCCGCTACGAGAACTGGGTCGGCGGCCTCACGGGCGACTGGCTCGTGTCGCGTCAGCGTTTCTTCGGTGTGCCGATCCCGCTCTGGTACGCGCTCGACGAGAACGGCGAGCGCGACTACGACAGGGTTCTCACGCCCGATCACGCCAGCCTGCCGATCGACCCGACGACCGACGTGCCCGCCGGCTACACCGAGGAGCAGCGCGGCGCGGCCGGGGGCTTCGTGGCCGAGGCCGACATCCTCGACACCTGGGCCACGTCATCCCTGACACCTCAGCTCGCCGGCGGATGGCAGCGCGACGAGGAGCTGTGGGAGCTCACGGCTCCGTTCGACCTGCGTCCACAGGGTCAGGACATCATCCGCACCTGGCTCTTCTCGACCATGCTGCGCTCGACTCTGGAGGACGGCCGCACGCCCTGGCGCAACGCCGCCATCTCCGGCTTCATCGTCGACCCCGACCGCAAGAAGATGTCGAAGTCGAAGGGGAACGTCGTCACCCCGGCCGACATCCTCGAGACCCACGGCTCGGATGCGGTGCGCTACTGGGCCGCCTCCAGCCGCCTGGGCATGGATGCTGCCTTCGACCCCCAGAACCCGACCCAGGTGAAGATCGGACGTCGCCTCGCGATCAAGGTGCTCAACGCGGCGAAGTTCGTGCTGTCGTTCCCGGTGCCAGAGGGCGCGCAGGTGACGCACGCCCTGGATGCATCGATGCTCACAGCCCTGGACGCCGTGATCGTCGAGGCCACGAAGGCCTACGAGAACTACGACCAGGCCAAGGCGCTCGAAGTGACCGAGGCGTTCTTCTGGACGTTCTGCGACGACTACCTCGAGCTCGTCAAGGAGCGCGCCTACAACCAGAACGATGTGGGGCAGGCCTCGGCCGCACTCGCACTGCGCCTCGCACTGTCGACGCTGCTCCGTCTCCTGGCGCCGATCATCTCCTTCGCGACCGAGGAGGTGTGGTCGTGGTTCGAGGAGGGATCCGTCCACACGGCCAGCTGGCCGGAGCCTCTCGGCATCGACGGCGACACCGCGGTGCTGTCGGCCGCGAGCGAGGCGCTGATCGGCATCCGCCGCGCCAAGACGGAGGCGAAGGCCTCGCAGAAGACGCCGGTCTCCCGCGCAGCGATCGCCGCCCCCGCGACGAAGCTCGACGCTCTGCGCGCCGCAGCTGACGACCTCAGAGCCGTGGGGCGTATCGCCGAGCTCGAGTTCACCGAGGCCGAGGCGTTCGCGGTCACCGCGATCGAGCTCGCCCCGGTCGAGGGCGCCTGATGCAGCTGGGCACGCGGTGGGCGGCGGGGTCCGAGGCGCCCGCCTCGGTTCCCGCGGCACTTCGTCCGGCGATCGCCGAGGTGGAGTCGCGCGGCCTGACCGGTCACTGGACGCTCACCTGGCTCGAGGGGCGCGCGATCGCGGAGCTCGACGCCGGCTGGGAGGTCGTGCAGACGGCCGCCGGAGAAGTGGTCGCCCGCCCCTTCGAGGACTGACGCGTCGCCCATCGAGAGTGACGCAACCACGCGCTGCTGCGCCCACGCCGACCCGGAGTCAACGTCGAGGCAGGCCGAGCTGCGCCAGGGCGTGATCGACGGCCGACGGGTCGTGGCGCCGGGTCTGCTGCTCGCGCAGGAGATCCAGGGTGATCTCCCTGCGCCGTGCACGATGGGCGATGCGCCTCTCGACATGCCGTGAGAGCGTGCGCGCGAGGTGCTGGAGCATCCGCTCGAATGCGGTGGGGCCGACGAGTCGAAGCGTTGCGGTCGTCATGGTCATCACTCCTCGGGGTTCGTGCGGCGAGTCCGCGCGGCAGGAAGGTCGAAGATCTCGGCGCGCAGAGTCACGCGCCGCGTCCCGGCGGCGTTCTCCTGGCCGCGGTATCGCTCGATCGCAGCATCGACGACAGCGCTGAGCTCGCCGGCGAGCTCAGTCATCTGCGGGGCGGTCAGATCGAGCATCGTGGTCATCACGAGTCCGGAGTCGCGCCATTCCTCGGGTTCGTCCGCCGTCGATCGGTTCATGTAGTCCATCAGCGTCTGATGGCGCAGGCGGAAGAACTCCGAGGTCACGATCTGGGCGGCCGCGCGATTCGACGGCGACTGCTGCTCGTCCGGCCCCGGCAGGTTGATCCGGCCCTTCGGGCGCTCCCACCACCGCTCGCGTGCCGTCCCGCGTCCGGTGACCTCCCTGATGAGATCGTGTGCGGCCAGCGCTCGCAGGTGATAGCTGGTCGCCCCCGACGTCTCGCCGATCAGAGCGGCGAGACTGCTGGCCGTCTGGGGCCCCCGCTCGCTCAGGAGATCGTAGATGCGCACCCGGAGCGGGTGGGCCAGTGCCTTCAGAGCGCCGGAGTCGAGAGTGCGTCCCTCATCGTTGGTCATACATGCAAAGATACCTCTGCAAAGCTTTCTTTGCAAGTATTTCTTTGCATTGCACTTGCCAGGCGCGTCAGCTCACGGCATCCCGCGCCGCGACGAAAGCCTGGACGCACCGCTCGATCTGCTCCGGACTGTGTGCGGCGGACAGCTGCACGCGGATCCGGGCGGCACCGCGAGGCACGACGGGGAAGCTGAACGCGGTCACATAGACGCCCTGCGCCTGCATCTCCGTTGCGATCCGCGCCGTCAGCGCCGCATCGCCGAACATGACGGGGACGATCGGATGCTGTCCTGGCAGCAGGTCGAAGCCCTCCGCCGTCATCCGCTCGCGGAACAGCGCCGCGTTGTCCCTCAGGCGCGCCCGCAGATCCGCCGAGCTCTCGACCAGATCGAGCGCCGTCAGGGTGCCGGCGACGATCGCGGGGGCGAGGGTGTTCGAGAACAGATACGGCCGCGATCGCTGCCGCAGCAGGGCGACGATGTCGCGGTGCGAGGCGACGTAGCCCCCGGATGCTCCACCCAGTGCCTTGCCGAACGTGCCGGTGTAGATGTCCACCCGATCGGCGACGCCGCAGAACTCGGGGGTGCCCCGCCCGTTGTCGCCGACGAATCCGACGGCGTGCGAATCGTCGACGAACACCAGGGCGTCGTACGTGTCGGCCAGGTCGCAGATCTCCGCGAGCGGGGCGATGTAGCCGTCCATCGAGAAGACGCCGTCGGTGACGATCACCCGGAATCGCGCGTCGGATGCGGCCTGCAGTTGAGCTTCGAGATCCGCCATGTCACGGTTGCGGTATCGCAGTCTGCGGGCTTTGGACAGGCGGATGCCGTCGATGATCGACGCGTGATTGAGCTCGTCCGAGATGATGGCATCGTCCGCGCCGAAGAGCGTCTCGAACACTCCCCCGTTCGCATCGAAGCACGACGAGTACAGGATGGAGTCATCCGTGCCGAGGAAGTCGGCGAGGCGGCGCTCCAGCTCGAGGTGCTGCTCCTGGGTGCCGCAGATGAAGCGGACGCTCGCGAGTCCGTATCCCCATTCCTGCAAGGCAGCCGTCGCGGCCTCCAGAATCCGGGGATCGTCGGCGAGCCCGAGATAGTTGTTGGCGCAGAAGTTCAGCACCTCAGCGCCGTCCGCGGTGATCAGGGCGCTCTGCGCACCGCGGATGCCGCGCTCGTGCTTGGTGAGGCCCGCCGCGTCGATCTCTGCGAGTTCGCCCGCCACATGATTCTGAAAAGTCCCGTACATCACAGCTCCGTCCAGTCGAGGATGATCTTTCCTGTGCCGGCGGACTCCGCCGCGGCGAAACCCCGCTCCCACTCACGAGCCGGCAGCACGTCCGCGATGACTCTGCCGATCGAATCGCGCAGCGTCGCGCTGGTCTGCAGCATCGCCCCCATCGCGTTCCAGGTCTCGAACATCTCGCGACCGTAGATCCCCTTGACGGTGAGCATGTGCGTGACGAGCTTGCCCCAGTCGATCTCGAATCCCGCGCTCGGCAGTCCGAGCATCGCGATGCGACCACCGTGGTTCATGTTCTCGATCATGGCGGGCAGAGCAGCAGGAGCGCCGCTCATCTCGAAGCCGATGTCGAACCCCTCCCGCAGGCCCAACGCGTGCTGGGCGTCGCGGATGTCGCGCGTCGAGACGTCTACGACTTCATCGGCGCCCATCTCCCCCGCCATCTCGAGGCGGGCTGCGCTGACGTCCGTCGCGGCGATGAACCGCGCTCCGGCGTGCCGCGCCACGGCGATCGCCATGAGGCCGATGGGTCCGCATCCGGTCACCAGCACGTCCTCACCGACCAGCGGATAGGTGAGAGCGGTGTGCACGGCGTTGCCCAGCGGGTCGAAGATCGCCCCGAGTTCGGGCGAGACGTCGGCATGATGCACCCAGACGTTCGTCGCCGGCAGGGCGAGGTACTCCGCGAACGCGCCGTCACGCTGCAGGCCGAGCCCGATGGTCCTGATGCACATCTGCCGGCGTCCGGCTCGACAGTTGCGACAGGTGCCGCAGACGATGTGCCCCTCGCCGGAGACGCGATCCCCGACAGCGATGTCATGGACGAGAGGTCCGACCTCCACGACCTCGCCGTAGAACTCGTGGCCCGGAATGAGCGGGGCGTCGATCGCAGACGCGGCCCAGTCGTCCCACCGACGGATGTGCAAGTCGGTGCCGCAGATCCCCGTGCGCATCACGCGGATCACGACCTCGTCGGGTGCGGCTACCGGGTCGGGGCGCTCGGCGAGTTCGAGCCCGGCCGATCGTTCTGCCTTGAACAGTGCCTTCATACGTCGATTCCATCGCACCGGACCATGTAGAACCACCGGCAGTGTCTGCATGGATCATGTAGTAAACGCTAATCTTTCTGGGTGGAGCTACACCAACTGCAGATGCTCAGAGAGCTCGGGGCGCTGGGCAGCGTCACCGCCGTCGCAGAGGCGCTGCACGTCACCCCGTCCGCGGTGTCGCAGCATCTCGCCGCCTTGCAGCGGGACTTCCGCACGCCTCTCACCCGCAAGGACGGCCGCCGCCTCACATTGACCGCCGCGGGCGAGGTTCTCGCGACTGCAGGCGCCGAAGCGATCGACGCGATGGCCGCCGCCCGCAGCTCGCTCGATGACTTCGAGAACGACAGCACCGGCGTGGTGACGATCAGCGGGTTCCACAGCGTCGGGCAGGCGCTGTTCGGGTCACTGATCCGTGAGCTCGACGATTCACCCGCACCACCGACCGTGCAGCTCACCGACGAGGATGTGGCGCAGAGCGAGTTTCCTGCGCTCACCGCTCGCTACGACCTCGTGCTCGCGCATCGCATGGAGCATTCACCGCCCTGGCCGACCGACGGGGTGCGCAGCCTCGCGCTCGTGCGAGAGCCCCTCGACGTCGCCGTCGCCGCGTCGCATCCGCTCGCCGCTCGCGGGCAGGTGACGTCCTTCGATGTCGTCGACAGCCCCTGGGTCACCAGTCGCATCGGTTACTCCCCTGACGACGTGCTGCGCGCCGTGTCGGCCGTCGCCGGACGCCCGGTCGAGATCCGCCACCGGATCAATGACTATGGCGCGGTCGCGGCCGTCGTCGCCGCAGGCGGGGTACTCGGAATGCTGCCTCGCTATACGTCCCGCACCGTCGACGACCGCGACATCGTGCGGCTTCCGCTGCGAGGAGTGAGCACACACCGAATGATCGATGTGCTCGCCCGGCCCGAGAACCTGAGGCGGCAGTCGGTACGCCTGGTGGTCGAGGCCCTGCAGCGGGTGATGGCTAGGCTCAGAGGATGACCGACGTCGCGAATCCTCTGCTTCAGCCGTCCACGCTCCCTTACGGTCTTCCCGACTTCGCCGCCATCAGACCCGAGCACTACCCGCCGGCGTTCCAGGACGCGTTCGACGAGCACCTCCGAGAGATCGCTCGGATCACGATGGTGCGCTCGATGCCCACCTTCGAGAACACGATCGAGGCGCTGGAACGCTCAGGAGAGCTGCTCGACCGCGTCGCGCACGCGTTCTACACCGTGACCTCAGCCGATGCGACGCCGGAGATCCAGGAGATCGACGAACAGCTCGCTCCCCTCATGGCGGCTCATCAGGATGCCATCACTCTCGACGGCGCGCTGTATTGGCGCGTCCAGCAGGTGCACGCGCACCTCGACGATCTCGAGCTCGATGATGAGCAGCGGTATCTGGTCGAACGGCACCACCGCGAGATGACCCACGCGGGTGCGGCCCTCGACGACGAGGCGAAGAGCAGACTCACCGCCCTGAACCAGCAGCTGTCGACTCTGAACAACACCTTCGAGCGCAACCTGCTGAACGACACGAACGACCTCGCCGTCGTGTTCGATTCGGCCGATGAGCTCGCCGGTCTCAGCAGCGGAGAGCTCTCCGCAGCGGCCCGCGCGGCGACGGATCGCGGCCTCGACGGACGCTTCGTCATCTCCCTGCCGCTGTTCACCGGGCATCCGTACCTGGCGCAGCTCCGCGACCGCGAGTCGCGCCGCCGCATCATGGCGGCCTCGCAGTCGCGCGCTGCCCGCAGCAACGCGAACGACAATCGTCCCGTGCTCGCTGAGATCGTCCGGCTCCGCGCCGAGCGCGCGGCGCTGCTCGGCTATGCCTCGCATGCCGCGTACGTGACGGCGGACGAGACAGCCGGCAACCCGGACGCGGTCGAGCGGATGCTGCGCGATCTCGCGGCCCCCTCTGCGCGCAACGCGCGAGCGGAGAGGGAAGCCCTGCAGGCGATCGTCGACGAGACCGAGGCGACCCCCTTCTCGGTCGAGGCGCATGACTGGGCGTTCTATACGGAGAAGGTGCGGACGGCCCGATACGCGATCGACACGAGCGCGCTCCGCCCGTGGTTCGAGGCCGAGCGGGTGCTGCAGGACGGCGTCTTCTTCGCAGCGACGAAACTCTACGGGGTGACGTTCGCAGAGCGCCGGGACCTCCGCGCCTACCACCCGGGCGCGCGCGTGTTCGAGGTGCGCGACGCCGACGGGAGCGCGGTCGGACTGTACGTCCTCGACCTGTACACCCGTGATTCGAAGCGCGGCGGCGCCTGGATGAACCCGATCGTGAGCCAATCGCGTCTGCGCGGAACGCTCCCGGTGGTCGTCAACAACCTGAACGTGCCGCTTCCCGGCGACGGAGAGCCGACTCTCCTCACCCTCGACGAGGTCACGACGCTCTTCCACGAGTTCGGCCATGCGCTGCACGGGCTCTTCGCCGTCGTCACGTACCCGCACTTCGCGGGAACGAACGTCTTCCGCGACTTCGTGGAGTTCCCCAGCCAGGTGAACGAGATGTGGATCCTGTGGCCTGAGGTGCTCGACAACTACGCGCGGCACCATGAGACAGGCGAACCGCTCGACCCCACGATCGTCGAACGACTGCGCGCGACGGAGACCTTCAACCAGGGCCATGACACGAGCGAGTACCTCGCAGCCGCCTGGCTGGACCAGGCATGGCATCGGGTCGATGAGGCTACGACGGTCGACGACGTCGCCTCCTTCGAAGCCGCAGCGCTGGCCGACATCGGACTCGACGATCCGGTCGTGCCGACCCGCTACTCGTCGACGTACTTCGCCCACGTGTTCTCGGGCGGGTACAGCGCCGGCTACTACTCGTACATCTGGAGCGAGGTGCTCGACGCGGACACCGTCGAGTGGTTCCGCGACAATGGCGGACTCACCCGAGAGAACGGCGACCGATTCCGTGGCCGGCTTCTGGGCGTCGGCGGCTCGAAGGATCCGCTCGTCGCCTACCGCGACTTCCGGGGACGGGATGCCGAGATCGCGCCGCTCCTGAAGCGCCGCGGTCTCGAGGCGTGAGGAACCCGTCCGTACGCGGAGTGCCGACGGACGCCTAGCGAAGGAGAGTCACGCGCTCTTGCGCTTGCGCTCCATCACGATCGTGGGAGGAGCGCCCTCGTCGACGGCTGCCCTCGTCACGATGACCTTGGCGACATCCTCCGCTGATGGGATCTCGAACATGATCGGACCGAGCACGTCTTCGAGAATGGCCCGCAGTCCGCGAGCACCGGTCTTGCGCTCGACCGCGAGGTCGGCGATCGAGCGGAGCGCGTCCTCTTCGAACTCGAGCTGGACTCCGTCGAGTTCGAACATGCGCTGGTACTGCTTCACCAGCGCATTGCGGGGTCCGGTGAGGATGTCGATGAGGGCGTCCTGGTCGAGCGGGGAGACCGAGGTCACCACGGGGAGACGGCCGATGAACTCGGGGATGAGACCGAACTTGTGCAGGTCCTCCGGGAGCACCTCGCTGAAGAGGTCGAGGTCCTTGCCCTTGTCGTGCAGCGGCGCACCGAATCCGATGCCGTGCTTGCCGACGCGCGCGGAGACGATGTCCTCGAGCCCCGCGAACGCACCAGCGACGATGAACAGCACGTTCGAGGTGTCGATCTGCAGGAACTCCTGGTGCGGATGCTTGCGCCCGCCCTGCGGCGGCACCGAGGCCACAGTCCCCTCGATGATCTTCAGCAGCGCCTGCTGCACGCCCTCGCCGGAGACGTCACGGGTGATC
Organism: Microbacterium hydrocarbonoxydans; assembly: GCF_900105205.1. Classification (NCBI taxonomy): domain Bacteria; kingdom Bacillati; phylum Actinomycetota; class Actinomycetes; order Micrococcales; family Microbacteriaceae; genus Microbacterium; species Microbacterium hydrocarbonoxydans. Next base: position 1,607,779 of record NZ_FNSQ01000005.1, on the reverse strand, counting down.
GAGGGGTTCTCGGCCTTGCGGGCGATCTTGTCGACCTCGTCGATGTAGATGATGCCCTGCTCGGCGCGCTTGACGTCGTAGTCTGCGGCCTGGATCAGCTTGAGGAGGATGTTCTCGACGTCCTCGCCGACATAGCCGGCCTCGGTGAGGGCCGTCGCGTCGGCGACAGCGAACGGCACATTCAGGCGCTTGGCCAGGGTCTGCGCAAGGTAGGTCTTGCCGCAGCCGGTCGGGCCGATGAGCAGGATGTTGCTCTTGGCGATCTCGACGCTCTCGGCCTTCTGCTCGGCGGTCTGGAGCGTGCCGTGTGCGCGGATCCGCTTGTAGTGGTTGTACACCGCGACAGCGAGCGCTTTCTTCGCAGGCTCCTGTCCGACGACGTACTCCTCGAGGAACGAGAAGATCTCACGGGGCTTGGGGAGTTCGAAGTCTGCCGTGCCCTCCGCGGAGGACTCTGCCATCCGCTCCTCGATGATCTCGTTGCACAGCTCGACGCACTCGTCGCAGATGTACACACCGGGGCCAGCGATGAGCTGCTGCACCTGCTTCTGGCTCTTTCCGCAGAACGAGCACTTGAACAGGTCAGCGCTTTCACCGATACGGGCCATGCGCGTCCTCCTAGGGGGATCCAGAGATCGTCTACTGAGCCTAACCGCTGCATCCGACGCCGGGACGCATTGGCGCGGTACCGCATATCTCGAGTCGATATCGACTCGCACGAGAAAGGCCCGCCCCTCGCGATGCGCGGGGCGGGCCTGTCGATGACGGGTCTCAGACCATGGACTTGGTGTGCCAGACCGTCTTGACCTCGGTGAACGCTCCGATCCGCTCCGGCGATGCGGTGACCGCGCCTGGTGCCAGCACCCGCTTCAGCGTCTCGGCGGCATCGATCTGCAGGTCGATCCACTCGAGATCCCCGGCACCTGCCAGATCGAGCGCGTTGACGTCCTGGTGTGAGGCGAGCCACGGCGCCATCTCGGCCGGCGACCCGGTGAGCACGTTGACGACGCCCCCGGGGAGATCGCTCGTCGCGAGCACCTCGGCGAGACTGATGGCGGACAGCGGATACTGCTCGCTCGCGATCACCACGACCGCGTTGCCTGCGACCAGTGCCGGTGCGACGACGGAGACGAGTCCGAGCAGTGCCGAATCCTGAGGTGCCACGATCGCGACGACACCGGTCGGCTCCGGAACGGAGATGTTGAAGTAGGGGCCGGAGACCGGGTTGGCGTTGCCCGCGACCTGCGCGTACTTGTCGCACCAGCCGGCGTACCAGACCCAGAGGTCGATCGCCTCGTCGACCTGCGCGGCGGCGGCGGCCGTCGAGACGCCCTCCTGCGCGGCGATCTCGTCGATGAACTGCGCGCGCCGCCCCTCGAGCACCTCGGCGACGCGGTACAGCACCTGTCCGCGGTTGTAGGCGGTCGCTCCCGACCACCCCTTCACCGCGGCGCGAGCGGCGACGACGGCATCCCTGGCGTCCTTGCGGGAACCCTTCGCCGCGTTCGCGAGGAACGTCCCCTTCGCCGACAGCACTTCGTACGTGCGTCCTGACTCGCTGCGCGGGAACGCGCCGCCGATCGCCAGCTTGTAGGTTTTCGGAACACTGAGTCGGTCATTGGCACCGAATCGCTTGCTCATTCTCCGGCTCCCTTCAGGTATGCGGTGAGGCCCTGGCGTCCGCCCTCGCGGCCGTATCCGGACTCCTTGTACCCGCCGAACGGGCTCGAGGGGTCGAATCGGTTGAAGGTGTTGGCCCAGATGACGCCGGCGCGCAGACGGTCGGCGACCGCCAGGATGCGCGAGCCCTTGTCCGACCAGATGCCCGCGGAGAGGCCGTAGGGGGTGTTGTTGGCCTTGGCGATCGCTTCGGCGGGAGTGCGGAAGGTCAGCACCGACAGCACGGGCCCGAAGACCTCGTCGCGTGCGATGCGATGCGACGCCTCGACACCGGTGAAGATCGTCGGCGCGAACCAGAAGCCCTTGTCGGGGATCGCGCAGTCCGCGGTCCACCGCTCAGCGCCCTCGGCCTCGCCGATGTCGCTGAGCTCCCGGATGCGCGCGAGCTGCGCAGCCGAGTTGATCGCCCCGATGTCGGTGTTCTTGTCAAGCGGGTCGCCGAGGCGCAGCGTCGACAGGCGGCTCTTCAGCCGATCGATGACCTCGTCATGGATCGACTCCTGCACGAGCAGTCGACTTCCGGCGCAGCAGACGTGCCCCTGGTTGAAGAAGATCCCGTTGACGATCCCCTCGACCGCCTGGTCGATGGGCGCGTCGTCGAACACGATGTTCGCAGCCTTCCCTCCGAGCTCGAGAGTGAGCTTCTTCCGGGTGCCGGCCACCGCCTTGGCGATGTCCCTGCCGACACCGGTCGACCCTGTGAAGGCGACCTTGTCGACGTCGGGGTGACGCACGAGCGTGGCACCCGTGGAGCCGGCGCCCGTGATGATGTTGACGACACCGGCGGGAAGATCCGCCTGCTGCAGGATCTCCGCGAAGATCAGCGCCGTCAGCGGCGTCGTCTCGGCAGGCTTGAGCACCACGGTGTTGCCTGCCGCCAGAGCAGGAGCGAGCTTCCACGCGAGCATCAGCAGCGGGAAGTTCCAGGGGATGATCTGCCCGGCCACGCCGAGCGCCCGCGGGTCGGCGCCGAGTCCGGCGTAGTCGAGCTTGTCGGCCCACCCCGCGTAGTAGAAGAACCAGGAGGCGACGAGAGGCACGTCGACATCGCGGCTCTCCTTGATCGGCTTCCCGTTGTCGAGGCTCTCGGCGACGGCGAGCTCGCGAGCCCGCTCCTGCACGAGACGTGCGATGCGGAAGAGGTACTTGCCGCGATCGCGGCCGCTCATCTTCGACCAGGTCTTCTCGTAGGCGCGGCGTGCGGCGGCGACCGCCCGGTCGACATCCGCGTCGCTCGCCGAGGCGATCTCGGCGATGTGGCTCTCATCGGCCGGTGAGATCGTCGCGAAGCTCGACCCCGATCCGTCGACGAACTCACCGTCGATGAAGAGCCCGTAGCTGTCCTTGAGGTTGAGTACTGCCTTCGACTCCGGTGCCGGAGCGTATTCCAGGAATGACATATGCGGGCTCCTAGTCGATCGTGACGTAGTCGGGGCCGGAGTAGTGGCCGGTGGTGAGCTTCTGTCGCTGCAGGAGCACGTCGTTCAGCAGGCTCGAGGCGCCGAAACGGAACAGGTGCGGCTGGAGCCACTCCTCCCCCACGGTCTCGGCGACGGTGACGAGGTACTTGACCGCGTCCTTGGAGGCGCGGATGCCGCCGGCGGGCTTGACGCCGATGCGCTCGCCTGTACCCCGGTGCCAGTCGCGCACGGTCTCGAGCATGAGGAGGGTCGTCGGCAATGTCGCTGCCGGCTGCACCTTGCCGGTCGACGTCTTGATGAAGTCGCCTCCGGCGAGGATGCCGAGCCACGATGCGCGCTTGATGTTGTCGTAGGTGTTGAGCTCACCGGTCTCGAGGATCACCTTGAGCGACGCGTACGAACCGTCGGCACGACGGCATGCCTCTTTCACCTGGGCGATCTGGTCGTACACGAGCCCGTAGCGACCGGAGAGGAACGCTCCGCGGTCGATGACCATGTCGATCTCGTCGGCGCCTGCCGCGACGGCCTCCGCCGTGTCGGCGAGTTTGATGGCCAGCGAAGAGCGCCCGCTGGGGAACGCCGTGGCGACCGCCGCGACCGAGATGAGTCCGTCATCCGGGTCGCCGTGCAGGGTGCCGAGCGCCTCGACCGCGTCACCGACCATGTCGCCGTAGACGCAGACGGCGGCGACCCGAGGGGTGGACGGATCCGCGGCATCCGGGTTCTTCGCCTTCGCGACCAGCGAGCGCACCTTGCCGGGGGTGTCCGAGCCTTCGAGCGTGGTGAGGTCGATCAGCTTGATGATGGTGTCGAGGGCCCAGGCCTTCGACGTGGTCTTGATCGAGCGCGTGCCGAGTGCGGCCGCGCGCTGCTCGAGCCCGACGGCGTCTACGCCCGGGAGTCCGTGCAGGAACCGGCGGAGCGTGGCGTCATCCGGCTCACCGCCGAGAACGTCCACCGCCGTCCTGCGGCTGAGTTCTTGGGTCGTCATCGTTCCTCCAACAATGCTCGTGCTGTGGTCTCATCTGTCACCAGAACGCTGCACAGGCCGCTGGTGACGACTGTGCGCGCGATGTCATGCTTGGCGTCACCGGCGGTGACGAAGATCGAGCGCTGGGCGGCGCGCAGGCGGCCGAGCTCCACGCCCACCGTCCTCGCATCCAGCTGCGGGTCGACGATGTTGCCGTCCGCGTCTATGTAGCGTCCGAGGACGTCGCCGACAGCACCGCGTCGGGCGAGCTCCTCGACATCGGATGCCGTGAGGTAGCCGTTCTCGACATGAGCCGAGCTCGCATCGCACGGTCCTGCCGTGAAGAGGAACGCCTGCGCCTCCGCCGCCTCGACGAGGACGGCCGCGACGGTGCGGTCGGCCTCGATCGCCTGCTTGGTCTCGACGCGTTCGAGGATCGCCGGGCTGGGAAGCAGCGAGACGTGTCCGGATGCGCGCTGCGCGATGGTCACGGCCAGTCCGGCGGCTCCCCCCGAACGCCGGTTGAGGCTGACTCCCCCGTTGAGCTGGACGACCGTGACGCCGGTCGCCCATCCGTCCGGCAGCGCCTCGGCGACCGCGCGCAGCGTGCGCCCCCAGCTCACACCGAGCGTGCGGGGCACCGGACGCATCGCGGTGAGGTAGTCGGCTGCCGCCTGCGCGACGCGCTCGAGAGTGCCGTCGTCACCGTCGGGAGATGGGACCACGACGGCGGCGGTCAGTCCGTGCCGCTCGACGAGCTGTCTCTCGAGGCCCAGCCGGCGGGCGCGAGGGTGGACGATCTCGATGCGGACGATGCCGCGTTCGCGCGCCTGGGTCAGCAGTCGGCCGACCTTCCAGCGCGACAGCTTGAGGAGAGCGCCGATCTCGTCCTGCGTCTTGTCCTCGTCGTAGTACAGCTCCGCGACGCGGACCATGATCAGTTCTTCTTCCACGGCCTCCTCCTTCCTCGACCAGCTTACGTCCGCCGCACCGTTCGCGCATCACTCTGCTCATATGAGCGGCGCGAGCCACAGCGGTCGCACATCCGCCGGAGACGACGAAAGGACGCCGACCCGAAGGTCGACGTCCTTTCAGAGACCGGTGATCAGACGCGCTTGCGCGAGGTGAGCACCTGGTCGACGATGCCGTAATCCAGCGCCTCTGCGGCGGAGAGGATCTTGTCACGGTCGATGTCGCGGTTGACCTGCTCGACGGGCTTGCCGGTGTGGCGAGCCATCGCCTCTTCGAGCCAGGTGCGCATGCGGAGGATCTCCGCCGCCTGGATCTCGATGTCGGATGCCTGGCCGTGGCCCGCCTCTCCCATCGCCGGCTGGTGCATCAGCACGCGGGCGTTGGGCAGTGCGAGGCGCTTGCCGGGGTGTCCGGCCGCGAGCAGGACGGATGCCGCCGACGCCGCCTGACCGAGCACCACCGTCTGGATCTGCGGCGCGACGTACTGCATCGTGTCGTAGATGGCCGTCATGGCGGTGAAGGATCCACCGGGCGAGTTGATGTACATCGTGATGTCGCGCTCGGAGTCCTGGCTCTCCAGGACGAGGAGCTGAGCCATCACGTCGTCGGCCGAGGCGTCGTCGACCTGCACGCCGAGGAAGATCACGCGGTCTTCGAACAGCTTGTTGTACGGGTCCTGACGCTTGAAGCCGTAAGCCGTGCGCTCCTCGAACTGCGGGAGCACGTAGCGGCTGGAGGGCAGGTCGCCGGCAGAGCGGAAGGTAGGTGTGTACATGAGAGTCCTTTCGCTTTCCGTTACTTGGTGTCCTGCTCGGTACCGCCGCCGCCGACGACGTCGGTGGCCGAATCGCGGATGTGGTCGACGAAGCCGTACTCGAGCGCCTCGTCGGCGGTGAACCAGCGGTCGCGGTCACCGTCGGCGTTGATCTGCTCGACCGACTTGCCGGTCTGCGCCGCGGTGATCTCCGCGAGGCGGTTCTTCATCGAGGTGATGAGCTGCGCCTGGGTCTGGATGTCGCTCGACGTCCCACCGAAGCCACCGTGCGGCTGGTGCAGCAGCACGCGGGCGTTCGGGGTGATGTACCGCTTGCCCTTCGTGCCGGCGGTCAGCAGCAGCTGACCCATCGATGCCGCCATGCCGATGCCGACGGTGACGATGTCGTTCGGGACGAACTGCATCGTGTCGTAGATCGCCATGCCGGCGGTGATCGATCCGCCGGGCGAGTTGATGTAGAGGTAGATGTCCTTGTCGGAGTCCTCAGCGGCGAGAAGGAGGATCTTCGCGCAGATCTCATTGGCGTTCTCGTCGCGCACCTCCGATCCCAGCCAGATGATGCGGTCCTTCAACAGCCTGTCGAAGACGCTCGTAGCGAGGAGGGGTTCTGCAGCCATGTCAGCTCCTGATTCCGTGTTTCAGTGATTCGAATCTACCGGCGACAACGCAGCGCTCAGGCCGTGTTCGCCGTCGGCATATCAGGCGTCGAGATCCGCGATCTCGTGCGCGTATGCGGTCATCGATCGGTGGTACCTCGGCAGGTGCGGGACGAGCGCGAGGAGCGCGACGGACAAGCCCTGTGCGGGGCGTCCGGAACTGGCCAGGATCAGCGCGTGGACGGTGGCCACCGCATCACGATACGGCCCGTCCGCCGCGATCTCCTCCTCGGCACGGATCACGGCCAATGCCTCGTCGTACTCCCCCAGGTTGCGCAGCGAGCTGGCCATCTGGATCACGCACTGCGGTCGATGCTCGTCGTCGAGTCCGAGAGCGAGCGCTCTGCGATAGAGCTCGACCGCCTCCGCGGGTCGCCCTGCCGAGTCCCTGGCGCCTGCGCGCTCGAACTCCGCGCGGGCATCGTCGCGGCCCCGTTCGGCGGCGAGGGCATCGATCCGCGCGATCGTGTCATCGCCGACCTCCTCGCCTGACGCATCCGCCCAGACCTCGTCGATGCGCTCGTCCCAGCTCTTCGTCTGCTCGCTCATCGATTCCTCCTCTTCACGAGAAAGGGGCGGATGCCGCAGCATCCGCCCCTCCCATCGCAATCGTGTCCGATCACTCGGCCTTGTCGGCAGCCTTCTTGGCCGGAGCCTTCTTGGCTGCGGGCTTCTTGGCCGCAGGCTTCTTCTCTGCCGGCTTCTCATCGGCCTCGGCGTCGTCGGCCTTCTTGGCCGGAGCCTTCTTGGCGGCCGGCTTCTTGGCGGGAGCCTTCTTGGCCGGCTTCTCCTCGGCCGGAGCCTCGGACTCGCCCGCGTCCTCCGCCTCGTCGTCGGTGACGACGAAGTCGGACAGGTCGACCGGCTTGCCGTTGGTGTCGACGACCTTGACCTTGCCGAGCGCGATCGCGAGCGCCTTGTTACGCGCGACCTCGCCGACGAGCGCCGGAAGCTGGTTCGACGACTGCAGCGCCTCGACGAACTCCTGAGGAGCCATGCCGTACTGCGATGCGGACTGGATGAGGTACTGCGAGAGCTCTTCCTGCGAGACCTGCACGTCGGCCTGCTCGGCGATCGTGTCGAGCAGCACCTGCGTGCGGAACTGCTTCTCGCTGGCCTCGGTCACCTCGGCGCGGTGGACATCGTCCTCGAGGCGGTTCTCGCCCTCGAGGTGATTGTGCACCTCGTCCTCGATGAGCTTCGGCGGGACCGGGATGTCGATCTGCTCGAGCAGCGTCTCGACGAGCTTGTCGCGTGCCGCGGAGCCCTGCGTGAAGACACCCTGCTGCGAGACGCGCTCGGCCAGGCTCTCGCGGAGCTCGGCGATCGTGTCGAACTCGCTGGCGATCTGGGCGAAGTCGTCGTCGGCTTCGGGAAGCTCGCGCTCCTTGACGGCCTTGACGGTGACGGAGACCTCGGCCTCGGATCCGGCGTGGTCGCCGCCGACGAGGGCGGAGCGGAAGGTCGTGTCCTCACCGGCGGTGAGCGACTCGATCGCGTCATCGATGCCCTCGAGCAGCTCGCCGGAGCCGACCTCGTAGGAGACGCCCTCCGCACGGTCGATCTCGGCACCGTCGATGGTCGCGACGAGGTCGAGCTCGACGAAGTCGCCCTTGGCGGCGGGACGGTCGACCGGGACGAGCGTGCCGAAGCGGGCGCGCAGCGTCTCGAGCTCGGCGTCGAGCGCCGCGTCATCAGCCTCGACCGCGTCGACGGTCAGGGTGATGCCGTCGAACGACGGGATCTCGATGTCGGGACGGACGTCCACCTCGATGTCGACGAGCAGGTCGCCCGAGAAGTCCTTCTCGTTCGGCCACTGCGTGATGTCGGCGGCCGGACGCCCGACGACGCGGAGCTTGTGCTCGACGGTCGCGTCGCGGAAGAACTTGTCGAGGCCCTCGTTGACCGCGTGCTCGATGACCGCGCCGCGACCGATGCGCTGGTCGATGATCGGAGCCGGGACCTTGCCCTTGCGGAAGCCGGGGATCTGGACATCCTGAGCGATGTGCTCGTAGGCGTGCGCGATGCTGGGCTTGAGGTCGTCAGGGGTGACCGTGATGCTGAGCTTGACCCGGGTCGGGGTCAGCTTCTCGACGGTGCTGTTCGCCATTCTGGTGTGCTCTCCTTGTGATTTCCGCGCTGAATCGCGGCTGTCAGGCCGTTGAAGCCGTGTCGGGGCGACAGGAGTTGAACCTGCGACCTCCCGCTCCCAAAGCGGGCGCTCTACCAAACTGAGCTACGCCCCGGGGAATCCGCATGCAGATTCAGCCCCATCGAGTCTAACGGACGCGAGCACCTCCGTCCGTCCGGTATAGTCGATGAGTCGGCACGGACCGCAGGGTCCAGGTCGACAACGGGGCTGTAGCTTAGTGGTAAAGCCTCTGTCTTCCAAACAGATGATGCGAGTTCGATTCTCGTCAGCCCCTCACTCCGAAGGCCCCCGCAGCGATGCGGGGGCCTTCGTCATTCCCTGATCTGCGGGGTTTCTGGCAGAGTCGAGGTGTCCGCGTTCCGCTCACGGAGGTGCCACCGAATGCCCGCCCGTCTCGCCCGCACCCTGTCGTGTGCCCGATGAGTGAGCGTCCGTCGCCCGGAGGGCACGAGCTGCCACCCCTTTTGCACTCGCCTGCCACGCCCCGGAGGTCCCGGAGGGCGCTCATCTGGTGGGTGTCCGCCTCGCTCACGCTCGCTGCGATCCTCGCGACCGCCGGCGCGCTGCAGCTGATGGCGAACCTCGGCTACGACGACGCGCTGAGCCGATTCGACGACACCCTCGCCGACACTCGGCTCACCCTCGCCGACGTCGAGGCCCTGACGGATGAGCTCCGCACGACATCCGATACCGCGACCCTGCTCGTCGAGAGCGATTCCGGCGTGCTGGCCGACCCTGGCGCGAACGAGACGCTCCGGGCGTCCGTCGCTGCGGCCGATGACACCGCGGCGTCCGCAGAAGAGCTCCTCACCGAGCCGATGCCGGAGGCCGAGGCGAAGCCGATCGTGTTCTGGGAGCTTTTCGGGGCCGCCGAAGAGCTGGATGTGGAGGTCGAGGGCCTCCGCACGCTCGACTCCGAGCTGTCGGAGGAGTCACCGGGCATCGCGTCCGCGACCGACGACGTCACTGCGGACGGACTGGCCCTCGTGGAGTCCGCGGCCACCGCCGCCTCTGCTTTCGAGGCCGTACACCTCTCCGCGAAGAACGATGACGTGATCGCACTGCGAGACGCTGCCACGACGGCTGCCGGAACATCCGTGCTCGATGACACCGCAGTGAGCAGCTTCATCGCGCTGCAGGATGCTGCAGGGCAGGTCGTCGCCGGCGAGAAGACCGAGCTGGCCGAGAAGGCGGGGCCGCTGCAGGGTACCCGGTTGGAGATCGAGGCGTTCGCCCGTTCGCTCGCACCGGGTGTCCTGCTCGAATTCGACTGGAACACCATCGTCAACGGCGCCGGCTACAACGGCAGTATGGGTGGCCTCACGACATGGTGGTGGGACGAGCCCGACCGCGCACTCATCGAGCTCTCGAACTCCGTCGCCGAGCAGTGGCCGGGCGATCGGAGCAAAGCCCTCGTCGCGCATGAAGTGGGACACGCGATCAGCGTCAAGTGCGAGGAGATGTACGACTCGTCCACCCAGGACAGCATCGAGAAGTGGGCCACCGCCTGGGCGATCAGCAAGGGCTTCACCGACGACGCCAACGGCGTGTGGGCGTACGGCTATCCCCGCAGTCCTACATCGACGCCGCCGCCGGGTGCCGCTGAGCCGCGCCGCCGAGCCGCCGAGCCGATCCGCTCAGACAGCGAAGAAGCCGTCGCGATCGAATCGCGACGGCTTCTTGTGTCAGATCAGACGGAGGTCACTGGCCCCGGCGCTCGCGAAGCTGCGTCAGCGCGTCCTCGAGCAGCTGCACGGCCTCCTCGTCGGTGCGACGCTCCTTCACATAGGCGAGGTGCGTCTTGTAGGGCTCGGGCTTCGCGAGCGCAGGCGGGTTCGCCTTGTCGCGTCCGGCCGGGAGCCCCGACTGAGGGTGGTCGATCGTCTCGGGAATCTCGTCTTCGGGCAGACCCGCCGCGAAGTAGCGGACAGTCTCGTTGCCGAGCCCGTCCCAGTACGACACCGCGATGCGGTCGGCGTGGTAGCCGTGGTCCTGCTCGCCCATGGGGCCGGAACCGACACGGGTCCCTCGGATCGCATTACCGCCAGTAGCCATCAGATCACCTCGAACTTCGTGATGAGACCGAGCGCGACGATCGCCACGAACCACGCCAGAGCGAGGATGACCGTGAAGCGGTTGAGGTTGCGCTCAGCGAGGCCCGACGAGCCGACAGCCGACGACATGCCTCCGCCGAACATGTCGGACAGGCCGCCGCCGCGACCCTTGTGGAGGAGGATGAGGAGGGTCAGCAGGACGCTGGTTATGCCCAGCACCACCTGCAGGACGAACTCGAGAATTTCCACGAGGAAGAGCCTTTCGCTGGGGCAGGACTGCCCCGGTAACGGTCAAGTATACGGTGCGGCGGGGCCGGAGCCCCGCCACACTCACACGCCGACGTGCTTCTCGAAGCGGATGATCGCGGCGAACTCATCGACCACGAGGCTCGCGCCTCCGACCAGTGCGCCGTCGACATCGGGCTCGCGCATGAAGCTGGCGATGTTGGCCGCCTTCACCGACCCGCCGTACAGGATCCGGGTCCGCGCGGCAGCGTCGTCCCCCAGCACCTTGGCGACCACGGTGCGCAGTGTCGCGCAGACGTCCTGGGCCTGCTGCGGCGTCGCCGCCTGGCCGGAGCCGATCGCCCAGACGGGCTCGTAGGCCACGACGATGTCGGCATCCTTCGGCAGGCCCTGGAGCGCGACCTCGAGCTGACCGACGGGAACGGCGCTGGCGCCGAACTTCTCGAGGTCCTCTGCGGTCTCGCCCACGCAGATTACCGGCGAGAGACCATGCTTGAGCGCGGCCTTCGTCTTCGCCGCCACGACCTCGTCGGACTCCGAGTGGTACTCACGGCGCTCCGAGTGCCCGATGATGACGTACTTCGCGTCGAGCTTGGCGAGGAACGCGCCGGACACCTCACCGGTGTATGCGCCGGAATCGTGCGCCGAGAGGTCCTGCGCGCCGAGGGCGAACGGGATCTTGTCGGCGTCGATCAGCGTCTGCACGCTGCGGATGTCGGTGAAGGGCGGGAACACCGCGACCTCGACCGATCCGTCCTCATGCTTGGCATCCTTGAGCGTCCAGTGCAGCTTCTGCACGAACGCGACCGCCTGCAGGTGGTCGAGATTCATCTTCCAGTTTCCCGCGATCAGCGGGGTACGGGTCTTCACGCCCATCCGAGCACCTCCAGGCCGGGTAGTTTCTTGCCCTCGAGGAACTCGAGGCTGGCGCCGCCGCCGGTCGAGATGTGACCGAACTGGTCGTCGGCGAAGCCGAGCTGACGCACGGCCGCCGCGGAATCTCCACCACCGACGACGCTGAGTCCGTCGACCTCGGTGAGAGCCTGGGCGACGGCTTTGGTCCCGCCCGCGAAGGCCGGGAACTCGAACACGCCCATCGGACCGTTCCAGAACACCGTCTTCGAGCCGCGGATGACCTCCGCGAAACGCGCCGCCGTGTCCGGGCCGATGTCGAGGCCGATGCCGGCCGCGCCGAACGCGGTGTCCTCGATCGCGTCGGCGGCGGTCACCTCATGCTCGGCGTCGGCCGAGAAGGAGGAGGCGACGATGACGTCGGTCGGGAGCACGAGCTCGACGCCGCGCTTCTCGGCCTCGGCGATGTAGCCGCGGACGGTCTCGAGCTGGTCCTCTTCGAGGAGGCTGGATGCCACGGCGTGGCCCTGCGCCTTCAGGAAGGTGAACAGCATCCCTCCGCCGACGAGGATGCGATCCACGCGCGGCAGCAGGTGCGAGATCACGCCGAGCTTGTCGCTCACCTTGGACCCGCCGAGCACGACCGCGTACGGTCGCTCGGGGCTCTCGGTGAGACGGTCGAGCACGTCGAGCTCTGCGGCGATCAGCAGTCCGGCGGCGGAGGGCAGCAGCTCGGCGAGGTCATAGACGCTCGCCTGCTTGCGGTGCACCACGCCGAACCCATCGGAGACCATGACGTCCCCGAGCTCTGCGAGCTGAGCCGCGAAGGCGCCGCGCTCGGCGTCGTCCTTCGAGGTCTCCCCCGGGTTGAACCGCAGATTCTCGATGACGACGATGCCGCCGTCCTCGAGTGAGGCCACGGCCTCCTGCGCCGACTCGCCGACGGTGTCGCGTGCGAACGCGACCGGCTTGCCGAGCAGCTCCGAGAGTCGCTGGGCGACCGGACCGAGGCTGTACTGCGGGTCGGGCGCACCGTCGGGGCGACCGAGGTGCGAGCACACCACGACGCGGGCGCCCGCGTTGATCAGTGCGTTGAGAGTCGGCAGCGAGGCGCGAACGCGGCCATCGTCCGTGATGATCCCGTCCCGGAGGGGGACATTGAGATCACAACGGACGATGACGCGCTTGCCCTCGAGCGGACCCAGAGAATCCAGGGTGCGCAGAGTCATGGCGGTGTCTCAGAGACGCTCGGCCACGTACTCGGTCAGGTCGACGAGACGGTTGGAGTAGCCCCACTCGTTGTCGTACCAGCTGGAGACCTTGACCAGGTTGCCACTGACGTTGGTCAGCGTCGAGTCGAAGATCGACGAGTGCGGGTTGTGCACGATGTCGCTGGAGACGATCGGGTCCTCGTTGTACTGCAGGAAGCCTGCGAGGCGCCCATCGGCAGCAGCCTTCTTGTACGCCTCGTTGACCTCGTCGACCGTGAGGTTCTCACGGTCGGTGATGAGGGTGAGGTCGACGATCGAGCCGGTGGGAACCGGCACGCGGTACGACGAGCCGCTCAGCTTGCCCTGGAGCTCCGGCAGGACCTCGCCGATCGCCTTGGCGGCACCGGTCGAGGCCGGCGTGATGTTGATGGCCGCAGCGCGTGCGCGACGAAGGTCGCTGTGCGGGCCGTCCTGCAGGTTCTGGTCTGCGGTGTAGGCGTGCGCGGTCATCATGAACCCGCGGTCGATGCCGAACGCGTCGTTGAAGACCTGGGCCAGCGGCGCGAGGCAGTTGGTCGTGCACGAGGCGTTGGAGATGATGTGGTGCGTCTCCGGGTTGTAGGTGTCCTCGTTCACGCCCATGACGAACGTGCCGTCGACTCCGGTGCCCGGTGCCGAGATGAGGACCTTCTTGGCGCCGGCCTCGATGTGCTTCTTGGCGAGGTCGGCCTTGGTGAAGAAGCCGGTCGACTCGATGACGATGTCGACGCCCAGCTCGCCCCACGGCAGGTTTGCGGGGTCGCGCTCGGCGAAAGCCTTGATCGCCTTGCCGTTGACCGTGATGCTCTCGTCGTCGAAGCTGATGTCAGCATCGAGCACGCCGCCCACGGAGTCGTACTTCAGAAGGTGGGCAAGGGTCTTGTTGTCGGTGAGGTCGTTGACCGCGACGATCTCGATGTCCGCTCCCTGCGCGAGAGCCGCGCGGAAGTAGTTGCGTCCGATGCGGCCGAAGCCGTTGATACCGATCTTGACAGACACTCAGGTCTCCCTGTTTCTCGTGCGCTGTGCGCAGCAAAAGTGCATACGCGATGCGCGGGGGTTTTTGGCTGAGATGGCGTCCCGACGAGACTGAGCCCGTCGGGACGCGACCCGATTACGACAGTACCAGCAGGCCGTTCGTCTTCTCGCGGGCTGCCTCGAAGCGCTGGGCGACGTTCTCCCAATTGGCGATGTTCCAGGCGGCCTTGACGTAGTCGGCCTTGACGTTGAGGTAGTCGAGGTAGAAGGCGTGCTCCCACATGTCGAGCTGGAACAGCGGCACGGTGCCGGCTGCCGTGTTGGACTGCTGGTCGAACAGCTGCTGGATGATCAGGCGCTGCCCGATCGAGTCCCAGCTGAGCACCGACCAGCCGGAGCCCTGGATGCCGAGGGCGTTGGCGGTGAAGTGCGCCTGGAACTTCTCGAAGGAGCCGAAGAACTCGTCGATCGCGGCCTTGAGCTCACCCTCGGGCTGTCCGCCGCCGGTCGGCGAGAGGTTCGTCCAGAAGATCGAGTGGTTGACGTGTCCGCCGAGGTTGAACGCGAGGTCCTTCTCGAGCTTGTTCACGTTGGCGAGGTTGCCGCTGTCGCGAGCCTCGGCGAGCTGCTCGAGGGCGGTGTTCGCGCCGGCGACGTAGGTCGCGTGGTGCTTGTCATGGTGCAGCTCCATGATCTTGCCGCTGATGTGCGGCTCGAGGGCTGCGAAGTCGTAGGGAAGGTCGGGGAGCGTGTAGGTCGCCATGTCGCTTTCATCCAATCCGCGCCGCGCCGCGGCGCTTGCCGATCCTCTGCGCCGCCGATGTGCGACGTAGAGCGGACGTTACTCATCCTAGTGACGACAACGCCCGGGCTGGCTGGATCCTTCCTCCGTATGACGAAGCGAGGCGACACCCTCAGGGGCGTCGCCTCGCGTCGAAGTGCGCAGGTCGTCAGACGTCGAGTCCGGCGGGCACGGCGGCCTCGGTGCCCGGGATGCCCTCCTGCTGCGCCCGCTTGTCGGCCATCGCCAGAAGGCGGCGGATACGACCGGCGACGGCGTCCTTGGTCATAGGCGGGTCTGCATGGTGTCCGAGCTCATCGAGGCTCGCGTCGCGGTGCGCGAGACGCAGCTCACCGGCGACCTTCAGGTGGTCGGGGACATCGTCGGCGAGGATCTCGAGTGCGCGCTCGACGCGTGCGCAGGCAGCGACGGCGGCCTGCGCCGAGCGACGGAGATTCGCATCGTCGAAGTTCACGAGCCGGTTCACGCCGGCGCGGACCTCACGGCGCTGACGCATCTCCTCCCAGGCGACGGCGGTCTTCTGGGCGCCCATCTCGCTGAGGATGGTGCGGATGGCCTCGCCCTCGCGCACGACGACGCGCGGCATACCGCGCACCTCGCGCGCCTTGGCGGCCACTCCGAGACGGTGAGCGGCGCCGACGAGGGCCATCGCCGCCTCGGACGACGGGCACGCGACTTCGAGCATGGCCGAGCGGCCGGGCTCGCTCAGTGTTCCGGCGGCGAGGAAGGCACCGCGCCAGAGTCCGGCGACTTCGGCACGAGAGCCGGTCGTGAGGCGGTTCGGGAGGCCCCGGACCGGACGACGACGCTGGTCGAGCAGCCCGGTCTGACGAGCGAGGGTCTCCCCCGATGCGATGACACGCACGGCCCAGCGTGCGCCGTCGTTCGCCGTGCTCGACTGCACCTGGGCGATCTCGGGACGCACCCCGTAGATCTCGGCGAGGTCGCGCGCCACGCGCTGCGCGAGGATCTCGGCATCCACCTCGGCCTCGACGGCGACCCGTCCGGCGATCGAGTGCAGCCCTCCGGCGAACCGGAGGATCGATGTGACCTCCGCGACACGCACCGTCGGGGGTGCATTGCGGATGCTGACCAGCTCAGCCTTGACGTCGGTCGTTAGTGCCACGACACTCCTCTACGCTCACGCGCCGGATCGCGGCGCAAACCTCCAGCCTACTCTGACGGAGGCTTCTGCTATTCCCTGCCGAGGTCCCGATGGCGCACGTTCACGGCGACTCCCGGCACCGTCGCGAGCCGTCGAGCAAGCTCTTCGACCATCGCGACCGACCGGTGCTTGCCGCCCGTGCACCCGACGGCGACCGTCGAGTGGCTCTTGTTCTCGCGCTGATATCCCTCGAGCACCGGGGTGAGAGCGGCGGTGTAGGCATCGAGGAACTCGGCCGCGCCCTCGCGGGAGAGCACGTAGTCGCGCACCGATTCGTCCTTGCCGGTGAGTCCGCGCAGCTCCTCGTTCCAGAACGGGTTGGGGAGGAAGCGCATGTCCGCCACGAGGTCGACGTCCGTGGGGAGTCCGTACTTGAAGCCGAAGCTCATCAGCGTCACGCGGTGGCGCGCAGCGCCCTCCTCGGAGAACAGCTCGGAGACCTGGGTGGCGAGCTGATGGATGTTCAGCGCCGAGGTGTCGATGACGAGATCCGCGGCCTCGCGGATCGGTGCGAGGCGCTGGCGCTCGATGCGGATGCCGTCGAGGAGCGTGCCGTCGCCCTGCAGCGGGTGCGGGCGCCGCACCGATTCGAACCGGCGGACCAGGACGTCGTCGGACGCATCCAGGAACAGGACCCGGACGGAGCCCCGGGAGCGCAGCGCACGTGCCACCCCGGGGAAGTCGTCGAAGAGATTGCGACCGCGCACGTCGACGACGGCTGCGACCTTCGGCAGGGCCTTGCCGCCCATGTCGGTGAGGTCGAGCAGCGGGCGGAGGATCTGCGGCGGAAGGTTGTCGACCACGTACCAGCCGAGGTCCTCGAGTGCGTTCGCGACCGTCGTGCGACCTGCGCCCGACATGCCCGTGACGATGAGGAACTCGCCCTTGTCCCCGTCAGCCATGGTCACTCCTTCTTCGCCGCCCCCTCCAGCCTAGCGAGTGGAGAGATGGGTGTGGATGTTCTGGGCCAGCACCGGCCCGATGCCCTGGACCTTCTCGATCTCCTCCGGAGGGGCCGAACGCAGTGCGGTAACGGATCCGAAGTGCTTCAGGAGCACCTTGATGCGCGCCGCCCCGAGTCCCGGCACCTCGGCGAGGACGGTGGTGATGTCGTTCCGACGCCGCTTGCGCTGGTGGGTGATGGCGAACCGGTGCGCCTCGTCGCGGAGGCGCTGCAGGAGGTAGAGCGATTCGCTCGTGCGGGGCAGGATGACGGGGAAGTCCTCGCCGGGAAGCCAGATCTCCTCGAGTCGCTTCGCGATTCCGCAGACGGCGATCTCGGTGTGGCCGGCGTCACGCAGCGCTCGGGCGGCCGCCTCGACCTGCGGCTGCCCGCCGTCGACGAGCAGCAGCTGAGGCGGGTAGGCGAAACGCGGCTTGCGCTTGACCTCGACGGTGACGTCGTCGCCGATCTCACCCGTCGCGATGACGGCGGGCTCGTCGAGCTCCTCCGGGCGGTCGAGATAGGCCAGGCGACGCCGCAGCACCTGGTACATCGAGTCGGTGTCGTCGGTCGTCTCGGGGATGTTGAACGAGCGGTACTGGTCTTTGCGGGGCAGTCCGTCTTCGAACACCACCATCGACGCGACGACGTTCGTGCCGCCGAGGTGCGAGATGTCGAAGCACTCGATGCGCAGCGGCGCCTCGGACATCCCCAGCGCCTCCTGCAGGTCTGTCAGCGCCTGGGTGCGGGCGACGTAATCGCTCGTGCGCCTGGTCTTGTGACGGATCAGAGCCTGCTGGGCGTTCAGCGTCGCGGTGCGCATGAGATCGGCCCGCTGCCCGCGCTGCGCGACGGCGATCTCGACCTTCTTGCCCCGCCGGTCGCGCAGCCAGAGCTCGAGCTCAGCCGCATCGTCGGGAAGCGACGGCACCAGGATGCGGCGAGGCACGTCCTGTGAGTCGCCGTATGCGCGCTGCAGGACCTGGTCGACGAGATCGGCGCTGGAGATGTCGATCTCCTTCTCGATCGTCATCGCCCTGACTCCGCGCACACGTCCGCCGCGGATCACGAAGTGCTGCACGGCCGCGGCCAGCTCGTCTTCGGCGATGCCGAACAGGTCGGCGTCCTCGTCGGGTGCGAGCACGAGGGCGCTCTTGCCCAGCACCGCCTCGATCGCGGTGAGCTTGTCGCGGTACTTCGCGGCCGCCTCGTAATCCATCGCTGCGGATGCCGCCAGCATCCGCTTGGTGAGCTCGCGGGTGAAGCGCTCGTCGCCGCCGGCCATGAAGGCGACGAAGTCGTCGACCATCGCGCGGTGCTCCTCGATGGTGACCGTCATCGAGCACGGTCCGCCGCATTTGCCGATCTGCCCGGGGAAGCACGGGCGTCCTGTCTGCATCGCCCTCTTGTAGCTGGAGTCGCTGCAGGTGCGGATCGGGAACGCCTTGACCATCAGGTCGATCGTCTCGTGCACGGCCCACACCTTGGGGTACGGACCGAAGTACCGCGCGCCCGGGATCTTGCGATTGCGGGTGACGATCACCCGCGGCGCTTCGTCCCCGAGCGTGACCGCCATGAACGGGTAGGACTTGTCGTCCTTGTAGCGGACGTTGAAGGGCGGATCGAACTCCTTGATCCACATGTACTCCAGCTGCAGCGAATCCACGTCTGTCGGCACGACGGTCCATTCGACCGACGCCGCCGTCGTCACCATGCGACGCGTGCGCTCATGCAGCGTCCGCAGTGGCGCGAAGTAGTTCGACAGACGCTGCCGGAGGTTCTTCGCCTTGCCCACGTACAGCACGCGGCCGTCGGCGTCGCGGAAGCGGTACACGCCGGGGTTCGTGGGTATCTCCCCCGCTCTCGGCTTGTACGCGAGTACGTCGGCCATCAGCTGGCCTTCCGCGCGGAGCGCCCCTCATCCAGGATCTCGGCGAGGAACTGTCCGGTGTGGCTCTCTTCGACCCTGGCGATCTGCTCAGGGGTTCCGGTCGCCAGGATCTCTCCTCCGCCCGATCCGCCCTCGGGTCCGAGGTCGATGACCCAGTCCGCCGACTTGATCACGTCGAGGTTGTGCTCGATGACGATCACCGTGTTGCCCTTGTCGACGAGCCCGTTCAGCACCTCGAGCAGCTTGCGCACGTCTTCGAAGTGCAGACCGGTGGTCGGCTCGTCGAGGACGTAGATGCTGCGGCCGTTACTCCGCCGCTGCAGCTCGGTGGCGAGCTTGACGCGCTGCGCCTCGCCGCCGGACAGAGTCGTCGCCGACTGTCCGAGTCGGACGTAGCCGAGGCCGACGTCGACGAGCGTCTTCATATAGCGGTGGATCGCCTGGATGGGCTCGAAGAACTCCGCGGCCTCTGCGATCGGCATCTCGAGCACCTCGGCGATGTTCTTGCCCTTGTAGTGCACGGCCAGGGTGTCGCGGTTGTAGCGCTTGCCATGGCAGACCTCGCAGTCGACGTACACGTCGGGGAGGAAGTTCATCTCGATCTTGATCGTGCCGTCGCCCGAGCACGCCTCGCAGCGCCCTCCCTTGACGTTGAAGCTGAATCGGCCGGGCTGGTAACCGCGGACCTTCGCCTCCGGCGTCTCGCTGAACAGCGAGCGGATCCGGTCGAACACTCCTGTGTAGGTCGCCGGGTTCGATCGCGGGGTGCGACCGATGGGCGCCTGGTCGACGTGCACGACCTTGTCGAGGTTGTCGAGGCCGGACACGCGCGTGTGCTTGCCCGGCACCGTGCGAGCGCCGTTGAGCCGCGATGCGAGCACCTGGTACAGGATGTCGTTGACGAGCGACGACTTGCCTGACCCCGAGACGCCGGTCACGGCCGTCAGGACGCCCAGCGGGAAGTTGACGCTCACGTTCTTGAGGTTGTTCTCCCGCGCGCCGACCACGCTCAGCATCCGCTTCTTGTCGAGCTTGCGGCGCTTGGTCGGCGTCGGGATCTCGCGCGCACCGGAGAGGTACTCACCCGTCATGGAGTCGGGCTCGTTCAGCAGCGCCGAGTACGGCCCGGAATGCACGACCTCGCCGCCGTTCACTCCCGCGCCGGGTCCGATGTCGACGACCCAGTCGGCCGCCTCGATCGTCTCTTCGTCGTGCTCCACGACGATGAGCGTGTTGCCGAGATCGCGCAGCTTCAGGAGCGTGTCGATCAGTCGCCGGTTGTCACGCTGGTGGAGACCGATCGACGGCTCGTCGAGGACGTAGAGCACTCCGGTGAGACCGGAGCCGATCTGCGTGGCCAGACGGATGCGCTGCGCCTCTCCACCTGACAGCGACCCCGCGGACCGGCTGAGATTCAGGTACGAGAGACCCACCTGCAGCAGGAAGTCGAGTCGGAGGCGGATCTCGCGCAGGACCTGGGCGGCGATCTTCGCCTCGCGGTCGGTGAGCGTGAGCGTCTCCATGAACGAGCGTGCATCGGCGAGGCTCAGGTGCGACACCTCGGCGATCGAGTGGCCGTGCACCTGCACGGCCAGCACCTCGGGCTTGAGCCGGTTGCCGTCGCAGACCGGGCACGGGACCTCACGGAGGTACTCGCCCCACCGAGAGCGCTGCGTGTCGGATTCCGCCTGCGCGTACTGGCGCTCGATGTACGGGACCACGCCTTCGAAGCCGGACGCGTAGCGCATCTCGCGCCCGTACCGGTTCTTGAACTTCACGGTGACCTTGTAGTTGTCGCCGCGGAGGATCGCGTCCTGGACGTCGACCCTGAGGTCCTGCCAGGGGGTGTCGAGCGAGAAGTTGAGGTCGGCCGCCAGTCCCTCGAGCAGTCGCTCGTAGTACTGGAACAGGCCCTTGCCCTGGGTCGTCCAGGGGATGATGGCGCCCTCGCGGATCGAGAGCTCCTCGTCTCCGAGCATCAGGTCGACGTCCACCGACATGCGGGTGCCGAGGCCCGAGCAGGCGGGGCAGGCGCCGAACGGAGCATTGAAGGAGAACGTCCGCGGCTCGATCTCGGTGAGGGTGAGCGCGTGGCCGTTCGGGCACGCCAGCTTCTCGGAGAAGGACTGCCACGCGGCGTCGCCCTCTTCGTCGACGAAGTTCACCTGAACGACGCCGCCGGCCAGTCCCAGCGCGGTCTCGACCGAGTCGGTGACGCGCCCGAGGATGTCGTCTGCCGCGACGAGACGGTCGACGACGACCGCGATGTCGTGCTTGTAGCTCTTCTTGAGCGTGGGCGGCTCGGCGAGCTGGATCAGGTCACCGTCGACGATCGCGCGGGAGTATCCCTTGGCGCCGAGCTCGCGGAACAGGTCGACGAACTCGCCCTTCTTCTGCGAGACGATGGGCGCGACGATCTGGTACCGGGTGCGCTCAGGCAGCTCCATGAGCTGATCGGCGATCTGCTGCACGGTCTGCCGCTGGATGCGGGCTCCGCACTCGGGGCAGTGCGGGATGCCGATGCGCGCCCAGAGCAGACGCATGTAGTCGTAGATCTCGGTGATCGTGCCGACGGTCGAGCGCGGGTTGCGGTTCGTCGACTTCTGGTCGATCGACACCGCGGGGCTCAGCCCCTCGATGAAGTCGACGTCAGGCCGGTCGACCTGGCCGAGGAACTGGCGCGCGTAAGCGCTCAGCGACTCGACGTAGCGACGCTGACCTTCGGCGAAGATCGTGTCGAACGCGAGACTCGACTTTCCCGACCCGGACAGCCCGGTGAACACGACGAGCGAGTCGCGCGGGATGTCGATGTCGACGTTCTTGAGATTGTGGACGCGGGCACCGCGAACACTGAGTTTTCCTGGGGTTGCAACCGGGACGATAGGCACTGATCAAGTCTACGAGGGGCCACGGACATTGGCTCCGTGAGGGCTCCCAGACAAGCGCTCACTCCGGGGCGGAACGGCGCCCCGCGAACGCCGACAACCCGTCGCGAAGGGCCGAGATCTGCTCGAGGTCCATCTCGACGGCGGCCATGACCTGGCGCGGCACGTCGAGTGCCCGTTCGCGCAGAGCGCGCCCCGCCGCGGTGAGCGTGATGTCGAGGCGCCGCTCATCCTGCGCGCTGCGTTGTCTCTCGACGAGGCCGTCCGCTTCGAGGCGCTTCACGAGCGGCGAGGCCGTCGCCGGCTCCATCGCGAGATCGGCGGCGAGGTCGTTGAGCGGCCGGGGTGCGCGCTCCCACAGGGCGAGCATCACGAGGTACTGGGGATGCGTGAGCCCCAATGGCTCGAGGATCGGACGATATATCGCGACGACGTTGCGGGCGGCAGTCACCAGAGCGAAGCAGAGCTGGTTGTCGAGCTTGAGCAGGTCATCGGATGCCGTCACGGCATCGACTATACATCTACCCTAATGATTAGTACACTAAGCATCATGGCACACTCCAGTGATCGCCCTCCCCTTCGCACTCGGATCCGCGAGGCCGGTGGCCTCTACGCGTGGATCAACACGAACCTGATCCGCCTCGCAGGACCGGCCTCCGTCGGCCCGTACGAGAAGGCTCCGCCCCCCAGCGCCGCGGAGCGCGCCGCACGCGCCTGTCCGCTGTGCGGAGCGCCGATGAGCGAACACGAGATCGACCGCTCGGGCGCCAAGACCCTCGTGCACTGCCCCTGACAGACGCGGCGTCACCGGTCGCGAGATGCATCCTCACGTGCCGCGTCGAGCCAGAACGCCAGGTCGGCATCGTCGACCAGCACCTCGGGCGCGACATCGAGCCACCCCGTGCCCATGGTGCGCGGCCCCATGACCGCGGTCTCCACTCCTGGCCTGGCGACGAGCGTCGCGCCGTGCTCCTCGTCGACCCTCACCAGGAGCACTCCGCCGGAGCGCGCCCCCACGAGGATGTGCCCGTCGATGAGGAACGCCCGAGTGCCGAACATCCGCTTCTCCTCGACATCCGCATCGAGCGTCAGCAGTGCCCGCACCCGGTCGGCGAGCTCCTCCCCTGCGACGTCCATGGTCATCACTGCCTGAGGATCAGGCGTGCCCGGCCCGTTCCATCGCCCGCAGCTCCTTCTTGAGGTCCTGCACCTCGTCTCGCAGTCGTCCGGCGAGCTCGAACTTGAGCTCGGCAGCAGCCGCGAGCATCTGGTCGGACAGATCCTGGATCATGGCCTCGAGCTGCTGCGCACCCTCGGCGGCGATACCCGTCCGGCGGAGGTTCGGAGTGGGCGACTTGCCCTTGCCCGTCGCGCGGCCACGCCCGGACAGCATGTCGGCCGTGTCCGCGCCCTCGCGGGCAAGGACCTCGGTGATGTCGGCGATCCGCTTCCGCAGTGGCTGCGGATCGATCCCGTTCTCGAGGTTGTAGGCGACCTGCTTCTCTCGACGGCGGTCTGTCTCTTCGATGGCCTTCGCCATCGAGTCGGTGATCCTGTCGGCGTACATGTGCACCTCGCCGGACACGTTTCGCGCCGCACGCCCGATGGTCTGGATGAGCGACGTCCCTGAGCGGAGGAAGCCCTCCTTGTCGGCGTCGAGGATCGCGACCAACGAGACCTCCGGCAGGTCGAGACCTTCGCGGAGCAGGTTGATGCCCACGAGGACGTCGTAGACGCCGCTGCGGAGTTCGCTGAGCAGCTCGACCCGGCGCAGCGTGTCGACGTCGGAGTGCAGGTACCGCACGCGCACACCGTGCTCGCCGAGGAAGTCCGTGAGCTCCTCGGACATCTTCTTCGTGAGAGTCGTCACGAGCACACGCTCGTCGCGCTCGACACGCAGGCGGATCTCCTCGAGGAGATCGTCGATCTGGCCCTTCGACGGCTTCACGATGATCTGCGGATCGACGAGACCGGTCGGGCGGATGATCTGCTCGACCACGCCGTCGGCGATCCCCATCTCATACTTGCCCGGGGTCGCCGAGAGGTACACGGTCTGGCCGATGCGGTTCTTGAACTCGTCCCAGCGCAGCGGCCGGTTGTCCATGGCGCTCGGCAGGCGGAAGCCGTGATCGACGAGCGTGCGCTTACGAGATGCGTCGCCCTCGTACATCGCACCGATCTGCGGCACGGTGACGTGCGACTCGTCGATGACGAGCATGAAGTCGTCGGGGAAGAAGTCGAGCAGGGTGTGCGGCGGCTCACCGGGCTGACGACCGTCCATGTGGCGGGAGTAGTTCTCGATCCCGGAGCAGAAGCCGAGCTGCTGCAGCATCTCGAGGTCGAACGTCGTGCGCATACGCAGTCGCTGCGCCTCGAGCAGCTTGCCCTGCCGCTCGAACTCCTTCAGCCGCTCCTCGAGCTCGTGCTCGATCGTGCCGATCGACCGCTGGATCACATCGGTCCCTGCCACGTAGTGCGAGGCGGGGAAGATCGGCACGGAATCGAGCTTCTCGATGACCTCGCCGGTGAGCGGATGCAGGGAGTACAGCGCCTCGATCTCGTCACCGAACAGCTCGATGCGGATCGCGTGCTCCTCATAGACCGGGATGATCTCGATCGTGTCGCCGCGTACCCGGAAGTTCCCGCGCGAGAAGTCGACGTCGTTGCGGTTGTACTGCATCGAGATGAACTGGCGGATCAGAGCATCCCTGTCGTACCTCTCCCCCACCTGGAGCGCGACCATGGCGCGCAGATACTCTTCCGGGGCGCCGAGACCGTAGATGCACGACACGGTCGAGACCACGATCACGTCTCGACGGCTGAGGAGCGAGTTCGTGGTGGAGTGACGCAGACGCTCCACCTCGGAGTTGATCGACGAGTCCTTCTCGATGAAGGTGTCCGTCTGCGGGACGTACGCCTCGGGCTGGTAGTAGTCGTAGTACGAGACGAAGTACTCGACGGCGTTGTTCGGCATCAGCTCGCGGAACTCGTTGGCGAGCTGCGCGGCGAGGGTCTTGTTGTGCGCGAGCACGAGGGTCGGGCGCTGCACCTGCTCGACGAGCCAGGCGGTCGTGGCGGACTTTCCGGTACCCGTCGCTCCGAGCAGCACGATGTCGGTCTCGCCCGCATTGATGCGCGACGCGAGCTCGGCGATCGCCTTGGGCTGGTCGCCGGCGGGTGCGTACTCGCTGATGACCTCGAAGGGACGGACACTGCGGGTGGTCTGCATGCTTCCAGCGTATGCCTGGCCACCGA
Organism: Microbacterium hydrocarbonoxydans; assembly: GCF_900105205.1. NCBI lineage: Bacteria > Bacillati > Actinomycetota > Actinomycetes > Micrococcales > Microbacteriaceae > Microbacterium > Microbacterium hydrocarbonoxydans. The sequence goes on along the minus strand of NZ_FNSQ01000005.1, from coordinate 1,582,832 downwards.
CATCCGGGCCGCCGAGGCGAGCACACCTAGAGTGGGGGCGTGATCGAGTTCATCATCGGCACCAGCCTCGCCGCATCCGCGGGCCTCAACGCCTGGATGCCGCTCTTCCTGCTAGGGCTGGCTGACCGACTCCTACCGGCGATGGAACTGCCGTCGTCCTGGTCGTGGCTGTCGAGCGATCTCTCCCTCTGGATCCTCGGCGGGCTGCTGCTTCTCGAGATCGTCGCCGACAAGATCCCGGCACTCGACTCCGTGAACGACGTCATCCAGAGCATCCTGCGCCCGGCATCCGGCGGTATCGCCTTCGGCGCGGGCTCCGGAGCGCAGACCATCGCCGTGGACGATCCGGCGGCCTTCTTCACCGACAACACGTGGGTGCCGGTCGTGGTGGGCATCGTCATCGCCCTGATCGTCCACATCGTGAAGGCGTCGGCCCACGTGGCGGCGAACACCGTGACGGGCGGCCTCGCCGCTCCCGTGCTGAGCACGGCCGAGGACGGCGCATCGTTCGCGCTCGCCGCCGCGGCGATCATCGTCCCGGTCGTGGCCGCCGTGCTGCTGGTCGGACTCGTGGTGGTCGTCATCCTCGGGCTGCGTCGCCTGGCGCGCAGGCGTCGGGAGAACAACTCCGGTCACTCGGCCGGCCGCGTCAGCACTTAGACGTTCTGCGGCACGCGCCCGGTCGGGGCGCTGCGGAGCGCGATCGCGGCTCCGGCGCCGGACACCACGCACATCGCGACGATCGCTGCCACGAACCACGCCCATGCGGCCTCGCCGAACACGATCCCCAGTGCCCAGCCGAACAGACTCGAACCCGCGTAGTAGCCGAAGTAGTAGAGCGACGACGCCTGCGCCCGACTGCCCGGCGGTGACTCGGCGGGTGCCCAGCCGGAGGCCACGGCATGCGCGGCGAAGAACCCGGCCGTGAAGATCAGCAGACCGACGACCACGAGCGGCGCGACCGGAGCGAGCATGATCGCCGCACCGATCGCCATGACCGCGATAGAGCACAGGAGCACCTGATAACGCCCGAACCGCGATGCCAGCCGACCCGCCGAGGGCGACGACGCCGTGCCGGCGAGATAGGCCAGGAAGAGCAGCGTGACCAGCCATGTCGGCAGTCCGAAGGGCGGCGCGACCAGGTGGAAGCCGAGGTAGTTGTACACGGCGACGAACGCCCCCATGAGGAGGAAGCCCTGGAGGTACAGCACCAGCTGGCGCGGCGACCGCATCGGCGCCAGGAGCCGGGTGAGCATGCCCGGTCCCGTGCTGTCGCGGAAGCGTCCGGGCACGAATCCCTGCGCTCTCGGGGTGAGCCAGAGGAAGAGCGCGGCGGCCAGCCCGCAGACCCCGGCCACGACCCAGATCCCCACGCGCCACCCGAACTGCTCGCCGGCGACCCCCGACACGACACGGCCGAGCAGGCCGCCCACCGTCGTCCCCGCGATGTAGCTCCCCGCCGCAGCGGCCGCACTGCGGGCGCTCACCTCCTCGCTGAGGTACGCGAGCGCGACGGCCGGCACCGCGCCCAGCGCGATCCCTTCCAGAAGCCGCAGCACCAGCAGCATCTCCATCCCGGCGCTGAAGGGAGTGAGCAGCCCCATCACGGTCGCAGCGATCACCCCGATCGCCATGGCCGGCACGCGACCGATACGGTCGGCGACCATCGACCACGGGATGACCGCGGCGGCGAGACCGAGAGTCGCAGCCGAGACTGCGAGCGCGGCTGTCGCCGGCGGGATGGCGAGGTCCGCTGACAGCTGGGGAAGCACGGCCTGCGGCGAGTACAGCTGGGCGAAGGTGGCGATCCCGGCGAAGAACAACCCGACGATGAGGCGCCGATAGGCCGCAGAACCGGGGGTATGACCGGTGAAGGTCACGACGAGCGGATCCGCTCCCACAGCGCATCCGTCTGCTGGATCGTCTGCTCCAGGGTTCCCGAGGTGTCGACGACCTCGTCGGCGATCGCGAGGCGCCGATCGTCAGAGACCTGCGCATCGATCCGCTCCTGCGCCGACTGTGCCGTCATGCCGCGCAGCTCGACGAGTCGGCGTCGGCGTTCCTCGGCGGGGGCGTGCGCGACGACGATGAGATCCCAGGGGTCGTCGACCCGCGCCTCCACGAGCAGTGGGACGTCGTAGACGACGACGGTTGAGGGGTCCGCGGATGCGGCCGCCTCGAAGCGACGCTGCGACTCCGCACGCACCGCGGGGTGGACGATGGCGTTCAGTCGGGCGAGCTGCTCCGGATCGCCGAAGACCTTCGCCCCCAGCGCCGCTCGGTCGAGTCCGCCGTCGGTCGCGATGACCTCATCGCCGAAGGTCTCCCGAATGCGTGCGAGCACCGGGGTGCCGGGAGCCTGCACGTCGCGTACGATCTGATCCGCATCGACGACGACCGCTCCGTGCTCCGCGAGTCGTCGTGCGATGGTCGACTTGCCGGAGGCGATGCCGCCGGTCAGCGCGATGAGAGGCATGCCGCCAGTCTAGGCTCGGCGCCGGTACCGCTCACCGCGCGGAGAGCTGACGGCGCGAGCTGATGACGCCGGTGTCGAAGCCCGCGAGGTGCAGCCCGCCGTGGAACCGGGCATGCTCGATCTTGACGCACCGGTCCATGACGACGGACAGCCCGGCAGACTTGGCGATGACCGCCGCATCCTCGTTCCACGAGCCCAGCTGCAGCCACAGGGTCCGCGCCCCCGCCTCGACCGCCTCCTGGGCGACGCCGGGAAGATCGTCGTGCCGCCGGAAGACGTCCACGATGTCGGGAGCCACCGGCAGGTCGGCCAGAGAGGCGTAGACCGGCTGCCCCAGGATCTCGGTCTCCCGTGGGTTGACGAGATAGACCTGGTACCGCGTGCTGGAGAGCAGATAGGTCGCGACGAAGTACGACGCGCGAGCGGGGTTGGCGGATGCGCCGACGATCGCGATCGAGGTGGCGCCGCGCAGGATGCCGAACCTCTGCTGGGGGCCGGGACCGATCCACTTCCGATCGGAAGGCGCCGACGCGACGCCGGGCAGCGCACAGGATGCCTGGTCCTGCACCGGAGGGACCGCGCAGCTGTCGCCGGCCGCACTCGGGATGCCGCTCATCTGCCTGCTCCTGTCGCTGTCGTGAGGGCCTGGTCGAGGTCCCAGATGATGTCCTCCGCATCCTCGAGTCCGACCGAGATCCGAATGAGGTCGGGGCGCACTCCGGCAGCCGCGAGCTGCGCCTCGGTGAGCTGACGGTGCGTCGTGGACGCCGGGTGGATGACGAGCGTGCGCGCATCGCCGATGTTCGCGAGGTGCGAGGCCAGCTGCAGGCTGTCGATGAACGTCTCCCCCGCTGCACGGCCATCGTCGGCCTTCACTCCGAAGGCGAACACCGAGCCGGGCCCGAGCGGGAGGTACTTGGCGGCGCGCTCGTGGTGCGGGTGGTCCTCGAGCCCTGCCCACGTGACGTACTCGACGCGCGGATCGGAGTGCAGCCAATCGGCGACGACCCGCGCGTTCGCGAGGTGCGCGTCGATGCGCTGCGGCAGCGTCTCGACGCCCTGCAGGAGAGCGAACGCCGACTGCGCGCTGAGGGCGGGGCCGATGTCGCGCAGCTGCTCGGTGCGGAGCTTGGTGAGGAACCCGTACTCGCCGAAGTTGTCCCACCACCGGATGCCGCCGTAGGACTCCACGGGCTCCGTCATCTGCGGGAACCGGCCGTTGCCCCAGTCGAAGGTGCCCTTCTCGATGACGACGCCGCCGAGAGTGGTCCCGTGGCCGCCGAGGAACTTCGTCACCGAGTGGATGACGATGTCGGCGCCGTGCTCCAGAGGACGCGCGAGGTACGGCGTCGCGAGTGTCGCGTCGACGACGAGGGGAACCCCTGCGGCGTGCGCGACCTCGGCGAGTCCCTCGATGTCGGCGATCTCGCCCGAGGGGTTCCCGATCATCTCGACGTAGACGACCTTCGTCTCCGGACGGATGGCCGCGGCGTAGTCGGCAGGGTCGGACGAGGCGACGAACGTGGTCTGCACACCGAATCGACGCAGCGTGACGTCGAGCTGGGTGACAGTGCCCCCGTACAGCTGCGCGGCAGCCACCACGTGGTCTCCCGCTCCGACGAGCGCTGCGAAGGTGATGAACTCGGCGCTCATGCCGGACGCGGTGGCCACCGCTCCGATCCCACCCTCGAGCGAGGCGAGGCGCTCTTCGAGTGCAGCGACCGTGGGGTTGCCGATCCGCGAGTAGATGTTGCCGTACTTCTGCAGCGCGAAGAGGTTCCCGGCGTCTGCGGCATCGTCGAACACGAACGACGTGGTCTGGTAGATCGGCACCGCTCTCGCCCCCGTGGTCGCGTCTGGCGTGCCGCCCGCATGCAGCGCGCGGGTGCGGAATCCGAATCGGTGTTCGTCGGTCATGATGTCCTCAGTTCTGCGTTCTCGAGCACGGCGGCGATCTCATCCACGGCCCAGGGGTTCTGCAGCGATGTCGTGTCACCGAGAGGCTCGGATTCGCGGCCGGCACGACGAGCCTGCTCCGCCTCCCACAGCTGCGCCAGCAGGCGCCGCATGATCTTGCCCGAGCGGGTCTTGGGAAGGTCCGCCACCACGACGATGTGCTTCGGCTTGGCGACCGGTCCGATCGCGGTGGCGACCTCCGACCGCAGAGCGGCCGGCGACACCTCGGATCGTCCGGACGGCGTCACGAAGGCGATGATCGCCTGCCCGGTCAGGGCATCCGCAACGCCGGCCGTTCCGGCCTCGCCGACCGTGTCGTGCGCGACGAGCGCCGACTCGATCTCGATCGTCGAGAGCCGGTGACCCGACACGTTCACGACGTCGTCGAGGCGTCCGAGGATCCAGATGTAGCCGTCGGCGTCCCTGGTGGCCCCGTCTCCGGCGACGTAATAGCCGCCGTGCTCGCCGTGCCCGGCGAACGTCGACCAGTACGCGTCCCGATAGCGCTGCGGGTCGCCCCACACGGTCCGAGCCATCCCGGGCCACGGTCGTCGGACGACGAGCGTCCCCGACCGGCCGGGCGCGACCTCCTCGCCATGCGCGTCGACCACCGTCGCGTCGATCCCCGGAAGCGGCACGGAGGCGGATCCCGGCTTCAGCGTCGTGACACCGGGCAGGGGTGCGATCATCGCCGCTCCGGTCTCCGACTGCCACCAGGTGTCGACCACCGGGAGCTCGTCCCGTCCGAAGTTGCGCCGGAACCAGATCCAGGCCTCCGGATTGATCGCCTCGCCGACCGTGCCGAGCAGCCGGAGGGTCGAGAGGTCGTGCCCAGGCGGGAGGTCGGCTCCGAACCAGGTCATGAACGTGCGGATCAGCGTCGGGGCCGTGTAGTAGACCGTCACCCCGTAGCGCTCGATGATCTCGAGATGACGCGCGGTGTGCGGGCTGTCCGGTGTCCCCTCGTAGATCACCTGCGTCAGTCCGTTCGACAGCGGACCGTAGATCTCGTAGGTGTGCGCCGTCACCCAGGCCAGGTCGGCCGTGCACCAGTGCACGTCGTCGGGCTTCGCGTCGAAGTGCGCCCAGTGCGCCCAGCTCGCGTGGGTCAGGTACCCGCCGGAGGTGTGCACCAGCCCCTTGGGGCGTCCGGTGGTTCCCGAGGTGTAGATGATGAAGAGCGGATGCTCGGAGTCGAAGGCCTCCGCGACGTGCTCCGAGGAGGCACCGTCGACGACGTCGTGCCACCAGACGTCCCGACCCTCGGTCCAGGGCACGCTCTGCCCGGTGCGACGGACCACGAGCAGGTGCTCGAGGTCGGGAAGGTCGGCCGCAGCCGCGTCGGCGGTGGACTTGACCTCCGTCGCCGTGCCACGGCGGAACTGGCCGTCGCTCGTGACGAGCAGCTTCGCCCCGGTGTCGGTGAGACGGAACCGGACGGCTTCCGCCGAGAACCCGCCGAAGACCAGCGAATGCACGGCACCGATCCTGGCGCAGGCGAGGGTGACGACCACCGTCTCGATCAGCACAGGCAGGTAGATCACGACGCGGTCCCCCGCCTCGATGCCGAGAGCGGTGAGGGCGTTCGCGGCGCGTGCGACGCGACGCTGCAGGTCGGCGTAGGTGACCGACTCCCGGTCTCCCGGCTCGCCCTCGAAGTGCAGCGCGACCTTGCTTCCGAGGCCTGCGGCGACATGGCGATCGACGCAGTTCTCCGCAACGTTGAGACGACCGCCCAGGAACCAGCGCGCGGCGGGGACGGCGTCACCGACCGGCGCATCCCACTCGTGCGCCGTGTGCCATGGGCGTGCCCAGTCGAGACGCGCCGCTGCAGCCTCCCAGAAGGCGACGGGATCGGCAGCGGCTCGTGCGTATGCCTCTTCTGTCACGTTCGCCTGCGCGGCGAACGCGGCGGGCGCGGCATACGTCCGCGTCTCGTGCAGTCGCGCCTCCGTCGTCACGTCCATCGGCGCAACAGGTACTTCTCGACGAGCGCCAGCACGCCGTTGGTGAGGGTGCCCAGGAGCGCGAGGAGGACGATCGAGAGGATGATCCTGTCGACGCGGCCGCTGTTCTGCGAGTCCGTGAGCAGGAAGCCGAGACCCATCGACGCGGCGATGAGCTCCGCTGCGACGAGGAAAAGCCAGGCCTGTGCGAGCGCGAGCCGGAGCCCGGCGGCCACCGAGGGCACGACGGCAGGCAGCTGCACGGTGCGGAACAGCGACCACCCTCTCAGGCTGAACGACCTCCCGGCCTCGACGAGCTGCGGGTCCACGTGACGCAGCGCTGAGGCGACGGTCGTATAGACCGGGAAGAACGCGCCGATCGCGATCAGCGTGACCTTGGACTCCTCGCCGATCTGCATCCACAGGATGAGCAGGGGCACCCAGGCGAGCGAGGGCACGGCGCGGACAGCGGCGAGCGTCGGGCTCAGCAGCACGTCGCCGAGACGCGACAGACCGACGACACCGGCCACCGCGAGTCCGATCAGGGAGCCGATCGCGAAGCCGAGCACGACGCGCTGCACCGAGATGGCGACGTGCGTCCAGAGCTCACCACGCTCCGCGAGCTCGACCCCCGCCGTGAGCACGGATGCCGGGGCCGGCAGACGGTACGCGGGCACCAGTCCCATGCTCGTCACGACCTGCCAGGCGATCAGGATGAGGGCGGGCAGCAGGAGCCCCGCGAGGATCCGTACCGCGACTCGACCCCCCTGGCGCCGTGCACCGGCTGCCGGACGCCGATGGCGTCCCGCAGCGAAGTCGAGCGCATCCCGCGACTCCGCCGGGACGATCACGCGCTGGTCGAGTTCACTCACTCGTCCTCGACCGCCTTCTCGGCGAAGCTCGCGTCGATGATCGAGTCGAGCGCCTTCTGCACCGACTCCTCCCCGCCCTCGACGTCGCCGGACTCGACGAGCACGGGGGCGATCTTCTCCAGCACCGCGAGCTGCGCATCGCCGGGGATGCCACTCACGTCGAGGTTGGAGCGCTCCTCGATCACCGTGGTCGCGACCTCGATGTCGATGCCGGCGACCTCCGCGAGCAGTGCGGCGGTCTCCTCGGGATTCTCGAGGGCCCACTCGCGGGCCTGCTCGTACGCGTCGACGACAGCCTGGGCGAGGTCGGGGTGGCCGTCGATGAACTCCTCTGTGGCGTTGAGGAAACCGTAGGTGTTGAAGTCCACGTTGCGGTAGATCAGCTGGTCATCCGACTCGACCTCGGCCGCGGCCATGATCGGGTCGAGGCCGGCCCAGGCATCGACCGATCCCCCGTCGAGGGCCGCGCGGCCGTCGGCGTGCTGGAGGTTCTGGATCTCCACGTCGTCGGCGGACAGCCCGGCCTCCTCCAGCGCCTGGAGCAGGAAGAAGTACGGGTCGGTCCCCTTCGTCGCCGCGATGGAGGTGCCGGCGAGATCCTCGACCGAGGTGATGTCGCTGTCCGGACCGACGACGATCGCTGACCACTCCGGCTGCGAGAAGATGTCGATGACCTGGATGGGCGACCCGTTCGAGCGTGCGAACAGCGCAGCGGATCCGGCGGTGGAGCCGACGTCGATCGAGCCGGAGCGCAGCAGCTCGTTGGCCTTGTTGGATCCGGCGGACTGGATCCACTCGACCTCGACGTCATCACCGAGGATCTCCTCGAGGATGCCCTGATCGCGGATCACGAGGCTGAGCGGGTTGTACGTCGCGAAATCGATGGAGAGCGTGTCGGCGGACCAGTCGCCTGAGGCGGTGCCTGCGGCGGAGTCGTCGGACGCGGTGGCGTTCTCTCCCGCGACACAGCCCGTGGCGGTAAGCATCAGCACTCCGGCGATCGCGAACGCAGGGGCGGTACGGCGGGTGATGATGCTCATCGGGTCTCCTCGAGGGCGGTGCGGTGGTGGGTGTCGACGCCGAGTCCTTCGAGGAGCTCGGCACGCAGGTCGGCGGGGCCGCGGTCGGCGCGGTCGCGGGGGCGGATGCCGGGCACGGCGACGGTGCGCGCGATCGACGCCGCCTCCGCGTCCGTGTCGTCGGCGAGAGTGCGCAGCAGCAAGACCCTGTCTGCGAGGTAGAGGGCTTCCTCGACGTCGTGGGTGACGAGGAGGACGGTGGTCGGCTCCACCGCGTGGATCTTCAGGAGCAGGTCGTGCATGCGCAGGCGCGTCAGCGCGTCCAGCGCCCCGAACGGCTCGTCCAGCAGCAGCACGCCGGGGTTGCGTGCCAGAGCGCGAGCGAGCGATGCACGCTGCGCCATGCCGCCGGACACCTCGCTGGGATGCTGGTCGGCGGCGTGCTCGAGTCCGACGAGCGCGAGCAGCTCTCGGACGCGAGCGCGACCGTCCCGCCGGGAGGTCCCCCGGGGAAGCCCGATCTCGACGTTCTGGGCGATCGTGCGCCACGGCAGCAGACGCGGTTCTTGGAATGCCACTGCGGTGCGCTCGTCGACGTCGGCGACGCTGGACCCGGCGATCTGGATGCTGCCGCCGGTCGGCGCGTCCAGGCCGCCGACCAGGCGCAGGAGCGTCGACTTGCCGCAGCCGGAGGGCCCGACGATGGCGACGATCTCCCCCGCACCGACGTCGAGCTCGATGCCCCGGAGGACGTCGTGGCTCCCGCGGGAGCGCGGGAAGCTGCGCTCGACGCCGCGGAGGCGGACCGCCTGAGCGGTGCCGACATCCGCCCGCGAGGCGTCGACGTTCGCAGCGGTCAGCAGGGAGGTCATGTCCCCATGCTGGCGGGGGTCGTGAAATGTGACGAATACGGACGTAATGTTCGGTCACGCAGGCCTGTCCGGCATCCGCAGACGCGAAACGGGCCGCCATCCCGAAGGATGACGGCCCGTTCAGAGCGTGATGCTTACGCGTTGCCGCCCGAGAGCTTCTCGCGCAGAGCCGCGAGTGCCTCGTCGTCAGCGAGCGTGCCCGCGCCTGCGGCCTCGCTCGAGAAGACCTGGCCGCCGAAGTCGTCGCCGGCGGCAGCTTCTGCCTCGGCTGCCTTGGTGACCTGAGCCTTGTGCGCCTCCCAGCGAGCCTGGGCCGCAGCGTACTCCTGCTCCCATGCCTCGCGCTGGGCGTCGAAGCCTTCCTTCCACGCACCGGTCTCGGCGTCGAAGCCCTCCGGGTACTTGTACTCGCCGTTCTCGTCGTACTCCGCGACCATGCCGTACAGGGCCGGGTCGAACTCGGTGCCGTTGGGGTCGACCGACTCGTTGGCCTGCTTCAGCGACAGCGAGATGCGGCGACGCTCGAGGTCGATGTCGATGACCTTGACGAACACCTCTTCGCCGACGGAGACGACCTGCTCGGCCAGCTCGACGTGCTTGCTGGAGAGCTCGGAGATGTGGACGAGGCCCTCGATGCCGTCTGCGACGCGGACGAACGCGCCGAACGGAACGAGCTTGGTGACCTTACCCGGCGTGACCTGACCGATCGCGTGGGTACGGGCGAAGACCTGCCACGGGTCCTCCTGCGTCGCCTTCAGCGACAGGGAGACGCGCTCGCGGTCGAGGTCGACCTCGAGGATCTCGACGGTGACCTCCTGGCCAACCTCGACGACCTCGGAGGCGTGCTCGATGTGCTTCCAGGACAGCTCGGAGACGTGCACGAGGCCGTCCACGCCGCCCAGGTCGACGAACGCACCGAAGTTGACGATCGACGAAACGACACCCTTGCGGACCTGACCCTTGTGCAGGTTGTTCAGGAACGTGGTGCGCGACTCCGACTGCGTCTGCTCGAGCAGCGCGCGGCGGCTGAGCACGACGTTGTTGCGGTTCTTGTCGAGCTCGAGGATCTTGGCCTCGATCTCCTGGCCGAGGTACGGCGTGAGGTCGCGGACGCGGCGGAGCTCGATGAGCGAGGCCGGCAGGAAGCCACGGAGGCCGATGTCGACGATGAGTCCACCCTTGACGACCTCGATGACCGTACCGGTGACGACGCCGTCGTTCTCCTTGATCTTCTCGACGTCTCCCCAGGCACGCTCGTACTGTGCGCGCTTCTTGGAGAGGATCAGACGGCCTTCCTTGTCCTCCTTCTGGAGAACCAGGGCCTCGACCTCGTCGCCGACCTTGACGACCTCGTTGGGGTCGACGTCGTGCTTGATCGAGAGCTCGCGCGAGGGGATGACACCCTCGGTCTTGTATCCGACATCGAGGAGGACCTCATCGCGGTCGATCTTGACGATCGTGCCCTCGATGATGTCGCCGTCGTTGAAGAACTTCAGGGTCTTCTCGACCGCGGCCAGGAAGTCCTCAGCAGATCCGATGTCGTTGATGGCGACCTGCTTGGTGGCCGGGGCGGTCGTTGCGGTAGTCATGTAGTGGGTTGTCCTTGTGAATGGAGACTCGGGCTGAGGGCTCCGGCCGCGCACGGCCGATAACGAGCTCTACAGCGATTGATGGGGTTTCGTCGCCCGGGCATGCATAGGCACGCCACGAGTGACAGTCAAGGTTATCAGATCCGGAACCGAAATGACGGACTCGATATCGCGCGCTGCATCGCGCTGACAGACTGTGTCCCATGCCCCGCGCCGACAAGCTGCTCCTGCTCGACACCGCCAGTCTCTACTTCCGCGCCTTCTACGGCGTCCCTGACAAGGTCACGGCTCCCGACGGCTCCCCGATCAACGCGGCGAGAGGGCTCCTCGACATCATCGCCAAGCTCGTCACGCTGTACGAGCCGACCCACGTGATCGCGTGCTGGGATGACGACTGGCGCCCGCAGTGGCGCGTCGATCTGATCCCGAGCTACAAGGCTCACCGGGTCGTGGAGGTCGTTCCCGCAGGCCCGGACGTCGAGGAGGTCCCCGACCCGCTGGAGGCGCAGATCCCGCTCATCCGGCAGACGCTCGCCGCCCTCGGCATCCCGATCATCGGCGTCGCCGAGCACGAGGCCGACGATGTCATCGGCACGCTCGCGACGCACGCGACCATGCCGGTCGACATCGTCACCGGCGACCGCGACCTTTTCCAGCTCGTGGACGACGAGCGCGGCGTCCGCGTCATCTACACGGCCAAGGGCATGAGCAACCTGGAGATCGTGACGGATGCCGTCGTGGTCGCCAAGTACGGAGTGCTCCCCGGACAGTATGCCGACTTCGCCACCATGCGAGGCGATGCGTCCGACGGACTCCCCGGCGTCGCGGGAGTCGGCGAGAAGACGGCGGCGACGCTGCTGCAGGCGCACGGCGACCTCGAGGGGATCCGCGCGGCGGCCGAAGCGGGCGAGGGTATGAGCGCCGGCGTCCGCGCGAAGGTGCTCGCCGCGGCCCCCTACCTCGAGGTCGCCCCCACCGTCGTCGCGGTGGCGACCGATCTCGACATCGTCGCGCCGAGCGATGCTCTCCGCCCGCTCGACCCGGGCGAGGTGGATGCTGCCACCGCGCTGGCGGAGAAGTGGAATCTGGGAGGTTCGATGACGAGGGCGATCGCCGCGATCGCCACGATCGACGCCTGAATCAGCTCGCCCAGGCGCGCAGGCGCTCGAGGCCCCAGGTGGTGATGATCCGCGCAGCGGGGACTCCCGCCCGTTCGGCACGCTCCGCGCCGTGGTCCAGGAGCGACAGCTGGCCCGGCGCATGCGCATCGGAGTCGATGGAGAACAGGCATCCCGCCTCGAGCGCGATGGCGATCAGCTCGTCCGGCGGATCCTGACGCTCAGGACGCGAGTTGATCTCGACGGCCACTCCGTTCTCGGCACAGGCCGCGAACACCCGCGCGGCATCGAACTGCGACTCCGGCCGCGTGCCGCGGTTCCCCTGCACCAGGCGCCCGGTGCAGTGTCCGAGCACATTGACCCGCGGGTTCGACACCGCGGCGAGCATCCGCGCCGTCATCGGCCGTGAGTCCATGCGCAGTTTGGAATGGACGGATGCCACGACGATGTCCAGCTCGCCCAGCAGCGCGTCCTCCTGGTCGAGCGAGCCGTCTTCGAGGATGTCGACCTCGATGCCGGCCAGGAGCGTGAAGCCGTCCCCCGACTCGGCGCGGACGAGCGGCATCTGCTCGCGCAGCCGCTCCGCCGACAGCCCGCGAGCCACACGGAGGCGCGGCGAGTGGTCGGTGATCGCCTGGTACTCATGCCCGAGGGCGCGGGCGGCCTGGGCCATCACCGCGATCGGGGTGGTGCCGTCCGACCAGTCCGTATGGGCATGCAGATCGCCGCGGAGCTTGGCGCGGAGCTCCGACACCCGCTCCGGCTCCACGTCGCCGCGGAGCTCGATCAGGTACTCGGGCACCTCTCCCGCCTGCGCCTGCCGGATCACCGCGAAGGTCGACTCGCCGATGCCCTTGGCTGCACGCAGCCGCGTGGGGTCGCTCCGGACGTCGTCAGGAAGCTGCTGGAGCGTCGCCGCCGCCTGGCGGAACGCCTTCGCCCGATACCGCGAGGCGCGCTCGCGCTCGAGGAGGGAGGCGATCTCGAGCAGCGCGGCGATCGGGTCCATCACATCTCCTATGCAGAGGCGAGCTCTCGGCTCACGCCGATCCACTCGTCGAGCTTGGCGGCGGCGCGACCGTCGTCGACGGCGGCCGCTGCGCGGTCGTACCCGGCGCGCAGGCGCTCGAGGATGGGGCGCTGCACCTGGGTGGCATCCTGCGAGAGCTCGAAGGCGACGATGCCGGCTGCGGCATTGAGCAGCACGATGTCACGCACGGCTCCCGTCTCCCCCGCGAGCGTGCGTCGCAGCACGTCCGCGTTGTGCTCCGGGGTGCCGCCGAGGAGGTCGGCGAGGTCGGCGATCGGGATGTCGAGGTCGCGCGGATCCAGGTCGTGCTCGTGGATGTCACCGCGGGTGACCTCCCAGATCCGGCTGTGACCGGTGGTGGTCAGCTCGTCGAGCCCGTCGTCGCCGCGGAAGACGAGAGCCGTCGCACCGCGGGTACGGAACACCCCGGTGATCAGGGGCACGCGTTCGAGCTGGGCGACGCCGACGGCGTTCGCCTCCGCGCGCGCAGGGTTGCAGAGCGGGCCGAGCATGTTGAAGACGGTCGGCACCCCGAGCTGGGAGCGCACGGCTCCTGCGTGCTTGAAGCCGGGGTGGAAAGCCCCCGCCCAGGCGAAGGTGATGCCGGTGCGGTCGAGGATCGTCGACACCGCCGCCGGGTCGAGGGTCAGCTCGAGCCCCAGCGCGCTCAGCACGTCGGAGGAGCCGGATGCCGAGCTCGCCGCTCGGTTGCCGTGCTTGACGACCGGGACCCCGGTCGCGCCGATGATGACAGCGGCCGTGGTGGAGACGTTCACCGTGCCGACCCGGTCGCCACCCGTGCCGACGATGTCGAGGACGTTCGGCGAGACCGGCAGCGGGACGGCCGCCTCGAGGATCGCGTCGCGGAAGCCGACGATCTCGTCGATCGTCTCGCCCTTGGCCCGCAGCGCGACGAGGAACCCGGCGAGCTGGGCCTCCGAGACGTCACCGCGCATGATCTGACGCATCGCCCACGTCGACTCCCAGACGCTGAGGTCACGACGCTCCAGAAGAGTGGTGAGCAGATCGGACCAGGTCAGGGAATCAGCCATGTGTGCGATCCTATCGGCGCAGGGAAAACGTGCAGACTCCTCGGCACCTCTGTCCTGCAGGACGGCATCCCCCGTTTCCCGCGGATTCACCGATGATTCGCAGCGTTTTCTTAGGGTCGCCTAAGTGCTTCGACGGCGATTCGAGGCCTCCGGGTGCGAGAATCACGCCCCAGGATCGGCCATAATGGAAGAGTGACGACCTCAGCGACGTATGCCCCGGCGGCAAGAACGATCAAGCGCCCCAATCCGGTAGCTGTCGGCACCATTGTGTGGCTCGGCAGTGAGGTGATGTTCTTCGCGGGACTCTTCGCGATCTACTTCACGCTCCGCAGCACCTCCCCCGACCTCTGGGAGGCCCGGACCGAGCTGCTGAACGTCCCGTTCGCGTTCGTGAACACCGCGATCCTCGTCCTCTCCTCGTTCACCTGCCAGATGGGTGTCTTCGCAGCGGAGGACCTGCAGCCGTACCGGATCGCCAAGGGGCAGAAGAACGGCGCGGGTCGCCGTCGCCTGTTCGGCTGGGGCATGGTCGAGTGGTTCTTCCTCACCTTCGCACTCGGCGCGATCTTCGTGTCCGGCCAGGTCTGGGAGTACGCGCAGCTCGTCGCAGAGGGCATGCCCATCAGCGCCGACTCCTACGCTTCCGCGTTCTACCTGACGACCGGCTTCCACGCCCTGCACGTCACCGGCGGTCTCATCGCGTTCCTGCTCGTCATCGGCCGCGCATACGCCGTCAAGAATTTCCGGCACAAGGAGGCGACCTCCTCGATCGTGGTGTCCTACTACTGGCACTTCGTCGACGTCGTCTGGATCGTGCTGTTCGTCGTTATCTACTTCCTGAAATAAGAGCGGAGCTGATCCCCGAGATGGCACGAGAGAAGAAGCGCCGTTCGAACGGGCGTCGCAGTCCCCTGGCTGCGGCGGCCCTCATCGGAGCAGGCCTCATGATCACCGGCGCCGTGTACGCCGGAACGTCCGCAGCCTTCGCTGCGAGCGACACCGAGACCACGGCGGCCAGCACGCTCACGGTCGAGGACGGCGAGAAGCTGTTCACGGCCAACTGCGCCACCTGCCACGGCCTCGACCTGCAGGGCACCCCCAACGGCCCCAGCCTCTACGGCGTGGGCGAGCTCGCGGTGGAGTTCCAGGTCTCGACCGGCCGCATGCCGCTGCAGATGCAGGGACCGCAGGCTCCCCAGAAGGAGCCGCAGTTCACCGAGGAGCAGATCCTCGCGATGGCGTCCTATGTGCAGTCCGAGGCCCCCGGCCCGACCTTCCCCGACGAGAAGACCCTCGACGGCGAAGGCGACGTGGCGCATGGCGCCGAGCTCTTCCGCGTGAACTGCGCGATGTGCCACAACGTGGCCGCCGCCGGTGGAGCGCTCACGGAGGGCAAGTACGCCCCGGCCATCACGGAGACGAGTGCGCTGCACATCTACGCGGCCATGGTCACCGGCCCCCAGAACATGCCCGTCTTCGGCGACATGAACCTGTCGGACGAGGACAAGCGCGACATCATCTCGGCGCTGCTGTTCCAGCAGCAGTCCGTGCAGGTCGGCGGATTCTCGCTCGGTTCGCTCGGTCCGGTCTCCGAGGGCCTGTTCGCCTGGATCTTCGGAATCGGCGCGCTCGTCGCGATCACCGTGTGGATCACGGCGAAGTCCAACTGACGCTTATTCATCGAAGAGGAACGTACGAGGAGCACCATGGCACACGACGACGACTCGCAGGCTCTTGACAGGGCCTACCAGCCCTCTCCGGGGCTGGGTGTCGCAGTCAGCGATCCCGTGCAGAACCCGGGGCTGCCGCCGCACCGCGCGCGGATGACCGACAAGGACCCGCGCGCTGAGAAGGCTGCGGAGCGCACGGTCTACACCCTGTTCTACCTCTCGCTGGCAGGAAGCATCTGGGCGGTCGCCGCCTACATGCTGTTCCCCATCGAGAGCGGCGCGCTCATCGACATCCGACAGAACAACCTCTTCATCGGTCTGGGCATCTCGCTCGCGCTGCTCGCCATCGGCATCGGCGCGATCCATTGGTCCAAGGCGCTGATGAGCGACAAGGAGCACATCGAGCACCGCCACCCCACCCGGGGCAAGGACTCGACCCGCGAGGCCGTCATCGAGTCGTTCGCCACCGCCAACGAGGAGTCCGGCTTCGGACGGCGCACGATGATCCGCAACTCGCTGTTCGCAGCGATCGTGGCATCGATCATCCCCGGCGTCACGCTGTTCCGCGGGCTCGCACCGCACAGCACGCCGGATGACCCCACTGCGGGCGACCCCGTCGTGCTCCTCAAGCACACGATGTGGGAGAAGGGCGCTCGCCTCGTCCGCGACCCGGACGGCACGCCGATCCGCGCCGCGGATGTCACCCTCGGCTCGGCGTTCCACGTCATCCCGGAAGAGCTCGCTGAGCTCAGCCACCACGACGGCTACCTCGAGGAGAAGGCCAAGGCCATCGTCCTGATGATGCGCCTGCGTCCCGAGCAGCTCGTCGAGGCCGAGGACCGCAAGGACTGGTCGTACGACGGCATCGTCGCGTACTCGAAGGTCTGCACCCACGTCGGCTGCCCCGTGGCGCTGTACGAGCAGCAGACGCACCACCTCCTCTGCCCCTGCCACCAGTCGCAGTTCGATGTGACGGATCACGCCAAGGTCATCTTCGGCCCGGCCGCGCGACCGCTGCCTCAGCTGCCCATCACCGTCGACGACGAGGGCTACCTCATCGCACGCAGTGACTTCACCGAGCCCGTCGGCCCGAGCTTCTGGGAGCGCCATTGAGCACCGCAACGCTGTCCAAAGAGGACAAGGACAACAAGGCGCCTCTCGGCGGCCGCTTCGTCGGCGCCGCGTCGAACTACATCGATGAGCGCACCAGCATCTCCGGCTTCATCAAGGAGCTCGGTCGCAAGATCTTCCCCGACCACTGGTCGTTCATGCTGGGTGAGATCGCACTGTGGAGCTTCGTGGTCGTGTTCCTCTCCGGAACCTTCCTGACGTTCTTCTTCGAGGCCTCCATGGTCGAGACCCACTACACCGGCGCCTACGCTCCGATGCGTGGCATCGAGATGTCGGCCGCCCTCGAGTCGTCGCTGAACATCTCGTTCGACCTCCGTGGCGGGCTCCTGGTCCGCCAGATCCACCACTGGGCCGCGCTGGTCTTCATCGCCGGCATCGGCGTGCACATGCTGCGCGTCTTCTTCACCGGCGCCTTCCGCAAGCCGCGTGAGCTGAACTGGGTGATCGGCTTCGTGCTGTTCATCCTCGCGATGGCCGAGGGCTTCACCGGCTACTCGCTTCCCGACGACCTCCTGTCGGGCAACGGCCTGCGCATCATCGACGGCATGATCAAGGGAATCCCCCTGATCGGAACGTGGACCTCCTTCCTGCTGTTCGGCGGCGAGTTCCCCGGCACAGCGATCGTCGGTCGCCTCTACACCCTGCACATCCTGCTGCTTCCGCTGCTGGTCATCGGCCTCATCGTCGTGCACCTGATGCTCATGATCGTCAACAAGCACACGCAGTTCGCCGGCCCCGGCCGCACGAACGACAACGTCGTGGGCTACCCGATGATGCCCGTGTACATGTCGAAGATGGGCGGCTACCTGTTCATCGTGTTCGGCGTGATCGTGCTGATCGCGACGTTCTTCCAGATCAACCCGATCTGGAACTACGGTCCCTACGACCCGTCCCCCGTCTCCGCCGGTACTCAGCCCGACTGGTACATCGGATTCGCCGACGGTGCGCTGCGTCTGGCTCCGTCGAACCTCGACATCGTGTTCCTCGACCGCACCTGGTCGTTCGGCATCCTGCTTCCGCTCGTCGTGCTGGGCCTGTTCATCGTGCTCGTCGCGATCTACCCCTTCATCGAGGCGTGGATCACGGGCGACAAGCGCGAGCACCACATCGCCCAGCGTCCCCGCAACGCAGCGACCCGCACCGCCATCGGCGTCGCCGGAGTCATCTTCTACGCGGTTCTGTGGGCCGCAGCATCGTCCGACCTCATCGCGACACACTTCATGCTCACGATGGAGGGTGTGATCCACAGTCTCCAGGCGCTGCTCATCATCGGCCCCGTGCTCGGCTACTTCGTCGCCAAGCGCATCGCCATCGCGCTGCAGAAGAAGGATCGCGAGATCGTGCTGCACGGTTTCGAGTCCGGTCGCATCGTCCGGCTCCCCGGTGGCGAGTTCATCGAGGTGCACCAGCCGGTCGACAAGTACGACCGCTGGAAGCTCATCGACGTCGACAACTACGAGCCCCTCGTGGTCCGCCCGAATGCGAAGGGTCGCATCTCGTGGACCGAGAACCTGCGCTCCTCCATCTCGCGGTGGTTCTACGAAGACAGGCTCGCTCCGCTCACGCAGACGGAGATCGAGGCGGCGGATGCGCACCAGCACCACGTCACGGCTCAGAACGACGAGACCGAAGCCGCAGAGATCCAGGGCGCCCACGAGCGCGCCGGCTTCCCTGACGCTCCGCTCACGGTCAGCGAGACCCACGTCGACGAGACGCCGAACACCCCCAGCACGGTCATCGCGACCGAGCCGGTGAAGAAGCCTCGCAAGAAGAAGTCGGACGACGGCGAGTAAGCGCGCCGCTCCCACGCAGAAGGCCCTGTCCGTGCGGACAGGGCCTTCTGCGTGTCCGGGAGGCTCTCAAGCGCACATGGAAGGATCGAGGCATGAGCTCAGCAGTCTCCCTCATCCGCTCCCCCGATCTCGCAGCCGCCCCCTATGCCTACGCGGCTACTGCTCCGGCAGGCTCCCGACTCATCTTCCTCGCCGGAGCCTGCCCGCTCGAGGACGACGGCACCACGACCGCCCCCGGCGACTACGCCGCGCAAGCGTCACGATGCCTCGAGACCCTCGAGATCGCGCTGCGCGCCAGTGGCGCCACACTCGCCGACGTCATCAGCACGCGCGTTCTCGTGGCGTCGTCGTCTCAGGCTGAACTGGTCACGGCATGGGATGTCATTCACGAGGCGTTCGCAGAGCACGACGTACCGAGCACCCTCATGGGCGTCACCGTGCTGGGGTATGACAACCAGCTGGTCGAGGTCGAAGCGATCGCCGCGGTCGCCGAGGAGTCGCGATGAGTGCATCGATCCGTCCCGCCACCATCGAGGACGCCGAGATCATCGGGGCCATCGAGGCCGAAGCGGATGCTCTCCTGATCGCAGGTCTCGGCGCTTCCGACTGGCCGCGCGCCGAAGACGGACTCGCCCGCCTCAGCGAGCCAGGGTTCGTCCTGCTGCTCGAGGACGACACCGCCGATCCCTCCCCCGTCGGTTTCGTCCACGTCCTGGATGCGGACGGACACGCACACCTCGAGCAGCTGTCTGTGGTGCCGTCAGCCGGTCGCCAGGGGTACGGTCGCCAGCTGGTCACTGCAGCCCTCGACGAGGCACGCGAACGCGGCTACTCTCGTGTCACCCTCCGCACGTACGCGGAGATCCCCTGGAATGCCCCGTTCTACGCCTCCTGCGGGTTCCTGGAGAGCATCCCGGAGACGCCGTTCCAACGCGGCCTGGTCGAGACCGAGGCATCCCTGGGCCTCGACCACTACGGCCGCCGCGTGCAGATGACGGCACTCCTCTGACGAGCTCTGCCACGATGGCGGATTCCCGTGCGTCTGCGTCCGTATCGCGAGGGCGCCACCACGAGTGCGCTTCTATGCTGAGAGCATGATCGACCGTGCCGACTACTACGCAGCCAAGCTCGCCTACGAGACCGACGCCAGCGACGTCCATGCCGCTCTGAAGGCCGGGGAGGACATCGTCGTGATCGATGTGCGCTCGGACGAGGCGTGGGCGCAGGGCCGCGTCGCCGGCGCGGTGCACATGCACTACAGCGAGATCGCCCGTCGCGCGCCCGAGGAGGTCCCCTCGGACGCCTCCGTGGTCGTGTACTGCTGGAGCCCCGGATGCAACGCCGGGGCGAAGGGCGCACGGGAGTTCGCCACGCTCGGCTATGACGTGCGCGAGATGATCGGTGGCTTCGAGTACTGGGTCCGCGAAGGCTACCCGGTGGAGGACGCCGACGGCGTGCACCGACGCCCCGTGGACCCGCTCACCGGCACCGCCCGCGTCCGTACCCGCCCTTAGCCAACAGAGATGCAGAAAGCCCCTGGGAGGAAGATCCCAGGGGCTTTCTGCGTCAGATCAGCGGGCGAAGTTGCCGCGGTAGTACTCGTACACCCAGCCGATGATCGCGACGACGAAGATCGACAGGCCGATCGGGAGCAGGAATTGGCCGACGGCCAGACCCACGACGAAGATTCCGGCGGAGCCGGCGAGGACGATCGGCCACCACGACCACGGGCTGAACTCTCCCAGTTCGGGGTCGCCGTCATCGATGTCACTCGTGAGGATGTCCTCAGGCAGCTCGCCGTTCTGCGCCTTGTGCGTGCGATCGAGGTAGAACGCGATCATGGCACCCATGAAGGCTGCGAAGAACAGGGCGACCGTGCCGACCCATTCGATCCGCTCTGCGAAATTGTCCGACGGCGTGGCCAGGATGTGCCAGCCCGTGTACACGACGCCGACGAGGGCGAAGAACGCGGTCAGGACCCACCAGAGAATGACATTGTCGCGCATGGCTCAGTGGCCCTCTCGCTCGCCGGGAGCAGCGGGCGTGAACTCGGCTGCCTCGGGGTGGTTCAGATCGAACGCGGGACGCTCGCTGCGGATCCGCGGGATCGAGGTGAAGTTGTGTCGCGGCGGCGGGCACGAGGTCGCCCACTCGAGCGACGCCCCGTAGCCCCACGGGTCGTTGACCGTGACCTTGGGCGCCTTGCGTGCCGTGATCCACACGTTGAGGAAGAACGGCAGCATGGATGCTCCGAGGATGACCGCACCGATCGTCGACACCTGGTTGCCCCAGGTCCAGCCGTCGGCGGCGGAGTAGTCCGCATAGCGTCGCACCATTCCGTCGACACCCAGCCAGTGCTGGATGAGGAACGTCATGTGGAAGCCGATGAACAGCATCCAGAAGTGCACGTAGCCGAGACGCTCGTTGAGCATGCGACCCGTCCACTTCGGCCACCAGAAGTAGAAGCCCGCGAACATCGCGAACACCACGGTGCCGAACACGACGTAGTGGAAGTGCGCCACGACGAAGTACGAGTCGCTGAGGTGGAAGTCCAGCGGCGGGGCCGCGAGGATGACACCGGTCAGACCACCGAAGACGAACGACACGAGGAAGCCGAGTGCGAACACCATGGGCGTCTCGAACGTCACGGATCCTCGCCAGAGCGTGCCGATCCAGTTGAAGATCTTCACACCTGTCGGGACGGCGATGAGCATGGTCATCAGCGCGAAGAACGGCAGCAGCACGGAACCGGTGACGTACATGTGGTGCGCCCACACCGCCACGGACAGCGCAGCGATCGCGATCGTCGCGTAGACGAGGGTCTTGTATCCGAAGATCGGCTTGCGGCTGAAGACCGGGAAGATCTCCGAGACGATGCCGAAGAACGGCAGCGCGATGATGTACACCTCAGGGTGCCCGAAGAACCAGAACAGGTGCTGCCAGAGCAGGACGCCGCCGTTCTGCGGGTCGTAGATGTGTGCGCCCAGCACACGGTCGGCACCGGCGGCGAAGATCGCGGCGGCGAGGACCGGGAAGGCCATCAGGATCAGAAGGCTCGTGATGAGCGTGTTCCAGGAGAAGATCGGCATGCGCCACATCGTCATGCCCGGTGCGCGCATGGTGATCACGGTGGTGATGAAGTTCACCGCGCCGAGGATCGTGCCGAAGCCCGAGATGCCGAGGCCCAGCATCCAGAGGTTTCCACCCGCACCCGGCGAGAAGGAGGCACTGGCCAACGGCTGATACGCGAACCAGCCGAACGATGCCGCACCCTGCGGGGTGAGGAAGCCGGCGACGGCGATCGTCGAACCGAACAGGAAGAGCCAGAACGCGAAGGCGTTGAGTCGCGGGAACGCCACGTCAGGCGCACCCAGCTGCAGCGGCAGGATCGCGTTGGCGAATCCGGCGAACAGCGGCGTCGCGAACATCAGCAGCATGATCGTGCCGTGCATCGTGAACAGCTGGTTGTACTGCTCCTTCGTCGGGACGATCTGCATCCCGGGAGCGAACAGCTCTGCGCGGATGACGAGCGCCATCACGCCACCGAGCAGGAAGAAGAGCACCGAGGCGATGAGGTACATGTACCCGATCGTCTTGTGGTCGGTGGACGTGATCCACTTGACGACCACGTTGCCCTTCTGCTCGACGCGCGAGGAGCTCATCAGAGCTGCCTGGCGGGCGGGCAGGGTGGTGGGACGGGAGCGAGGGGCCTCGTCGGTGCGGGGTGCTTCAGTGGTCGACATGGCTTACTCCTCTCCTTCCTCGGAGTCGTTGGGGGCGTCCGTGCCCGGGTAGTTCGCGAGACGGTCGTACGCGTCCGTGATGTCTCCCGTGTTGCCTTCCTCCTCGAGCGACTGGAGGTAGGCGTCGTACTCGTCCTGCTCGACGACCTTGACGTTGAACAGCATCATCGAGTGATATTCGCCGCAGAGCTCGGCGCACTTGCCGGCGTACTCGCCGACACGGGTCGGGATGAAGGACCAGGAGTTGTCCTTCCCGATGTACATGTCCTTCTTGTAGAGGAAGTCGATGATCCAGAAGGAGTGGATGACGTCGCGCGACTGCAGGTCGATCGTGACCTTCTTGTCGACCGGCAGCACCAGCGTCGGCAGCTCGGCCTGGTCGATGTTGCCCGCAGCGTCGGGCTGGGCCTGAATGCCCATCGTCCACACGGCGTCGGAGTTGTCCTCCTCCTCGCCGTCGTACTGGAAGTCCCACGCCCACTGCTTGGCGATCGCCGTGATCTCGACGTCGGGGTCATCCCACTTCGCCTCGATCTCGCTCTGGTCGCGAGCCGTGAAGAAGAACATGCCCAGGACGAGGATCAGCGGCACGACCGTGTAGAAGATCTCGATCGGCATGTTGTAGCGCATCTGCACAGGCAGGCCGGTCTGGCCCTTGCGACGGCGGTACGCGATCGCAGCCCAGGCCATCAGACCCCAGGTGATCACGCCGACGGCGAGCAGGACGATCCAGGAGTTGACCCAGAGGGAGGAGACCCGCTCCGTCTGGTTGGTGGCCGCAGGCTCACCCTCCACGAAGCCCGGGAGGTAACCGTTCAGCTCAGTGGCAGTACATCCCGCCAGGGCCACGGCTGCCGCTACTCCCAGGGGGAGAGCGGCCCAACGAAGGCGGCGTTTCGAGGGCACGATGCACCTTTCAGATTGCGGACAGGGCACACCCAAGTCTAGGGCAACCTCACACCTGATTCATGCCAACCACGCAGGTTGGCAGCGGGGTCCTGGTCAGTGGAAGCTGTCTCCGCAGGCGCAGCTGCCGGCGGCATTCGGGTTGTCGATCGTGAAGCCCTGCTCCGAGATCGTGTCCTTGAAATCGATCGACGCGCCGTCGAGGTACGGCACGCTCATGTTGTCGACGATGACCTCCACGCCGTCGAAGTCGACGGTCTCGTCGCCCTCGAGGAAACGCTCGTCGAAGTACAGCTGGTAGATGAGGCCGGAGCATCCGCCGGGCTGGACGGCGACGCGCAGACGAAGGTCGTCGCGGCCCTCCTGCTCGAGGAGGTTCTTCACCTTGGTGGCCGCGGCGTCGGTCAGCTTCACGCCGTGCGCCTGAGTGGTGTCTGCTGCAGTCAGTGTGGTGTCGCTCATGTCACTCCTTGGGACGGGCCGTGCTCGCACACGGCTGGTGCTTCGATTTTACCCTCGACCCGGTCGATCGGGGTCAGATGCGGATGTCGTTCATGCGCGAGAGCAGCAGTGCCTCGGTCGCGACGGCGTGGCGGAACGTGTCCAGATGCAGGGATTCGTTCGGGCTGTGCGCCCGCGAGTGCGGGTCCTCGACGCCCGTGACCAGGATCTGCGCCTCCGGGAACTCGCGCACGAGGTCTGCGATGAACGGGATCGATCCGCCCACGCCGAGGTCGACGGGCGGGACGCCGTAGCCGTCGCGCATGGCATCACGCGTCAGCGCGACCGCCCAGCCGCTGGTGTCTACGAGGAAGCCGTTGCCGAGGTCGACATCGGAGAACGTCAGCTCGGCGCCGAACGGCGCATGCGCCCGCAGATGCGCCTCAAGCGCCGCGTACGCCTCCTCCCCGGTCTGCCCGGGGGCCACTCGTGCGCTGATGACGACGGTGACCTCCGGAAGGAGCGTGTTCGAGGCCGCTTCGACGCTCGTCGCGTCGATGCCGATGACCGTCACCGACGGCTTGTTCCAGATCCGTCCGAGGATCGTGCCATCGCCGATCGGCGTGGTGCCAGGCAGGAGTCCCGCCTCGTCTCGGAGCGTCTCCTCGGAGTATTCGGGGGTCTCGGCGTCGCGGGCGGTCATCCCTTCGACCGCCACGGACCCGTCGTCGTCCCAGAGCGTCGAGAGCATCTTCACCGTCGCCAGCATGGCGTCGGGGACCGCTCCCCCGAACATGCCCGAGTGGGAGGCGTGATCCAGCGTGCGCACACGCACCGTGAAACGGGCGTTGCCGCGCAGCGAGACCGTGAGGCCGGGTGTGACGGAGTCCCAGTTGCCCGAGTCCGCGACGACGATGGCGTCGGCCCGCAGCGCCTCCTTGTTGTCGGAGAGGAACTGCGCGAATGAACGGGAGCCGTACTCCTCCTCGCCCTCGATGAACATCGCGATGCCGAGGTCGAGGTCGTCTCCGAGCACTTCGGCCACCGCGCGGATCGAGGCGATGTGCGCCATGATGCCGGCCTTGTCGTCGGCGGCACCGCGCCCGTACAGGCGCCCGTCCCTGACCGTCGGCTCGAACGGCGGCGTCTCCCACAGGGCGTCATCGCCAGGAGGCTGCACGTCGTGGTGGGCATAGAGCAGGATCGTCGGCCTGCCGTTGCGCGCGGCGCGGGTCGCGAGCACCGCCGGCTGGCCGTGCTCGTCGGTGCCAGGGATCGCCGCACGGAGGATCCGCACGTCGTCGAAGACCCCCGTGTCGGTGGCCAGTGCGGCCACGGCCTCCGAGCTGCGCTCCAGCTGGGTCTGATCGAACGCGGGCCAGGCCATGCCCGGGATGCGGACGAGGCGCCCGAGGTCGCTCAGCGCGGCGGGGAAACCCGTCGACGCCGCTTCGAGGACGGCGGGCTCGCGTTCGCTGGACGGTTTCTGGTCGCCGGGCTGGGCAGGAGATGTCATGCGAGTAATCTTAAGGTGATCCGCCTTCACCGAACCGAGGAACCTCGTGGCCACTACCCCGCTCTCCCCTCCGACGAACGACGATGCCCCAGAGACGCCCGCGTCCGGCAAGGGACGTGCGACGCCGACCAGGGCGGAGCAGGAGGCTGCGCGCCGGCGCCCCCTCGTCGCGAACACCAAGGAGGCCAAGGCCGCCGCTCGTGCCGAGCTGAACGAACGACGCAACCGTGCGCAGGCCGGTCTCGCCGCCGGCGAGGAGAAGTACCTCCCGGCCCGCGACAAGGGCCCGCAGCGTCGCTGGGTCCGCGACTACGTCGACTCCGGCTGGCACCCGGCCGAGTTCGTGATGGGTGTGATGGTGCTCGTGATCCTGGTGTCGCTGCTTCCGGCGAACCTCGCGATCGGAGGGTTCGCCGTCGCCGGCTGGGCCTATCTCGTGATGATGGCGTACCTCGTACTCGCGATCGGCGGCATGGTGCTGCTCGGCATCCGCGTCAAGGCCAAGGTCGCCGAGAAGTTCGGCAAGGACCGCATGGAGCGCGGTCTCGGATGGTACGCGGCGATGCGGTCACTGCAGATGCGCTTCATGCGCCTGCCCAAGCCCCAGGTGAAGCGCGGCGAACGCCCAGCCTGACCGCCGACCCCAGAACGAAGCGAGGCGTCTCCTGCACACGTGCGGGAGACGCCTCGACTGCATCCGGACGGCAGCGTCAGCCTGCGATGAGGCCGCGGTTGATCTCACGCCCCCAGAACGGTCCGCGATACAGGAACGCGGTGTATCCCTGGACCAGATTCGCACCGGCGGCGAGACGCTCCTGGACGTCGGCCGGAGTCTCGACTCCCCCGACCGCGATCACACAGAAGTCCGCGGGAACGGCCGCGCGCACGAGTCGCAGGACCTGCAGGGATCGCGCCTTCAGCGGCGCGCCGGAGAGGCCGCCGGCACCGGCTGCCTCGACCGTCGCGGCATCCGTCGTGAGCCCCTCGCGACTGACCGTCGTGTTGTGCGCGATGATCCCCGCGAGGCCCTCCTGGACGGCGAGCTCGGCGATCGCCGTGATCTCCTCGTCGGGGAGGTCGGGGGCGATCTTGACGAGCAGCGGCGTGGAGCCGGCCGCCTCGCGTACGGCCCTGAGCAGCGGCGCGAGGGTCTCGACGGCCTGCAGTCCGCGGAGGCCCGGGGTGTTGGGCGACGAGACGTTGACGGCGAGATAGTCGGCCAGCGGCGCGAGGCGGGTGGCCGAGGCGACGTAGTCCGCGGTGGCCTGCTCCACCTCCACGACGCGGCTCTTTCCGATGTTCACTCCGATCACCGTGTCGGGGGCACCGCGGCGGAGTCTCGCGAGGCGACGGGCGACAGCATCCGCCCCCTCGTTGTTGAAGCCCATCCGGTTGATGACGGCGCGATCGGCGATGAGACGGAACAGGCGCGGTCGCGGGTTGCCCTCCTGGGGCACGGCGGTGACGGTGCCCACCTCGACGTGGCCGAAGCCGAGAGCGGCGAGACCGCGCACGCCGACGGCGTTCTTGTCGAACCCGGCGGCGACGCCGAATGGAGACGGGAACGTGAGACCCAGCGCCTCGACCCTAAGCGACGGGTCGGGAGCCGTCAGCCGGCGGGTGGCCCAGGAGAAGGGCGGCGCGCCGAGGACACGGATCACCGCCATGCCGGCGTGATGGGCGAACTCGGGATCGAAGCGCGACAGGACAGCGCGGAAGAGCAGCGGATACATCCCTGCCAGATTACCGGTCGGCGGACGCGGCCTTCGCGTGGTCGGCCCGGAGGTCGGTGATCGCGCTCTCGAAGTCCTCGAGCGACTCGAACGCCTGGTAGACACTGGCGAACCGGAGGAAGGCGACCTCGTCGAGGTCGCGGAGCGGGCCGAGGATCGCGAGACCGATCTCGTTCGTGTCGAGCTGCGAGACACCGGTCTGGCGTACCGCCTCCTCCACCCGCTGGGCGAGGATGGCGAGGTCCGCCTCGGTCACGGGCCTTCCCTGGCATGCCTTGCGCACGCCCGAGATGACCTTCTCGCGGCTGAACGGCTCCATGACGCCGGAGCGCTTGATGACGTTGAGGCTCGCCGTCTCTGTCGTGGTGAAGCGGCCGCCGCACTCAGGGCACTGACGGCGTCTGCGGATGGACAGCCCGTCGTCGCTGGTGCGGGAATCGATGACCCGGGAGTCCGAGTGACGGCAGAAGGGGCAGTGCATCTGACCGATCCTACGCGGTGAAACGCGCCTCGATCGCCTCGCCGTGTGCCGGAAGCACCTCGGTGTTCGCGAGAGCGACCACGCCGGAGCGCACCTCGGCGAGGGCGGCCCGGTCGTAGGAGATCACCTGCTGCGGTCGCAGGAAGGTGTACGCGCCGAGCCCCGGTGCGTATCGCGCCTGACCGCCGGTCGGCAGCACGTGGTTGCTGCCGGCCATGTAGTCCCCCAGACTCACCGGGGTGTGATCGCCGACGAAGACCGCGCCCGCACTCGTGAAGGTCGCCGCCGCCGCCTCGGCATCCTGCAGGTGCAGCTCCAAGTGCTCCGGGGCATAGGCGTTGCTGAACGCCGTGGCCATCGCACGGTCGTCGACCAGCACGATCGCCGACTGCGGCCCGTCGAGGGCTGCGGCCACGCGCTCGGAGTGCCGGGTCGCCGCCGCCAGGCGCGCCACGTCGACCGCGACACGCTCGGCCAGCTCGGGCGAATCGGTGACGAGGACCGCTGAGGCCTGTTCGTCGTGCTCTGCCTGGCTGATGAGGTCGGCTGCGACCAGTCGCGGGTCCGCCGCGGAATCGGCCACGATGAGGATCTCCGTCGCCCCCGCTTCGGAATCGGTTCCGACGACGCCCGCTACGGCGCGCTTCGCAGACGCGACGTAGTTGTTGCCGGGGCCGGACAGCACATCGACCGGGTCGAGTCCGATGTCCGCGACCCCATGGGCGAAGGCGCCGATGGCACCGGCGCCGCCCATGGCATACACCTCGGTGATGCCCAGCAGCGCTGCAGCGGCGAGGATCGTCGGGTGGACGCGGCCGCCTTGGTCGTGCTGCGGCGGCGAGGCGAGGGCGATCTGCTCGACCCCCGCGATCTGGGCGGGCACCACGTTCATGATCACGCTCGAGGGATAGACAGCCTTACCGCCGGGGATGTAGACCCCCACGCGGTGCACGGGCTGCCAGCGCTGCGTGATCGTCGCTCCCTCGCCGATCCTGGTGACCTGCGTCGCGGGCACCTGGGCCGCCGACGCGATGCGCACGCGCCGGATCGCCTCGTCGAGGGCAGCACGCACTTCGGGCTCGAGCGCGGCCAGCGCGTCGGCGATGTGCTCGGCCGGCACAGGGATGCGGTGGTCGACCACGTGGTCGAAGCGTTCCGCCTGCTCGCGCAACGCCACCTCTCCGCGCTCCCTGACGTCCTCGACGATCCGCGTCGCGGTGTCGAGAGCCTCCGCCCGCGCCTGGGTGGCCCGGGGGACGGCGGCCAGCATGTCAGCCGGCGAGAGCGTGCGCCCTCGCAGATCGATCGTGCGCACGATCAGCCCTTCGTGATGTCTGCGATGTCGTGCAGGTAGCCGATCCGGCCGTCGTCGTGTCGGACGACGTACGCCCCGCCGCGATCCTCGATCACGAGCGCCCAGGCGTTCGGCCCGATCCGGAAGATCGCCTCGCCGCGCTCGTCGTGGACATCGCGCTCGGTGGGCGCGAGGATCCAGAACGGCTGCGGGGTCGGCGCCTGCTCCCGGGGATTCGTGGCGTCGAGGTCATCGTCGATCGCGGGGAAAGCCGTCGTCTCCGGTGAGGCGACGTCCTGTGCGCGCGCGCCCATCAGCGATTCGATGCTGCCGGTGTCCGACACGATCTCGGGCTCCTGGCCCCACGACCGGCGCGAGTAGGTCGGGGTGTACTCCTCGTCCGAGGTGACCTCGTCCGTTCCTGTGCCGCCACCCGAGGCGTGCGAGGACAGCGGCACCTGCTCGGCCAGGTCGAGTCGAGCGACCTCATCGGTCGCATGCTCTCCCGACAGCTCGATGTCGAGTCCCGCAGCGGGCGCGGTGTACACGCCGGCGGGCGCGCCGTACGCTGCGCCGTACGCGGTGGTGTCGCCCTCGCCGGGTGCCGCCGCGGGCGCCTCGTAGGGCGCATCGGGCTGCTCGACTGCCGGGTCCTGTTCAGCGGCGGAAGCCGCAGGCGCCGGTTCCGCAGCTGCCGTCGGCTCAGGACGCGGGCGAGCGATCACCGGGCGGACCGGGTTCGCGTTGCGGTGCGCGAGCGTGACCAGTCGACCGTGGAAGTCCTCTTTCAGGCCGGGCACGAGCGGGGCGAAGACGGTGAGGACCACGAGCGCGAGCATCGCGATCAGCTGCACCACGCCGTTCCAGTACAGCCCGAACGTGCCGAACCCGATCGCGAAGGCGACCGCATCCCACAGCGCCGCGAGCCAGAACACAGCAGCGACGGAGAAGGCGACGGATGCGAACTGATCGATGCCGAGCGAGCCGACCCGGCGGATCCCGTCGGGCGAGAACCGCCGCAGGACCAGCAGGAACACGGCGACGGTCGGGACTCCGATCGGGAGGATCCAGTGCAGGCCGGTGCCCCAGACGGGGGTTCCCCCGGCATACGGGAAGAAGGAGGCGATGAAGGCGATCGCCCACACGCCCACGATGAGCAGCTCTCGCAGGGTGAAGCCGAGGATGCCGAACTCCGGCGTCACCTCGTCGTCGTACAGGACGCCGTCCTCGTCGGAGAAGTCCTCGTCGACGGTCGGATCGGATGCCGCGGCAGCATCTTCTGCATCGGGGCCGTCAGTGCTCGGGAAGGGGGATTCCGTGCTCATGGGGAGGTCCTTTCGTCACGGTGCGAAGGCTCGGACGCCCTGCACCCAACGCGTCCTGATCCTACCCGGTGCGCCAGGGAGGTCGTCATCGGAGGTCACGGGTGACCGCGCCGATCAGCCGAGACAGGTCGGTCCGAGGAGCGACTTGAGGTCGCCGAACAGGTCAGCCGAGACCTTCACCGGCATCGGCACGTCGAACACCTTGGCCGTGCCACCACGGTGCACCCGCAGGATCACCTCGGTGTCTCCGCTGTGCCGACGCAGCACGTCTGCCAGCTCGTTCATGACCCGCTCGGTGGCGCGCTGCTCCGCGAGCACGAGAGCCAGCGGCCCCGCCGCGTCGAAGGAGCCGACGTCGGGTGCGAACGCCGACTGGGCGTGCAGGTTCATGCCGTCATCGCGCTTGGACACCCGGCCCCGCACGGCCAGGATCGAATCCTGCTGCAGGATGTGCTGGAACTCGGTGTAGGTCTTGCCCATGAACATGACCGTCACCTCGCCGTTGAAGTCCTCGACGGTGATCATGCCGTAGGGGTTGCCGCTGGCCTTCGCGACACGGTGCTGGACGCTGGTGACGAGGCCGGCGACGGTGACCTGGTCTCCGTCCTGCATGTCGTCGGAGTTGATGAGGTCATGGATCGAGATCGACGCGTGCTTCGCAAGCGGCACCTCGAGTCCTGCGAGCGGGTGGTCGGAGACGTAGAGCCCGAGCATCTCCCGCTCGAAGGCGAGCTTGTCCTTCTTGATCCACTCCGGGCGCGGCGGGACCTTCGCCGGGGCGGCCTCCTCCATCCCGTCGTACAGGCTGTCGAAGTCGAACCCGATGGCCCCCTGGGCCTCGTTGCGCTTGCGGTCGACGGCCGCCTCGACGGCATCCTCGTGGACCTCCAGCAGCGCGCGACGCGAATCGCCCATGGAGTCGAAGGCGCCCGCCTTGATCAGCGACTCGACGGTGCGCTTGTTCGCGACGTGCAGCGGCACCTTGTCGAGGAAGTGGTGGAACGAGGTGAACCGCTCGTCCTTGCGCGCCTGCACGATGCCCTCGACGACGTTGCTGCCGACGTTGCGGACAGCGCCGAGACCGAAGCGGATGTCGTCGCCGACGGCGGCGAAGTAGTTGATCGACTCCGACACGTCCGGCGGGAGCACCTTGATCCCCATCCGCCGGCACTCGTTGAGGTACAGCGCCATCTTGTCCTTCGAGTCGCCGACGCTGGTGAGCAGCGCCGCCATGTACTCGGCGGGATAGTGCGCCTTGAGGTACGCGGTCCAGTACGAGACCACCCCGTAGGCGGCGGAGTGCGCTTTGTTGAAGGCGTAGTCCGAGAACGGGAGCAGGATCTCCCAGATCGCGTTGACGGCGCCGTCGGAGTATCCGTTCGCGTGCATCCCGGCCTGGAAGCCCTCGAACTGCTTGTCGAGCTCGGACTTCTTCTTCTTGCCCATCGCTCGGCGGAGGATGTCGGCCTGGCCGAGCGAGAACCCGGCCACCCGCTGCGCGATGGCCATCACCTGCTCCTGGTAGATGATCAGGCCGTAGGACTCGTCGAGGATGTCGGCGAGCGACTCCGTGAACTCCGGGTGGATCGGCGTGATCGGCTGCTGGCCGTTCTTGCGCAGCGCGTAGTTGGTGTGCGAGTTCGCGCCCATGGGACCAGGGCGGTACAGCGCGATGAGAGCCGAGATGTCACCGAAGTTGTCGGGGCGCATGAGGCGCATGAGCGCGCGCATCGGCCCACCGTCGAGCTGGAAGACGCCGAGCGATTCTCCACGCCCGAGCAGCTCGTAGGCGCCGCGGTCGTCGAGGGCGAGATGCTCGAGGTCGAGCTCCTCGCCGCGGTTGGTGCGGATGTTGTCGAGCGCATCGGAGATGATCGTCAGGTTGCGGAGCCCGAGGAAGTCCATCTTGATCAGTCCGAGCGACTCGCACGACGGGTAGTCGAACTGCGTGACGATCTGCCCGTCCTGCTCGCGGCGCATGATCGGGATGATGTCGAGCAGCGGCTCGGACGACATGATGACGCCGGCGGCGTGCACGCCCCACTGCCGCTTCAGACCCTCGAGTCCGAGCGCGCGATCGAAGACCGTCTTCGCCTCGGGGTCGGTCTCGATGAGGGCACGGAACTCGCTCGCCTCCTTGTACCGCGGGTGCGCCGAGTCGAACATGCCGTCCAGAGGCATGTCCTTGCCCATCACGGGCGGCGGCATCGCCTTGGTCAGGCGCTCCCCCATGCTGAACGGGAAGCCCAGCACGCGGCCGGCGTCCTTGAGTGCCTGCTTCGACTTGATCGTGCCGTAGGTGACGATCTGTGCGACGCGCTCGGAGCCGTACTTCCTGGTCACGTAGTCGATGACCTCGCCACGACGACGGTCATCGAAGTCGACGTCGAAGTCGGGCATCGAGACACGGTCGGGGTTGAGGAAGCGCTCGAAGATCAGGCCGTGCTCGAGGGGGTCGAGGTCGGTGATCCGCATGGCGTAGGCGACCATCGATCCTGCACCGGAGCCTCGACCGGGTCCCACCCGGATGCCGTTGTCCTTCGCCCAGTTGATGAAGTCGGCGACGACGAGGAAGTAGCCGGGGAAGCCCATCTGCAGGATGATGCCGGTCTCGTACTCGGCCTGCTTGCGCACCTTGTCGGGGATGCCGCTCGGGTAGCGGTAGTGCAGGCCCGCCTCGACCTCTTTGATGAGCCAGCTGTCTTCGGTCTCGCCGTCCGGCACGGGGAAGCGCGGCATGTAGTTCGCTGCGGTGTTGAACTCGACCTCGCACCGCTCGGCGATCAGCAGCGTGTTGTCGCAGGCCTCGGGGTGATCGCGGAACAGCTGGCGCATCTCGGCGGCGGTCTTGATGTAGTAGCCGTCGCCGTCGAACTTGAAGCGGTTGGGGTCGTCGAGCGTCGAGCCGGACTGCACGCACAGCAGCGCCTCGTGCGCGTCGGCCTCGTGCTGGTGCGTGTAGTGCGAGTCGTTCGTGCCGACCAGCGGGATCTTCAGGTCCTTGGCCAGCCGGATGAGGTCGGTCATCACGCGCCGCTCGATCGAGAGGCCGTGGTCCATGATCTCGGCGAAGTAGTTCTCTTTGCCGAACAGGTCCTGGAACTCCGCCGCCGCCGCACGCGCGGCGTCGTACTGGCCGAGGCGCAGTCGGGTCTGGATCTCACCGGAGGGGCATCCGGTCGTCGCGATCAGCCCCTTGCCGTAGGTCTGCAGGAGCTCGCGGTCCATACGCGGCTTGAAGTAGTAGCCCTCCATGCTCGACAGCGAACTGAGCCGGAACAGGTTGTGCATCCCCTGCGTGCTCTCGCTCCACATCGTCATGTGGGTGTACGCACCGGAGCCGGAGACGTCGTCGCTCTTCTGATCCGGTGAGCCCCACTGCACGCGCGACTTGTCGCTGCGGTGGGTGCCGGGGGTGACGTAGGCCTCGAGGCCGATGATCGGCTTGACGCCGGCGGCGTTCGCCGCCTTGTAGAACTCGAACGCCGCGAAGGTGTTGCCGTGATCGGTGACGGCGATGGCCGGCATGTCGTAGTCAGCGGCCGCCTGGGTCATCGCCGCGATCTTCGCCGCCCCGTCGAGCATCGAGTACTCACTGTGCACGTGCAGGTGGACGAAGGAGTCGGATGCCATGCCTTCGAGTCTACTTTCGGCATCCGACATCGGACGCCGACGGAGCCCCCGTGCTCAGTCCAGCGCGAGCCGCATCAGGACCCGTGGGAAACCGTCGAGCGTGGACCCCGTATCTGCTGCCTTGACGAAGCCGGCCTTCTCGAAGAGGCGTCGCGTGCCCACATACGCCATCGTCTGATTGACCTTCTCGCCACGGTTGTCGACCGGGTACCCCTCGATCGCCGGAGCGCCTCTCGACGTCGCATAGGCGATCGCACCGTCGACGAGGGCGTGCGAGATCCCCTGCCCCCGATGCCCCGGACGCACGCGGATGCACCACAGCGACCACACGTCGAGGTCGTCGACATGCGGGATGAGACGGTTGCGAGCGAAGCTCGTGTCGCGTCGAGGATGCAGCGCCGCCCACCCGACAGGCTCATCGCCGAGGTACGCGATGAGGCCGGGCGGAGGATCGTGACGGCAGAGCTCTTGCACGCGATCAGCGCGCTCCTGCCCCCGCAGCGCCACGTTCTCCTTGCTGCCGATCCGATAGCTCAGACAGAAGCACACGTTCGACGTCGGCTTCTTCGGCCCGACGAGCGTGGCCACGTCGGCGAACTCGGTCGCCGGTCGCACCTCGATGCTCATGCGCACAGTCTCGCGCACCCCGCGGACATCGGGCCGAGGCTATTCGCCCCTCAGTACCTCGAGGGCGTGCTCGAAGTCCGCCGGGTACCCTGACTCGAACTGCACCCACTCCCCCGTGGTCGGATGCGTGAACGCGAGCCTGTGCGCGTGCAGCCATTGACGCGTCAGGCCGAGCCTGGCCGAGAGGGTGGGGTCCGCACCGTAGAGCGGGTCGCCGACGCACGGATGCCGGAGGGCGGCCATGTGGACGCGGATCTGATGGGTCCGGCCGGTCTCGAGATGGATCTCCAGCAGAGAGGCGCCGGGAAACGCCTCGAGCGTCTCGTAGTGGGTCACCGACGGCTTGCCGTCGGCGACGACCGCGAACTTCCAGGAGTGGTTCGGGTGCCGACCGATCGGCGCATCGATGGTGCCCGTCAAGGGATCGGGATGCCCCTGCACGACGGCGTGGTAGATCTTCTCGACCGTGCGCTCCTTGAAGGCGCGCTTGAGCGCGGTGTACGCGGTCTCGCTCTTCGCGACGACCATCAGCCCGCTGGTGCCGACATCGAGACGGTGCACGACCCCCGCACGCTCGGGAGCACCGCTCGTCGAGACACGGAAGCCGGCGGCGGCGAGAGCGCCCACCACCGTTGGCCCCTCCCACCCCACGGACGGGTGGGCCGCCACCCCGGTGGGCTTGTCGACCACGACGATGTCGTCATCGTCGTAGACGATCCCGAGCTCGGGCACGGCGATGGGAACGATGCGGGGCTCCTCCTTCGGCTGCCACTCCACTTCGAGCCAGCCGCCGCCGCGCAGGCGATCCGACTTGTCGAGCGTCACTCCGTCGAGGCGCACGCCGCCGGCCGCGGCGACATCCGCCGCGAACGTCCGCGAGAACCCGAGCATCTTGGCCAGGGCGGCGTCGACGCGCGTGCCTTCGAGTCCGTCAGGGACGGGGAGGGAGCGGAACTCCACGCTCAGCGTCCGTCCGCGGCGCCGGCCGGTGCCTCCGGTGCGGTCCGATCCGCAGCCGCCTGGGCTTCTGCCTCGGCCCGTGCCTCGGCCACCGCGGCGGCCTCGGCCTCCTCGTCGGTCTCGACGGGAGCGTGGTCACGCTCGCGCGTGCCGTCGAAGCGCAGTCCGAAGACGACCAGCAGCGCGACCGAGATCATGCCGGTGACGATGAAGATGTCCGCGACGTTGAAGATCGCGGGCATCATCCACGGCATGGAGATCATGTCGACGACGTGACCCATCGGGAAGCCGGGGTCGCGGAAGAGACGATCCGTGAGGTTTCCGAGGACACCGCCGAGCAGGCATCCGAGCACCACGGCCCACAGGCGCGAGCGCAGGCCGAGCGCCTTCCAGATGATGACTGCGGCGACGACCGCCAGGGCGATCGTGAAGATCCACGTGACGTCGGACCCGAGCGAGAACGCCGCGCCGGGATTGCGCACGTAGTACAGCTGAAGGAACTCACCGAGTACGGGGACCGGCTCCTGAAGGGGCAGGTTCTCGACGGTGAGGTACTTCACAAACTGATCGGCGGCCAGCACGAGCGCTGCGAGGATCGCAACGATCGTGCCGGCCGCCGACCGACGAAGGGGCGGGCGTCCTGGCAAAGGGACGACCTACAGTCCGATCGCGGAGACCGGAGTCGAGTCCGTCGACGCCGACTTCTCGTCGAGGTCGCGCAGCTGACCCTCGATGTAGCCGCGGAGCTGCGAGCGGTAGTCGCGCTCGAAGTTGCGGAGCTCGGTGATGCGGGCCTCGAGCGTGTTGCGCTCGCGCTCGAGACGAGCCGACTCCTCACGCTGCTTGGCCTCGGCCTCGGTGCGGATGCGGTTCACCTCGCCCTCGGCTTCGGCGATGAGCTGAGCGCGCTTGGCCTCACCCTCGGCGACGTGCTCGTCGTGCAGGCGCTGAGCCAGCTCGATGATGCCGGCCGTGGCCGTCGCGGAACCCGACGGTGCGGGCTCGGCCGGCGCCGGGGCCTCGGCGGCGACCGGGGCCGGAGCCTCGGCGACCGGCGCAGCGGCAGCCGGCGCGTCACCGGACTCGTATGCGGCCAGCTTGGCCTTGAGCTCGACGTTCTCCTCGAGGGCCTTGCGCCACTCGATGACGATCTCGTCGAGGAAGTCGTCGACCTCGTCCGGGTCGAAGCCGTCCTTGAATCGGACGTGCTGGAACTGCTTGGTGACGACGTCATCCGGGGTAAGTGCCATGGTGGCTCCTTCGATGAGTTCGGTTGCCAGTTTCGAGAATGGCGTGGTCGAGATGTGGCGCGAACCCGGGGCGCGCACCTGGGAGCCAAGCATAGTCCCCGAGCCTGTCAGTCGCGACGCCGCGACACTCCAGGGCGCGGAAGTCGGACGGCGCTCAGATGAAGTTCCGGACGATGCTCATCAGGATCAGGACGATGAGGATCGTGATGGAGAACCCGAAATCGAGCGAGATCGTCCCGATCCGCAGGGGCGGGATGATCCGTCGGAAGAACCGGACCGGCGGATCGGTGATCGTGTAGACGAGCTCGGCCGCGACGAGACCGGCACCCTTGGGGCGCCACTCTCGGTTGAACAGCGGGATGTAGCTGAGGATCAGGCGCGCGAAGAGCACGATCAGATACAGCAGCAGCGCCAGATGGATGATGCTGGCGACGATGGAGACGACGATCCCCACGGTCTACGACTGGTCGAAGCCCGCGGACTCGGCGTCCGCGTGCGCGATTCCCCCGTGACCGGACACCGCGATGTTCTCCGGCGAGAGCAGGAACACCTTCGAGGTGACCCGCTCGATACGGCCGTAGAGGCCGAGGGAGAGCCCGGAGGCGAAGTCGATCAGACGGCGTGCGTCTGCGTCGCTCATCTGGGAGAGGTTGATGATGACCGGCACACCCTCGCGGAAGCTCTCGGCGATGAGCTGGGCATCGCGGTACTGCTTCGGGTGCACGGTGAGGATCTCGTTCACTGCCCCTCCTGCGGGCTGACGTACGGCGACGGGTCGACGCAGCGGGGTGACGGGCGCGGGAGCGGGCTCTTCGCGCTCACGGTCGCGCTCGCGGTGAGCGCGGGCCGGAGCCGGCGACTGCTCCTCGTAGACCTCTTCCTCGTCGGCGAGGCCGAGATACACCATGGTCTTCTTCAGCGGGTTACCCATCGTGTCCTCCGGTTCGAACGTGTCGGGTTGGTCTGTCTAGAGGTTAACCCCGGTCGGGGCGCGGTCCTGTGATTGCGGAGCCGATCCGCAGGTGTGTCGCACCGGCGGCGATCGCTTCGACGAAGTCTCCGGTCATGCCCGCCGAGATCCATCGCGCCGACGGCTCGATTCCGCGGACGTCCTCAGACACCGCGCGGAGCCTCGCGAAAGCCGATGCGGGCTCCTCGTCGAGGGGGGCGACCGCCATCACGCCCTGCAGGCGCAGCGACGGCAGCGTCATGATGTGCTCGGCGAGAGCGCGGGCGTCGCCGGGAGCGACGCCGCCTCGCGCGGGATCGTCGGTCAGATTCACCTGGACGAGCACGTCGAGGAAGCTGTCGTCGTCCGCCGCCCTGTGCAGGGCGTCGGCGAGCCGGTCGCGATCGACCGAGTGCACCGCGTCGGCGCTGCGTCGGATCGCTGAGGCCTTGTTGGTCTGCGCCTGCCCGATGAAGTGCCAGCGGAGGTCCAGATCTCCGAGCTCGCCGGCCTTGGCCGTGAGCTCCTGCTGGCGATTCTCACCCACCTCGCGCACGCCGAGGGCGTGGAGGTCGCGGACGAGCGATGCCGGGTGGAACTTCGTCACGACGATCCGGGTGATCTCCCCCGGGTCGCGACCCGCCAGGCGCGCGGCGTCGACGATCGATTCATCGATCGTCGACAGCCGCGCAGCCAGCCCGGGTGAGCGGTCCTGCTCCGAGGTCACTTCAGGAATTCGGGGATGTCGATGTCGTCATCGGCGAACGCGGGCTCGATGCTCGTCGCGGTGACGCGCTGCGGCGCCTTCTCCGCCTCGACGGTCTCGGCCGCGGGCTTGCTCTCCTCGTCGTTCGAGAGAGCGACCTCTGGCAGCGTGGTCGTCGCCGGCCGTGAGACGACCATCGGGTCGAGTCGCAGCGAGGGCTCGCCGCCGTCGAAGCCCGCCGCGATGACCGTGACGCGCACCTCGTCGCCGAGGGTGTCGTCGATGACGGTACCGAAGATGATGTTCGCCTCGGGGTGCGCGGCCTCCTTGACGAGGTCTGCGGCGTCGTGGATCTCGAAGATGCCGAGGTTCGACCCACCCTGGATCGACAGCAGCACACCGTGGGCGCCCTCGATGCTCGCCTCGAGCAGCGGCGATTCGACGGCCAGCTCCGCCGCCTTGATCGCGCGATCGGCACCGCGGGCGGAGCCGATGCCCATGAGAGCGGATCCCGCACCCTGCATCACGGACTTCACGTCCGCGAAGTCGAGGTTGATGAGACCCGGAGTCGTGATGAGGTCGGTGATGCCCTGCACACCGGCGAGGAGGACCTGGTCGGCCGTGGCGAACGCCTCGATCATCGAGATGCCGCGGTCGCTGATCTCGAGGAGACGGTCGTTGGGCACCACGATGAGGGTGTCGACCTCTTCCTTCAGCTTCGCCACGCCTGCTTCGGCCTGGCTCTGACGGCGGCGACCCTCGAACGAGAAGGGCTTGGTGACGACACCGATCGTGAGGGCGCCGATCGACTTCGCGATCCGCGCGACGACGGGGGCTCCACCGGTACCGGTTCCGCCACCCTCTCCTGCCGTGACGAAGACCATGTCGGCGCCCGTGAGCGCCTGCTCGATCTCCTCCGCGTGGTCCTCTGCGGCACGACGACCCACCTCGGGGTCGGCGCCGGCGCCGAGTCCGCGGGTGAGTTCGCGACCCACGTCGAGCTTGACGTCGGCGTCGCTCATCAGCAGCGCCTGCGCGTCGGTGTTCACCGCGATGAACTCGACTCCGCGGAGACCGAGATCGATCATGCGGTTGACGGCGTTGACGCCGCCACCGCCGACGCCGACGACCTTGATCACGGCGAGGTAGTTCTGGTTCTGGCTCATGGCCGGCCTCCGAGTAGTCGAGCCTGTCTAAGGGTGAGAATCCGAAGGATGAACCTTAAACCTCAACTAGAGGTGTAAAGTATTTCCCGGTATTGGTTTCTCTTGTTCGAAGGTAAGCGTCACGCCCCCGCGCAGTCGCAGCGACACGGGCGTGTCGCCCGTTTGGCGTCGAAACCTCAGCCCACGACGACGGCGCGAGGAGATGTGACGTCGATCGTCGCGGCATCCGGCCTCTGTGCCAGAGTCGTCGTCAGCACGTTGGCCTTGAGCGGCGAGTCCTCGGCGCTTCCCCATACAACGGTGAGACCGCTGCTCAGGGTGAGGGTCACATCGTCCGCGGTGGTCGCCCGCACGCCGGTCAGCGTCGCGCGCAGGTCGGCAGGCACGGAGCGCACCACGAGTCCTGCGCTCTCGAAGGCCGCCGACTCGATGCCGCCCTCGATGTCGAGCAGCGGCTGCCCGGCCGGCTGGTCCGTGGTGGTCGCCAGTGCGACGCCGGCCGCATCGACGAGCGTGTACCCGGCGTCGGAGCGGATGACGCCCACGGGCGTGCGCTCGACGATCCGCACCGTCAGGTCGTGCGGTGGCCGCGCCTCGAGCGCGTAGGTCTCGATCAGCGGGAACGCCAGGAGCGCCGCTTTGACCTCGCTCGAATCGACCAGGGCCAGCGGAGTGCCGACCTGGTCGGCCAGCGCGGCTTCGACCGTGGCCGCATCGAGCGTGCTCGCGCCCACGACGGTGATCTTCTCGACGGCGAACAGCGGGCTGTAGGCCGCGGCCGCCGTACCCCCGATCAGCAGGACGACGGCACCGATGGCACTGAGCCATACGATGCGTCGGCGCCGGGAACGCTGCGTGAAGCGTCTGATCTCACTGCGGAGGGCTTTGCGTCGGGCCCTTGCGGCTCGCCACACGTCGCGCGTGGTCGTGGGGCGTCCCTCGACACCAGGCCCTGCCGCCTCCGCTGTATCGGGCTGTGCCGTGTCGCGCAACGGGGCGACATCGCTCGCCCCGAGCGACCGAGGCGAAGGGTCGGCGGGGGGCGCGTCGGTCTCATCGTGTCGCGGACGTCCGCGCACGCCGGTCCGCCGGGCGGACGCGGGCGTCTCCTCCGCGCGACCCGCTGGCGGCGTGGGGAGCGGAGGCGGACGTCTCATCGACTAGACCTCGCTGGTGCGCAGCGACTCGAGCACCTGCGGGATGATCTGGTACACGTTGCCGCATCCGAGAGTCACCACGAAGTCCCCGTCGCGGGCGACCGAGGCCGTGTAGTCCGCGGCCTGCTGCCAGTCGGCGACATAGTGCACGTGCGAAGGATCCTGGAATGCTCCGCTGACCAGTTCGCCCGTGACCCCGGGAACCGGGTCCTCGCGGGCACCGTAGACGTCGAGCATGACGGTGTGGTCGGCGTACGTCTCGAGCACGTCCGCGAACTCTCGGAACATGTGCTGGGTACGCGAGTAGGTGTGCGGCTGCTGGATGGCGATGATCCGGCCGGAGCCGGCGATCGAGCGCATGGCCTCGAGAGCGGCACGCACCTCGGTCGGGTGGTGGGAGTAGTCGTCGTAAACCGTGACCCCCCGCTCGACCCCGTGCTGCTCGAGCCGACGCACGGTGCCGGCGAAGCCCTCGACCGCACGAGCGGATTCGGCCAGGCCGAAGCCGACCGAGAGGAGGACGGCGATGGCACCCGCCGCATTGATCGCATTGTGCGCGCCGGGAACGGCGAGTTGCAGTCGGACGCTCTCGTCGCCGTGCGTGACCGTGGCCGAGACGGGACCTGCCGCGACGATGTCCGTCAGGCGTACATCGGCACCCTCCGCCTCGCCGAAGGTGATGACGTTCGGGTGCGAGAGGTCAGCGCCCACCCGCAGCGCCCCCTGGTCGTCGCTGGAGATGACCACGGCCTCGGTCGCGGCGTCGGCGAAGCGGACGAACGCGTCGTGGAACGCCTCCTCTGACCCGTAGTGGTCGAGGTGGTCGGGGTCGACGTTCGTGATGAGCGCCACCGCGGTGTCGTAGAGCAGGAACGTGCCGTCGGACTCGTCGGCCTCGATCACGAACAGCTCACCGGTGCCGGTGGCACTGGAGACGCCGAGCTGCTCGATCACACCGCCGTTGACGAAGTGCGGGTCTGCTCCCAGCTCCTGCAGAGCCGTGACGATCATGCCCGTTGAGGTGGTCTTGCCGTGGGCGCCGGCCACCGAGACGAGGCGGCGGGATCCGATCAGCCAGTGCAGCGCCTGCGAGCGGTGGATGACGTGCAGCCCGCGCTCCTTGGCCGTGACGAACTCGGGGTTCTCGGGCCAGATCGCTCCGGTGTGCACCACGGTGTCGGCATCGCCGAGGTGTGCGGCGTCGTGCCCGACGTGCACCGTGGCCCCTGCGGCTGCGAGAGCCCGCAGGTTGTCGCTGTCGGCGCGGTCACTGCCGGAGACGCGGATCCCCGCGTCGAGGAACATCTTCGCGAGGCCGCTCATGCCGGATCCGCCGATGCCGATGAAGTGCGCGGAGGAGATCGACTCGGGGATCGGGAGGGAGAGGTCAGGTCTGATCATGTCGGATTCAGTCTACTTTTCGGTGAGGACGTTTCGGCGGTGCCGCGGCGTCGGCGGCGCGTTCAGGAGGCCGCGAGAGCGCGATCGACGAGAGCGATGACGTTCTCGGTGCCGCTGCGCGTGCCGACCTTCTCCGCGGCGGCGGCCATCTCGGCGAGGCGCTGCGGATCGTTCAGGAGCGGGACGACGATCCGCCGCACGGCGTCGCCGTCGAAGGTGGCATCGTCGAGGAGTCTGGCCGCGCCCGCGGCGACGGCGGACGCCGCGTTGAGACGCTGCTCGCCGTTGCCGACGGAGTACGGCACGTAGAGAGCCGGGATGCCGAGCGCACTGATCTCGCTCACGGTGGCCGCTCCCGAGCGGGACACGATGAGGTCGGCCAACGCGAAGGCGAGGTCCATGCGGTCGACGTAGCGGCGCAGTGCGTATCCGGGGACCTCGGGGTCTGCCAGGTCGCTGCGCTCGCCCGTGACATGGAGCAGCTGCCAGCCCGCGGCGAGAACGTCGCCCCAGGAGTCAGCGAGTGCCTCGTTGAGGCGCTGAGCGCCGAGCGACCCGCCGAAGACGAGCAGCACAGGGCGTGCGGCGTCGAGTCCGAAGTGCGCGGCCGCCTCGTCGCGCGCCGCGGCGCGGTCGAGGTCGATCACCTCGCGGCGGAGCGGCATGCCGACGACCTCTCCCCCACGCAGACGCGTGCCGCCGAAGGCGACACCCGTGGCTGCGGCGCGACGCGCTCCCAGGACGTTCGCGAGGCCGGGCTTGGCGTTCGCCTCGTGCACGACGAAGGGCACGCCCTCACGGCGAGCCGCGACGTAGGCGGGCGCGGACGCGTAGCCCCCGAAGCCCACCACGACGTCGACGCCGTGCGTGCGGATGTGGTCCCGCACCTGGGCGATCGCGCGACGGAACCTCGTCGGGAATGCAGCGGCCTGACGGTTCGGGCGACGGGGGAAGGGCACCTTGTCGACGATCAGGAGCTCGTATCCCCTGGCGGGCACGAGCCGGGATTCGAGGCCCTCCGCGGTGCCGAGCACCAGGACGGTCGCCTCGGTGTCGCGAGCGCGCAGCCCGTCGGCGACGGCGAGCAGCGGATTGACATGGCCGGCGGTGCCACCGCCGGCGAGAAGGTACGAGGTCACCGTGTGACCCTACCCCGCCCTGCTGGAGCCGTCCGCTCAGCCGCACGCGTCTCCGCCGCCGGGATGGTCCGGGCGAACGACAGGAGCACACCGCAGGCGATGAGCACCGCGAGCAGCGCCGTCCCGCCCTGCGACATGAACGGCAGCGGCACACCCATGACCGGGAACAGGCCGATGACGACGCCGATGTTGAACACGGCCTGGCCGGTGATCCAGACGGTGATGCCACCGGCGGCGACGCGGATGAACGGATCCGGCGTCTTGCGGATGATGTGGAAGGCGCCGACCGTGAACAGCGTGAAGAGCGCGAGCACGACGATGCAGCCGATCAGCCCGAGCTCCTCGCCCACGATCGCGAAGATGAAGTCGTTGCCGGCGGCGGGCAGCCAGCCGTACTTCTCCTGCGAGTTGCCGAGCCCGACCCCGAAGATGCCGCCGGACGCCATGCCCCAGATCCCATGGATCGACTGGTAGCAGTCACCCGTATAGGAGGAGAGATCGGAGCACGTGGCCGTGATGCGGCGCATGCGGTCGGGACTCGTCACAGCGAGCGCGATCACCGCGGCGATCCCCAGCAGGACGGGGAGGATGAACAGCCGGAGCTTGACGCCGGAGAAGAAGAGGCAGCCGAGCAGGACGATCACGAGGACCATCGCGGTGCCGAGGTCCTTGCCGGCGAGCACGGTGCCGATCACGAGCGCACCGACCGGCACCACCGGGATGAAGACCTGATGCCAGGTGCCCAGCATCGTCTGCTTGCGCATCAGCACGTAGCCGATCCAGATGGCCAGCGTGAGCTTCAGGAACTCCGACGGCTGCAGGGTGAACCCCGCGACCATGATCCAGTTCCTGTTGCCGCCGTCGGCGACGCCGAGCGGTGTGAACACGAGCAGCTGCAGAGCGATGGCGCCGAACAGCGCGGGCCAGGCCAGGCGCTTGAGGAAGGGGATCGGCAACCGGGAGATGAGGAACATCAGCGGCACGCCGAGGACGGCGAAGATCCCCTGGCGCAGTGCGCCGTCCATCGGGTTCTTGCCGGAGGAGACGGCCGTGGCGCTGGTCGCGGAGAGCACCATGACGAGTCCGAAGATCGTGAGCATCAGCGCCGCCGACGCGATCATCAGGAACTCGGTGGAGACCGGCGTGAAGCGTCGCCCGAGGGAGACCCTCGCAGCGAGTCCGCCCGAAGAGCTCCCGCCGGATTCAGACCGAGGGGGGCGTGCGACCTGTGTCATCGGCGCTCCCCCGGTCTATCCAGTCCCGCACCGCCTCGGCGAAGCGGTGTCCGCGATCCGCATAGCTGGAGAACTGGTCGAAGGATGCCGCGGCGGGAGCCAGCAGTACCGTGCCCTCGCCGTCGACGATCCCCGCGGCGATCTCCACCACGCGATTCATGACGTGACCAGTCTCGCCAGCATCCACCTCGAACACCGGCACCGCCGGCGCGTGTCGCTGGAATGCCGCCACGACCGACGCCCGCTCGACGCCGATGATCACGGCTGCGCGGGCGGTGA
This sequence comes from Microbacterium hydrocarbonoxydans, assembly GCF_900105205.1. Classification (NCBI taxonomy): domain Bacteria; kingdom Bacillati; phylum Actinomycetota; class Actinomycetes; order Micrococcales; family Microbacteriaceae; genus Microbacterium; species Microbacterium hydrocarbonoxydans. Next base: position 1,538,367 of record NZ_FNSQ01000005.1, on the reverse strand, counting down.
CGCCCGCCGTCGAGACCAGCTCGGCGATGTCCACGCCCTTGAGGTCGCCGCCGACGACCCACACCGCTCCCGGGTACGCGCGCAGCGAGGATGCCGCCGCATGCGGGTTGGTGGCCTTGGAGTCGTCGACCCAGGTGATCCCGTCGTGCCGGGCGACGACCTGGATGCGGTGCTCATCGAGACGGAAGGACTGCAGCGCCGTGTGGATGGCCGCAGGCTCGACGCCGAGCGACCGCGCGAGGGCACTGGCGGCGAGGATGTTCTGCACGATATGAGGAGCCGCGAGGCCGACCCGCTCCAGATCGGCGACCGTCGTCAGCTCGAGCGCGCTGCGTGCCCTGTCGTCGAGGAACGCGCGATCGACGATGAGTCCCTCGACGAGACCGAGGTCGCTGGGCCCCGGCATCCCGAGATCGAATCCGATCGCGCGAGCGCCCTCCACGACCTCGGCCTCCTCGACCATGATCCTGGTGGCCTCGTCGGCCTTGTTGTAGACGCAGGCGACGCGCGTGTTGCGGTAGACGGTCGCCTTCGCATCGCGGTAGGCGGCGGCGCTCCCGTGCCACACCAGGTGATCGTCGGCGAGGTTGAGGCAGACGGAGGCGTACGGGAAGAGCTCGCCCTCGGCGCGGGACTGCCCGAGGTACCAGAGCTGGTGGCTGGAGAGCTCCACGACGAGCACGTCGAAGCCGGCCGGGTCTCGCACGGCATCGAGCACGGGAACGCCGATGTTGCCGCACGGTGCGGCGCGGCGGCCGCCCTCGACGAGCAGCGAGGCGGTGAGACGCGTGGTCGTCGTCTTGCCGTTGGTTCCGGTGATGAGGATCCAGTCCGCGGGCGTGCCGTCGTCACGGACGACCTTGTCGCGCACCCGCCAGGCGAGCTCGACGTCTCCCCAGATCGCGATGCCGCTCTGCTGCGCCCAGCGGATGACCGGATGCGACGGCGAGAAGCCGGGCGAGGCGATGACCACCTCTGGGGCGAAGTCGACCAGCGCCTGCGGGACCTCGGCCAGCGATCCGAGCTCGAGGCGAGCACCGATCACGGGCAGGAGCTTCGCGTACTCCTCGTCGGCCGACTCGCTGAGGACGAGGACATCGGAACCCAGCTCGGTCAGCGTGTCCGCGACGGAGAAGCCGGTCATCGACAGACCCAGCACCGCGACGCGCAATCCCGACCAGTCCGCCTGCCAGCTGGTCAGTGACGCGAGCCGGGATTCAGCTGACACGGGTCAGCCATTCGACGTAGAACAGTCCGACGGCGGACACCGCGAGGAGACCGGCGATGATCCACATGCGCACGACGATCGTCACCTCTGACCAGCCGCGCATCTCGAGATGGTGGTGGAAGGGGCTCATGAGGAAGAGCCGCTTGCCGCGGGTCACCTTGAAGTAGGCGCGCTGCAGGATCACGGAGCCGGAGGCGAGGACGAACACGCCGGCGATCACGAAGAGCAGCAGCTCGGTGCGGGTCAGGATCGCCATGGCCGTGATCACGCCGCCGATGGCCATCGAGCCCACGTCGCCCATGAAGACCTTGGCCTTCGGAGCGTTCCACCACAGGAACCCGATCAGGCTCGCGGCGAAGGATGCGGCGATGATCGCCAGGCTGAACGGATCCCGCACCTCGTAGCATCCGCCGATCGCCGCGGAATCGACACCCTCGCCGACGCACGACTGCTTGTTCTGGAAGAACGCGATGAGGCTGTATGCGCCGACCACGATCACGCCCGCACCCGCGGCGAGACCGTCGAGGCCGTCGGTGAGGTTCACGCTGTTGGACGTCGCGACGCCGATCACCGAGATCCACAGCAGGTACAGCGCCCAGCCGACCACGGCCGCGAAGGCGAACAGGTTGAGCCAGGGGATGTCACGGAACAGCGAGATCGACCCTGACGCGGCGGTCTGGTCATAGGAGTTCGGGAAGTTCAGCGCCACGATGCCGAACGGGATGATCACCAGGAGCTGGCCGATGATCTTGCGCCACCCGGAGAGACCGAGACTGCGCTGGCTGCGCACCTTCATGTAGTCGTCGATGAATCCGACGGCACCGAAGCCGATCATCAGCCAGATGACGAGCAGCGCGGACTGCGAAGGGACGCCGCCGCCGACGAAGGTGGCGGTGAAGTAGCCCACCATGGTGCCGACGATGAAGATCACGCCGCCCATGGTCGGGGTGCCGCGCTTGGCCTCGTGGTTCGGGTTCTCGATCGCCTCGGGGGTGCGGATGACCTGACCCCATCCCCACTTGCGGAAGAGCCGGAGGAAGACGGGAGTCAGGAAGAGAGTGAAGGCGAGCGATATCGCAGCCGCCATGATGAGTGACCTCACGAGAACAATTCTCCCAGACGATCGCCGAGATGCCGCAGGCCCACGGAATTGGATGACTTCACGAGCACACGGTCGCCGTCGCGCAGCTCGGTGCGCAGGTACTCGAATGCGGCGTCCTGGTCGGCGAAGAAGACGGCCTCGCTGTCCCAGGAGCCCTCGCCGATGGCGGAGATGAACAGACGGCGGGCCTCAGGACCCACGACGACGATGCGCTGGATGTTCAGGCGCACCGCGAGCAGGCCGATCCGGTCGTGCTCCTCCCCTGCGGTCTCGCCGAGCTCGCTCATCGCTCCGAGCACCGCGACCGTGCGCTCGCCCGGTCCGGTGATCTGCGCGAGGGTGCGAAGGGCTGCTGCCATCGAGTCCGGGCTGGCGTTGTAGGCGTCGTTGATGATGCGTACGCGCTCGTTGCCGAGCGGCTGCATGCGCCAGCGTTCGGCGATCTCCACCGTCTCGAGGCGCGAGATCGCGTCGGCCGTCGAGACGCCGAGCACGCGGGCGGCGGCGATGGCCGCGAGGGCGTTGCCCACGTGGTGCGCGCCGAGCACCTGCAGACGGAGCGGCAGGCGCTCTCCTGCAGCCTCGATCACGCACGTCGTGCCGGCGGCGGAGACCTCGAGGTCGTGCGCCCGCACGTCGGCCGCGTCGCTCTGCCCGAAGCCGACCACCTGCATCCCTCGGGATTCGGCGAGTTCGCGCATCGCAGCGACGCGAGAGTCGTCGACGTTGAGCACGGCGGTGCCGGAGGCGACCGCTGCGCTGACGAGCTCGGACTTGGCCTTCGCCGTCGCCTCGATGCCGCCGAATCCTCCTGCATGGGCCATGCCGACCATCAGCACCACGGCGATGTCGGGTTCCACGAGCCCTGCGAGACGGGCGATGCTGCCCGGGGCGTCCGCACCGAACTCGCTCACCAGGAAGCGCGTGCCGTGCGTGATGCGCAGCATCGTCACGGGGGCGCCGACCTCGTTGTTGTACGAGTTGATCGGCGCGATCGTCTCCCCTTCGTCCGTGAGGATGCGCGCGAGGAAGTTCTTCGTCGTCGTCTTGCCGTTCGAGCCCGTGATCCCCACGATCCTCAGGTCGCCGCCGGCACGCACGCGCGCCACGACCTCGCGCGCGAGGTCCGCGAGGGCGGCGATCGCGTCGGGCACGACGATCTGCGTGATCTCGTCGTCGACGGGGTGCTCGACGATCGCCAGGACGGCGCCGGCGGCCAAGGCGGCCCCGACGAAGCGGTGTCCGTCGGTCTCCGCACCGGGCTTGGCGACGAAGATCGATCCCGGCGACATGTTCCGGGAGTCGGTGTCGACCACCCCGTCGACGACGGTGTCGGCCGTCGCGGTACCGGCGAGGCGCAGATCACCACCGAGGACGGCGGTGATCTCAGCAAGCGACAGGGCGATCATGACGTCTCCAGGCGCGGCAGGGCGCCGACTATTCGAACTTGGGAAGCAGTGCGTCCATCGGTGTGGAGGACGGCATCACGCGGTAGGTCTTCATGGTCTGGGTCATCGCCTTCTGGAAGGCCGAGGCGGTAGCAGCAGACGATGTAACTCTAGTCGGCTCGTCGAGAGTGACCACGACGACGTACTGCGGATCGTCCACCGGTGCGAAGCCGACCATGCTCGTGTAGTACACGCCGGACTTGTATCCGCCCTTGCCGTCTGGGATCTGCGCGGTACCCGTCTTGCTCGTCACCCGGTAGCCGGGGACCTGGATGCGGTCGGCGTTCCCGCCCTGGACGGCGACGTTCTCGAGCATCCGCGTCAGGTCCGCCGCGGTCTGCGGTTTGATGATCTGCTCCTTCTCGGGAGCATCCGGAGTGATGACGGTACCGTCGGGCGCGGTGCACGACTCGATCAGCGACAGCCCGATCTTCTCGCCGCCGTTCGCGATCGCCTGATAGGCGCCGGCGAGCTGCGGGGCGGTGACGGTGAAGTACTGACCGAACGTCGTCGTGTACAGCGACTGGTTGTCCCAGTCCTTCGTCGGGTGCAGCAGACCGCTGGCCTCGTCGGGGAACTGGATCGTCGACTCGCCGACACCGAAGCGCTGGAGGTAGTCGTACCGCACGTCCGGACTCACCATCGTGCCGAACTTCGACAGTGCGACGTTCGAGGAGTCGATGAGCGCACCGGCGAGGGTGTAGGTGAAGGTGGGGTGCACGAAGGCGTCGTTGATCACGGCGCCGTTGGGGAACTTCTCGTGGGAGGAGGCCTGCACGGTGGGGCTCGTCATGGTCACGCCGGCGTTCTCCATGATGGCGGCGGCGGTCACCGGCTTGAACGTCGACCCCGGCTCGAACGGGTAGGTGAAGAGCTTGCTCCCCCACGTGTCGGACGACGAGGCGTCGAGGTCGTTGGGGTCCATGGTCGGCCACTCGGCTGCGGCGCGGATCTTGCCCGTGCCGACCTCCACGACGGTGACGGTGCCACCCTTGGCACCCTGCAGCTGGGCCTCTTCGGCGATCATCTGCTGCATGTACCACTGCAGGTCGCTGTTGATGGTCAGCTGCACGGCACCGCCGTCGACCGCATCCACCCTGCTCTCACTGCCCGGGATGATGACGCCGTTCTTGCCGGTGCGGTAAGACTCCTCGCCGTCCGTGGGGGCGAGGCACTGGGCATCCATCTTCTCGACACCAGCCTGCGCCTCACCGGACCCGTTGAGGAAGCCGAGGAGGTTCCCCGCGACGGCACCGTTCGGGTAGACCCGGACTTCGCGTGGCTTCATCGTGAGGTACGAGGCGATCTTCAACTCGCGCAGCTCGATGTACTTCTCGGTGCTGAGCCCCTTGACGAGCGGCAGGTACTGGGAGTCCGGGTTCTCTGCCAGCGCCGCGGCGACATCGGCGCGCAGCTTCTCGGCATCGAGCCCCATGATCTCCGCGATACGCGTGGAGGCCTCCGCCCACGGCAGCTCGGGCGGGTTCTTCGTGTTCTCCTCGAGGACCCGGATCACCTGCGGGCTGAGCTGGGCGTCATAGACCATGACGCTCTCCGCCAGCACCGCGCCGTCGGCGTCGACGATCGATCCGCGCTGTCCGGGGATCGCGGTGCCGTGTGCGATGAACTCCAGAGACTGCGCGACGTGCTCGTCGGCCTTGACCACCTGGATGTCGATCAGACGCACCACGAAGGCGGCCAGGATCGTCAGGATCACGGCCAGCGCGACGACCGTGCGTCGCCGGGGCGTCCGGGTGGCTCGTGTCGTCATGGACTCTCTCCGTCGGATCGTGTATGTCGGGGATCGGCTAGCGGGTGCTCGGGCTGGGCAGCCCGTCGGTGATGGCGGGCGGCAGCTCCTGCGTCGGATGCTCCGGCGTGGCGTCGTCCTCGGTGGAGGCGTTGACCGGGACGTCGTTCAGCAGCGCGTTGCTCACGGCGCCGGCCCCGTTCGGGTCGACGGTCGAAGCGCCGCTCGCGCCGGACCCCGCGCCGAAGATCGCTCCGTCGCTCAGTCGGATGTACGAGGGCGAGCCGGCCACGACCATGCCGAGGTCCGCCGCGCCGCTGGCGAGCGACTGCGGCGAGCTGAGGCCGGTGAGGTCCTCCTGCAGCGCATCAGTGCGCAGATCCAGCTCGTGCTGCTGCGACGAGAGCCCAGCCAGTACGAACGAGTCCTGGGTGATCGCGAGCGAGAGGCCGATCTGCGCCGCTCCGATCGCCATCGCCCCTGCCACGGCCATCAGCGCGTACGCCAGCTTCGGCTTGCGTCGCGCCGGGGTGCCGGTCACCGGCTCCAGACGCCTGCGGGGCTCGCGTGCGGGCGCCTCGGGCAGCACCCGGGGTTCACGTGCGACGGCGTTGACGCTCATGCGCTCTCCCGTACCTTCTCAGCGGCGCGCAGACGCACCGGGATCGCCCGGGGGTTGCGTGCGCGCTCGTCGTCGTCGGCGAGCTCGGCTCCCCGGGTGATGATGCGAAACCGCGGAGCATGCTCAGGCAGCTCGACGGGAAGACCGCGAGGGGCAGTGGATGCCGCGCCTGCGGCGAAGGCCTGCTTCACGAGGCGATCCTCGAGGGACTGGTACGACATCACGACGATCCGCCCGCCCACGGTGAGGGCGTCCATCGCCGAGGGGATGGCGTCCGCGAGGACGTTCAGCTCGGTGTTGACCTCGATGCGCAGCGCCTGGAACACCCGCTTGGCGGGGTGGCCGGCCCGCTGCGCGGCCGCCGGGGTCGCCGCGATGAGGATCTCCACGAGCTCCCCTGACCGCGTGATCGGCTTCTTCTCGCGAGCGGCGATGATGAACCGCGCATAGCGTCCGGCGAGCTTCTCCTCGCCGTACCGCTCGAAGATGCGACGGAGGTTGCCCTCGCTGTAGGTCGCGATCACCTCGGCGGCCGTCACGCCCTTCGTCTGGTCCATCCGCATGTCCAGCGGAGCGTCCTTCGAGTAGGCGAACCCGCGCTCGGCCTCGTCGAGCTGCAGCGACGAGACGCCCAGGTCGAAGAGGATGCCGGCCGCGCCCTGTGCGTGCAGCCCGATCTCGTCGTACACCGTATGCACCAGCGTGACGCGGTCCTTGAAGCGAGCGAGCCGCTCCCCTGCGATGCGCAGTGCGTCGGTGTCGCGGTCCAGTCCCACCAGGCGGATGTTCGGGAAACGCTCGAGCAGCGCCTCGGAGTGCCCGCCCATTCCGAGGGTGGCGTCCACGAGCACCGCCCCGTCGGCCGTGAGGGCCGGGGCGAGGAGCTCGATGCAGCGCTCGAGCAGGACGGGGGTGTGGATGTCGCGGAGGTTCATGATCTTTCTCGGGTGATCTCTGTGTGTCGGAGACCAGGGCCCTGATCCCCCTCCGCTTCGCGACCCGGCACCGGGGAAGTGTGTCGGGGCGGGAGCGGCGGGGCATCACAGCCGTGGTCAGAAGAGTCCCGGAATCACCTCCTGCTCGAGATCGGCGTAGGTCTCCTCGCCGGCTGCGAGGTAGCTGTTCCAGCTCTCGGCATCCCAGATCTCGGCATGGGCGCCGACTCCGGTGACGATGAGTTCCTTCTGCAGCCCCGCGTACTGACGAAGGTGCACGGGGATGGTGATGCGGTTCTGGCTGTCAGGCATCTCCGCACTGGCACCGGAGAGGAACAGGCGCATGAAGTCACGCGCCTGCTTGTTCGCGAGCGGCGCCTGACGGATCCGCTCGTGCATCGTCTCGAACTCGGCCGTGCTGAAGACGTAGAGGCAGCGTTCCTGCCCTCGGGTGACGACGATGCCGCCACCGAGGTCTTCGCGGAACTTCGCGGGAAGGATGACCCGTCCCTTGTCGTCCAACTTCGGAGAATGCGTTCCCAGCAACATCAGCCATCACCCCCTCTCCGTCCGGCCAACTCGAGGTGCGCCCCACTTTACTCCACTTTCCTCCACAAACCTACGGTCAATCCGCCCCATAACTCCTGACGAGCACCGAGGCATGCCGAAGAACCGCGGAATCACGCGGTAGAGGAAGGTGGAGCGCGAGTGGAGGATCCGGCCGCGCGCGCGAATCGCGCACCTCGCCGGACTCCCCTTCACCGAAGAAGACCCCGGTTAACGACGAAGACCCGGATGCTCGAGGCATCCGGGTCTGAGAAGAAGTGTCTGGTCAGTGACCGTCTTGGCGACGATCCCACCGATCGTTCATGCGGTCCATGAAGGACGCGGAACTCTGCTGCTTGGGGGCACGCTCACGCGGAACGGCGGAGAGCGGCTTGCGTACCGGGGTGACGGCGAGCATGACTCCGCCGAGCATGGCGGCGAAGCCGATCACGCCGACGACGACTCCCCACACGTCTCCGAGCACCACGCCGACGATCAGTCCACCCACACCCACAAGGAGCAGCAGGGCTCCGTACACGAGATTGCGGTAGCTGAGAGCGCGGTCACCTGACGGCGCAGTGACGACATCGGCGTCGTTGTGGAGGAGATGGCGTTCCATCTCGTCGAGCAGACGCTGCTCCTGTTCGGAGAGTGGCATTTCGTCCCCCTCGGGTATCGTCCATCCATTCTACGCGCGGGATGAGGCTCGGGGCTAGCCGTCGGACCCCTGGTTGGCTTTACGTATGCTGGGAGTCGTGCCGTCCCCCACCCTTGTCTCCGACGCCGTCGCCGGTCGCCTCCGGCTGTTCCTCGACCGGATGCGGAGGGAATCGGAGGACTACGGGCCCGACGCCGCCGCTCTGGTCGACTCGGCCGCCGACACCCTGGTCGGAGGCAAGCGTCTGCGGGCGCGCTTCTGCCACGCCGGCTGGCAGGCGGTGGCCCGGTTCGACGATCGCCGCGCCGAGGAGACGACTGCGCTCTGGGATGTCTGCGCTGCTCTGGAGATCTTCCAGTCCGCCGCTCTGGTCCACGACGACATCATCGACAACTCCGACACGCGTCGCGGTCGTCCCGCCGCTCACCGCGCGCTGGAGGGCACGCATCGGAACTCCGGCTGGCGGGGGGATGCCGCGGCTTTCGGCCGCTCATCGGCCATCTTGCTCGGCGATCTGCTCGTGGCCTGGAGCGACGACCTGCTCGAGGACGCGATCCGCGACCTCCCTCATGCCGCAGCAGTGCGACGGGAGTACGGCCGGATGCGCCGCGACGTGACCGTCGGGCAGTTCCTCGACATCGCCGAGGAATCGGCATGGAGTGTGCACGCGACCGACTCCCATGTCGAGCGGGCGCTGCGGGTCGTCTCATTCAAGTCAGCTCGCTACAGCATCGAGCAGCCGCTCGTCCTGGGCGCGGCGATCGCAGACGGAGACGAGGAGCAGCTGGACGCGCTCCGGCGCTTCGGACACCCCGTCGGCATGGCCTTCCAGCTCCGCGACGACATGCTCGGAGTGTTCGGGGATGCCGCGGTCACCGGCAAGCCCGCCGGTGACGACCTCCGCGAGGGCAAGCGCACCGTGCTCGTGGCGCTCACCCGGCAGACGCTCGAGGCGTCAGCGCGGAACCTCTTCGACGAGATGCTCGGCGACCCGGAGCTCACAGCTCAGCAGGTGTCCTTCCTGCAGGCCACGATCGCGGACTCGGGTGCACTCGCCCGGGTCGAGGACATGATCGGCGAGTATGCCTTGGAGGCCGATCGCGCGCTCTCCGGCGCTCGGCTGGACAACGCGGCAGTCGGCGACCTGCGCGATCTCGCGCGGGCCGCGACCGTTCGATCAGCCTGAGCGACCCGGCGCGGCCGGCTGTCAGGCGAGAGTACGGGCGACGCGGCGCACCGCGCTCTTGTGACCGGCGAGCAGCGCCGCGATGGGCGATCGACCGAGCTCTTCGTCGTCGGCCAGGAGCCAGTCGATGACCTCGTCATCGGTGAAGCCCGCATCCTGCAGCACGATGATCGTTCCGCGCAGCGACGACAGCGGGTGCCCGTCGACGAGGAAGATCGACGGGACGGCGAAGACGCCGGTGCGACGCGAGCCCACCAGATAGTGCTCGTCGATCAGTCGACGAACCCGACCGAGCGTCTCGTCGAGGGCCTCGACGAGATCAGGCATCGTCAGCCACTCGGTGGCGGTCACACCGGAGGCGTTCCCGCCGGTCGCGGCTGCCGCAGTCTCGGACTGCGGGTTTTCGGAGGGCTGGTTCTCAGACGGCACAGACACACAGCAACTATCTCACCTCCGCGCACGCGCCGCATTTCCAGCCCCCTTGTTCCTTCGTTAATCACTCCTGCCACACCGGTAACAGAGGTCACTTCTGTTGACTTCCGTATACATCCGTGTCAGCGTGGGCAGACGCCGAACAAGGGGGCCCCTCCGTGAGAACGCACACCGTCGCGCGTCGAACGCGCTACCTCAGCCTGGGAATGCCTGCCGCGGTTCTCGGCACTCTGTCGGGAGCACTCGCGGTCGTCCCGGCATCCGCTGCCCCCACAACCGCTGACGCCGTCACCGCTCCCCTCGAGCACCTGCAGGCGACCGCGCTGCGCGCGCCCGCCGCCCAGAGCGCGCCAGCGACGTACGTCGTGCAGCCCGGCGACACCGTCTCGTCGATCGCGAACCGGTTCGGCCTGCGCACGGTCGACGTCCTCACCCGCAACGGCCTCAGCTGGCGGTCGGTCATCTACCCCGGTCAGAAGCTCCGGCTCACCGGCGGAGCCGCTGCCGTCACGCCGAAGGCCCCCGTCGCCCCCGCCACGACCGTGCATGTCGTCGCGGCCGGCGACACCGTCTTCGCCATCGCGGCGAAACACGGCACGACCGTCGACGCGGTTCTCGCAGCGAACGGACTCACCCGGGCATCCGTCATCTACCCGGGGCAGAAGCTCGCGCTCTCCGGCGTTCCGGCGGCCACGGCCGTGACTGCCACCGCGCCCACTGCTCCCCCGGTCACAGCCGGAGGAAAGACCCACGCCGTCGCCGCGGGCGACACGCTCTTCGCCATTGCACAGAAGTACGGGACGACGGTCGCGAAGCTCTATGCGCTGAACGGGCTGTCGGCCGGGTCCATCATCTACCCCGGCCAGAAGATCGCGGTCGCCGCCGCCACCACTGCGCCGGCGTCGGTGTCGGCGAAGACACCGCCTCCGCAGCTGTTCGCCTCCCTCGACGCCGAGCAGGCGGGCAACGCCGCCCTGATCATCCGCATCGGGCGCGACCTCGGGGTGTCCGATCGCGCCATCGCCATCGCCCTGGCGACGGCGATGGTCGAATCGAGCATGCGCAACCTGCCGTCCGGTGACCGGGACTCGATCGGACTGTTCCAGCAGCGACCGAGCATGGGCTGGGGCACCGCTGCGCAGGCACTGGACTCCAGTCGCAGCACGCGGGTGTTCTTCGGCGGCACCCACGATCCGAACGGTCAGACGACCCGCGGACTGCTCGACATCGCGGGGTGGGAGCGGATGCGATTCACCGACGCCGCCCAGGCCGTGCAGATCTCGGCGTATCCCGATCGTTATGGGCAGTGGGAGACCCAGGCCTACCAGTGGCTCGCCACGCACGGATGAGCGCCTTTCCGGCAAACCCGCAGGGTCGAGGGGCGAGCCGCTCCCCGAGCTTTCAGGCAGTTCTCCATAGAATCTTGACGTGACGACCAATCAGCAGGCCGACCCCCTCATCGGGCGGCTTGTCGACGGTCGGTACCGGGTTCGCGCTCGGATCGCCCGCGGAGGCATGGCCACCGTGTACGTGGCGACCGACCTGCGCCTCGAGCGCCGCATCGCATTGAAGGTGATGCACGCGCACCTGAGCGACGACTCCGCCTTCCAGAGCAGGTTCATCCAGGAGGCCCGTGCTGCCGCCCGACTGGCGGATCCGCACGTGGTGAACGTCTTCGACCAGGGCCAGGACGGCGAGCTCGCCTACCTCGTCATGGAGTACCTCCCCGGCATCACGCTGCGCGAGCTGCTGCGCGAGCAGAAGCGGCTCACCATCCCCCAGACCATCACCATCATGGATGCCGTGCTGGCCGGCCTCGCGGCCGCTCACCGTGCCGGCATCGTGCATCGCGACGTCAAGCCCGAGAACGTGCTGCTGGCGGAGGACGGCCGCATCAAGATCGGCGACTTCGGCCTCGCGCGAGCAACCACCGCCAACACGGCGACGGGACAGCAGCTCCTCGGCACGATCGCCTACCTGGCGCCGGAGCTCGTCACGCGCGGCACCGCAGACGCACGCAGCGACATCTACGCGCTCGGCATCATGCTGTACGAGATGCTGGTGGGCGAGCAGCCGTACAAGGGCGAGCAGCCGATGCAGATCGCCTTCCAGCACGCCACGGAGTCGGTCCCCCGGCCGAGCGTCCGCAACCCCGGGGTACCGGAGCAGCTCGACGAGCTCGTGCTGTGGGCGACCGAGAAGTCCCCCGACGAGCGACCGGACGACGCCCAGCAGATGCTCGACCGGCTGCGCGAGATCGAGCGCGGCTTGGGAATCGCCCCGGCGGTGGCTGCGGCGACAGGGTCGCAGCGCTCGCAGGCCGACTCTGCCGACCTGACCAAGGTCATGCCGAGCACCATGGTCATCGCCGACCCGACAGCTCCCGCACCTGCCGCCGTCGACAACGCCACGCTGCTGCGTCGACGATCCTCCCGCCGTCGTGCGCGCGGCGCGTTCCTGCTCACTCTGGTCCTGCTGCTGGCGACCGTGGCCGGTGGCGTGGGATGGTGGTTCGGCTCCGGTCCCGGATCGCTGATCGCCGTGCCGTCGGTTGCCGGACTGTCGTACGACGACGCCGCAGCCGCCCTGGTCGCAGACGGGTTCACCCCCGTGCGCGGCGAGGAGAACTCGGTCGAGGTGGCCGCCGGCGAGACCATCCGCTCGGATCCCGGTGAGGGTGAGCGGCTCGACAAGGGCGCCGAGGTGACGGTGATCGTCTCGATCGGGCCCGCGTCGCACACGGCCGAGACACTCAACGGCAAGACCGAGCAGGAGGCCAGGGACTACCTCGCCGACCTCAGGGTCAATGTCACCGAGCAGCCCCTCGTGCTCTTCTCCGACGCCGACGAGGGGCGCGTCATCAACGCCTTCGTCACTCCGCGCGACGGCGGCGAGGCCTACAGCTGCGCAGAAGGCTGCGAGCTCCTCGAGGACGACACCGTCGAGCTCTATGTGTCTGCGGGTGCCTTCCCCGACGTCACGGGCCTGTCCGTCGACCAGGCGACGACCACGCTCACCGACAAGAAGCTCGAGGTGTCCGGCGACATCATCTACGACTTCAGCGAGTCGATGGACAAGGACCTCGTGATCGGCGTCGCCGACCGTGCGTCCGAGGGCAACTGGCGTCCTGGTGACACCGTGCAGCTCATCGTCTCGAAGGGACCGGAGCTGTTCGACGTCCCCGATGTCACCGACAGGACGCTCGTCGAAGCCAAGCAGATCCTCGAGGAAGCCGGCTTCACCGCCGGATACGCGGCCTGGGGCGACCTGCCGGGCTTCGGGGAGATGGCCAGGGTCACCGCCCAGGACCCCGGTTCCGACGCGCAGCTCCCCCGCGGCGGCAAGGTGCAGCTGTCCATCCAGCTCAGCGGCTGACCGGCGGGTCGCGGTACCGGGCACCCGCTCAACGGCACGCCAGACGACGAAGAACCGCCCTCCCCGGATCGGGAAGGGCGGTTCTTCTGCACTGCGGTGCCGGTCAGCGCTTCTCGAGCTCCTCGGCGACGAGGAACGCCAGCTCGAGCGACTGCATGTGGTTCAGGCGCGGATCGCACAGGCTCTCGTAGCGGGTCGCGAGCGCGGCCTCGTCGATGTGCTCAGAGCCGCCGAGGCACTCGGTGACGTCGTCACCGGTCAGCTCGACATGGATGCCGCCGGGGAAGGTCCCCACGGCGCGATGCGCCTCGAAGAATCCGCGGACCTCGTCGACGACGTCGTCGAAGCGACGGGTCTTGTAGCCGGTCGGGGTGGTGATGCCGTTGCCGTGCATAGGATCGGTGACCCACAGCGGCTGCGCACCGGAGTCGCGGACAGCTTCGAGCAGCGGCGGCAGCGCGTCACGGATCTTGCCTGCGCCCATGCGCGTGATGAACGTCAAGCGGCCGGGCTCGCGGTTCGGGTCGAGCTTGTCGATCAGCGCGAGGGCCGTCTCCGGAGTCGTCGACGGGCCGAGCTTCACGCCGATGGGGTTGCGGATCTTCGAGAAGTAGTCGACGTGCGCCCCATCGAGGTCGCGCGTGCGCTCGCCGATCCAGAGGAAGTGCGCCGAGGTGTTGAACGGCGTATCCGTGCGGGAGTCGATGCGCGTCATCGGACGCTCGTAGTCCATCAGCAGGCCCTCGTGGCCGGTGAAGAACTCCACACGGGTGAGCTCGTCGAAGTCCGCTCCCGCGGCCTCCATGAACTTGATCGCGCGGTCGATCTCCGCCGCCATGCGCTCGTAACGCTGGTTGGCAGGGTTCTGCGCGAAGCCCTTGTTCCACGAGTGCACCTCGCGGAGATCAGCGAACCCGCCCTGGGTGAAGGCACGGATCAGGTTCAGGGTCGATGCGGCGGTGTGGTACCCCTGCAGCAGGCGGCCGGGATCCGCGCGACGCGACCCTTCGGTGAAGTCGTACCCGTTGACGATGTCGCCGCGGTAGGCGGGAAGCGTGACGTCGCCGCGAGTCTCGGTGTCGCTGGATCTCGGCTTGGCGAACTGACCCGCCATGCGACCCATCTTGACGACCGGCATCGACGCGCCATAGGTGAGCACGACAGCCATCTGCAGCACGGTCTTGATCCGGTTGCGGATCTGGTCGGCGGTCGCGCCGGCGAACGTCTCGGCGCAGTCGCCACCCTGGAGCAGGAACGCGCGGCCGGACGCGGCACGAGCCAGCCGGTCGCGGAGGTTGTCGACCTCACCCGCGAACACCAGGGGCGGGAGCGCGGCGATCTGCGTGGAGACCTCCGAGACGCGCTCGGCGTCCGGCCACTGCGGCTGCTGCTTGATCGGGAGCGAGCGCCACGCATCAAGCGCGTCGGTGTGGTGCTGGAGCATGGGTCCAGCCTAGTGCTCGCGGCAGCGCGCGGATGCCTCAGGAGCGCTGTGTGACGCGGGCGGGGAGGCGGTCCTTGACGGTCGACGCGTACACGTCGTCGTACTGCTGCTCACCCAGGCGCTGTAGGGCCACCATGATCTCGTCCGTGACGGATCTGAGGATGTAGCGGTCGTTCTCCATGCCCGCGTAGCGCGAGAAGTCCAGGGGCTCTCCGATGACGATCCCGACCCTCACGACCCGCGGAAGTCGCTGCCCGATGGGCATCGCCGTATCGGTGTCGACCATGATCACCGGGATGACCGGGACCTTCGCCTCCATCGCCATGCGCGCGATGCCTGTACGTCCTCGGTACAGCCGTCCGTCGGGGCTGCGGGTGCCCTCAGGATAGATGCCGAGGAGGTCGCCGCGACCGAGCACCTGGAGGCCCGTGTTCAGTGAGGCCTCAGAGGCCTTGCCCCCGGATCGGTCGATCGGGATCTGACCGGTGGCCTTCATGAAGAATTTGGTCGCCCAGCCCTTGATCCCCCGGCCCGTGAAGTAGTCGCTCTTGGCGAGGAACGACATCGGCCGGTCGATCATCAGCGGGAGGAAGATCGAATCGGCGAACGAGAGGTGGTTGCTGGCGAGGATCGCCGCACCGTTCTTGGGGATGTTGGCGCGGCCGACCACCCATGGTCGGAAGACGGCCTTGACCACGGGGCCGATCGCGACGTACTTCATCAGCCAGTAGAACATCGAGGTGAAGTCTAGCGCCGTGACCGGCATCCGCCATCGCATCGTGCGCACCCGGGTCGGTTCGCGACTGAGTGTCACCCTTCGTGCGACCCGGTCCCATGCTCTAGACTCGGGTGCAACCAGTGCCCGACCGGTACCGAAGGAGCTGCCGTGGTCCAGTTTGAAGTCCCCGCCGTCGTCCCCGCCGACCCCGAAGCGAACATCGCCGACCTGCTGGCCAAGCGGGTCGAGGCGACTCCGGACCGCCCCCTCTTCGCCGTGCCCGACGGTGACGGATGGCGCGACATCTCCGCCGCCGACTTCCAGACGGCCGTCATCGCCCTCGCGAAGGGTTTCGTCGCCGCCGGCATCAAGCCAGGCGAGAAGGTCGGCTTCCTGGCGCGCACCACCTACGAGTGGACGCTCGTCGACTTCGCCCTCTTCTACGCCGGCGCGGTGATGGTGCCGATCTACGAGACCAGCTCCCCCTCTCAGATCCAGTGGATCCTCGAGGACTCCGGTGCGATCGCGGTCGTGGTCGAGTCCCCCGAGCACTTCGCGCGTCTCGACGAGGTCCGCGGCGACCTTCCCCTGCTCCGCGAGGTGTGGCAGCTGCATCTCGGAGCGATCGACACGCTCACGGCGCAGGGCGCCTCCGTCAGCGACGCTGAGATCGAGCGGCTCCGCAACATCGCGGTCGGCTCCGACATCGCGACGCTCATCTACACCTCCGGGTCCACCGGGCGTCCCAAGGGATGCGTGCTCACGCACAGCAACTTCGTCGAGCTCTCACGCAACTCCGCGAAGGCGCTGGATGCCGTGGTTCAGACCCCTGGCGCATCGACGCTGCTGTTCATCACCACGGCGCACGTGTTCGCCCGCTTCATCTCGATCCTGAACATCCATGCCGGTGTCCGCACCGGCCACCAGCCGGACACCCGGCAGCTGCTCCCGGCACTGGGGTCGTTCAAGCCCACCTTCCTGCTGGCCGTGCCCCGCGTGTTCGAGAAGGTCTACAACTCGGCGGAGCAGAAGGCCGAGGCCGGAGGCAAGGGCAAGATCTTCCGTGCCGCTGCCGACGTCGCGATCCAGCACTCGAAGCTCGTGGAAGAGGGCAAGAGCATCCCGTTCGGGACCAAGCTCAAGTTCGCGCTCTTCAACAAGCTCGTCTACGGAAAGCTCCGCGAGGCCATGGGCGGCAGGGTCGTCTACGCCGTCTCCGGATCGGCACCCCTCGGCGCCCGCCTCGGGCACTTCTTCCACAGCCTCGGCGTCGTGATCCTCGAGGGCTACGGCCTGACCGAGACGACCGCCCCGGCGACGGTCAACCTCGCCGACAAGTCGAAGATCGGCACCGTGGGGCCCGCTCTCCCGGGAGTCGGCGTGCGTCTGGCCGACGACGGCGAGATCGAAGTGCGTGGCATCAACGTCTTCAAGGAGTACTGGAACAATCCCGACGCCACCGCCGAGGCGTTCAGCGAGGGCGGCTGGTTCCGCACCGGCGACATCGGCAACTTCGACTCCGAGGGATTCCTGACCATCACGGGTCGTAAGAAGGAGATCATCGTCACGGCCGGCGGCAAGAACGTCGCACCCGCGGCGCTCGAGGACCCGATCCGCGCCAACCCGATCATCGGCCAGGTCGTCGTCGTCGGCGACCAGCGTCCGTTCATCTCGGCACTGATCACCCTCGACCCCGAGATGCTGCCGACCTGGCTCGCCAACGCCGGACTCCCCAAAGAGATGACCCTCGCCGAGGCCTCGAAGAACGAGGCGGTGCGTGCCGAGATCCAGCGGGCGGTGGATGCGGCGAACGCGCGCGTCTCGCGGGCCGAGTCGATCCGCAAGTTCACGGTGCTGGAGAGCGAATGGACTGAGGCATCCGGACATCTGACCCCGAAGCTGTCGATCAAGCGCAACGTGATCATGAGCGACTTCGCCGATGAGATCGCCGCGATCTACGACGAGCCCGTCACGACGACCAACGTCGCGATCGGCGGCTGAGCGGACTCGCTCGCACAGAAAAGGCCCCGCCTCGGCGGGGCCTTTCCTTCATCCGGGTCAGAACCAGGCGCTCTCGCGAACCTCGCGCATCGCGCGCTTGCGGGTCTCGGCATCGAGACGCGAGAGGTAGAGCCTGCCGTCGAGATGGTCGGTCTCGTGCTGGAGTGCCTGGGCGAGGAGTCCCTCCCCCTCGAGCACCACGGGTCGGCCGTCGAGGTCGATGCCCTCGACCCTGGCCCACGGATGCCGCAGCGCGTCGTGCCAGAGGCCGGGGACCGACAGGCAGCCCTCACCGGTCGGCACCGGCTCGCCGCGCACCTCCGTGAGGACCGGGTTCAGCACGTACCCGATGTCGCCGTCGATGTTGTAGCTGAACGCGCGCAGCGCGACCCCGATCTGCGGAGCGGCGACACCGGCGCGCCCAGGCAGCTCGACCGTGTCGACCAGGTCGGCCACCAGAGCGCGCACGCCGTCGTCGATGTCGTCGATCGGGGCGCAGACGGTGCGGAGCACGGGGTCTCCGAAGACCCGGATCTCGCGAACGGTCATCAGGCCCCCTTCGCCCGCAGTCCCTCGACGAGCAGCGCCGCGAGCTCGCGGGCGGCCACGCGCGTCTCGGGCTGCAGGTTCGCGAACACGATCGTCCCGCCGCCGGCGATGTGGGCGTCGTACGGCATCCGCACCACGTGCTTCGCCCGCGTGCGGAAGTGCGACTCGAGCTCGTTGAGCCTGACGAGAGGAGCGCCCGGAGTCGACTGGTTGAGCACGACCACCGCCTCCCGCGCCTGCTCGGCGTAACCGTTGCTCTCCAGCCACGTGAGGGTCTCGGACGCGAGACGGGCCTCGTCGACGCTGAGACCCGACACGATCACGAGCTGGTCGGCGAGGTCGAGCGTGGCCGACATGACCGAATGCACGATGCCGGTTCCGGTGTCGGTGAGCACGAGTGAGTAGTAATGGGCGGCGACACCGGCGACGTCGCGGTAGTCGCTGTCGCTGAAGGCCTCAGCGATGCGCGGATCGGAATCAGAGGCGAGGACGTCGAGGCGGGTGGCGTCTCTCGCGACGATCGCGGAGATGTCGTGATATCCGCGCACCTGGTCATGGATGCGCACGAGGTCGCGCACGGACTTGTTGTGGTGCGGGCGAACCACGCGCTCGGCCAGGGTTCCGCGATCGGGGTTCGCGTCGACGGCGATCACGCGATCGTCGCGCGCATCCGCCAGCGCCATCCCCAGGAGAGTCGTCACCGTCGTCTTGCCGACACCGCCCTTGCGGGAAAGCACGGGCACGAAGCGTGCGCCGCCCACGATCGGTGCAGCGATCCGGGCGCTGAGAGCCTTCCGCTCACGCGCGCGACGCCCGTCGCCGATATTGATGCGGCGACCGGAGATCGTGTACAGGAAGTGACTCCACGCCCCCTCCGGTTCGGGCTTCTGCAGACGATGCGGATCCAGAAGACGATCGGCCGTCAGCAGGTCGGCACTCTCGCGCGACGAGTCGCCGAGATCGTCCAGTCGCTTCGCCGCGAGCTGCACCTCGGTGCGGTTGGCGCGGGTCGGCCGTGCGGCGACGGCTTTGTCCTTCGATGCGTCCACTGCGGGACTCTCCTTCGATGCGAGCGATGCCGAGGGCGACGAACGGCGGGATCCGCGGCCGGAATCGAGGTCGGCCTGCGCCTTGGCGATGAACGCCGCAGCTGCGGCCGCCTCTGCGGCGACGTCGGTGCGTGCGGCGGGAGCGGCCATCGGCTCGGAGTCGGTCTCTGTGACCGCGGCCGGCTCAGGCTCAAGCTCCGGCTCCAGGCTGGGCTCGGGCTCGGGCTCGGGCTCCGGCTCGGGTTCGGGCTCCGGCTCGGGTTCGGGCTCCGGCTCCGGCTCGGGCTCCGGCTCGGGCTCGGGCTCCGGCTCGGGCTCCGGCTCGGGCTCCGGCTCCGGCTCGAGCTCCGGCTCAGGAGCGGGCTCCGGTTGCGCTTCGAGTTCAGGCTCCGGCTCCGGAAGAGGCTCGGGCTTCGGCTCAGGGGCAGCTCGATGATCATCGGAGCGCCGCCGAGTGCGGGTTGCGTGATCGGACGCGCGGCGCTCGTCTCGGCTGCGGCCTTCGCTGCTGCCACGGGCTCGTCCAGGATCAGGTCGGCGACGACCTCGCCGTCGACGACGCCGTCGTCATCGAGGTCGTCTTCCTCGTCGGTCGGCAGGACGACGCTCACCTGTGCGGTGTTGCCGAGGATGCCGATTCCCGAAGTGTCCAGCGAAGCGGCGTCGTCGAGCACCCCTCTGGATTCCTCGTCCGACGGTTCGTTCACATTCTTCGGGGTCACGTTGTCACTCCAAGCTTGTGCGGGCCTCGGGTGCGCTGCATCGAGCGCGGCCTCGCCCGCACAAGATTAGTGCGCCGGGCGGATGACGACCAAAAGGTCTCCGGCCTCGACCTGCTGTGTGGACCCGATGGCGAGACGTTCGACGACGCCGTCGAGCGGCGCGGTGATCGCCGCCTCCATCTTCATCGCCTCGATCGAGGCGACCGGCTCGCCGGCGCGGACCGCATCGCCCACCTCCGCCTTCAGGGTCACCACCCCGGAGAACGGAGCAGCCACCTGACCAGGCACCGACATGTCGGCCTTCTCGACCTCGTGCACGTCGACAGCGACTGACCGGTCCCGCACGAACACCGGTCGCAGCTGCCCGTTGAGGGTGGTCATGACGGTGCGCATGCCCTTGTCATCCGCGTCGCCGATGGCCTCGAGACCCACATACAGCTGCACTCCCCGATCGATCTCGACGAGGTGCTCCTGGCCCTGCACGAGGCCGTAGAGGTAGTCGCTCGTGTCGAGCACCGAGAGGTCGCCGAAGTTCTCGCGCATCTGCGTGAACTCCCGCGTCGGAGCGGGGAACAGCAGCGCGTTCAGACGCGCGCGCCGTGTCGCGCTGTCTCCGGCGAGTGCTGCTTCATCATCGGCGGAGATCTCGGTCAGCCCGGTACGGACCGAACGCCCTGCGAGGACCTTGGTGCGGAAGGGCTCGGGCCAGCCCCCGGGAAGGTCGCCGAGCTCGCCGGCCATGAACCCGACCACGGAGTCCGGCACGTCGTACTTCTCGGGGTTCGCCTCGAAGTCGGCGGGATCCGCCTTCACCGCTGCGAGGTGCAGAGCGAGGTCCCCGACCACCTTCGACGAGGGCGTCACCTTCGGCACGCGGCCGAGGATGCGGTCAGCGGCGGCGTACATGTCCTCGATGAGCTCGAAGTCGTCGGCGAGCCCGAGCGCCTTGGCCTGCTGGCGCAGGTTCGACAGCTGACCGCCGGGGATCTCGTGGTGGTACACGCGTCCGGTCGGCCCCGGCAGTCCCGACTCGAACGGCGCGTACACCCGCCGCACCGCCTCCCAGTAGGGCTCGAGATCCGAGACGGCAGCGAGATCGATGCCACTGTCCCGCTCGGTGTGCGCGAGCGCCGCGACGAGCGACGACAGCGACGGCTGACTCGTCGTGCCGGACAGGGGCGCGGATGCGGCATCCACCGCGTCGACTCCGGCGGCGCTGGCCGCGAGCAGCGTCGCGAGCTGACCACCGGGGGTGTCGTGGGTGTGCAGATGCACTGGCAGGTCGAAGCGCTCGCGCAGCGCCGTGACGAGCTTGGCCGCCGCCGCAGGCCGAAGCAGCCCCGCCATGTCCTTGATCGCGATGATGTGAGCCCCGGCCGCCACGATCTCGTCGGCGAGGTTCAGGTAGTAGTCGAGGGTGTAGAGGTCCTCAGCCGGATTCAGGAGGTCTCCGGTGTAGCAGAGCGCGACCTCGGCGAGGGCAGTCCCGGTGGCGCGTACCGCCTCGATCGCCGGTCGCATCTGCTCGACGTCGTTGAGCGCGTCGAAGATCCGGAAGATGTCGACGCCGCTGGCCGCCGCCTCGCGCACGAAGGCCTCGGTCACCGCCGTGGGGTACGGCGTGTAGCCGACGGTGTTGCGGCCGCGCAGCAGCATCTGGATGGCGATGTTCGGCAGCGCGGCCCGCAGCTTGTCCAGCCGCTCCCAGGGGTCCTCGCCGAGGAATCGTAGGGCGACGTCGTAGGTCGCCCCTCCCCAGGCCTCGACGGACAGCAGCTCCGGCGTCAGCCGGGCGATGTGAGGTGCGGCGGCGACGAGGTCACGGGTGCGGACCCTCGTCGCGAGCAGCGACTGGTGCGCGTCGCGGAAGGTGGTGTCGGTGACAGCCAGCGCGGTCTGCGCACGCAGACTGGCGGCGAACCCCTCTGGACCGAGCTCGAGCAGACGCTGACGGGATCCCGCCGGCGGCTCCGTCGACAGGTCCACCGCCGGGAGCTTCGCTCGCGGGTCGATCGAGCCGGGGTGCGCCCCGTGCGGCTTGTTGACGGTGACGTCGACCAGCCAGTTGAGGATGCGGGTGCCGCGGTCCTTCGACTCGCGACCACGCAGCAGATCCGGTCGCTCGTCGATGAAGGACGTGCTCACGTCGCCCGCGATGAACGCCTCGTCCTCGAGCAGCGCCTGCAGGAAGGGGATGTTCGTCGAGACGCCGCGGATGCGGAACTCCGCCAGAGCGCGACGCGCGCGGGCCACGGCGGCCGGGTAGTCGCGACCGCGGCAGGTGAGCTTCGCGAGCATGGAGTCGAAGTGGGGGCTGATCTGGGCGCCCTGATGCACTGTGCCGCCGTCGAGCCGGATGCCGGCACCGCCGGGCGAGCGGTAGGTCGTGATCTTCCCTGTATCTGGTCGGAAACCCTGGGTCGGGTCCTCCGTCGTGATGCGGCACTGCAGCGCGGCGCCCCTGACGCGCAGGTTCTCCTGCTGGAGCCCGAGCTCTGCGAGCGTCTGACCCGCGGCGATGCGCATCTGGCTCTGCACGAGGTCGACGTCGGTGACCTCCTCAGTGACCGTGTGCTCGACCTGGATGCGGGGGTTCATCTCGATGAACACGACCTCGCCCGTGCGCTCTCCTGCAGTCTCGAGGAGGAACTCGACGGTGCCGGCGTTCTCGTACCCGATCGAGCGGGCGAAGGCGACGGCATATCCGTGCAGAGCGGTGCGGATGCCGTCGTCGAGGTTGGGCGCCGGTGCGATCTCCACCACCTTCTGGTGGCGACGCTGCACCGAGCAGTCCCGCTCGAAGAGGTGTACCGTCTCCCCCGTCTTGTCGGCGAGGATCTGGACCTCGATGTGCCGCGGACGCAGCACGGCCTGCTCGAGGAACATCCGAGGATCGCCGAAGGCGCTGGCGGCCTCGCGCATCGCCTCGGCCAGTGCCGGAGCGAGCTCGCCCGCCGACTCGACGCGGCGCATCCCGCGTCCGCCGCCACCGGCGACGGCCTTGGCGAACAGCGGGAACCCGATCTCCTGCGCCTGCGCGACCAGCGCATCGATGTCGTCGGAGGCCTCGGTCGAGCGGAGCACTGGCACGCCTGCCTCGATCGCGTGGCGTTTGGCCTCGACCTTGTTGCCCGCCATCTCCAGGACATTCGCGGGAGGGCCGATGAAGACGATGCCGTTCGCGGCCGCCTTCTCCGCCAGCTCCGGGTTCTCGGACAGGAAGCCGTAGCCCGGGTAGATCGCGTCGGCGCCGGCATCCTTCGCGACCCGGATGATCTCATCCACGTCGAGGTAGGCGCGGACCGGATGCCCCCGCTCGCCGATCGCGTACGCCTCGTCGGCCTTGAGTCGATGCACCGACCCGCGGTCCTCATGCGGGAAGACGGCGACCGTCCTCGCCCCCACCTCGAACGCCGCTCGGAAGGCGCGGATCGCGATCTCGCCGCGGTTCGCCACAAGGATCTTCTGGAACATGCACACCTCTGGAAGCTCGATGCACATCCGGATCCGGCATGCATGGGGCGGGGCTGAGTGTGCACCCAGCCTAGGGGAAGGTAACGTGGTGTTCGTGCACGTACTCAGCGTCAGCTCTCTCAAGGGAGGCGTCGGCAAGACGACCGTGACCCTCGGCTTGGCCTCAGCGGCCTTCGCCCGTGGTGTCCGGACGCTCGTCGTCGACCTCGACCCCCAGTCCGATGTGTCCACCGGCATGGACATCCAGGTGGCTGGTCGGCTCAACATCGCCGATGTCCTGGCGAACCCGAAGGAGAAGGTCGTCCGTCAGGCGATCACCTCCAGCGGCTGGGCCAAGGTGCACCCCGGAACCATCGACGTGCTCATCGGCAGCCCGTCCGCCATCAACTTCGACGGCCCGCACCCGAGCGTCCGCGACGTGTGGAAGCTCGAGGAGGCGCTGGCCGCCGTCGAGTCCGACTACGACCTGGTCCTCGTCGACTGCGCCCCGTCGCTGAACGCGCTGACGCGCACGGCCTGGGCCGCCAGCGACCGGGTGATGGTCGTCACCGAGCCCGGGCTCTTCTCCGTCGCCGCAGCCGACCGCGCGCTGCGCGCCATCGAGGAGATCCGCCGCGGACTCTCCCCCCGCCTGCAGCCGCTCGGCATCGTGGTGAACCGCGTGCGCCCCCAGTCGATCGAGCACCAGTTCCGCATCAAGGAGCTGCGCGACATGTTCGGTCCGCTCGTCCTCTCCCCTCAGCTCCCGGAGCGCACG
Source organism: Microbacterium hydrocarbonoxydans (assembly GCF_900105205.1). NCBI lineage: Bacteria > Bacillati > Actinomycetota > Actinomycetes > Micrococcales > Microbacteriaceae > Microbacterium > Microbacterium hydrocarbonoxydans. The sequence continues at coordinate 1,514,371 of NZ_FNSQ01000005.1, read as the reverse complement.
TCGCTGCAGCAGGCTCAGGGTGCGGCGAAGCCGCTGCACATCTGGCCGGGCGACTCGGCGCAGGAGCTCGCGTCGGACTTCGACCAGCTGCTCGACCGGATCATCCGCACCGGCCGCATCCAGGTCGCCGAGTCGGGCGCTCAGGCCTGAGACACCGCACACAGCAGAACGGCCATCCTCGTGCGAGGGTGGCCGTTTCTTCGTGGCGTCAGCGACCTCGCGGTCGCAGAGCTCAGGCTGAGCGCTTCGAGCGTCGTGCGGAGAGCTCGTCGACGGGGTCTGGGGCAGTGGCATCGAACTCGACCAGAGTCGACTCCACCTCACGGAGCACCTTGCCGACGGCGATGCCGAACACACCCTGACCACGGCTGACCAGGTCGATGACCTCGTCGTTCGAGGTGCAGAGATAGACCGAGGCTCCGTCGCTCATCAGGGTCGTCCCGGCAAGATCGCGGATGCCGGCGCGGCGCAGTTCGTCGACTGCCGTGCGGATCTGCTGCAGGGAGATCCCGGTGTCGAGCAAGCTCTTGACGAGCTTCAGCACGAGGATGTCGCGGAAGCCGTAGAGCCGCTGTGACCCTGAGCCGCTCGCGCCGCGCACCGTGGGCTCGACGAGCTCGGTACGAGCCCAGTAGTCGAGCTGGCGGTACGTGATGCCTGCGGCACGCGCTGCGACAGCGCCGCGGTAGCCGACCTCGTCGTCCATCGCGGGCAGACCGTCGGTGAAGAGGAGTTCGGTCACGAACCGCGGGTCGCCTGCACGCTCATCCGCATTCATCTGAATTCCTCCCTGGAGCTGTTACCTCCACGCTAGAGCAGCCCTCGGGCACCGGCAATGACATCCGTGCGACACCGAAGGTGTGTCGCAATCAGTTCGTTACGAAAGCAACCTGGTCAGCGCGTCCTTGACGAAGAGCGAGCGCACCTCGTCGATCTTCGCGGCGAGGGTCGGGGCCATCTCACTGGCTTTCGCCCGCGATGCGGTGTCCGTCCTGCGCAGCAGCGACGACATGGCGGATTCGATGAGCGCGACCTCGCGCTCGGCACCCTGACGCAGCGAGCGCAGGTGTCGAGGTTCGATTCCGTGCCGGTCGAGGGCGACAAGACCGCGCAGCAGCGCGACGGTGCCCTCGGAGTAGCTCTCCTGAGCCACGATGACTCCGGTGCTGATCGCGTCGTTGAGCAGCTGGGGTCCGGCGCCTGCTGCGGAGAGGAGCTCCTCCCGGCGGTACCGACGCGGGGTCGGCGTGATCGAGGGCGGCGGCGCGAGGGTCGCGGAGTCGCCGTTGGCCTCGGCCTCGTCCAGCTGCTCGCGGATGACGCTCAGAGGCAGGTAGTGGTCGCGCTGGAGCGTGAGCCCGAGCCGCAGTCGCTCGATGTCGGCCTGCGAGAACTTGCGGTAGCCCGACTCGGTGCGAGACGGAGTGACGATCCCCTGGACCTCGAGGAAGCGGAGCTTGCTGGAGGTGAGCTCCGGGAACTCGGGCGTGAGTCGCGCGAGGACCTGACCGATGCTCAGAAGACCCGCGGACGCCGAGCGTTCGCGGGCGGGGGAAGCCGCCATCAGTCGGTCGCCGCGACGCGATCGACCGGAGAGGCGAAGAAGTTCAGTCGGAACTTGCCGACGCGGAGCTCGGTGCCGTCGACCAGCGCGCTGCGGTCGACGCGCTCGCCGTTCACGTAGGTTCCGTTGAGGGAGCGCTGATCGATGATCTCGAACGTCGATCCGTTGCGGGTGACCTCGGCGTGACGCCGTGAGACCGTCACGTCATCGAAGAAGATGTCCGCCTCCGGGTGCCGTCCGATGGTCGTCACATCGGTGTCGAGCAGGTAGCGGGCACCTGCAAGGGCACCCGACCGCACGAGCAGCAGTGCCGACCCCGAGGGGAGAGCAGCGATCGCGCTCTGCTCCACATCTGTCAGCTCCACGCCGAAAGGCACGAAGGAAAGGTCCGAGTCATGCCCGAACGTCTGCGTCACGTCGTGCCTCTGCTCGCCGGGACGATGGATCGCGGCGTCTCCGCCCGATCGGCTTTCGCTGTCTGTCACTATGCCCTCCTAGTCCTCCAGACTAACTGATGCGGGGCGGACAGCGTGAGCCGGATCGGCACTCAGCCATCGCATACCGGGGGTTCATAGGCTGGTCACGTGAAAACCACAGCCCGTCGTCTTCCCGTGACCCCGATCGCCCTCGCGGCGGCGCTCCTCACCGCCTTCCTCGTGCTGTTGGCGCCCTTGTCGGCGTCAGCGCACGACAGCCTGCTCGCCTCCTCCCCCGAGGCGGACGGCACCGTCGAGACGCTCCCCACCGAGCTCACTCTGACCTTCAGCGCGAAGATCATCGACGGCGACGGGGCCACCGAGGTGGTCGTGACCGACACCTCAGGCGCTTCTGTCACCGACGGCGCGGCCACCGTGGACGGCGCGATCGTGACACAGCCGCTCACCGGGCAGGGACCCGCCGGCGAGTACCACGTCATCTGGAAGGTCGTCTCGAGCGACGGCCACCCCACCTCCGGGGAGTTCGACTTCGCCGTCAGCACGGCCACAGAGGCTGTGGCCACCGCCGCACCGACGCCGGCGCCCGACACCGCGGAGCCCACCGCCGCGGCCACTGCCGCCCCTGACTCCGGAATCACCCAGGCACCGCGGGCCGACGAATCGGCATCCGCCTCGGTCTGGATCTGGGCGATCTCGATCGCCGCCGTCCTGGCCGTCATCGCCATCGTCGTCTGGCTCACGATCCGCGGACGCCGCGGCGCCGCCGAGACCGATTCCGACGACCCCTCGGAGCGATAGGCTTAAGGCATGCCACACTACGATGTCGTCATCCTCGGTGCAGGTCCCGGCGGATACGTCGCTGCGGTTCGCAGCGCGCAGCTCGGTCTGTCCACCGCCATCATCGAAGAGAAGTACTGGGGTGGTGTGTGCCTCAACGTCGGCTGCATCCCCTCCAAGGCTCTTCTGAAGAACGCGGAGCTCGCGCACACGCTCAACCACAAGGCCGACTTCTTCGGCATCTCGGGTGAGTTCACGATCGACTACGGCAAGGCGTTCGACCGAAGCCGCGTCGTCGCCGACGGGCGCGTCAAGGGCATCCACTTCCTGATGAAGAAGAACAAGGTGACCGAGTACGACGGCCGCGGCACCTTCACCGGCCCTAAGGCCATCTCGGTCGCGAAGTCGGACGGGTCGACCGAGGAGGTCACCTTCGACAACGCCATCATCGCCACCGGCTCCAAGGTGCGCCTGCTCCCCGGCGTCCAGCTCAGCGACAACGTCGTGACGTACGAGGAGCAGATCCTCTCGCGCGAGCTCCCGAAGTCGATCGTCATCGTCGGCGCCGGCGCCATCGGCATGGAGTTCGCCTACGTGATGACGAACTACGGCGTCAAGGTCACGATCATCGAGTTCCTCGACCGCGCGCTCCCCAACGAGGACGCCGACGTGTCGAAGGAGATCACCAAGCAGTACAAGAACTACGGCGTCGACATCCTCACCTCCACCAAGGTCGAGTCCGTCGTCGACAACGGCTCCTCCGTCACGGTGTCGTACACCGGCAAGGACGGACAGCAGGCGTCGATCGAGGCCGATAAGGTCCTCATGTCTGTCGGCTTCGCGCCGAACGTCGAGGGCTTCGGCCTGGAGGCCACCGGTGTGCAGCTGACCGAGCGCGGCGCGATCGCGATCGACGACCACATGCGCACCAACGTCGACGGCATCTACGCCATCGGCGATGTCACCGCCAAGCTGCAGCTCGCCCACGTCGCCGAGGCTCAGGGCGTCGTGGCGGCCGAGACGATCGGCGGCGCCGAGACCCAGACCCTCGGCGACTACCGGATGATGCCCCGCGCGACGTTCTGCTCGCCGCAGGTCGCCTCCTTCGGCCTCACCGAGCAGCAGGCGAAGGACGAGGGCCGCGAGATCAAGGTCGCGACGTTCCCGTTCATGGCCAACGGCAAGGCTCACGGACTCGGCGAGCCGGTCGGCTTCGTCAAGCTCATCGCCGACGCCGAGCACCTCGAACTCATCGGCGCCCACATGATCGGCCCCGATGTCTCCGAACTCCTGCCCGAGCTGACGCTCGCGCAGAAGTGGGACCTCACCGCACTCGAACTGGCCCGCAACGTGCACACCCACCCGACGCTGTCGGAGGCGCTGCAGGAGGGCTTCCACGGCCTCGCCGGCCACATGATCAACTTCTGATCGACCGCGCACATATGAAGGCCCGGCACGCTCGCGCGTGACCGGGCCTTCGTGTGTCAGGGCCGTGCGGTGCGAGCGTCCCAGCGCAGCTCGAGCCGCGACGGCAGTCCGAATCGCACACTCCACCCGGTCGGGACGGCGTCCGCCAGCTCCTCCGTCGTGTACGACCGTCGGATGCTGATCAGCCCGTCCTCGCGGATGAACGATCCGCGGAACAGGGTGCCGCCGAGCAGCCAGGTCACCGCGCCGTAGAGCGCATAGGCCACCCTGCCGCGCGCGATGTCGCGATGCACGACCGCACCGCCCTCGCGCACGAGCGCGGCGGAGTCCCGGAGCAGTCCGTGCAGCTCCGGTGCTGTGAGGTGGTGCAGGACGTGGTTGGAGAACACCACGTCGTACTCCTGTCCCTCCGCCACCAGGTCGGCCGCGAACGCGCAGCGGTAGGTCACCCCCGCGCCCCCGTCGCGGTCGGACGCCCAGCGGATCGCCCGCTCGTCGGCATCCAGCGCCGTGATCTCCGCCGACAACCCGTCTCGGCGCAGCCGGGCTGCGATCATCCGGCTCACGTCGCCTCCGCCCGCGCCAATGTCGAGGATGCGGATCGGGCCGCGGCGCGCCCGCGGACGGACGTCGCGCCGATAGAGCCGCCCCGGATGCGACACCAGGGCGTTCACGAGCCGGAAGCGCTCATACGTCCGCTCGAGCATGCCGATGTCGGCATCCGGATCGTCCATCAGCTCGCGGGCATCGACAGCGCGCACCGAGAGATCGTGGGTCATGCGACGCCGGACGAGACGGTCATGAGGGCGCTCTCGGCGGTGAGTCCCGGCCCGAACGCCATCGCCGCGATCCGCGACCCGTCTGCCGCGCCGTCGTCCAGGATGCGCTTGATCACGAACAGGATCGTGGCGCTGGACATGTTGCCGTACTGCCGCAGCGTCTCGCGTGCCGGATGCAGCTGCGCGTCACTGAGGTGCAGTCGCTCCTGCACCCGATCGAGGATGCTGCGGCCTCCGGGATGGATGGCCCAATGCTCCACGCGCTCGCCCACCCTCCCCTGGTCGAAGGCGGCTGCGAGCTCTCCCTCGCGGGCGTACAGCGGTCGGATCGCCCCGATGATGGTCTCGCCGATGATCTGCGGCACCGCTGTGGAGAGGATCATCTCGAAGCCGTGGTCGCCGATGGTCCAGGACATGTCCTTCTCCCCCTCGGCGGCGATCGCCGTGTGGAAGCCGTCCAGGCGCACGGCGGGCACGGGAGTGGGCAGGTCGCGTGCAGTGACGATCCCGGCGGCCGCGCCGTCGGCGAACAGGGAGTTCGCGACGATGAGGTCGGGATCCTCGGACGAGCGCAGATGCAGCGTGCACAGCTCGACGCTGACGACGAGGACGACCGCATCGGGATCCGCTGCGCAGAACTGGGCCGCGGCACGCAGGGCCGGCATCGAGGCGTAGCAGCCCATGAAGCCGAGGTGATACCGCTGGACGCTGTCGGACAGGCCGAGCCCGCGGACGATCTCGTACTCGGGTCCTGGGGCGTGGAATCCTGTGCAGGATGCCGTGATGACATGCGTCACGTCGGACGCGACGACGTCGGGGTCGGCATCCAGGGCGCTGCGGGCGACCTCGACGAAGAGCCGCGACGCCTCCCGCACGTAGATGTCGTTGCGGGTCTTGGTCCCCGGCGAGGCCAGGACGCCGGAGTCCCGGTCGTAGAAGATCGACTCGTTCTCCGATGCGGCGGAGGCGAGCTCGCCGATCACGGTGTGGCGTGTGTCGATCCCGGACCCGTTGAATGAGGCTCCGATGATGCGTCGTGCGAGTCGTCCGATCTCCGGCTGCGCGGCGAAGATGTCGTGGATCTCCTCCTGCTCGAGGACGGTGTCCGGGACGATGGTGCGCAGCGAGCGGAGAACGGCAGAGCGGGTCATGTCTGTCACTCAAGCACGAGCGCGCGAGAGGAGGAAAGGGGCTTGCGCCGCGGGTCAGAAACCGAGAGCACGGGCCAGCTTGGAGCCGGATGATGCCGTACGACCGCCGGCCGTGTGAACCGCGGCCTCGACAGCGGCGAACAGCCTCTCACGCCCTGCCGCGTCGGCAGGCGCCGCAGGACCCAGCTCGAACTCCCACTCCCGCCATTCCCGGCTGACGCCGTGCCGCAGATCGGTCGCACGGACCCGGTCGTCGACGAACTCGGCGATCACGCCGTCCTGGCCGGTGAGCAGGTACGCGGTGCGGGCGTTCTCGATGCGGGCGAGCGGCGTCAGCTCTCCCGTCGTCCACCGCGACAGGGTCTCGGTCACCTCGGCGGGGACACTGTCGTCATCGCCCAGCGGCCAGCCGATCTCGACCCGGCCGTCACCCTCACGCGGACCCTTGATGTGCCAGCCGGCATCCGGTCCGCCCGTGCGGCGCCGAAGGGCCACACCGGCACGGGAGAGATCGGCATCCGCGGTGTCGAGGTAGCGGGCGTCGAGCTCGCGCACCTCGCCCTCGGAGATCTCGTCGACGCCGGGGAGCCCTGTCCAGTCGGGCAGCGGGGTGGCGTCGTCGACGTCGTACTTGCGCTCGACCTCGACAGTGCGGGAGGGCTCGGATCCTGCCTGCGGCGCGGGGTGGTGCTCAGTCATCCGACGGACTGATGTCCTCGAGGGATTCGTCGTACCAGTAGTCCACCTCGGTGGGGCCGTCGGCGTCGCCGGTGTTCTGCGCGTCACCGCGTCGGTTGTACACCACCTGGGTCTCGCTGTAGGGGACGATCAGCTTGTCGTCCGCGTCGCCCAGAGGAATGATCTGCCCGTCGAGCGGGCCGCCGTGAAGTCGTGCGAGTGCCATGTCCTCACCCTATCCCCGCCGCGACCGATCCGAGCTCATCGCAGGAGGATGCCGAGCACGGCCCCGACGATCATCCACGGTCCGAAGGCGATGCGCGTGGAGCCGTCGGCCCTGTCGAGCAGCATCAGCGTCACGGCGTACAGGGCGGCCAGGACGAAGGCCGACGCCGCACCGACGGCGAGCGCCTGCCAGCCGTGCCACCCCAGCACCAGGCCGAGGAGGGCACCGAGCTTCACATCTCCTCCCCCCATGCCCTCCCGGCTGATCAGGCGGAGTGCGCCGTAGAAGCCGCCGAGGATCAGCAGACCGCAGCCGGCCCGGAGGAGAGGTGCTCTGTCGCCGGTCACCAGGGCGTCGACAGCGACCAGGACGAGGAGGGCGGCGAGCGTGGGCAGCACGATCCGATCCGGCAATCGGTGGGTGCGGATGTCGATGACGAGGAGTCGGCAGCCGATCCCGACGAGCACCAGATGCACGGCCACCACGAGCAGGGAGCGGATGTCCATCACCGAAGGGTAGGAGAAGCCGGAGGGCGAGGATGCGGGGCGTGTGGATAACCCCTGCCGCCGATGTCGGAGGTTCGAACTAGCGTCATCTTCTCCAGTTGATTTATTAGTACATATCTTCGAGGATGGATGCATGGGGATCGGGCTCGATGCGGTGACCGCGCTCTCTCCGGCTGGCGACTCCCGCGCCGGAGAGGTTCTTCGGCTGCGCCGGGAGATCAGCCGTATGCAGCGGCGACGCAGCGAGCATCAGCTGCTTCCCCTCGATCCGGCATTCTCCTCCCTCCTTCCCGAGCAGGGGCTGCAGACGGGCACCGCCTATACCGTCTCCCCCTCGCCGAGCCTCATCCTCGCCCTGCTCGCGGCCGCCTCTCAGCGGGGGCACTGGTGCGCCGTCGTCGGCATGCCGACCCTGGGCGTCGAGGCGGCAGCGGCGTTCGGCATCGAGCTGCCTCGCCTGATTCTCGTCCCCGAGCCGGGAGACCGCTGGCTCGCGGCCACCTCCGCCCTCGCCGAGGTCGTGCCCCTGATCGCCGTGCAACCGGGGAGTAGGGCGCGTGATGCCGACGTGTCCCGGTTGAGCGCTCGCCTGCGGGACAGAGGGAGCACCCTCCTCGTCGCCGAGACCACCGCCTCCGGCGCGTGGCCGCAGAGCGAGGGATCGATCCGCCTGCACGACCAGCACTGGCTCGGCGTCGGCGAGGGGTGGGGGCTGATCGAGGGATCGACGGCCACCGTGACCGCGAGGACGAGACACAGTCCGCAGCCATCGAGCGTGCGGGTGCGTCTCCCCGGCGCCCAGGGCGCTGTCGAGCAGCTGCCGTCCGAGAGCATCCCCGCAGAGACCGTGACAGAGCTGACCGCGCTGCCCGGCCTGCGCGGCGACGGCACCGGCGCGCGCGAGTACCCGCTGGCGGTGGCCGGATGAGCGCTCCCCTCCGCGTCGTCGCCCTGTGGTTCCCCGACTGGCCGCTGCGGGCGGCGCTCGGCGGGGCGCCGCCGCATCCGCCGACCGCTCTCGTGCACGCGAACACCGTCATCGCCTGCACGGCATCGGCGAGAGAGCACGGGGTGCGCGCCGGTCAACGGCGCCGAGTCGCACAGGGCCACATCTCGTCGCTGCGCGTGCTCCCGCACGACACCGCTCGCGACGAGCGGGCCTTCCTGCCCGTGCTGCAGCTCATCGAGAAGCACGCCCCTGGTGCTGCCCTCCTGCGTCCCGGTCTCGCCGCCGTGCGCGCCCGCGGCATCTCCCGCTACCACGGCGGCGAAGCCGAGGCCGGGGCCGCTCTGATCGACGTCCTCGGCGAGGCGGGCTTCCCCGAGGTCCGCGTGGGCATCGCCGACGGCCCCTTCACCGCCGAGCTCGCCGCGAGAGGTCGCACCCCCTGCACCGTCGTCCCTCCGGGGAGGGCCGAGGACTTCCTCGCCCCGCTCCCCGTGCAGGTGCTGAAAGACGACCAGCTCGCCGACCTGCTCGTCCGGCTCGGGGTTCGGACGCTGGGCGAGTTCGCCGCCCTCGATGAGACCGATGTCCGCGATCGCTTCGGCGAGCGCGGTGCACGCCTGCACGCCCTGGCGGGCGGGTCGGATTCACGCGCCGTGGTGCCACGCCCTCCCGACCCCGAACTGGTGCGCTCGGTCGAGTTCGAACCGCCGCTGGCGGGAGCCGATCAGGTCGCGTTCGCGGTGCGGCAGACGGCGGATGCGGTGATGCTGGCTCTCGGAGAGGCCTCGGTGGTGTGCACAGAGGTGCGTATCGACCTGGTCGACGATGACGGCATGGTGTTCTCCCGCCCCTGGCTGCATCCCACCTGCTTCGATGCCGCCGACCTCGTCGACCGGGTGCGCTGGCAGCTCGAGGCGCTCGGCGCGGAGAACGCCAAGAAGCCGGTCGATGAGGCCCGTGCCTTCGGCGGCATCGCCCTGGTGCGGATCGTCCCCGTGGCGGTCGACGACGCCGCCCACCATCAGCCTGGGCTCTTCGGGTCCGGCACGGATGAGCGGCTGCATCACGCCATCTCCCGCGTGCAGACCATGCTCGGGCACGAGGGGGTGGTCACCGCCGCGCTCTCGGGCGGGCGCTGGCTCGCCGACCGCCAGGTGCTCACCCCGTGGGGAGAACGCGCCGTGGTCACGCACGACCCCGAGCGTCCGTGGCCGGGGAGCCTGCCCGATCCGCTGCCCGCCGAGGTCTTCCGTCCTCCTCGACCGATCGGGGTCCTCGCACCGGATGGGCAGACGATCCACGTCGACGACCGCGGCGCCCTCTCCGCGGCTCCGACGCGCATCGACGGCGACGAGGTCCGCGCCTGGGCCGGTCCCTGGCCCATCCACGAACGCCGGTGGGATGCCGCCGGCGGCAAGAAGGGACACCGGCTGCAGATCATCGACGACCACGATCGCGCCTGGCTCGTCTTCTGCACCGGCGAGCGCTGGTGGGCCGAGGGGAGGTACCGCTGATGGGCTGGCACAACCCTCCCCTGTCGTGGAACGAGCTGGAGCGCACGCTCAGCGGCGAGGAGTCCCCGTATCCCACCGGAGGAACGCCCTCGCTCATCCGCCCCGATCCCGGCCCTGTCAGCACTCGACGCAAGAGGACCCCTCCGACGTCGCTGCATCGGCCGGAGGATGCCGTCCCCTACGCCGAGCTGCACGCCCATTCGTCGTACTCGTTCCTCGACGGCGCGTCGTCTCCGGAAGACCTCCTGGCCGAGGCCGAGCGCCTCGGCCTCACCGCTCTCGCGCTCACCGACCACGACGGCTTCTACGGCGCCGCCCGCTTCGCCGAGGTGGCCGAGCTGATGGAGGTGGGCGTGCAGACGGTCTACGGCGCCGAGCTCTCGCTCGGCCTCGATGCACCGCAGCGGGGATCCCCCGACCCGATCGGCGACCACCTGCTCGTGATCGCCGACGGGCTCGAGGGATACCACCGGCTCTCCGGTGCCATGACGACAGCCCATCTGCGGGGAGGCGAGAAAGGACGCCCGGTCTACGACCTCGACGAGCTGGCGGCGACGGCCGAGGGGCACTGGACCATCCTCACCGGATGCCGCAAGGGCGGCGTCCGTCGCGGTCTCGAGGCGGGCGATGCTCAGACCCCCCTGCGCCGCCTGGTCGATCTCTTCGGCCAGGACCACGTGGCCGTCGAGCTCTTCGACCACGGCGATCCGCAGGACTCGCGTCGCAATGACGCCCTCGCCGACCTCGCCAGGCGGATGCGGCTGCCCGTGGTGGCGACGAACAACGTGCACTACGCAGTACCCGAGCGGGCTGCCCTCGCCGAGGCGGTCGCCGCGGTACGGGCCGTGCGGAGCATGGACGAGCTCGACGGCTGGCTCCCGGCGCACGGGGGCGCGCACCTGCGCAGCGGTGCCGAGATGGCGGCACGGTTCCGGCGTCATCCCGGTGCGATCTCCTATGGCCTCGAGCTCGCAGCGGCCTCCGCCTTCCCCCTCCGCCGCGCTCGCCCCGCCCTCCCGAAGCAGGAGGTGCCCGACGGACACACGCCGATGAGCTGGCTGCGCCACCTGGTGTGGGAGGCCGTTCCGACCAAGTACCCGGACCTCGATGACGACGGTCGCCGCAGGATCGGCCGCGAGCTCGACGTCATCGCCGAGAAGGACTTCCCCGGCTACTTCCTCATCGTGCACGGCATCGTCGCCGAGGCGAAGCGGCGGGGCATCCTCTGCCAGGGCCGCGGTTCTGCTGCGGCGAGCGCCGTCTGCTATCTGCTGGGGATCACCGCCGTCGACCCGATCCTCTACCGGCTCCCCTTCGAGCGCTTCCTCGCGACCACCCGCCAGGAGGAGCCGGACATCGACGTGGACTTCGACTCGGATCGCCGCGAGGAGATCATCCAGTGGGTCTATCAGCAGTACGGGCGAGAGCGCGCCGCACAGGTGGCGAACGTCATCCAGTACCGGCCGAAGAACGCGGTGCGCGACATGGCCAGGGCTCTGGGGTTCTCCCCTGGACAGCAGGATGCCTGGTCGAGGCAGGTCGACGGCTGGAGCGCCGGCCTCGAGGTCGCCGACGAGCACGACATCCCCGAGAACGTCCTCGACTACGCGGGTGAGCTGTTGAAGGCGCCCCGTCACCTCGGCATCCATTCCGGCGGGATGGTGCTCACGGCCAGACCCGTGGGCGAGGTCGTGCCTGTCGAGCACGCCCGCATGGAGAACCGGACGGTCATCCAGTGGGACAAGGACGACGCGGCATGGATGGGCCTGGTGAAGTTCGACCTGCTGGGACTGGGCATGCTGGCCGCCCTCCAGCACTGCTTCGACCTCATCCTCGACGCCACGGGCGAGAAGTGGACGCTCGAGACGCTCCCGAAGGAGGAGCCGGCGGTCTACGACATGCTCTGCCGCGCTGACTCCATCGGCGTCTTCCAGGTCGAGTCCCGAGCCCAGATCGGCCTGCTCCCCCGGCTGCAGCCGCGCGCGTTCTACGACCTCGCCATCCAGATCGCGCTCATCCGTCCCGGCCCCATCCAGGGTGGGGCCGTGCACCCCTTCGTCCGCCGCAAGATGGCCAAGGACACCCTCGACGAGGAGAACCGCGCCAGGGTCGCACGGGGCGAGGCCCCTGTTCTGCTCGAGATCCCCTACCCTCACGACGATCTCAAGCCGATCCTCGAGCGCACCCTCGGCATTCCCATCTTCCAGGAGCAGCTGATCCAGATGGCGACGGCGATCGGCGACTGCACCGCCGATGAGGCCGACCTGCTGCGACGCGCCATGGGGTCCAAGCGCGGCCTCGAGAAGATCGAGAAGGTCCGCGACAAGCTCTACGCGGGCATGAGCAGGCGCGGGCTGTCCGATGAGCAGTCCGATCGCATCTACGCGCAGATCCAGGCGTTCTCCAACTTCGGTTTCGCCGAGTCGCACTCCCTGTCGTTCGCCCTGCTCGTCTACGCGAGCTCGTGGCTCAAGCTGCACTACCCCGCTGCCTTCCTCGCCGGACTGCTGCGTTCTCAGCCGATGGGCTTCTACTCCGCATCCACTCTGACCGCCGACGCGCGCCGGCACGGGGTGGAGGTACGGCGCCCCGATCTGCACGCCTCCGGGGCGACCGAGACCTTGGAGCCCCTGTCAGGCGCGCCACTGCGAAGGCCGACGGGGAGGGACTCCTGCAGCGATCGCGAACAGCCCAGGGTTCCCCGCTTCGACAGGGCGGCACCGGACGAGTCGTCCGCGCATCGCCGGGATGGCGGCTACGCCGTGCGCATGGGACTCAGCGGAGTCCGTGGCATCGGCCTGCCCCTGGCCGAGCGGATCGTCGCGGCCCGCGAGGCGGACGGCCCGTTCCGCGACCTGAACGACCTCGTGAGACGGACGGATGCCACGGCCGCGCAGCTCGAGGCACTGGCGACCGCTGGCGCCTTCGAGTGTCTGGGCCTGCAGCGTCGGGAGGCCATCTGGCTGTCAGGGGCGGCCGCCGAAGACCGCTCGCGATTCCTCCCTGGCACGACGGTGGCCGTGCAGCCGCCCCTGTTCACCGACCAGTCCAGCTACGAGCGACTCTCCGCCGACCTCTGGGCGACGGGCGTCTCGACCGACGACCATCCGATGGCCCACTTCCGTGACCCCCTCCGAGCGCGAGGAGTGCTCTCCTCCGCAGACCTGCGGACCCATGAGACGGGTCGGCGCGTCGAGGTGGCTGGACTGGTGACGCACCGTCAGCGACCGGCGACAGCAGCAGGGGTGACCTTCCTCAACCTCGAGGACGAGAGCGGACTGATCAACGTCATCTGCTCGACCGGGGTGTGGAGCAGGTATCACCGGGTCGCCAGGGATTCACCGGCACTCATCATCCGAGGGATCCTGGAACGCTCGGCAGAGGGCGTCGTGAACATCCTCGCTGACGGCTTCGAAGACCTCCGCACCGGTGTCACGCATCGATCGAGGGACTTCCGGTGAATCTCACCAGAAGCGTTCGGGCTCCGGCTCGGGCTCGCGGTCTCCGCCACCCCACCGGTCGGCCTCCGCCTTCGCCGCCTCTGCCGCTGCATCCGCACCGCGCAATGCCGTTCTTGCCCCCTTCCCCGCTCCTCCGTCACCATCCGCATCGACCGTGATGACAGTGCGCAGACTCGGGCTGAGAGTGATCGTGCAGTCGACGACCCGACCGGACCAGCGGATGACGTCGCCACGGGCGTCCTCCGCACGCCGGTACCGCACCCCTGTGTCGAGGTCGATCAGGGAGAGGACGGCGGTGTCACCGGTGTGCTCGTCGACACGCTCGGTCACCTCGATGCGGTGTCCGCGAGGGAGGGCGAGCTGGGCGTTCAGCACGAGCTTTCTGTCCATGAACCCACTCTATGAGTGGACGTTCTCACGACAAGCCCCCATCTCGGAAGAAACATTCGTAGATTTCTTTGTCCCCCAAATGGCGGACAAGACGGTTAAGCGATATTCTGCTGAAAGTAGCGGGGGCTACCGGCTGAACATCTGGGGATATCAGTCGAGTGAGAGCAGCGAAAGTCTTCGCCGCCTCCCCTACCGTCCGGGACGGACGGTGAGCCCTCTCGAGCGATCCAAAGTGGGGTTTGGATACTCGGGAGGGCAACCAACCCGGCTGGTTCCTGTCGGCCACTGCGCTCGGCTCCTGTCGGCTACCAAGCCGAGCGACACTCGTCAACCCCGGTCCGTGTGCGCTCTCGCGACCCTAGCGTCGGATCCCGACGAAGGGAGCCGGCCATGGAGCTGCGCGATGCGGACCTCGCATCCGAGCCGCGGACGATCAGTCGTCTCGCCGCTCATCGTCGAGGGGAACCTCGCGCTGCTGATCGGCGACGTCCGCGAGGTCGGCCTCGCTCTCGTCGACGGGCGCTCCCTCGCGGATCAGAACCTCGGGATCGAGGACGTCCTCCTGCTCGGCACGCTGCTGTTCCTGCACGTCAGCCTCGGGGAGGAGATCATCGTTCGACTCGTTGCCCATTGACATGAAGTGCCTTTCGTCGATGTGGACCTCCAGGATCACCACATCGACGACCACCGAGAAGGGGCTTGACCGCGAAGCCCCGGACGAGGATGAGCGATGGCCGCGACACCGCAGTCGAGACGCGTCAGGATCGGCGTCTCGGGGTGGAGGTACGCCAGTTGGCGGGGCGACTTCTACCCTCAAGGGCTCCCCCAGCGCCGGGAGCTCGAGCACATCGGAACCCACTTCCCCACCCTCGAGATCAACGGCTCGTTCTACTCGCTGCAGCGGCCGGAGAGCTATCGGCGGTGGCGTGCGGAGGTGCCGGAGGATTTCTGCTTCGCGGTCAAGGGCTCCCGATACGTCAGCCACATGCTGCGCCTGCGGGATGTCGAGCAGGCTCTGGCCAACTTCTTCGCCTCGGGCCTGCTCGCCCTCGGGTCTCAGCTCGGACCGATCCTGTGGCAGCTGCCGGAGCGGCAGAAGTTCGACCCCGTCGTCCTGGAGAGCTTCCTCCGCTCCCTCCCCCGCACCACCGGCGAGGCGCAGCAGCTCGCGAAGCGCCACGACGAGCGCCTGGAAGGCCGCGCCTGGACGGAGATCGAGCAGGATGCGCCGTTGCAGTACGCGCTCGAGCCACGATCGGCGACCTTCGACGATCCCGACGCTCTGAGGATGCTGCGCCAGCACGACGTCGCGCTCGTCGCCGCAGACACCGCCGGCCGCTGGCCGCGCTTCGATGCCCTCACCGGCGACCTCGCCTACATCCGACTCCACGGTGCCCGGATGCTCTATCACAGCGCGTACACCGCCGCAGAGCTCGACGAATGGGCAGACCTCATCGCCTCCTGGGCCGACGGGACGGGGGCGACCGACGCCCGCCCGCGAGACGTGTACGTGTACTTCGACAACGATGCACGCGGCCACGCCCCGCACGATGCCGAGGCCCTGATCGCGGCGGTCGCTCAGCGCTTCGGCGGCTGATCAACTCACGCCGGCGAGTTCCGCGGCCGCGCGGAGGTCGGCCACGAAGGCCCGGCGTGCCGCTCGGCGCTCATCGGCGTCCCGCATCCGCAGCAGACTCGACGGATGCGCGGTGACCAGCGCCTGATCGACGGCGAGCCCCTGCGGTGCCAGCAGGACGCCGCGTTCCTCGCCGATCGTGACCGGACGTCCGAGCACCGACCTGGCGGCGGTCGCACCCATCGCCACGATCAGCCGGGGCCGCACCGCCTCGACCTCGGCCTGCAGCCAGGGGTGGCACGCCACGACGTGAGCAGTGGTCGGCTTCATGTGGATCCGTCGCTTACCCCGCGGCTCGAAGCGGAAGTGCTTCACGGCGTTGGTGAGGTAGACGTCGCGACGGCCGATGCCCGCTGCATCCAGGGCATCCTCCAGCACCTGTCCCGCCGGGCCCACGAACGGCTCTCCGACGCGGTCCTCGTGCTCGCCCGGCTGCTCTCCGACCAGCATCAGCCGTGCGCCGGGATGCCCGGCCGAGAACACGACCTGCGTCGCGTCCTGCCAGAGCTCGCAACCGCGGCATGATTCCGACGCCGCGCGGAGGTCGCCCACGCCTGCGTCCTCCGGCACCCACCGTTCGGCGCCCGGGCGCTCCTGCTGTCTCGTCACGACAGGGAGACTAGATCGGCGAAGGGATTCGACCACAGACCCTTGCGCTCCGGACCGATCTTCCCCTTCATTCGGTGCGCGCCCCGCGAGAGTCGTGCCTGAAACGGCCCGGGACACTTGAACCGATATACCGGATTTCCTATAATTCAGATGAACTCTGGCGGGCAGAGGACGCCCGCCAGATGAACTCTGGCGGGCAGAGGACGCCCGTCGACCGGACGGACATCATCCCGTCAGGACGCGGTGCCTCCTCTGTCAGTCGATGTTGGTCCGGACTGATTGGAGTGTTGAGATGTCCGCGATGCCCGATCCCCGATTCGAGCTCCGCAAGGTCACGGAGACCGAGTGGCTGATCCTCGACCGCCGGTACGAGGCGCACGATGCGCGTCAGACGGTGGCCTGCATCTACCAGGTCGACGCCGTCGAGGTCGACGTGCTGTGGCTGCGGAACCTGCCGCTGGCGAGCTCGTACATGTCTGCAGAAGACGTCCTGAGCGATCTGCAGCGGTTCCACAATCCGCCCAGCCGCTCGACCGCGCCGATCCGCATCCCGCACCTGCCGCCGATCACCCCCGCTTCCAGTGCCCCCGCGTCTGCCAGTGCTGCTGCCGCAACCGGCGCCCACGCGGCCGCCGGTTGAGGGCGATGCGGAGCGGGGAGGCTGCCGCGCGCCAGCCGCGACCTAGGCTGGGATCATGCTCTACGCCCTGATCCGCCCTGTCGAGTCCAGTACCGCCGAGGTCATCGGCACCACCCTCGCGGAGGTGCTCGTGGAGCTCGATCAGCATAAGCAGCCGGGCTTCGATCTCGTGTCGGCCCCCGTGCGCATGCTCAAGGGCGAGGCCAAGATGGAGGCGACGGGCACCTTCAAGCGAGTCGACGGGGTGCGCGAGATCGAGGCGGACGACATGACCTCTCTCGAGGCGCTGGTGCCGGACGGCTGGCGCATGCTCACCGTGCGGCAGGCGTGAGTCAGCGAATCTTCTTGTAGTCCTTGCCGCTGTCGATCCAGCGCGTGTGCGCGCGAAGTCCGTGGAAGACACCCTGGCGGATGACGAGATACGTCAGGAGCAATCCGACGATCACGCCGAGCACAGCGAGGGTGATATTCAAGATCATGAGCAGGCCGACCTGCGTTTCGAAGTCCACTCCTCGACCATAGCGAGCCTTGATCTCGCAGAACGGCCCCTGACCGACGCGTGCGTCGATCAGGGGCCGTCTGTTTCAGGATTGCGCGGCGGAGTCAGCCGCCCGAAGGGTTCTCGAGGGGCTTGCCGTCTTCGTCGGTCGTCTCGTCCTCGATGATCTCGTCCGTGCTCTTCGACGACGACTCGTCGGGAGCGCCACCCGAGGCCGTGTCGGCCTCTTCGTCGGCGCCCGGGGTTCCCTGCGTGTTCTGCGGATCGCTCATCTGCATCTCCTCTGCCTGTCGGTCGGTCGGTTCGACGCTAGGGCGGTGGAGTGATTCGGGGCAGGGGGTTGACGGGGGTGCCGTGCGCGGTGCGGCGCAGCCGCGAGCATGGGGCGAGACTCATCAGGGGGCAGGGTCCGGACGGTGAGCGAGTGTCACGCCCGAGGCTCCCGCCGAACATCATGCAGGGCGCAGGGGCACCTTCACATCTCCTCCGGCCTCCTCAGTGAGGCGCTCCCCCATCTGCACGAACGTCGGCTCCGAGACGAAAGCGCCGGCGAACAGCGCCTGCCCCTGCTGGAACGACTTGGCTCGCCGGATCGCCTCGTCCGGCGCGAAGCCGAACACCTCCGCCAGCTCGGCGAGGTCTCGGGGTGCGTTCACCCGCATCAGGCCAAGGTTGTCGCACTGTGACAGCACGTTCGGATGGATCTTGGTGGGCCGCTGTGTCGACAGGAACAGCCACAGGCCGAACTTCCGGCCCTCCGCGGCGATCTGGACGAGTTGCTCGGTGAGGGCGCGTTCCACCTCGGTCGTCGGTTCGGGCGAGCAGAGGTTGTGGGCTTCGTCGATGACGATGAGGATGGGGCGGCGTTCCTCCCGCCGGGACCAGAGATGCTCGAGGACAGCGAGGGCTGCGACCTTCGGCTCGGCGGGGTGGTCGAAACCGCCGAGGTCGAGAACGGTCGCGCGAGGACGCTCGTCGATGGCATCGACGACGGAGCTGGTCCCTCGCGACCACAGGTCCCATTCGAGCACCTGCAGGTTCTCCATGCGGTTCGCCAGCCGCACTCGCGCCGGGTCGCCACTCGCGCGAAACCCTCTCACGAGTTCCGCAGCCTCGAAGTCCCGTGCGTCCGCGTCGCTGTGCAGGAGGACGTTGTACTCCTCGGCATCGCGAATCGGATCCATCTGCAGTACGGCGGCCTTCGTCGCAGGCGACAGGTCCAGGTATCGGACGTGAAGGGGGCTGTCCCGCCCAGGTCCCGACCGGAAGACCCTGGTGTCGAGCTCGGCGATCCTTTCCGCGGCCTGCGGCCCGGCGGTCTCACGGGTCTCCTGCACCCGGACGAAGTCTGCGTTCGGATCGAGGATCAGCAGGGGCAGTTCCGTGTGAAGGAGCAGCTGCTCCAGGACGACACCCAACGCGTAGGTCTTGCCGCTGCCGCTCTGCCCGCACCAGAACGTGTGTCGATTGAACCGACGGGCGTAGAGCCCCGCCGTCCTTCCGGGAGCGTCGAGGTGAGCGCCGATCTGCAGTGTGACCATGTCGTCCTCCGTGTGCGGTGTGGCACCAGAATGCCGCAAAGCGGCGCACGTGGCACCTTTTTCTCGATCGAGGGAGAACTGCGAGTGCCTCGGATGATGCGCTCGATCCGTGCTGTGCGAGACGATTGCCTCGTACGCCACATCCTGAGAGGCACGACCATGACTGAGACCTCCCCCGTCGTCACGTACGCGAACTTCGCACGCATCGAGACGTTGCGCATGTTCGCCGCGATCAGCGCCGCCGCCGGAGGGGCGAACCGGTGGAACCACTATCGGATTCCGACTCCCATCGACCAGCAGACCGTCATCCGGATGAATCGGGACACGCTCTACAGCGCCGCGATCATCGACGTCGCCGAGGGTGCGACGATCACGATCCCCGACACAGCGGGGCGGTATGTGTCCGTCATGCTCGTCAGCGAGGACCACTACATCAACCGCGTGCTCCACGAGCCTGGTGAACACCGCCTCAGCGCTGATGAGCTGGGTTCGGGCTTCGTCCTCGCCGCGGCGCGCATCCTCGTCGACTCCGACGACCCCGATGACGTGGCGACCGTCAACGCGCTGCAGGATCAGCTCTCCCTGGCGTCGGCCGGCGCCCGCGAGCTCCCCGCTCTCGACTACGACGCCGACTCGTTCACACAGACCCGCGACGCCGTCCTCACTCTCGCCAAGGGGCTGCCGAACTACGAGCGAGCGTTCGGCCCGGCGAACAGAGTCGACCCGATCCGTCATCTGCTGGGCACCGCCTCCGGGTGGGGCGGTCTCCCGGAGGAGGAGGCCTTCTACGTGAACGTCGAACCCGGACTCCCGGTCGGTCGGTACGAGCTCACGGTCGGCGATGTTCCCGTCGACGGATTCTGGTCGGTCTCGTTGTATAACGCCGAGGGGTACTTCGAGCCGAACGACGCAGGTCGGTACAGCGTCAACAGCGTCACCGGCGTCCGCAACGCGGACGGAAGCGTCACCGTCCGCTTCGGCGGCGACGCCTCCGCCCCGAACGCCCTCCCGCTCAGCGACGGGTGGAACTACCTGGTGCGGCTCTACCGTCCCCGCCCCGAGGTCCTCGGCGGCTCGTGGACGTTTCCCTCGATCGAAGGCTCGGCGTCATGAGGTCCATTCCGTCCGACGACCATCCGATTCTCCGTACGCATCGAGTCCTCCGACCCGGTTTCGGGACGGAGGCGGCGGTCTACGGAACCATCCTCGTCAGCGGCCTGATCGCGGTGTCCTCAGCACACGGTGAGACCTCCGCACTGGTACTGCTCACGGTCGGCGTGACGGTGCTGGTCTTCTGGGCAGCGCACATCTACGCGGGGACGGTCGCTCGTCTGGGCGAGGAAGGCGGGGAGCATCTCGGAATCCGCTCGGCACTGATCCGTTCGGTGCGCCACTCGCTGGGCATGCTCAGCTCGGCGGGTGTGCCTGCTCTGATCCTTCTCGCGGGCACGACCCGTCTGATCCCCGATGAGGCCGCGAACGACGTGGCTCTGTGGTCCGGTACCGCGATCCTCGCGTTTCTCGGATTCGTCGCGTTCATGCGTCGCGGCAGCGGACTGCGGGCGTGTGTTCTCGGTGCCGTGGCTACAGCCTCCTTCGGGGTCGTCTTCGTGGCGTTGAAGGCATTCGTGCACTGAGTGCGTTGACTCCGGACACGACAGAGGCTCGGAACCTCGCGACTTCCGCGTGATTCCGAGCCTCAATGGTCGGGCTGTTGGCAGAACTACCCGTGGTGCGGATCGGGGTGGCGAGCCGTTCTTGGTTTTCCTGCGATAGGTGCCCGAATTTCCTGCAACGTTAGCTTCCGCCCTTGTCAGTCAACGTTGAGCGGCGGACTCCAAGCGGAGGCAATCGCCCTCTAGCGCGGCAGCAGCATTGTCCGTCGTGTCCGCCATCGCCCAAGCTGGCCATCCCGAGTCCATGCGTTCACCAGCGCAACGTCTTCGGTTGTCAACACCGACGGTCGCCGGTCCTCCTTCGACGGCCCGGGCTCAAAGTGTAGGCGCCCGATCTATCGCGATACGGCGGCTGCGCGGGGGTTGCGGAAGACCGCTGTCGCTGTGGCGATGACGCGCTGGCCGCAGAGGATCTCGCCCTCGACGAAGCTCATCGTCTTCGTGCGCGATCGTACGCGGGCGGTGCCGGTCAGCGTCTCGCCGAGGGCCGCCGCACCGATCATGCTGGTGGAGAGCTGGATCGTGATCGGGTGCCCGACCAGACCCTCACCAAGTGAGCTCTCTACCTCCGCGCCGAGCGTGAAGTCGAGCAACGTGAGGATGAGCCCACCGTGGGCCGTGCCGTTGGGGTTCACATGCTCGGGCCGCACCGTGACCCGGATGACGGAACCTTCCGCTCCCCGTGACTCCTCGATTCCGCCCACATGGTCGAGGAACGTGCCCTTCTGCCCGATCCCGCTGAAGCTCGTCACTCCTCCCCCTCCGCGATCAGCACGATCCAATCGGCCACCATCGCCGGGCGCGACGAATCCCGCAATTCGAGTTCACAGCCGAGCACCAGACGGGCTCCGTCCTGTGAGACATCGAGCGACTTCAGCGTGAGCGCCAACCGGACCTCGGACGACGGAGTCACCGGCGCCGTGAATCGCACGCGATCGAGCCCGTAGTTCGTCCAGCGCACCGCGTCCGCCACCGAGTAACACTGGTTCGCGAGCCCCGTGACGAGACCGAGCAGCAGGAAGCCGTGGGCGAGCACATCACCGAAGGGCCCTTCAGCCCGGGCACGCTCGCGGTCGACGTGGATCCAGTGCTCATCGCCGGTGACGGCGCCGAAGGCGGCGATCCGATCTGCCGGCAACGTGAGCCACTCGCTGTGGCCGAGCACTTGGCCCACCTTGTCGGTGAGTTCTCGTGCAGAGTTGACGGCGATCATCCTTTGTTCTCCTTCGTTGATTGGCGGTACAGGTCGTCGATCAGCGCAGTGTGCGCCGACCGGAACGCAGCTGGTTTGATGAGTCCTTTCGGCGACAGGAGCTCGGCATCGAGCTCTTCCGTGAGCACCCCAC
This sequence comes from Microbacterium hydrocarbonoxydans, assembly GCF_900105205.1. Lineage (NCBI taxonomy): Bacteria > Bacillati > Actinomycetota > Actinomycetes > Micrococcales > Microbacteriaceae > Microbacterium > Microbacterium hydrocarbonoxydans. Next base: position 1,492,564 of record NZ_FNSQ01000005.1, on the reverse strand, counting down.
CGGCGACGACGAGGTTGGTCTGCCCCGTCGTGCCCGCGTTGTGTGCCGCGAGCACGGCCCCGACATCGACCGTCGCACCTTCCGTCACCCAAAACAGGGCCACGAGGTGCGCCCTGTCCGGGCCCGCGACGACCACGTCGCGCACCCCGTTGCCGGCGAGTGCGAGCAGACTCGAGCGGAGCCGGTCTACGTTCACCCACGAGCCGTTCGACAGCTTGAAATCGTCGGCGATCCGCCCGTCGAAGCGCAGTCCCAGCTCCGGTCGCGAATCGTCGACGAGGCGGCCGGCATCACCCGATCGATAGAAGCCGTCGTGATCGAACACCGCCGCCGTGCGGTCGGGGTCGCGCCAGTATCCGGGTGTCACACTCTCACTCCGCACGCGGAGCTCGAGTTTGTCGCCCACTGGCACCAGGCGGATGGTGACCCCGGGCAGGGGCGGGCCCACCCAGCCCGGTTCGCTGTCGGCGCTGTGCACGATCGTGGCGCCGGGGCCCACCTCGGTGGACCCCCACCCGGTCAGCACGGGCACCGGCAACTCCCGCACCGTCTGCGACAGCGCCTTCAGACGCCGGAAGGCACCGACGGGCATCCCCGCTCCCGCGGAGAACAGCGCGTCGCACCGGCCGAAAAGTGCGGTGCGAAACCCGCGATCCGCCTCGAGCACCGGGACGAGGGCTTGGAACGTGGCCGGCACAGCGGCGTGGAAGGTGGGTGAGAACTCCCGGATCGCGGCGATCGTGCGATGGAGCGCATCCGGCCGTCCGTGCGCGTCATCGATGTGGATGGTCCCGCCGCCTAACAGCACCATGTTGAGGTTCGCGTTCCCTCCGAAGGCATGATTCCACGGCAACCAGTCGACGAGCACCGGCGGGTGATCGTCGACGAAGGGCCACACGTCGACGGTGGCGCGCACGTTGTTCACGAGCATCCGATGGGTGTAGACGACGGCTTTGGGTGTGCCGGTCGACCCGGAGGTGAGCAGCAGTTTGGCGGGGTCATCGGCGAGGCACCGGTCGAGCAGACGGAGCCCTGCGTCGCCCGCGGAACGCCCGGAACCGTCGCCCGCGACGGTTGTCTCCACTCTGTAGCCCACGGGCACAGCCTCGTGGAGGGATTCGTCCGGCACGACGACCAGTGCCGGACCGACCATCTCAAGCACGCTCGCGATCCGCGCGGGGTCGGCACCGGGGCGGAGGTACTGCGGCGCGATCGGCACCCAGACCGCTCCAGCCAGCATCACGGCGTGTCCTGCCACGAAAGCGTCGATGCCATTTTGCGCGATGACGGCGACCCGGACTCCCTGGCCGATGCCGCGGGCGATGAGCGCCCGGGCTGCCTGGACCACACGATCCCACGCCGACCCGTAGTCGAGCGCGAGCCGCCCTCCGTCGGCGACCTCGGTGAGGAGGATCGCCGACGGGGTGGTGGCGGCCCACCTGTGCAGCCAGTGCAAGGTGGTGGCCGGTGCATCCGTCGGCCGTTGCTTGGACCGGAGCTCGATCACCCCGCCGGGCAGCCGGAGCAGCTCCACGTCGGCCGAGGCGAAACGACCGCGGTGCGCGGTCTCCACCAGCGCGGTCACGCGACGGACTCGGCGACGGCCGGTGTGGTCTCGTCGACCACGGGCGCCTCCACCGCGCGGTCTCTCGAGAAGAACAGCGCGACGATGCTGAGCACTGCCACGCCGGCGATGAACCACACGATGGGCGTGATGTCGGCCGGGTTGCTCGCGATGAGCGCGGTGAGGATGAGCGGGCCGAAGCCGCCGCCGACGGTGGCCGCCAGCTGGTACCCCAGGGACAGGCCGGTGAACCGCGACCCCGTGCTGAACCGCTCTCCCATGAACGCGGCCAGCGGGCCGAACGTCGCACCGATCGCCACGCCGTTGATGAGCGCGAACGCGAGCAGCGCTCCCCAGGCAGTGCCCGTCTGCAACAGCAGGAAGAAGGGGAAAACCAGCAGGGCGCCCGCGATGACACCACCGATCATGACCGGCCGCCGGCCCACCCTGTCGGAAAGCGAGGCGAAGAACAGCTCACCCACGATGCAGACAAGAGACCCCGCGGAGGAGATGAACAGCACACTCGAGGTCGACAGCCCGTGGGTGGCCCCGTAGGTGATGCCGAACGCCCCCGACAGCGTGAACGAGAGGAAGGGAGCGAGCAGGGCTACGAACGCCAGAACCAAGGTTCCGGGCCGGTGGAGCACCTCGATGAGAGGCGAGCGCGTCTTCTCAGTGCTCTGCTCGCGCCGCCGCTTCTCCTCCAGGAACAGCGGCGACTCGGAGACCCGGATGCGGATCCAGAGACCGAAGATCACGAGCACGGCGCTCAGGGCGAACGGCACGCGCCAGCCCCAGCTGAGGAAGTGCTCCTCCGGCATCAGCGCGAACAGTGCCAGCACCACACCGGCCAGCAGCGAACCGCTCGGCTGACCGGCGGTGGCGAACACCGCCGCGAAGCCGCGCCGCTTCGGGTGGGCGTGCTCGAACGCCATCAGCGCGGCACCGCCCCACTCGCCACCGACCGAGAGGCCCTGCACCACCCGCAGGATGATGAGCAGGATCGGAGCGATGACACCCGCCTGATCGCGGGTGGGCAACACGGCCATCAGGGCGGTGGCCACACCCATCATGGTCATGGTGATCACCAGCACCGACTTGCGGCCGACACGGTCGCCGAAGTAACCGAAGATGATCGCGCCGAGCGGGCGTACGACGAAGCCGACCGCGAGGGTGGCGAAGGCCGCAATGGTGGCGACCGCCGGGGGCAGGTCGTTGAAGAACAGACGGTTGAAGATGAGCCCGGAGGCTGCGGCGTAGAGCACGAAGTCGTAGTACTCGATCATGCTGCCGACGTAGCTCGAGGTGAGGACCCGACGGAGCTCCCGCCCGTCCTTGCCGACGTACATCGGGATCTTCGCTTTGTTGACGCTCATTGTGGTATCTCCTTTGACCTACATGAGTGATAGTGGCGCACGGAGTGCGTGAGGGTGGAACAAGAAAGGTGGGAAGTCAGAGCATGCGCACTTCCCGAGTGAGGACGGCGTCGTCGAATTGCAGCTCGGTCACGACGTCGGGAACGCCGGCCTTGCTACGCAGAGCATCGACGGCGAAGGATGCATCACCCGACGTTCTTGGCAGCAGTTGCCGTACCGCGTGCTCCTGCTCATAGGCGGGCATGCCCGGCAACCTTCTGCGATGTCGGCGTGGTCGATCGACCAGTGCCAGCTGAGGCGCCTTGCTGTGGTCGCTGCTCGTCGCTCGCCGCACGAGCAGGGTCGGGCGGCGGGTCGAGCCCGACGGGTCAGCCACGGGTGGCTCCCGCCGTGGCGGCCACCAGAGATCTTGTCGCTCCGAGGAGCTCGCCGAGGATCGCCTTTGCCGAGCCGGCGCTCGTCGACGGGTCTGGAGCTACGCCACTGAACGCGATGTAGAGGTCGGGACGCACCAAGACGGCGGGCTCGTCGATCACCCCCGCCGCCTCCGCCTCGGTCAGTTCGACCATGGTGAGGTCGAGACCCAGATCGCTCGCGGCACGGGCGAAGTCCGCCCCCGCGCGCCCCGACTCTCCGACGGTGATCAGTGTCCAGTCGCGCCCGAGCGCGTCGAACAGCGACGAGCCGTCGGCTCGCCACAGGTGCGGCAGCCTCGACCCGGCTCGCACCGAGGGTGTGTAGCTGTCGATCGCGGCGATCGCGGTGGCGTCGGCCTCGTCGGGCGCGATGATGCCCGAGGAGTGCTCGTAGCGCGAACCGAACTGCACCCCCTGACTGTGCCACTGCTGGCGGTCGATGATCTGGATCAACCGGCCGGCTTCGGCGCGCAGCTCGGCCCCGCGCTGCGAGTCGGCGTGCAGCTCGGTGTCGCGGCCGATCGCCGCCATGTCGCGGTCGATCTTCAGTGCGGCACGCGACGTGGCTTCGCCCACCGATCGTCGTTCGGCCTCGTAGTCGTCGAGGAGGGCATCTGCGCCGGTGCCGGCGACGAGCGCGGCCAGACGCCAGCCGAGCCCCACCGCGTCGGCGATCCCGGTGTTCATGCCGAACCCGCCGAGCGGCAACCAGAGGTGGGCTGCGTCACCGGCGAGGGTGATCCTCCCGTCGCGGAATGAGTCGGCCACGAGGCGCCGCGGCGTCCATCGGATGACCTGTAGCTTCTCGTGTTCGATGTGCCGGCCCACGGCCGCCTCGAGCACACGATTAGGGTCGAGGTCGTCGGGCTCCATGCCCTCCGGCACGCGGGCGTGACAGAGGAACAGCGACGAGCCGTCGAGCTGCAGGAACGAGCCGCGCAGTTCCGGGCCGTACCACCAGTACATCCAGCCCGGGTTCTCACCCAGGAGGCCGACCAGCTCGTCGGAGCGGAAGTAGATGGAGAGCCTCCGCTCGGCGGCCTCGGAGTCGCCCTGGAGCCGAGCGCCGATGGCGCGCCGCATCATGCTGGCTCCCCCGTCGCATCCTGTGGCGTAACGGCCGCGCACCGTACGGCGGCCTCCGGTGGCCGTCTCGGTGATCGTGACCGACACGCCGTCGTCGTCCTGCTCCGCCGACTCCGCCTCCCAGCCGCGCAGTACAGTCACGCTGGGGAAGTCGGCGAGACGCTCGGCGAGCAGCGGTTCGAGGAATATCTGGGAGATGCGGTGCTGCGGCTCAGGCGTCGGCCACTCGCCGAATTCCGGCGCCGTGCCGTCGAGCACCGCCTGGCTCGATGAGAACTCGAACCGCGTGAGCTCGTAGGAGTCGAGGCTCGTGACGTAGACGACGTCGGTGGCGTGGTCGAGCGGCAGACCCGCCCGGCGGATGCGGTCGGCACTGCCCTGCCGACGGAAGTACTCCATCGAGCGGGCGTTCGTGGTGTTGCATCGGGGGTTGGTCGTGGTCTCGGTGGCCTTCTCGACCACGAGCGTCCTCACGCCGCGGAGACCGAGTTCGGTGGCGAGGGTCATCCCGACCGGCCCGGCTCCGACGACGACGACGTCCCAGACCGATAGGGCGGACTCGACGTCGAGCTCGCGGATGGGCGGGTGAGGGTTCTGGCTTGTCATCACGCAGTTACGGTACGTCGGGCATGGCTGATAGCACTATGAGATAGTTGCGTCGCCATCGATAGCCAAACCCAAGCGATTTACCGCCTGTGGGAAGAGCCGCAGGAAGTTGCGCCACAGAATGTTCTCGAGGTCGGTCTGCGGCATCGTGGAAGCTCGGAGCTCGTGCATCACCGACGGAGTGTTGTACGGCACGGGCCTGGCGTACGAGTCGGTTCCGAACAGTAGCCGCTCCGACCCGAACGTATCGACGAATGCATCGAGCGGCCGCATCAGCGGGAACGCGATAGCGGTGTCGAACAGCACGTTCGGGCACCGCTCGGCGATGTCCATCAGGTACCGAGTCTGGGTCGATCCCGAGAATCCGTCGAGGGCCACGATCGTCGCGTCCGGGTGCGCTCGCGCCAGGTCGAGCAGCGACCACGGAGCCTCCATGCCCGACTCGGCGAACAGATGCACGTAGCAAGGCAGTCCGCGCTCCGTGGCGAGGTCGACCAGTGCGTGCATCCGCCGATCGGAGAGGAACACACCCTGGTAGCGGGTGTGCCAGGCGAGGCCGTCGATGTCGAGCTCCGCCACGAGGCGGTCCGCCTCCTGGCGGCAGGCCTCGACGGTGTGCAGCGGTTCCAGGGTGCCGAGTGCCACCGGGAACCGCGAGGGCATGCTGTCACGGTAGGCCGCGATGCCATCGTTCACCCGGCGGGTGTTCGCGATGCCGTACGTGCGGTCGTACTGGAACCCTGGGATCACACAGGCCGCGGTGAACCCGAACCTGTCGAGCATCTCGGCGTGCACCTCGACGGGCCTGATGGCGGTGCCGTCACCTCCCGCCCCGTCGTCGCCGACGCCCAGAGAGAGCTCTCCGACATGGTGATGGGTGTCGATGGTGTGCAGGGTGGTTCGTGGTTCACTCATGATCCCTCGTCTGTCGCAGGTCGGTCGTCCCCACGCTAAAGAGCGCGCCCGACCGGCACCATGAGCTTTCCGACGCTCAACCGATAGCCGGATGCTTCTCGCCGAGCCGCTCGTCGATGACGGCGCGCAGGCGGTCGAGCATCCGGCGCTGCACCGGGGTGAGGCGGTTGCCGATGCGGCGCACGATGAAGAGCTTGTCGCGCAACGGCGGCGCCTCGACGGTGATCTCCCGCAGACTCCCGGCCTCGATGTCGACCTGTACAGACTGCCGCCAAAGCATCGCCACGCCGAGATCGGCCGCCACGGCCTGCTTGATCGACTCCGCACTGCCAAGCTCGATCTCGACCCGTCGGTCGGTCACGCCGATCGACGCGAGGGCGTTGTCCTGGCTGCGCCGGATGGCCATCCCGCCCGGCGGGCAGACGAACGGCAGCTTCGCCAGCGCGGCCGGCGTCACCGTGTCGGGGAGCTTGGTGTTGGTGGTCGACGCGATGACGGCCCACGGCGGTTGCGCCACCAGTTCCGAGTCGAACGCCCTGGAGTCGAGCACGGCGTCGGTGGCGACGATGGCGAAGTCGTGGCGGCCGAGTCTGACCTGCTCGAGGGCTGTCTCGACCGCCGAGATCTCCAAGCGCACCGAAACGCTTGGGTTCTCGGTCTTGAAGGCGATGACGGCAGGTGTGAGGATGCTGTTGCCGACGGTGATGCTGGCGCCGATCGACACGAAACCCGATAGCCCGTCGGAGAGATCGGCCAGGTCTTTGTCGAGCTCCATCCGCCCGCGCAGCACCTCAGCGGCCCAGAGCAGTGCGCGCTCTCCCGCCTCGGTGAGTGCGATGCCACGGCCTTCCGGGTGGAACAGCCGCGCACCGATCCGCTCCTGCAGAGAGCGCAGGTGAGCGCTCACGACAGGCTGCGAGATGTAGAGCTCTTCGGCCGCGCGCCTCACGCCGCCGAGTTCGGCGACCTTGCAGAACACCTCGAGCTTTTGCAGTGAGATCCGGTTATCGGGTGCCACGGTGCCTCCTCGCTTCGATGTCGTCCATGAGTCGAGTGACTATCGGACGTCTGAAAACTATGTCATAGATCAATCAATCCTTCCGCCGTAGCGTGGATTGGGTCGCTGACGACCTCGTCTCGCGACGGAAGGAGTCCATCGTGGTACACACCCACGAAGCCGCGGATCTGCTGCGAGCCGCTGCGGCGAACCGAGAGCCCTGCGCTCCCGTACGCCACCTGGCCGGGCTGTCGGTCGACGACGCCTACGTGATCCAGGAGCTCGTAATATCGGGGCTCGCCACGGAGCGCAACCCCCGCGTCGGGCGCAAGGTCGGACTTACCTCGCCCGTGGTGCAGCATCAGCTCGGTGTCGATCGTCCCGACTTCGGTGTGCTTCTCGCCGACATGCGGATCGACGATGGGGGGACGATCCCGTTCGGGCGACTGCTGCAGCCTCGCATCGAGGCGGAGGTAGCGTTCGTGCTGGCGGAGGACATCGTCGACGCGCATCCGGATGCCGTCGCACGGGCGATCGCGTTCGTCGCCCCCGCGCTCGAGATCGTCGACAGCAGGATCGACGGCTGGGACATCTCGATCGTCGACACCATCGCCGACAACGCCTCGAGCGGGATGTTCGTGCTCGGCTCGCCGGCCACGGCCCTCGCCGACGTCGATCCGGCCACCGTCGTCATGACACTCCGGCGGAACGGCGACATCGTGTCGCAGGGCACGGGTGTCGACTGCCTGGGGTCGCCCCTGAAGGCGCTGGTGTGGGTAGCGGAGACCGCCCTGGTGCTCGGGCGGCCACTCAGAGCCGGCGAGATCGTACTCTCCGGCGCACTGGGCCCGATGGTGCCGGTCGCGCCGGGCGACGTTTTCGAGGCCGAACTCACGACCCTCGGCACCGTGTCGGTGGCCGCGGAATCGACGGCGGCCTCCACCCCCTCGGCCAGCCACCCCGCAGCACTGACGAACCCCACGACTCCGAAGAGAAAGGACATCTGATGGCGAAGGTAGCGATCATCGGATCGGGCAACATCGGCACCGACCTCATGTTCAAGGTGATGCGGCTGAGCGAGACGCTCGAGATGGCCGTGCTGGTGGGCATCGACCCGGCTTCGGACGGCCTCGCCCGCGCCGAGCGACTGGGCATCTCCATCACCTCCGACGGGGTGGAGGGTCTCGTGGCCCATCCGCTGTTCGACGAGATCGAGGTGGTGTTCGACGCCACGAGCGCCTCCGCACACCGCAGCAACGCCGGTCGGCTGCTGCCCTTCGGGAAGCGACTCGTCGACCTCACTCCCGCGGCGATCGGCCCGTATGTCGTGCCGTGTGTCAACCTCGACGAGCACCTGGGGGCCGTCGATCTGAACATGGTCACCTGTGGCGGTCAGGCGACGATCCCGGTCGTGGCCGCGGTGAGCTCCGTCGTGCCGGTGCATTATGCGGAGATCGTCGCCTCCATCTCGTCGCGCTCCGCGGGGCCGGGCACCCGCGCCAACATCGATGAATTCACCGAGACCACCGCGAGTGCCCTCCAAGCCGTCGGGGGCGCGGCGCGCGGCAAGGCCATCATCGTGTTGAACCCCGCCGAACCGCCGATGATCATGCGCGACACGGTCCAGGTGATCGTGAACCGCCTGGACGAGGAGACGGAAGAGTTCGTCGTCGACGCCATACGTGACCGGATCGCGGCGGTGGCGGAGTACGTGCCGGGGTACCGCCTCAAGCAGACCGTGCAGTTCAGCGACGAGGGAACGGAGCTCGACGGCCTCCTCGACGAAGTGCACCGGGGCGGTGAGTACACTCGCGTGACGGTCTTCCTCGAGGTCGAAGGCGCGGCCCACTACCTGCCCGCCTATGCCGGCAATCTCGACATCATGACCTCCGCGGCGCTCCGGGTGGCCGAACGGATGGTCGCCACCCGGGTCGAGGTGACCGCATGACCGCCGCGTTCTACCTCCAGGACGTCACGCTCCGCGACGGGATGCACGCGCTGCGCCACCGCATCACGCCCGCGAAGGTCGCCGAGATCGCGGGCGGGCTCGATCGCGCCGGCGTCGACGCCATCGAGGTGTCTCACGGCGACGGCCTCGGCGGAAGCAGCCTCACGTACGGCGCCGGGAGCAACACCGACTGGGAGTGGCTCGAGGCAGCCGCAGGAGCCGTGCAGAACGCCGTGCTCACCACGCTCATCCTTCCCGGCATCGGAACCCTGCACGACCTCGAGCGCGCCCGTGATCTCGGGGTGCGGTCGGTGCGTGTGGCCACCCATTGCACCGAGGCCGACGTATCGGCTCAGCACATCGCCGCCGCCCGTGACTGGGGTATGGATGTTTCCGGTTTCCTCATGATGTCGCACCTCAGCGACCCCGCATCGCTCGCCGAGCAGGCGCGTCTCATGGAGTCATACGGCGCGCACTGCGTCTACGTCACCGACTCCGGCGGGCGACTCACGACGGGTGGTGTGCGCGAGCGGGTGCGCGCCTACCGTGACATGCTCGACCCAGCCACCCAGATCGGCATCCACGCGCATCAGAATCTCTCCCTGGCGGTCGCCAACTCTTTCGCCGCCGTCGAGGAGGGAGCCTGGCGGGTGGATGCCTCACTGGCCGGTCTCGGGGCGGGGGCGGGCAACACGCCCATCGAACCCCTTGTCGCCGTGGCGCGGCTTGAGGGCCGGAAGGTCGCCGCCGACCTCTTCGCGCTGCAGGATCTCGCCGACGACGTCGTACGACCGCTGCAGGACAGGCCCGTTCAGGTCGACCGCGAGACCCTCACGCTCGGCTACGCCGGCGTGTACTCCAGCTTCCTCCGGCACTCCGAGCGGGCGGCCACCTCATACGGCCTCGACGCGCGCGACGTGCTGGTGGAAGTCGGGGCCCGCAATCTCATCGGCGGCCAGGAGGACATGATCGTCGACGTCGCGCTCGACCTGGCCGCCGCACACGACTCACAGAAGGCAGGGACACGATGACAGACCAGGCATACACCAGCGTCTGGAGCGACCTCAACCAGGTCGAATTCAGCCAGGGGTTCATCAACGCTGGCGGTTACCGCACGCGCTACCTGCACGCCGGTGACTCCTCCAAGCCGCCGCTCGTGTTGCTGCACGGCATCACTGGCCACGCCGAGGCGTACGTGCGCAACCTGCAGGCACATGCCGAGCATTTCGACGTGTGGGCCATCGACTTCATCGGGCACGGGTACAGCGCGAAGCCGGAGCATCCGCTCGAGATACCGCACTACCTCGCCCAGGTCACGGGTTTCCTAGACGCGATCGGCGCCGAGCGGGCGTCGTTCTCCGGGGAGTCGCTCGGCGGCTGGGTCACGGCAAAGCTCGCGCAGACGCAACCCGACCGGGTCGAACGCATCGTGCTGAACACGATGGGCGGCACGATGGCGAACCCGAAAGTGATGGAACGGCTATACACCCTGTCGATGGATGCGGCGCGCGACCCGAGCTGGGAGCGTGTGCGCACCCGGCTCGAGTGGTTGATGGCCGACCCGACGATGGTAACTCACGACCTCATCCGCACCCGGCAGATGATCTTCGAGCAGCCCAACTGGCTGATGGCGTGCGAGATGAACATGGCACTTCAGGATCCGGAGACCCGGGCCCGCAACATGATCTCCGACGATGACCTGCGGGCCATCCAGGCCCCGACCATGGTGCTGTGGACGACGAAGGATCCCTCCGGCCCTGTCGACGAGGGCCGCCGGATCGCCTCGCTCATCCCGAATGCGCGACTCGCGGTGATGGAGAACTGCGGTCACTGGCCGCAGTACGAAGACACGGAAACGTTCAACCGCTTGCACCTCGGCTTCCTGCTCGGGAACACCGAACCGAAGAACTAGACGAAGGAGTCACCATGCCGGTCGCTGTCGCCGCCATGTCGCACAGCCCCCTGCTCGACCTCGTCGACCCGGGGCAAGAGACCACCGATGCCGTCGAAGGGGCGTTCGCCGCCGCCCGGGCGTTCGTGACGGACTTCGACCCCGAGCTCGTCGTGAGCTTCGGGCCCGATCACTACAACGGCTTCTTCTACGAGCTGATGCCGCCGTTCTGCCTCGGTTACGAAGCGGTGAGCATCGGGGACTACGGCAGCGAGGCTGGACCACTCGATGTGCCCACCAACCTCGCCCGAGAGCTGGCCGAGTCGGTGCTCGACCACGGGGTCGACCTCGCCGTCTCTCTTCGGATGGAGGTGGATCACGGGGCGGTGCAGCCGCTCGAGATCCTCTACGGCTCCATTACCGCCAAGCCGGTGATCCCCGTCTTCATCAACTCGGTTGCGCCGCCGTTCACACCGCTCTCGAGGGTGCGGGCGCTCGGCAAGGCCATCGGTGCCCACTTCGAGGGCACCGACAAACGTGTTCTCTTCCTCGCCTCGGGCGGGCTCTCGCACGACCCGCCGGTCCCCCGCATCGCGACCGCCACCCGCGAGCAACGCGAGTTCCTGCTCGGCGGTGGCCGACATCTGACCCCGGAGGCGCGCAACGACCGGCAGCAGCGCGTGATCTCGGCGGCTCACGCCTTCGCGGCGGGCCAGGCCGACATCATGGAACTCGCCCCCGAATGGGACGAAGCATTCCTCGACATCATCGAACGCGGCGAGCTCGACCGGCTCGACGACTGGACCCCGCGGTGGATGACCGAGACCGCCGGCAACTCCTCGCACGAGGTGCGCACCTGGATCGCTGCGTACTCCGCGCTCGCCGCTAGTGGCCCGTACCATCTCGACACCCGTTTCTACCGGCCGATCAAGGAGTTCATCGCGGGCTTCTCCGTAACGACGGCCGTGCTCGACTAGCCTGAACCGCAGCTCGACGAAGGAGTCCGAATGGCTCTCATCCAGTACATCGGCCGCATCCAGTTCGACGACGGCGCCCGGCGGACGCTCCCCGACGAGCTCCTCCGGGTTGGCATCCGTCGCCCCCTGGTCGTATCCGACAGGGGGCTTGAGGCGAACGGCGTGCTGGCGACGGCGCTGGAGTCACTCGACGGGTGGGAGGAGGCCCCCTCGTTCCTCGACGTGCCGAGCAATCCCACCGAGTCCGCCGTGCGCGCCGCTTTGGCCGTGTACCGCGAGAACGGATGCGACGGGGTGATCGCCGTGGGCGGCGGATCGCCCATGGACTGTGGCAAGGCCGTCGCGCTCCTCGCCACGCACAACCGACCCCTCGAGGCCTATCTCGCCCGCACAGGCGGGGAGGCGCGGATCACCCGCGACATCGCGCCGATCGTGGCCATCCCTACCACGGCCGGAACCGGAAGCGAGATCGGGCGCGGAGCGAGCATCACGCTCGCCACCGGGGAAAAGGAGGTCTTCATCGGCCCGAACCTCGTGCCACGCGTGGCGATCTGCGACCCCGAGCTGACCCACGGGCTGCCGCCGCAACTGACCGCGGCGACCGGTGTCGACGCGTTCAGCCACGCCTTCGAGGCGTACCTCTCACCCGCGGTCAATCCGCCGGCCGACGCCATCGCCCTCGAAGCGCTGCGCCGGATGCACAGATGGCTGCCCCGGGCCGTGGCCGACGGCCATGATCGCGACGCGCGGTGGAACGTGATGATGGCCGCGCTCGAGGCAGCCATGACGACCTGGAAGGGTCTCGGGCTCACCCATGCACTCTCGATGCCGTTCGACGACCTGGGCCTGCACCACGGCACCGTCGTTGGTGTGCTGCTGCCGCACACCGTCAACTTCCTCGCCGAGGCCGTGCCGATGGAGCGGATCACGGCCGTCGCCGGGGCGCTCGGCACCACGCCCGAGAACCTCGCCGAAGAGCTCGCCCTTTTCACCTCCCGGCTCGGCCTCCCGGAGGGGCTCGGGGCGCTTGGAGTCGACCCCGGTCGCCTGCATGGGTTCAGTGTGCTCGCCGCCGGCACCGCGTTCAACCGCACCGCCCCGGGCGACGCCACCGCGGCCGACTACGAACGGATCGCGCGCTCCGCAATGCGGCCGTACACACCACACGCCGCGCTCATCCGATAGCTCTCTCGCTATCGGATGGCACCGATCTATCTGCTGGTGCTCTCGATTCACGATTCCTAGGCTGACAGACATGACGAACTCCGCAACGACGCGCCCCTCCGCCCCCGGCGACACCGAGTCGCCAAGCACCGACGGGCTCTGGGCGCGTAACCCGCGTACCGGCGAGGTCGACTACATGGTGGTTCCGCCCACACCCGCCGAGGTGGCCGACCTCGCCGTTTGCCTCCGCGAGGCGCAGCGCGCCTGGCGCGACCTCGGTCTCGACGGCCGCATCTCCGCCATGCTCCGGTGGGCCGACGCGATCGAGAGGGATGCGGCGCTGATCGCCGAGGCCGAGGGAACCGACACGGCACGGGTGCGCGTCTCGGCAGAGGTGCCGTACATGGTGGCAGCCTCGGTCCGCGACTGGTGCGCGAAGGCACCCGGCATCATCGAAGCCGCGACACTGGAGGGCCGCTCCAGTGTGATGAACGACGTCACCTACACCACGCAGCTCGACCCGTACGCCCTCCTCGGCATCATCAGCCCCTGGAACCACCCCTTCCTCCTATCGTCGACCGACGCCGTCCCTGCCCTCCTCGCCGGCTGCGCCGTCGTGGTGAAGCCGAGCGAGATCACACCCCGCTTCATCGCGCCCGTCATGGCGACCATTGCGGCCGTGCCGGAGCTCGCGGCGGTGTTCGCCTACATTCCCGGAGCGGCCGACGTGGGCCAGGCCGTCATCAACAACGTCGACGCCCTGTGCTTCACCGGGAGCGTGGCGACAGGCAGGCTCATCGCCGCGGCCTGCGCTTCGCGCTTCATCCCGGCTTTTCTCGAGCTCGGCGGCAAGGACGCCGCCATCGTCACCGGTTCGGCGGACGTCCCGTCGGCGGCCGCGGCCATCCTCAAAGGTTCAGTGCACAACACCGGCCAGCTCTGCTTCTCGACCGAACGGATCTACGTCGACCGCACGATCTACGAGCCCTTCGTCGCGGAGCTCGTGCGCCAGTCGGAATCGCTCGAGCTCAGCTTCCCCGACCCCGGGCACGGTCACGTCGGACCCTTCATCTTCGAGCGGCAAGCCGAGATCGTCGATCGCCATCTCGAAGATGCGGTCAAGCACGGCGCGCGACTGCTGACCGGCGGGCCGAGCATCGAGCAAGGCGGCGGCCGGTACATGCGCCCCACCGTTATCGTCGACGTCGACCACACGATGCGGTTGATGAAGGAGGAGACTTTCGGGCCCGTGATGCCTGTGATGGCCTACGACAGCATCGACGAGGCCGTCGACCTCGCCAACGACTCAGAGTTCGGCCTCTCGGGGGCGGTCATCTCCGGCTCGGCGGAGGAGTCCGACGCGGTGGCCCGCCGTCTCGACGCCGGCGCTATCAGCCTGCAGGACACATCGCTGACGATCGGCATCATGCGCGACGTCGAGAAGGTCGCCTTCAAGAGCTCGGGGCTCGGCGGCTCCCGAATGGGACCTGCCGGGCTTCTTCGATTCCTGCGTAAGAAGGCGCTCATCCTTCGCACGGGCCCTGTCGTCACCATGGACCACCTCGCCGAGCACAACCGGCCTGTCTAGACACTCGCTACTCACGGGGCTTTGCGCCGATGTCTGCGGTTGCCAGTTTCCACTGCCAGAACGCGCAGCCTGTTCCGGTCATTTCTGACGCCGGATACGTTTTCGGACTAACCTGTTCAGGCCACGGCGAGCTCGACATGCGCACCCCACTCGAGGTCGAGGAGGGGTACTACGCTGACCTGGAATCAGCCCAGCCGGCACCCGCTGGACAAGGCTCCCGATAGGAACGAAAGTCAGGCCGATTCAGGCGCAACGTTCTCCCCGATGGACTCAACGCTGACCAGCTCGCTGATGATGAGCTGCGAAGGGCAGCTGGGATGCTGCTGCCGGTCTCAATCGACGAGTCAATCCTGTCAGCGGGTCTGCTTGCCCAACTAAAACAGTCGGTGAGGGCAGGAGTAGAGCGAGTTCACGGTGTTGCGCACTATATGTTCAGCATCCTCTTTGACCAGCACATGCAGTCGATCTTGAGCGTCCCCGGGTTCTCGTCGATGGAAAGGTCCTGGTAGATGCGCTGGTGGAGCGGAGGTCGCACGATGACCTCCGTCGACATCGACCACTACCGCGCCTTCGATGACAACGATGAGTGCGGAATCACTGAGCGTGCGGTCCTCGGCCGCGGCCGCAACCTTCAGCAGTTCGACGACTCCACCGTGACCTTGGCGGAAACCCGCGTCCGGCAGTCCGGCATCCTCGAGCAACTCGACCGCTGGGCCGCGGAGGATGCGAACCGCGACGGCATGGGCGGCAGGCCCGCGATGATCTCCTACCGCGCCGTGCTCACCGCCCTCCTCCTTCTTGCTCAGGAAGGGGCACCGCTACACATCCGGCGAGCCGCGTACGTCCTCCAGCACAGGCTCTCCACGAAGTCGAGCGAGCTCCTCGACCTCCCCGAGACCCCGACGAGCTTCGCCACCCACGTCGCCACGACGAAGCGCTGGTACACGAACACGATCCGCGCATTCCACCGGATGAAGACCCTGATGGACCCGTACCCTCAGGAGCTGTACACCGCCAAGACGCACGCCCAGACCCAGGAGATCCTCCGCAATCACGACGCTGAGCGTGCAGAGAAGTACAAGGCGCGCCTGGATGAGTACACCCGCCTGTTCATCCGCATGACCTTCATGCTGCAGCCTCGGGCTATCCGTCGAGCATCGAAGCAGATGGACGTTTCCTTCGACCAGACCTACATCGGCACACCCACCACCAAGGGGTACAGCCGCAAGCACCTCGCGAGCACGGTCAAAGCAGAACAGGGCGCCAACCTCGGCGAACTCCCACCAGGTCCCGTGGACGCCTTCGCCGGGTGGCACGTCAAGAGCGGCAAAGCTGAGCGCGTCGACAATCAGAAGGGCGAGATCGACCAGACCGCGCCCGAACGTGGGAAGTCGGCGGACTACGACTGGGGATGGGTGGCGAACCTGGCCGTCCGCGTCGACGCCGAACAGCCCGGCTCCAAGCGATTCCCGAGCCTCGTCGTCGCAGCATCGCTCAGCATCCCCAACATGGAGGTCGCCGAAGAAGCCGCGCACCTCCTCGAGGCCGCAGCGATGTTCGACCTTGCGCCCGGGATCGCCGACGCCGACAAGCAGTACTGGGCCAACGCCAAGCCCTTCCGACTCCTGAAGCCCGCGCTGAAGACCGGCTTCACTCCATCCACGGACTATCGATCCGACCGCGTGGGAGTTAAGGGCGGTCAGCACGGCGCCCTATTCGTCGAAGGCGACGCGTACTGCCCGAGTACGCCGAAGGCCCTCCTGAACGCCACACCGGATCGTCTGGGCGACGTGATCGACGTCCAAACGCACCGCGCCCGCATCGAAGAGCGGAAGGCGTACCAGCTGCACGTCAAAGACAAGGCGAAGACGCCTGATGGAAAGGTGATGCTGCGCTGCCCTGCCCTCGGCCCCAGCCCGACCGTCACCTGCCCTCTCCGCGAGATGATGCTCAGCGCGGCCAAGAAGGCCCGCCCCGAGGTCGAGCCCGAGACCCTCGAGGAAGAGTTTCTCGACACCATCTGCAAGAAGCATTCCGCCACGTTCGACCTCACCGAGATGCAGGCCCCACAGCAGGCATTCGACTACGGCACCGAAGAGTGGGAGACCTTCCACGACCACGCCCGCAACGCCGTCGAGTCCGGGAACGATCAGCTCAAGACATCGGGCGACGCGGACATCGAGACGCTAGCCGCCGCCGCGTCCGCGGAATCGCCGCTGCACAGATCCTCGTCACACTCCTCGTCGTTGCGCACAACCTCCGGAAGATCGCGGCGTTCTTCAGCGACCAGGAGATCGAACGTGCGCGCACGACTCCGCGCGTCCACACCATCCGTCGCCGTGACCGCGTCTGGGCCAACCGCTACACGAAGACCACGGGCAACGGCAACCTCAGCATCCCTCGAGGCGCGCAGACATCGTCATCGACGACCGCATCGGCGGACCAACGGGACCAGCTCGCGCTGACACCGATGCGTACCTGAGCAGCTCCGCTCACTGCCGACGCCCGCCGGCGGCACGCCCGGCACGCTCCCCGCTACACCAGGACAATCGATCGCGCCCGGTTTCCGGGCGCGTTCGTGTTTTCGTCCCCAGAGCCTCTCAGAATCGACTACCTGAGCTCGAATCCGATCTCACAGACGCACAAAAGGGAAGGGCACCTGCTCGAAGCAGGTGCCCTTCCCTTTTCTCTAGCTGTTCTGCAATCAGTAATGCCAACAGCCCAATGGTCGGGCTGACAGGATTTGAACCTGCGACCCCTTGACCCCCAGTCAAGTGCGCTACCAAGCTGCGCCACAGCCCGTTGATCTGCACTCTCGCGCAGGCAACTCCCCTATCTTAGCCCCACCCGGCCGCGCTCCGCGAACCGAGCGGGCGCCGGGCGTTGCGGGCTGTCGGAGGTCCGGCGTAGCGTCGCAGACATGGTGACGATCACGACGGAAGTGGCGACGGTCACGCGATGGGATGACGTTCAGCATGCCCTCACCGGTGGCGGCGACGGCGCCAGCTGCCAGTGCATCTGGCCGATGCTGAGCAACAAGGACTGGAACGGCACGACGACTCCGCAACGCACGGAGATGCTGCGAGATGAGATCGCGGCGGGTCCTCCGCCCGGCCTGATCGTGTACGTCGACGGCGAAGCGGCGGGGTGGATCCGCATCGGCCCGCGTGCGAAACATGCGCGGGTCCCCCGCACGCGCATCATCGCGGCCGCGACCGCCGAGCCTTTCGAAGACGAGTCGGTCTGGGCCGTGACATGCTTCGTCGTCCGTCGGGAGCATCGAGGATCAGGGCTCAACGCCGTGCTGCTGCGAGCAGCTGTCGACTACGCGCGCTCATCCGGCGCGCGGATCATCGAGGGCTATCCGGTCGACACCCACGGTGAGAAGAAGCGGACGAATGATCTGTTCCACGGCACGCTCAGCACCTTCCTCTCGGCCGGATTCGACGTGCAGACCGAGATGAAGCCCGGCCGCACACTCGTGGCGCTCACTCTCTGAGCGACGCGCCTGTCCCGACGTGCGGACCACTAGCGTGGATGCATGAGCGATGAGCACCCGATCAACGACCCCGAACTCGGCACGCTGATCCGCGCGACGACCGAATTGTCTGACGGCACGATCCTCACCCACGACTGGTACGCGGGCAGCATCGAGCTCGACGGCGCCGAGCTCGAGCTCATGATCGAGGGGACGAACGCCGATGACGCGAGCACACTCCTCCCCCACGTCCGCGACACCATCACCGCGCTCCCGGCACTGCGACGGCTCGCGACGTATGCCGTGGTCTCAGCGTTCAGCACCGGCACGCCCGAACCGCACGAACTCGAGGACGCGGCGTCCGATCTGACCCTTGACACGGTCGAGGCATCTGACGACGGGACCATCGTGCTCCACTTCTCCGACACCTGCGGCGAGCACTTCCCCGAAGGCTATTGGCCGGCGGTGCATCTGGGCGCCGACGGCCAGATCACGCAGGTCACCGTCGAATCCTGAGCGGCCCTGTCGAATGCTGCGGCCATACGATGGAGGGATGCAACGCAGCCGCCCGTCCATCGCTCCCTCGCCGGGACCGTTCCGGCGTGGCCCCGTGAGCGACTCGCGCAGAGGAGCCTTGTGATGGCCGACGCCGCACGTGTCGACAGCTGGCTATGGGCGATCCGCGTGTACAAGACGCGCTCCGCGGCGACGACTGCATGCCGCGCCGGGCATGTACGGGTGAACGGCGACAAGGTGAAGGCCGCGCAGCACATCCGCATCGGCGACGAGCTTCGCGTGCGCATCGCCGGCTTCGATCGGATCCTCATCGTGCGCCAGCTGCTCGTCAAGAGGGTGGGGGCACCCCTCGCCGCACTGGCATATGAGGATCGCACGCCGGAGCGGGAGCCGCAGGCAGCTCTCGGCCTCCGTGACCGCGGGGCCGGCCGACCGACCAAGCGCGAACGCCGGGACATCGACAGGCTGCGAGGCCGCCGCCCGGAGGATGACGGTATATACCTGGACTAACCCTCCCACATATCGAACATACGTTCTAAACTCGAGATATGCCGCGGACCACCGATCTCGACCTCGACCTAGAGGAACGCCGCCGCCTGCTCGATGACTGGCTCGAGAAGCGGCGGCAGATCGCCGTGCTCGAGGCCGAGGCGTACGGGCTCCTTGTCGAGCGGATCGCCCTCCACGACGCCGATGTGTCCGACAGCCCTCACCATCGCGATTCGATCTACCGATCCATGATCGCCGAGTACTCCGCAGCCGGACATCTGACGACAGGCTCCGTCGAGTATGGCTTCACCGACGCTCGAACGCTGCACAGGACCATGCCGAATGTGCGTGCCGCGTTCGAAGCGGGGGCCATCACCGCTCGCCACGTCCGTGAGATCGTGCGGGCCGGCGAGATCGTCGATGACGCCGTACGGGCGGGACGCGTGGAGCCGGACACGATGACCCTGTATGAGACGGCCGCTCTCGTGATCGCTGAACAGGACACCGTCGCGCGGACGGGGATCCGCGCGCGGAAGGCCGCTGCAGCGCTCGTCGGTTTGACCGTCGTCGAGAAGCAGCGCAAGGCCACCGATGAGCGTTCAGTCACCGTCAGGTCGGTCGAGGATGGACTCGCCGTGCTCACGGCCATCCTTCCGGAGTGGGTGGCAGTGGCCATCCACGATCGACTCACGCGTATGGCGCGGCAGGTGGCCCGCACTCGCGACGAGCGCGAGCCCGTCCTCGAACCGACGGATGCTCCGGAGGGCTCCCGCCACCTCGACGACTTCTCCCCGAAGACCCGCGTTACGACGCCTACTTCGATGGCGGCATCATCGTCGGCGAGGACGGCACGTTCACCACCGATCCGTTCACCACGCCCGTCGACCCGATGACCGATCCGACGAGTCCCGACATCGAACACCTCGCGGGCGATCAGCGCACGTTCGACCAGATCCGCGCAGACCTTCTCAGCGATCTGCTGCTCGCTGCCGATCCGAGCGCAGTGAACGGCTCCGGACTCGAGCACGTCTCGGCCCGCATCCAGGTGACGGTCGCGGCCAGCACGCTCATCGGCGCCGACGATCGGCCCGCCGAGCTCGACGGCCACGGCCCGCTCGATCCCGAGGTCGCCCGGCGACTGGCCGGCTGCAACGGCGGATGGACTCGGCTCTTCCTCACGCCGACCGGCCTCGTGCGCGAGACAGACTCCTACACCCCGTCGGAGTCGATGCGCCGGTATCTGCGCGCTCGCGACCAGCATTGCCGCTTCCCCGGGTGCAGGATGCCAGTGCATCGCTGCGAGATAGACCACAACCACGACCATGCTCGTGGCGGACGGACGCACGTCGACAACCTGAGCCACTTCTGCAGAACCCATCACTCGCTCAAACATCCCGACATCGACGACCGTCACCGATGGTCCGCCCGGCAGCTGCCCGATGGGACCGTCACCTGGACCAGTCCGCTCGGCAGGTCCTACGCCGACCGACCGCAGCGTCGAGTGATGTTCGTCTGAACGGATGCGTCTGAACGGATGCGTCCGACCGGATTCTTGTGACCCCGTCGAGCGTCAGCCCCGGTCCGACCTGTTTTCGTTTCCCGATTCGTGCCCACGCCCATCGCCCGGTGGTCCGCTCTGGCCCTCGCCCGGTGGTCCGCTCTGGCCCTCGCCCGGTGGAGCACTCTGGCCAGCGCCCGGTCGAGCCGCGGGAGCGCTGCCCGGCCTGACCACACGAGTGTGCTCCGGCGCCACGGCGCGGAGCACGATGTACACGCCGCCGATCAGTGCCGCGGCGATCGCGAAGATCACCGCGAACACCACGATGATCGCGATCGGGAAGACGATCATGAAGAGCGCGTTGAGCGCAGCGATGACGGCAGCAACCCTCAAGGCCCGCCGCGTCACCGCACCGGTGGCGATATCGAAGCGGAGCGTGGGCACGTGCGCGCTCGCCGGCGTGTCCGGACTGGATACCGATTGCGCGCCGGGCTGCGTCCCCGACGGCGCAGCGGGCTGCTCCCCTGCTGATGCGGCCGACCGCGCATCCGTCTGCGTCTCAGGATGCAGATTCGACTGCTTGACCCTCTGCGCGCTGCTCGGAGTCAGCACTGACCACGCACCCGCCCGACCAGCCCGGACCACGGCGACGACGAGCAGGACGAGCGAGATCCAGAACGCGCCGAAAGCGACCGGGTTGTCAACGGGAGAGAGCAGGAAGCGAAGCGGGAAGTACTGGTCGCCGCCGAAGATCGCGAGATGGATGGCGATCGTGCCGACGATGGCTGCTCCGACTCCGACCACGTCACCGACGCGATCGGTCGCGATAGATCGGACCGGCCGTCGCATCAAGTGACCCGGGTATGGCCATCGAGGATGCCCAGCAGCCATCCGGCCGAACGCACCGGAGTCGCCCCCGCCGAGGCGACGCGAGCCTGAAGTTCCCGATCGCTCGTCACCGCGACGACCTGTTGTCCGGCCGAGACGCGACGCGCCACTTCGGCCACGATCTCGTCGTCTCCGGCAGCAGCAGCGCGCACGACTCGCACACCACCTGCAGGCAGCGCTCCGGCGTCTCCATCGGGCGCGGACACGGTGACGTCACGTGCCTGCCCCTCGACCACGAGCGCGACTTCGGGGAACCACGCGGTTCCGCCGAGCTCGAGATCGGCAGCGGGCACGGCGACACCATCCAGTCGCGCCGCAAGCCGTGAGGCCGCGCCTGCCCGGTCCTTCCACCAGCCGTCGGGCACCGACCCGACTACGTTGGCGGCGTCCACGACGAGTGTCGGGCGAACATCGAGAAGATCACGCAGCACAGGCCAGGACCGACAGAAGCCGGGATGCAGCGGGAGGGAGTCGACCTCGTCGACGGCGACCCACGCCAGAGCCACGCTCTCGGGGTCACTGATCACCGGTTCGAACGGCTGCACGACATCAGCGATCACCGTGGTGTACGACCAGATGTCCAGATCGAGGACGCTCGTGAAGCGAGGACGCACCGCGCCATCCGGCACGCCAGCCTCTTCCTGTGCCTCGCGCACAGCGCCGACGATGGCGGTCTCCCCCTCGTGCAGCGCGCCCCCGGGCAGACCCCACGTGCCGCCGAAGTGGCTCCACGACACCCGGTGCTGCAACAGGATGCCCCGCTCCGCATCCACGGCGAGCAGCCCGGCCGCACCGAAACGGCCCCAGTACTTCTCCCCCGACGGCGCCACCACCCAGGCATCACCCGGGTTTCGCGGCCCCGTCGGACGACGCGGTTCACCAGCAGCAGGAGGTACGACAGTCACCCCCTCAGCCTGTCACAGCCTCGAGGCATCGGCACCCGACCGGGACACACGAGGGAACAGCGGAGCCGCCCCGAACAGGAGGAAACAGGACCCGCGCCCCAGACCGGGACCAGCCCCAGCACCAGCGCCCGCACTCGGCCCGGGACCAGCACGGGCACCAGCACCCGCACCCGCCACCGACACCGACACCGACACCGACACCGACACCGACACCTCACCAGCGCCAACCCCGACCCCACCCCCAACACCAACACCAACACCAACACCAACACCAACACCAACACCAGCACCAACACAGACAGAAATGGCTGTGCCCGCACGGATCACCGCGCGGGCACAGCCACCTCAGCTCAGAATCAGCGCTGGCGCTTCTCGCGCACGCGCATGTTGATGACGATGGGCGTGCCGTCGAACTCGTACAGCTCGCGCAGACGGCGCTGGATGAAGCGGCGGTAGCCCGGGTCGAGGAAGCCGGTCGTGAACAGCACGAACGTCGGCGGTCGGGTCGACGCCTGGGTGCCGAACAGGATGCGCGGCTGCTTGCCTCCACGCAGCGGATGCGGGTGCTCAGCGACGAGTTCGGCCAGGAAGGCGTTGAACTTGCCGGTCGGGATACGACGATCCCAGTTCTCGATGGCGGTCTCGAGTGCCGGGACGAGCTTGTCGAGGTGGCGACCGGTCTTGGCCGAGATGTTCACCCGAGGGGCCCAGGCGACATGCGCCAGGTCCTGCTCGATCTCACGCTCGAGGTACCGGCGACGGTCGGCGTTCTCGAGGTCGTCGTCGTTGAGACGGTCCCACTTGTTGAACGCGAGGACGAGCGCACGACCGGACTCGAGGACGAGGTCGATGATCCGCACGTCCTGCTCGCTGATGGTCTCCGAGACGTCGAGCACGACGACCGCGACCTCTGCCTTCTCCAGAGCCGCCGATGTGCGCAGCGAGGCGTAGAAGTCGGCCCCCTGCGCCATGTGCACGCGACGACGGATGCCGGCGGTGTCGACCAGGCGCCACAGCTTGCCGCCGAGCTCGACGATCTCATCGACCGGGTCGCGAGTGGTGCCGGCGAGGTCGTTGACGACGACGCGTTCTTCGCCGGCCGCCTTGTTCAGCAGCGACGACTTGCCGACGTTCGGACGCCCGAGGATAGCGACGCGACGCGGTCCGCCGATCTCGGCCTTGGCCACAGCAGACACATCGGGGAGCGTCTTCAGCAGCGCATCGAGCAGGTCGGCGACGCCGCGACCGTGGATCGCGGAGACCGGGTGCGGCTCGCCGAGACCGAGGTTCCACAGTGCAGCGGCCTCGGGCTCCTGGCGGGCGTCGTCGATCTTGTTCGCGACAAGGAAGACGGGCTTGCCGCTCTTGCGCAGCAGCTTGACGACATGCTCATCGGTCGACGTCGCGCCGACCATCGCGTCGACGACGAACAGCACGACGTCGGCGAGGTCGATCGCGACCTCCGCCTGAGCGGCGACCGAGCGGTCGATGCCGCGGGCGTCTGGCTCCCAGCCGCCGGTGTCGACGAGCGAGAACCGGCGGTCCGCCCACTCGGCCTTGTAGGTCACGCGGTCGCGCGTCACGCCGGGAGTGTCCTCCACGACGGCCTCGCGGCGGCCCAGGATGCGGTTCACGAGGGCGGACTTGCCGACGTTCGGTCGTCCGACGATCGCCACGACCGGCAGAGCGGGGTAGAACTGGATCCCGTCCTCGCCCATGGTGATGCCGGCGAGGAGCGCGGCATCCTCGTCGTCCAGGTCGTAGTCGGCGAGTCCGGCACGCAGCGTCTCCGCGCGCGCCTCGGCGAGCTGCTCGTCGAGCGACTCCATCTTCTCGGCGAGCTGGTCGGGGCCGCCTTCGTATTCGTCGTCAGCCATGGTGTACTCCTCGGATTCGTTCGATCACCGCGAGGACGGCGTCGATGGTCTGTGTGAAATCGAGCTCCGTCGAATCGACGACCTCGACGCCGTCCGCGGCGTTCAGGAAGTCGACGACGGCGCTGTCGGATGCGTCGCGCTTGTGCAATGCGGCGGCGACGGCCTCGGCGTTCTCGCCGGCGAGCTCGCCGGCACGTCGTGCGGCGCGCACCTCGGGTGCGGCCGTGAGCAGGATGCGCACGGGCGCATCCGGCGCAACGACGGTGGTGATGTCGCGGCCCTCGACGACGACGGCCGGGTAGGGCGCCTCCGCGACGAGCGACCGGAAGAGCGTGTTGACCTGCTCGCGCACCTCGGGCACACGGGCGACACCGCTGACGGCGCCGGAGACCGACGGCTCACGGATCGCGTCCGTGACGTCGACTTCTCCGACCGTGACCGTGCGGTCGTCGGGGTCGAGGCCGAGGCGCACGGGGAACTCGGCGACGGCGGCGAGCACCGCATCGGCATCCGCCGTGTCGGCGCCGCGGTCGAGGACGTGCCATGCCAGCGCCCGGTACGCGGAGCCGGTGTCGAGGTAGCCGAAGCCCAGCTTGCGGGCGACGGCCTTGGACACACTCGACTTGCCGGAACCGGCAGGCCCGTCGATCGCGATGAAGTCAGTCATTGGTGGTACCTGCAATCCGCCATCCGCGTTCCTGGAGTCCGGTGATCGCCCCGTGCAATGCCGCAGGGTCGACGCTGATCTCAGCCAGCCCGAACTGCGCGCCGGGCGAGTGCTCGAGACGCAGATCCTCCACGTTCACCCCGAGCTCTCCGAGTTCGCCGAAGAGTCGTCCGAGCTGACCGGCCGTGTCGTCGACCATGACGACGAGCGATTCGAACCGCTGGTTCTGGCCGTGCTTGCCCGGGAGCCGCTCGACACCGTCGTTGCCCTGCCTGATCGTCTCGGCCACCACGCGCCGGGCGCCGGGCGCCTCCGGTGCGCGCAGCGCCTCGGAGACCTCGCGGAGGTCGGCGGCGAGGGCATCGAGGATCTCCACGACCGGCTCCGCATTCGCGCCCAGGATCTGCACCCACAGTTCGGGAGCGGATGCCGCGATGCGCGTCGTGTCGCGTACACCCTGCCCTGACAGGCGCAGCGCGCCCTCATCTGCCACGGCGAGGCGTGCGGCGAGCAGGCTCGCGACGACCTGCGGCACGTGAGAGGTCAGCGCGACCGATCGGTCGTGCTCCTCCGGGGTCATCTCCAGCGGCATCGCCCCGACGTCGAGCGCCAGCGCTTCGACGAGCGAGAGATCGGATGCCGTGGTCTCGGCATCGCGGCAGACGACCCACGGCCGTCCGATGAACAGGTCGGCACGTGCCGAGATCGCTCCCCCGCGTTCACGCCCCGCGAGGGGGTGCGAGCCGATGTACCGGGTGAGGTCGACGCCGCGGCTCTGCAGCGTGCGGAACGGCTCGAGCTTGACGCTCGCCACGTCGGTGACCACGGCATCCGGGAAACGAGCGAGTTCCGCCTCGATGACGTCAGCGGTGACATCCGGCGGCACGGCCACGACGACCAGCGCTGGCGCATCGCCTTCCGTCGCGGCGCGACCGGCGCCGTAGTCGATCGCGAGACGCAGCTGGGCGGGCGAGGTGTCGGCGAGGACCACGTCGATCCCCTTGGCGCGCAGGGCATGCCCGATGCTCGCGCCCAGCAGGCCGGCGCCGACGACGCGGACTGTTCCGGACAGACGGGCGGCGATCCGGGGCGCGCCGGAACTCGGAGTGCCCGCAGGCGCACTCGTCGTATCGGTCACTCGTTCTCCTGCTGCTCGCCTGGCGCCGCGGCGACACCGGAATCACGGCGCGACAGAGTCAAGAGCGCGCCCAGTTCGATTTTAGTCAGTTCGCGGGCCTTCCCAACCGGGAGGGTTCCCAGGTGGAGAGGGCCGAACTGGCGCCGGACGAGCTCGGTGACCGGGTGACCGACCGCCGCGAGCATCCGGCGCACGATGCGATTGCGGCCCGAATGCAGCGTGAGTTCCACGAGGCTGGATCCGCGAGAGGTGTCGAGCAGTCGCGCCTTGTCAGCCGCGATCGGTCCGTCGTCGAGCTCGATGCCCTTCGTGAGCTTCGAGATGGTCTGTGCCGTGACGGCGCCCTCGACCTTCGCGATGTAGACCTTGGTGACCCCGAAGGACGGATGCGCGAGCACGTGCGCGAGCTCCCCGTCGTTTGTCAGCACCAGCAGGCCGCTCGTCTCGGCATCCAGTCGGCCGACGTTGTAGAGGCGCTCCTCGTAGTCCTCGGTGAACCCGCGGAGGTCGGGCCGTCCGTTCTCGTCCCGCATGCTGCTG
Source organism: Microbacterium hydrocarbonoxydans (assembly GCF_900105205.1). Classification (NCBI taxonomy): domain Bacteria; kingdom Bacillati; phylum Actinomycetota; class Actinomycetes; order Micrococcales; family Microbacteriaceae; genus Microbacterium; species Microbacterium hydrocarbonoxydans. Next base: position 1,466,040 of record NZ_FNSQ01000005.1, on the reverse strand, counting down.
ACCACACCGGTCGGCTTGTTCAGGATCACGTAGCGCTTCGAGACGTCGAGCTGCACGGCAGTGCCGTCGACATCGATCAGGTCGGTCTCCGGATCCACCCGACGCCCGAGTTCCGTCACGGTCTCGCCGTTGACGCGGATGCGCCCTTCGACGATGTACTGCTCGACGACGCGGCGTGAAGCCACGCCCGCCGCCGCCAGTACCTTCTGCAGGCGGACGCCCTCAGGTGCCTCGAAGCCGCTCATCGGATGGTCCCTTCATGGAAGCTGGAGTGTGGAGAGGACGGACGCGCGCATGTCGCGCTCACCGGATGGTCCCCTCATCGAAGCCGTCTGCGCCGTCATCGAGCAGCGGAGAGATCGGGGGCAGCTCGTCGAGCGAGTTGATACCCAGGTGCTGCAGCAGCGCATCGGTGGTGCCGTAGTTGATCGCGCCGGTCTCGGAATCCGCGAAGAGCTCGGTGATGAGTCCGCGCGCGAGCAGCGTGCGCACCACGGAGTCCACGTTCACCGCACGGATGGAGGCCACCTGGCTGCGCGTCACCGGCTGCTTGTACGCGATGACGGCGAGAGTCTCGAGAGCGGCCTGCGACAGTCGTGCCGGCGCCTGCCCGCCGACGAACTCGGCGACCACGTCGTCGTGGTCCTCACGGACGTACAGCCGCCATCCGCCGCCGACCTCGCGCAGCTCGAATCCGCGGCGCGGCCCCTGCCCCTTGCCGTCGTAGTCGTCGACGAGTGTCTCGATCGTCTGTCGTACGGCTGCGACCGGCGACCCCACCGCCGCGGCGAGAGCGACGAGGCCGATCGGCTCGTCGATGATCAGCAGGATCGCTTCGATCCGCTCGGAGAGAGGCGTCTCGCGCCCGACCTCTTCCGCAACCACATCTGTCATGTCATCGGTCATAGTCGGCTCCCAGGGATGCCAGTGTCTCGTCCGACCAGGAGTCGGCTGCCCAGCGGAGCGTCAGCTCGCCGAGGGGTTCCAGTTGTTCGAAGGAGAGCGCCGCGTGGCGGTACAGCTCCAGGACGGAGATGAAGCGGGCCACGACGATCCCCGGCTCGCTCACCCCAGCTACCAGCTCGCGGAAGCTCACCGACTCGGCGGTGCGCAGCAGCGTCACGACGATGGCGGCCTGCTCGCGGATGCTGACGAGCGGTGCGTGCAGGTGGTCGAGCCCGACGTGCGGGATCTCCTTCGGCGCGAAGGCCAGCAGAGCCAGAGCGGCGAAGTCGTCGACGCTCAGCGACCAGACGAGCTCCGGCGTCTTCCGGCGGTGCTTCTCGTCGAGGCGCACCGCGCGCACATGACGCCGATCCTCACGCTGCAGGCACCGGGCGAACCAGGCCGAGACCTCCTTGAAGGCGCGGTACTGCAGGAGGCGCGCGAACAGCAGGTCTCGGGCCTCGAGCAGCGCGACCGCCTCAGCATCCACCAGCTCGCCCTGCGGCAGGAGGCCGGCGACCTTCATGTCGAGGAGAGTCGCTGCGACCACGAGGAACTCCGACGCCTGATCGAGCTCCTCGTCGTCGTCCAACTCCTTGAGGTAGGCGATGAACTCATTCGTGACGGCGCTCAGCGACACCTCGGTGATGTCCATCTCGTGCTTCGAGATGAGGGTCAGCAGCAGATCGAACGGGCCGTCGAAGTTCGACAGCGAGACCCGGAATCCGGCGTCATCCGCGGACTCGATCTCAGCAGCAGTCTCAGGCTCGGCAGCAGTCTCGGTCTCAGCAGCCGGCACGGCCGCAGCAGGTGTCTCTGACGGCTCGAGGTCAGGCGACAGCGCCACGGGCTACCAGCTCCCGCGCCAGCCGCAGGTAGGCCTGGGCGGCGGCGTGCTCCGGAGCGAACTCGGTGATGGGCACACCGGAGACCGATGCGTCGGGGAACTTGACGGTGCGACCGATCACGGTCTCGAGCACGTCGTCGCCGAACGCCTCGACCACGCGTTCCAGCACCTCGCGCGAGTGCAGCGTGCGCGGGTCGTACATGGTGGCGAGCAGGCCGTCCATCGTGATCGACGGGTTGAGTCGGTCGCGGACCTTGTCGATGGTCTCGATCAGCAGAGCGACCCCGCGCAGGGCGAAGAACTCGCACTCGAGCGGGATGATCACGCCGTGGGCGGCGGTGAGCGCGTTGACCGTGAGGAGGCCGAGCGACGGCTGGCAGTCGATGAGGATGACGTCGTACTCGCCCGCGACCTGACGGAGCACCCGCGCGAGGATCGTCTCCCTTGCGACCTCGTTGACGAGGTGCACCTCTGCAGCGGAGAGGTCGATGTTCGCGGGCATCACGTCGAGGCCCTCTACTCCGGAGTGCACGATCGCGTCGTGGGCGTCGCGCTTGGTGTCGAGGAGCAGGTCGTAGATCGTCGGCACGTCGTGCGTCTGGATGCCGAGACCGGCCGACAGCGCACCCTGCGGATCGAAGTCGACGGCCAGCACCTTGCGGCCGTACTCGGCGAGGGCTGCGGCGAGGTTGATCGAGGTGGTCGTCTTCCCGACCCCGCCCTTCTGGTTGCACAGCGCGATGATGCGGGCCGGCCCGTGCGAGGCGAGCGGTTCGGGGGTCGCGAAGCCGTGATAGGGACGCCCGGTGGGTCCCATGGGGGTGTCGTCGGTCTTCGACGTCTTCGCCCTGGACTTCGCCGCGTTCTCAGCCACCGATTCTCCTGCTCGTTTCGTGCTTGATCGAGTCTAGCGATCGCCCGCCTGGATCGACGCCTCACGCCCGGCGATCCCGGGTTTTCGCCCCGTGCCTGAGTGCCAGGACGAACTGCGGCGCTCAGCGAGCGCGCGGATGCGAGGTCGCGTAGATGTCGCGCAGCGTGTCGACCGAGACGTGCGTGTAGATCTGGGTGGTGGCCACCGACGCGTGCCCCAGCAGCTCCTGGACGACGCGCACGTCGGCGCCGCCCTGCAGCAGATGTGTCGCGAACGAATGGCGAAGGGTGTGCGGCGAGACCTCGCTGGTGATCTGCGCACCCTCCGCGGCCGCGCGGATCACGAGCCACGCGCTCTGCCGCGACAGGGGTGCTCCTCGCGCTCCGAGGAACAGCCGCGCGGACGCTCGCCCCTTCGCCGCGAGTCCCGGACGCACCCGGGTGAGATAGGCGTCGACGGCCGAGCGGGCGAACGACCCGATCGGCACGATCCGCTCCTTCGAGCCCTTGCCTCGCAGCCGCAGCACGTCGCCGTGGGCGAGGTCGTCGACATCCAATCCGACCGCCTCGGAGACTCGCGCCCCGGTCGCGTACAGCAGCTCCAGCAGGGCCCGGTCCCGAATGCCCAGCGGGTCCTCCGCCGAGGGCGCGGCGAGCAGCCGCTCGACCTGGTCGATCGTCAGCGCCTTGGGCAGGCGCTGCGGCGCTTTGGGCGGGCGCAGCCGGCCGCTGGGGTCGTCATCCTCGATGCCCTCCCTGGCGAGGAAGCGGTGCCACCCGCGCACGGAGGACTGCATCCGCGCCAGGCTCGTGGCCGCCGGAGCGGGCTCCGCGCCGGCGCGATCGGCGATGAAGCGACCGACCACCGCCGCGGTGACCTCGGCGGTGTCCGTGATGCCGTCGGCCGCGAGCCATTCCCGGTAGGCGGCGAGATCGCGACGGTAGGCGGCGATGGTGTGCTCGCTGAGCCCGCGCTCGATCGTGACGTGGCGCAGATACGTGTCCAGCGCACGGTCGAGCTGCATCTCAGCCTCGGTCGCGCAGCCTCTGCGCGGCCGCCAGGACGCCGATGCTCAGGATGCCGTTGCGCATCCGTCCCTCGAGCACCGCTCGCACCGCGGCATCCAGGGGCACCCATTCGACGCGGATGTCGGCTTCTTCGTCCTCACGGGCGTGGGCGGAGTCGGCCGCGGAGATCCCGGTCGCGAGGAAGATGTGGATCTCCTCGTCGTTGCCCCCGGGGGTGGTCCAGGACGATACGAGCGGCTCCCAGTGCGTGGCGACGAGGTCGGCCTCCTCCGCGAGCTCGCGCTGAGCAGCCATGACAGGCTCCTCCCCCGCGACGTCGAGCAGGCCGGCCGGCAATTCCCAGTCACGGTGGCGGATCGGATGCCGGTACTGCTGGATCAGCAGCACACGGCCGTCGTCGTCGAGAGCCAGGATCGCGACCGCGCCGGTGTGCGCGACGTACTGGCGACGGATCTCTCCGTCGCCGTACCGCACTCGGTCGTCGCGGACGTTCCAGACGACGCCCTCGAACGCGACCTCGCTGCTGAGCACCTCAGGGTCGAAGGGCTCGTCGCGCAGGTCGTCGAACTCGGGCATGCGCTCGTCGGACTCAGACATCGGCTTCGCCGTACTCACGCATCGGCTTCGCTGAAGTCGGCATCGGCTTCGACGTCGAACAGCTCGCTCGAACGGTGCCGCTCGATGGCGGCTCCGACGAGGCCGCGGAACAGCGGGTGCGGGTCGGTCGGACGCGAGCGCAGCTCCGGGTGGGCCTGGGTCGCGATGTAGTACGGGTGCACATCGCGCGGCAGCTCGACGAACTCGACGAGATCGAGGTCGGGGTTCAGGCCCGAGAAGACCAGCCCTGCGTCGGAGAGGCGCGTGCGATAGGCGTTGTTGACCTCGTAACGGTGACGGTGACGCTCGGATGCCTCGGCCGCGCCGTACAGCTCGCGGGCCAGCGAACCCTCCGCCAGGGCCGCCTGGTAGAGGCCCAGGCGCATCGTGCCGCCCAGGTCGCCGCCGTCGAGGATCTCGATCTGCTCTGCCATCGTCGCGATCACGGGCTCGGTGGTCTCCGGGTCGAACTCGCTCGACGACGCGTCGGCGATGCCGGCGACATCCCGCGCGTACTCGATGACCATGCACTGCAGACCCAGGCACAGTCCGAGGGTCGGGATGCCCTGCTCGCGGGCGAACTTCAGTGCGCCCAGCTTGCCTTCGATGCCGCGGATCCCGAAGCCGCCGGGAACGCAGATGCCGTCGAGAGCGGCGAGCTGCTCGCGCGCACCCTCCGGGGTCTCGCAACGGTCAGAGGGGATCCAGCGGATGTTGACCTTGGTCTCCTGCGCGAAACCGCCGGCCTTGAGCGCCTCGGTGACCGACAGGTAGGCGTCGGGGAGGTCGATGTACTTGCCGACGAGTCCGATCGTGACCTCGTGCTTGGGGTTGTGCACCGCGTGCAGGACCTTGCTCCAGCGCGACCAGTCGACCTCTTCCGCGGCCTTTCGGTCGAGGCCGAGGCGGCGGACGATGTACGAGTCCAGGCCCTGGTCGTTGAGCGTCGAGGGGATGTCGTAGATGCTCGGCAGGTCGACCGTGTTGATGACGCCCTCGGCGTCGACATCGCACATCAGGGCGATCTTGTTGCGGTTGCTCTCGCTGACCGGGCGATCGCTGCGCAGCACGAGCGCATCCGGCTGGATGCCGACCTGGCGGAGAGCTGCGACCGAGTGCTGCGTCGGCTTGGTCTTCTGCTCGCCGGACGCGCCCATGAACGGCACGAGCGAGACGTGGACGAAGAACACGCTGTCACGGCCGAGCTCGTGACGCAGCTGGCGGGCGGACTCGAGGAACGGCTGCGACTCGATGTCACCGACGGTTCCGCCGACCTCGGTGATGATGACGTCGGGGCGCGGGTCCTCGGTGGCCTGCAGACGCATGCGGCGCTTGATCTCGTCCGTGATGTGCGGGATGACCTGCACGGTGTCGCCGAGGTACTCGCCGCGACGTTCGCGGGCGATGACCTGCGAGTAGATCTGGCCGGTCGTGACGTTCGCGGCCTGGGACAGGTTGATGTCGAGGAAGCGCTCGTAGTGGCCGATGTCGAGATCGGTCTCGGCTCCGTCATCCGTGACGAACACCTCACCGTGCTGGAACGGGTTCATCGTTCCCGGATCGACGTTCAGATACGGGTCGAGCTTCTGCATCACGACGCGGAGTCCGCGGGCGGTGAGGAGGTTGCCGAGGCTTGCGGCAGTGAGCCCCTTACCCAAAGACGAAACGACACCACCCGTCACAAAGATGTGCTTGGTCGTGTCGTTCTTGGGCCCCGCAGAAGAAGAGTTCATCACGGGCTTCGATCCTATCAGTCGCCGGAGGTGCCGAGGGTGAGAAGTTCCCTGGCGTGGGTGAGAGCAGCATCCGAATCGGCGAGTCCCGAGAGCAGACGAGCCATCTCGGCCTCGCGTTCGGGGCCGTCCAGACGGCGGACACTGGATGCGGTGACCGCGCCGTCGTTGGATTTGACGACCGAAAGATGATTGGTGGCGAACGCGGCGACCTGCGCGAGATGCGTCACGGCGATGACCTGCGACTTCTCTGCGAGCCGGGCGAGTCGTCGGCCCACCTCGATCGCAGCGGCGCCGCCGATGCCGGCGTCGACCTCGTCGAACACGAACGTCGGCACGGGGTCGGTGCCCGCGATGACGACCTCGATCGCGAGCATCACCCGGGAGAGCTCTCCGCCGGATGCCCCCTTCCCGACCGAGCGCGGCTCGGCACCAGGGTGCGGGGCGAGGAGGATCGCGACGTCGTCCCGACCATGCGTGCTCTCGGATCCCGGAGTGACGGCGACCTCGAGCCTGGCATCGGGCATCGCGAGCGCATGCAGCTCCTCGCTCACGGCCACGCCCAGCCGGCGGGCGGCCTCCGTGCGCTCGCTCGTGAGAGCGTCGGCCTTCGCGTCGAGCTCGGCGCGCGCGGCATCCCGCTCGGCTTCGAGATTCACGAGCCGCTCATCGTCGTCGTCGAGCTCCGCGAGCCGCGTCGAACCCGTCTGCCAGAGCTTCAGTGCGTCATCCAGCGAGCCGTGGGCACGGATCAGCGTGCCGAGCGCCGCCCGGCGCTCCTCGACTGCTGCGAGTTCATGCGGGCCGGACTCGTCGAGGTCGGCGAGGTAGGTCGACAGCTGCACCGCGACGTCGGCGATGCGATAGCCGATGTCGGCGAGCGTCTCCGAGACCTCGGTCAGGGATGCATCCGAGACGCGCTCGAGCGCGCGGCGGGCCTCGGCGACGAGTACGGAGGCATCCGGTTCGCCCTCTTCGTTCGACAGCGCGCCGTGGGCGAGGGAGGCGGCGAGCCGTAGCTCCTCGGCGTTCGCGAGGCGCTCGGCACGCGCGGCGAGTGCGACGTCTTCGCCGGGCTCCGGTGCGGCGGCCTCGATGAGCGCCAATGCCTCGCGCAACCGGGTCGCCTCCTCGGCACGGCGATCACGGTTCTCGGTGATGTCGGTGATCTCGGCGTCCAGCGCACGCCACCGCTCGAACGCCGCTCCGTACGCCTCCAGCGCCGACGCGATGGGAGCCCCGCCGAAGCGGTCGAGGGCGTCGCGCTGTGCGGCAGAGGAGCGCAGGCGGAGCTGCTCGGACTGCCCGTGCACGACGACGAGCTCCTCAGCGAGGGCGGACAGCACGCCGGCGGGAGCAGCGCGGCCACCGACGCTGGCGCGGCTGCGGCCTTCGGCGCTGAGCGTGCGCGAGACGTAGAGCTCGGCAGAGCCCGAGCCTGCGGGCTCCAGCTCTCCCCCGGCATCGGAGACGATGTCGGCGACGTCCCCCGTCTCCGGGACGATCCACACGCCGGCGACCGAGGCCTGGTTCGCACCGGCTCGCACCGCGCCCGAATCGGCACGCTGGCCGAGCAGCAGTCCGAGTCCCGTGACCACCATGGTCTTGCCGGCGCCGGTCTCACCCGTGATGGCGGTGAACCCCGCGCCGAGGGGCAGCACGGCGTCGGCGATGACGCCGAGGCCCTGCATCCGCATCTCCTCGATCATGACGTCGCCCCCTGCCCGCGCCACCCGGCGACCGGCAGTTGGAACTTGCGCACCAGGCGGTTGGTGAAGGCGGTCGGATGCAGGCGTGCGAGCCGCACCGGGCGCGACGAGCGTCGCACCACGACGCGCGCACCGGGAGGAAGATCGTGTGACCGTCGACCGTCGCACCAGAGGATGCCCGCACCGGAGGTGCCCTCGAGCATCTCGATGGCGACTGCGGCGTCCGGACTCACGACGAGCGGCTTCGCGAAGAGCGCATGGGCCGACAGCGGGACGACGGCGATCGCTTCGACGCGCGGCCAGATGACGGGTCCGCCCGCCGAGAAGTTGTAGGCCGTGGAGCCGGTCGGCGTGGAGACGACCATGCCGTCGCAGCCGAAGCTCGACAGCGGCAGTCCGTCGATCTCGAGGACGATCTCGATCATGCGCTCGCGGCTGGCCTTCTCGACGGTCGCCTCGTTCAGCGCGAAGGTCTCGTAGACGACGGTGCCGTCGACGTCCTTGACGCGCACGGACAGGGCCAGCCGCTCCTCGACCGTGTAGTCGCGGGCGATGACCCGGCGCACAGCGGCATCCATGTCATCGCGATCGATCTCGGCGAGGAATCCGACGTGCCCCATGTTGATGCCGAGCACCGGCGCCGCGCAGCCGCGCACCAGCTCTGCCGCGCGGAGGATCGTGCCGTCGCCGCCGAGCACGATCGCGAGTTCGAGCTCCTCCTGCTGCACGGTGTCGCCGAGCACGTCGACATCGGCGAAGTGCGCATCGACGGCCTGCAGGTCGAGACTGTCGTCGGCGGCGAGGACCGGGCGTGCGCCGGCGCTGCGCAGTTCGTCGACCACGCGTCTGGCTGCGGCCACGGTCTCGTCCCGGCCGGCGTGAGCGACGACCAGGATGTTGCGCTCGTTCATCGTCTCCCTGCCAGTGCGTTGATGCGGTCCGACCATTCTGACGGATCACTGCCGCGTCCCGGCGCGAGGTGCAGGAGATACTCCGAGTTGCCGTGCGTGCCGAGGATCGGCGATGCGAGGATTCCGAGCATCCCGAGTCCCGCGTCCCAGGCGCTCCACGCGGTGCGGGCGACGGCGTCGGCGCGCGTGGCCGGGTCGGTGACGAGGCCGCCGCGCACCGCGGTTCGCCCCACCTCGAACTGAGGCTTCACGAGCAGGATGATGTCGGCGCCGGGCGCCGCGACGCTCGCGATGGCGGGGAGCACGAGTTCGAGGGAGATGAACGAGAGGTCGCCGACCACGAGTTCGGGGGCCGAAGCCTCACCGGTGACGCTCTGCAGATTCTCGGGCGTCATGTGGCGGACATTGAAGCCTTCGACGACCACCACGGCGGGGTCGGCTGCGACGGCCGGTGCCATCTGGTCATGACCCACGTCGACGGCCAGCACACGACGCGCGCCCCGTTCGCGGAGCACCTGCGTGAAGCCGCCGGTGGACGCCCCCATGTCCAGGGCGAGGCGCCCCTCGACCGGGACGGCGAAACCGTCGAGCGCGGCGATCAGCTTGTGCGCGCCTCGTCCGACGTAGTGATCGGCCCCCGCGACGCTGAGCTCCGAGGTGTCGGCGACGGAGGTGGATGCCTTCACGACCGGTCGCCCGTCGACGCTCACCAGTCCGTCGGCGATGAGTGTGGCCGCATGGGTGCGCGAACGGGCGAGTCCTCGCGCGGCGAGGGCGGCATCGAGTCGTGTCATCGGGCGCCCGGCGCGTCGCGCTGGTCGAGCTTGGCTCCGCTGTCGAGGCGGCGGGAGAGCTCGTCGTGCAGTCCGGAGTACGCGCCTGCTCTGGCAGCGAGCGGCTGCCCCTCGATCAGGCGCAGCCGACTCCACAGACCGTCGGTCGGTGCGTTCGTCGTCTCTTCGCTCACGGTTCTACTGTACGCGGCGGGGCCGACGCGTCGGCGGAGCCACGGCGCACGCGCGCGTGCTCGCATCGCGTGGTGCGCGGTCCGGCGCAGCCGGCGTCACTTGCCCAGGGAGGCAGCCTGCACCCCCCGTTCACCGCTCCCCGGGTTATCCGGGAAGAGCGGGATCAGGGACGGTGGAAGGGGTCGTCGTAGAGCCGTTCGGGGACGCGCAGCACGAAAACCGGCGTACCCGACGCCCAGATCGCGGCCGCTCCCGCACGGAGGAGGTCGATCTGCGAGTCACCCTCGGCGACGATCTCGACATCGGCACCGGATACTCGCACCGCCGCGCCGTTGACCGAATGCACGCCGTCCTTGACGGTGACCGTCGGGTATGGCTCATGGAGCTCACGCAGGTCGCTGAGGATGTACGTGGGACGCGAGCCCTCGGGCGCCGCCAGGACGTGCTTCGGCCGGTCGATGCCCGTGAGCACCAATGCCGAGTCGATCCCCGCCCGCACGGCGCCGAGGATGTCGGTGTCGAGGCGGTCGCCGATGAAGAGCGGCTTCCGAGCGCCGAAGCGTTCCGTCGCCTCCTCGAAGATCGGCGTCTCCGGCTTGCCCGCCACCGTGGCCAGTCGGCCGATGGCCGTGTGCACAGCGGAGACGAGTGTGCCGTTGCCCGGCGCGACGCCACGCTCGCGAGGGATCGTCCAGTCGGTGTTGGTCGCGATCCAGGGGATGCCACCCTCTTCTTCCGGGACCTTCAGCGCGAACGCCGCCTCGGCGAGGTCGGTCCAGGCCACTTCGGGGGCGAAACCCTGCACCACGGCATCCGGAGCATCATCGGCACTGCGGGTGACGGTGTATCCCGCCTTCTCCGCCTCGTCGACGAGGCCGGCGCCACCGACGATGAGCAGCGTCGCAGGCGGCGGCACGATGTCTGCCAGCAGCCGCATGGCCGCCTGGGGGCTCGTGATGACATCCGCCGGTGCGACGTCCAGACCGAGACTCGTGAGATGCTCGGCGACGGAGGCATCCGTGCGCGACGCGTTGTTCGTGATGTAGCCCAGCCGTGCCGTGACGGCGGCCGCATTCAGGCTCTCCACCGCGTGGGGCAGGGCACCGGGACCCGCGTATACGACACCGTCGAGATCGGCCAGGACGGCGTCGACTCCGTCGAGCGGAGTCGACGCCATGGCCTTCTTGGAGAACAGCCCCACTACGCCTCCTCGGACGTACCCGAAGCGCGACGGTCACCGTCGGTGCTGTCGGTGCTGTCGGTGCTGTCAGCGCTGTCCTCGGTGGCCGCCTCGTAGACGTCTTCGCCCAGCAGTTCGCGCACCTCGTCGTCGATCGACGGCTCGGACTCGATCGAGGGCTCCGCCTCGATTGCGTCCTCGGGAGCATCGACCGCTTCAGCGCCCTCGGCGGCGACCGGCGCACCGTCGGCGTCGCTCGCGTCGTCGGCGTCGTCTGCGTCGTCTGCGTCGGCGGCATCGGGGGCATCGGATGCGTCGTCTGCGTCATCTGCGGCATCTGCGTCGAGCGTCTCGATACGGTTGCCATCCGCGGCCGGCTCAACGCCCTCGGTCTCATCGTCGGACTCGCCCTCGATCAGGCCGTCCTCGATGATGATCTCCTCGTCGCCTGCCTCGTCGACGCCGAGCGCCTCCGCGGCGACCTCGGCACGGTGTGCCCAGAACTCGGCCTCGTCGGTGCGTCCGAGATCCTCGAGCACGGCAGCGCGGGCCGCGAACAGCGCCGGGCTCCACTCGAAAGCGCGGTCCGGATCGAGCTCGGGGATCTCGAGCTCGCCGAGCGCGAGTTCGAGGTCGCCCTGGTCGAGCCGCGCTCCGGACATCGCGATCGCGAGGGACACACGGACCGGTGTCGGCAGCGTTGTGCGATCGACCGCACGACCCGTCTCCAGGGCACGGTCGGGACGCCCGATACCGCGCTCGCTGTCGACCATCAGTGCGATCTGGTCGTCCTTGCCCGAGATGCGACGGTAGGTACGCAGCTCGCGCAGCGCAAGTGCGAAGTCCTCCGTGGCGTAAGCGGTGATTCCCAGCGTCTCGCGCACGATGGCGATACGGCCGGCGCGACGGGATGCTGCGAGGGCGTGCTCATGCGCCAGTGCGGGATCCTCGTCGATCAGACGTGATGCCATCGCGAGATGACGTGCGACCAGTTCGGCGTTCTCCTTGCTGAGCGTCTTCAGCTCGTTACGCGCAGACGTGTGCAGATCGCGTGCCGTGACCTCGTCAGGGATGTGCGGGTCATTGAAGCGCGGGCGATCGCCGGATGCCTGAATGGGCCGCTCGCGACCCTCTCCCCCGCGCTGCGGGTAGGAGCGGGACGAGCCACGTTCCGGAGCGCCACCACGGGAATCGCGGTTGTCGCGGTTGTAGCCACCGGTGCGGGGAGCGCCACCATCACGGCTGTCACGGTTGTAGCCACCGGTGCGGGGAGCACCACCGTCACGGCTGTCACGGTTGTAGCCACCCGAGCGCGGAGCACCACCGTCACGGCTGTCACGGTTGTAGCCACCCGAGCGCGGAGCACCACCGTCACGGCTGTCGCGGTTGTACCCACCAGTGCGCGGAGCACCACCGTCACGGTTGTCACGGTTGTACCCACCCGAACGCGGAGCACCACCGTCACGGTTGTCACGGTTGTACCCACCCGAACGCGGAGCACCACCGTCACGGTTGTCACGGTTGTACCCGCCAGTGCGGGGTGCGCCGCCATCGCGGTTGTCGCGGTTGTACCCGCCAGTGCGGGGTGCGCCACCGTCACGGTTGTCACGGTTGTACCCGCCAGTGCGGGGTGCGCCACCGTCACGGTTGTCACGGCCCGAGCGCGGAGCGCCACCGTCGCGGTTGTAGCCACCCGAGCGCGGAGCACCACCGTCACGGCTGTCGCGGTTGTAGCCACCCGAGCGAGGAGCACCTCCGTCACGGCTGTCGCGGTTGTAGCCACCCGAGCGCGGAGCGCCACCGTCACGGTTGTAGCCACCAGTGCGGGGTGCGGCACCATCACGGTTGTCACGGTTGTAGCCACCCGAACGCGGAGCGCCACCGTCACGGCTGTCACGGTTGTAACCACCCGAACGCGGAGCACCACCATCACGGTTGTCACGGTTGTAACCACCCGAGCGAGGAGCACCACCATCACGGTTGTAGCCACCAGTGCGCGGTGCGGCACCATCACGGTTGTCACGGTTGTAGCCACCCGAACGCGGAGCGCCACCGTCACGGCTGTCACGGTTGTAACCACCCGAGCGCGGAGCGCCACCATCACGGTTGTAACCACCCGAGCGCGGAGCGCCACCATCACGGTTGTAGACGCCAGTGCGCGGAGCGCCACCATCACGGTTGTCGCGGTTGTAACCACCCGAACGCGGAGCGCCACCATCACGGTTGTCACGGTTGTAGCCACCCGTACGGGGTGCGCCGCCGTCGCGACGCGGCCCTCCCGTGCGGTTCTGATCGGGACGTCCTCCGGAGGGGCGCTGACCGCGCGATCCATTGTCGTCGTTGCGACGCGGACGGCGCTCTTCCTCTTCCGGCATGATGCTCCCTGTTCTCGATGTTGTTAACGCAAAATGGCCACCCAACGATGGGTGGCCATTTGCTTAAAAGAAGTCCGGCGGTGTCCTACTCTCCCACAGGGTCCCCCCTGCAGTACCATCGGCGCTGTGAGGCTTAGCTTCCGGGTTCGGAATGTAACCGGGCGTTTCCCTCACGCTATGGCCGCCGAAACACTATTGATGTTTCAATCAAACACATAACAAAGTCATTGTCATGCGGTTCTCGACCGTACATCGAGAACCACTCAGTGGACGCGTAGCACCAACAAACGGTGTGTTATCAAGTCATCGGCTTATTAGTACCAGTCAGCTGCATGCATTACTGCACTTCCACATCTGGCCTATCAACCCAGTAGTCTGGCTGGGAGCCTCTCACCCGAAGGTATGGAAATCTCATCTTGAGGCCGGCTTCCCGCTTAGATGCTTTCAGCGGTTATCCATCCCGAACGTAGCTAATCAGCGGTGCTCCTGGCGGAACAACTGACACACCAGAGGTTCGTCCAACCCGGTCCTCTCGTACTAGGGTCAGATCCTCTCAAATTTCCTACGCGCGCAGCGGATAGGGACCGAACTGTCTCACGACGTTCTAAACCCAGCTCGCGTACCGCTTTAATGGGCGAACAGCCCAACCCTTGGGACCTACTCCAGCCCCAGGATGCGACGAGCCGACATCGAGGTGCCAAACCATGCCGTCGATATGGACTCTTGGGCAAGATCAGCCTGTTATCCCCGAGGTACCTTTTATCCGTTGAGCGACAGCGCTTCCACAAGCCACTGCCGGATCACTAGTCCCGACTTTCGTCCCTGCTCGACCTGTCAGTCTCACAGTCAAGCTCCCTTGTGCACTTACACTCGACACCTGATTGCCAACCAGGTTGAGGGAACCTTTGGGCGCCTCCGTTACTTTTTGGGAGGCAACCGCCCCAGTTAAACTACCCACCAGGCACTGTCCCTGAACCGGATTACGGTTCGAAGTTAGATATCCAGAGTGACCAGAGTGGTATTTCAACAATGACTCCACATGAACTGGCGTCCATGCTTCACAGTCTCCCACCTATCCTACACAAGCCACACCGAACACCAATACCAAGCTGTAGTAAAGGTCACGGGGTCTTTCCGTCCTGCTGCGCGTAACGAGCATCTTTACTCGTAATGCAATTTCGCCGAGTTCGCGGTTGAGACAGTTGGGAAGTCGTTACGCCATTCGTGCAGGTCGGAACTTACCCGACAAGGAATTTCGCTACCTTAGGATGGTTATAGTTACCACCGCCGTTTACTGGGGCTTAAATTCTCAGCTTCGCCTTGCGGCTAACCGGTCCTCTTAACCTTCCAGCACCGGGCAGGCGTCAGTCCGTATACATCGTCTTGCGACTTGGCACGGACCTGTGTTTTTAGTAAACAGTCGCTACCCACTAGTCTCTGCGGCCTCCAAACGCTTTCGGAGCAAGTCCTAATACGTCGAAGGCCCCCCTTCTCCCGAAGTTACGGGGGCATTTTGCCGAGTTCCTTAACCACGATTCTCTCGATCTCCTTGGTATTCTCTACCTGACCACCTGAGTCGGTTTGGGGTACGGGCGGCTAGAACCTCGCGTCGATGCTTTTCTTGGCAGCATAGGATCACCCACTTTTTATTCGCATCGTGTCTCAGCCTATGTGAGTCGCGGATTTGCCTACGACTCGGCCTACGCACTTGCACCGGGACAACCATCGCCCGGCTGGGCTACCTTCCTGCGTCACACCTGTTAATACGCTAACCGCACCAGAATGGGGTCGTGCGCTAGGCCCAGAGCGTCACCCCGAAGGGATCAGTCACTGGGATTCAGACACTTAGCACTACTGGATTAGCTTGGGCGGTTCTTCGCCGGTACGGGAATATCAACCCGTTGTCCATCGACTACGCCTGTCGGCCTCGCCTTAGGTCCCGACTTACCCAGGGAAGATTAGCTTGACCCTGGAACCCTTGGTCTTTCGGAGGACGTGTTTCTCACACGTCTTTCGCTACTCATGCCTGCATTCTCACTCGTGTAGCCTCCACGGCTGGTTTACACCGCCGCTTCGCTGGCCACACGACGCTCTCCTACCCATCAACACGGCTGGACCACGAAGGCCTACCAATAATGTCAATGCCACAACTTCGGTGGCGTGCTTGAGCCCCGTTACATTGTCGGCGCGGAATCACTTGACCAGTGAGCTATTACGCACTCTTTCAAGGGTGGCTGCTTCTAAGCCAACCTCCTGGTTGTCAAGGCAACTCCACATCCTTTCCCACTTAGCACGCGCTTTGGGACCTTAGTTGGTGGTCTGGGTTGTTTCCCTCTCGACTATGAAGCTTATCCCCCACAGTCTCACTGCTGCGCTCTCACTTACCGGCATTCGGAGTTTGGCTGACGTCAGTAACCTTGTAGGGCCCATCGGCCATCCAGTAGCTCTACCTCCGGCAAGAAACACGCAACGCTGCACCTAAATGCATTTCGGAGAGAACCAGCTATCACGAAGTTTGATTGGCCTTTCACCCCTATCCACAGCTCATCCCCTCAGTTTTCAACCTAAGTGGGTTCGGTCCTCCACGACGTCTTACCGTCGCTTCAACCTGGCCATGGATAGATCACTTCGCTTCGGGTCTAGGACATGCGACTGAATCGCCCTATTCAGACTCGCTTTCGCTACGGCTACCCCACACGGGTTAACCTCGCCACATATCGCTAACTCGCAGGCTCATTCTTCAAAAGGCACGCTGTCACAGCTACTAAGGCTGCTCCAACGGTTTGTAAGCAAACGGTTTCAGGTACTATTTCACTCCCCTCCCGGGGTACTTTTCACCTTTCCCTCACGGTACTTGTCCGCTATCGGTCATCTGGGAGTATTTAGGCTTATCAGGTGGTCCTGACAGATTCACACGGGATTTCACGGGCCCCGTGCTACTTGGGATACTCTTCGCGCCACGGTTGGCATTTCGACTACGGGGTTGGCACCCTCTATGACCGGCCTTTCAAGACCGTTCGTCTATACCATCGTGTAACGCCGCCACCTCGGCAGAGATGACTGAAAAGTCCCACAACCCCCAACGTGCAACGCCTGCCGGCTATCACACACGCTAGGTTTAGCCTGTTCCGGTTTCGCTCGCCACTACTAACGGAATCGCGGTTGCTTTCTCTTCCTGTGGGTACTGAGATGTTTCACTTCCCCACGTTCCCTCTACCCGCCCTATATATTCAGGCGGGAGTCACTAGGTCGGCACGCCGCCCAGCGGGGTTTCCCCATTCGGACACCCTCGGATCAAAACTTGCTTATCAGTTCCCCGAGGCTTATCGCAGATTGCTACGTCCTTCTTCGGCTCCAGATGCCAAGGCATCCACCGTTTGCTCTTAAAGACTTGAAATCACATGAGTTTGAATCAGAATCGACACCAAACCCCGAAGGGCCTGGCATGAAATTGACTAATGATCTTTAAGATCATCTTGTGCAACCGACCGAAGCCGGCTGCAAGATGCTCGCGTCCACTGTGTAGTTCTCAAAGTACGGGCGGTACCCCTTCCCGCCTCCCCCACAGGGGAAACAACAAGAGGCCCAGAGGTACAGAAACAAGCCCGAAGACTCGCATCCGGTCCCTCAGGACCCAACAGCGTGCAGGTGCGACATCCGAAACCCTCCCCGTTCCCACCGCAAGCGGTGTACTAAGCGAGAGCTTCATCCTTCGCACCATGTCAAATGTTCCACCCATGAGCTCCCAGCGAAGAACATGTGCCTTCGAACTGGGTTCTGGACTCCGAAGAGTCAGATGCTCCTTAGAAAGGAGGTGATCCAGCCGCACCTTCCGGTACGGCTACCTTGTTACGACTTAGTCCTAATTACCGATCCCACCTTCGACGGCTCCCTCCACAAGGGTTAGGCCACCGGCTTCAGGTGTTACCGACTTTCATGACTTGACGGGCGGTGTGTACAAGACCCGGGAACGTATTCACCGCAGCGTTGCTGATCTGCGATTACTAGCGACTCCGACTTCATGAGGTCGAGTTGCAGACCTCAATCCGAACTGGGACCGGCTTTTTGGGATTCGCTCCACCTCGCGGTATTGCAGCCCTTTGTACCGGCCATTGTAGCATGCGTGAAGCCCAAGACATAAGGGGCATGATGATTTGACGTCATCCCCACCTTCCTCCGAGTTGACCCCGGCAGTATCCCATGAGTTCCCACCATTACGTGCTGGCAACATAGAACGAGGGTTGCGCTCGTTGCGGGACTTAACCCAACATCTCACGACACGAGCTGACGACAACCATGCACCACCTGTTTACGAGTGTCCAAAGAGTTGACCATTTCTGGCCCGTTCTCGTATATGTCAAGCCTTGGTAAGGTTCTTCGCGTTGCATCGAATTAATCCGCATGCTCCGCCGCTTGTGCGGGTCCCCGTCAATTCCTTTGAGTTTTAGCCTTGCGGCCGTACTCCCCAGGCGGGGAACTTAATGCGTTAGCTGCGTCACGGAATCCGTGGAATGGACCCCACAACTAGTTCCCAACGTTTACGGGGTGGACTACCAGGGTATCTAAGCCTGTTTGCTCCCCACCCTTTCGCTCCTCAGCGTCAGTTACGGCCCAGAGATCTGCCTTCGCCATCGGTGTTCCTCCTGATATCTGCGCATTCCACCGCTACACCAGGAATTCCAATCTCCCCTACCGCACTCTAGTCTGCCCGTACCCACTGCAGGCCGGAGGTTGAGCCTCCGGATTTCACAGCAGACGCGACAAACCGCCTACGAGCTCTTTACGCCCAATAATTCCGGATAACGCTTGCGCCCTACGTATTACCGCGGCTGCTGGCACGTAGTTAGCCGGCGCTTTTTCTGCAGGTACCGTCACTTTCGCTTCTTCCCTGCTAAAAGAGGTTTACAACCCGAAGGCCGTCATCCCTCACGCGGCGTTGCTGCATCAGGCTTGCGCCCATTGTGCAATATTCCCCACTGCTGCCTCCCGTAGGAGTCTGGGCCGTGTCTCAGTCCCAGTGTGGCCGGTCACCCTCTCAGGCCGGCTACCCGTCGACGCCTTGGTGAGCCATTACCTCACCAACAAGCTGATAGGCCGCGAGCCCATCCCCAACCAATAAATCTTTCCAACCACTGAAGATGCCTTCATGGTTCGTATCCAGTATTAGACGCCGTTTCCAGCGCTTATCCCAGAGTCAGGGGCAGGTTGCTCACGTGTTACTCACCCGTTCGCCACTGATCCCACAGAGCAAGCTCCGTGTTCACCGTTCGACTTGCATGTGTTAAGCACGCCGCCAGCGTTCATCCTGAGCCAGGATCAAACTCTCCGTAAAAAAGAAATGCATACGACACCGGGAAAACGATGACGCAGCGAGTTTGATGCTGACCAAAGAGACAAATTCATTGCTGACTTCATCCGAATGCCAACCCCACAAGGAGGTTGGTCTTTGATCCAAAGGAATCTCATCCAGCCGAAGCTGAATCGAGGTTATTTGGCATTTGACAAGTGCACGCTGTTGAGTTCTCAAGGATCGGACGCTCCCCCGACCCAGTCATCACAACCAGGCCCGAAGGGCAACTTCTCAATCTTAGCCACCCTGTCTCGCTTGTCAAATCAGCGCGCCGCGCGGATCTTGGATCCGGTGCGCAGCCTGTGACAGCCGCAGATGGGGTGGATCTCCCATCCTAGACGCACGCGCCTGATCTCACAAGTGAGAGGAGTGGGAGGTTGTTCTCCGCTTGAGGGGGGTGAAGCTCTCGGCCTCTCCGCTTCCCTGTGGGGCGAACAAGTAATAAGTTACGTGGATTCCAGGGATCTGGCGAATCGGGGCGGCACCCCGGGCGTGTCGCAGGCGGCCCGCGATCAGGAATACCCAGTCCAGCGCCACTAAAGCATCGGGATCCGCCGCACGGGTACGATCGCAGCGTGCGCCAGCCTCCGATCTGCTCCCCCGCCGCTGCCCTCCTCGACCGCGTGCGGACGGAGATCGGCATCGACTGGGACGACGACGAGATCGCCGCGTCGTCACCTCGTGCGGTGCCACTGCCCTCTCGCCTCGCCGTCTCGGATCTGGCCTGGGCGAGCGTGCGCGCCGCGGGTCTCGCCGCCGGCATCGGCACTCCCCCGGACCCCGTCCGCATCGCCGCCGCCTATCGCAGCGACCGTATGCTCACCGTCGACGGCGTCGCGCCCGATGTCTGGTCGCCCTTCTCCGGATTCTGGCGCTCGCGTGACGGCTGGGTGCGCACGCATGGCAATTACGCGCACCACGCGGCGCGATTGCTGGCCGGGCTCGATCTGGCCGCAGGCTCGGGCGCCGCCGACGTGGCAGCCGTCATCGCCGGCACGACGACTTCCGAGGCTGTGGCGACGATCACCGCGACCGGCGGGCTCGCGGTCCCCGTGCTCCCCGAGTCCCCACGCACGAATGCGAGGCTGCGCGCCACCCCGCTCCTCGAGGTCATCCGCTCCGGCGGAGCGGACGCCGCTCCCCCAGCGGCGAGGGATCAGGACCACGGGAGTCGGCCTCTCGCCGGTATCCGCGTCCTTGATCTCACTCGCGTCATCGCGGGGCCGGTCTGCACCCGGACCCTCGCCCTCCTGGGGGCGGACGTGCTGCGGGTCGATCCTCCCCACCTGGACGAACCCGACTGGCAGCATCTCGACACCGGCCACGGCAAGCGCTCCATCCTTCTCGATGCACGCACCGGCCGGTTCCAGGAGCTGCTCGACCGTGCCGACGTCGTCGTGCTCGGCTACCGCCCGTCGTCACTGGCGACGCTCGGCATCTCCCCCGATGCCCTCGCCGCCCGGCATCCCGGGCTCGTGATCGCACAGCTGAGCGCCTGGGGTGCCGACGCACCAGGGCGGGCCGGATTCGACAGTCTCGTGCAGGCGGAGTCCGGAATCGCGCTGATCGAGTCACCCGACGGGGATCGTCCTGGCACGCTACCCGCGCAAGCGCTCGACCACAGCGCGGGCTACCTGCTCGCCGCCGCGATCACGGGGCTGCTCCGGCGTCGTCGACGCGAAGGCGGCACCTGGATCATCCGCACCTCGCTCCGGCGTATCGCCGCCGAACTGCTCGGGATGCCGCGCGCGAGCGAGCCCGAGCCGGAGCAGACGATGGATCCGTCGGCGCACACCGCGTCCTTCGATGTCGACGGGACGACGCTCATCACCGCCGGTCCCGCACTGCCGGGACTCGCTTTCGCGGCTCCGCACCGATGGGGCTCTGATCAGCCCGCGTGGTGACGCCGCCGGAAGGCGGGAAGTGCGAGGCAGAGCACCAGCGTGAGCGCGCCCCACAGCGCACAGGCCGGCGGGAGCATCCGATAGGCCAGGTGCTGATACGTGAACTCGGCGGTGAACGGGCCGTACGCCAGGTAGCCGACGATGCAGGCAGTCACCAGCACCGCAGGCAGCGAGAGCCACCAGGCGATGCGCACCGCTGCAGGGAGGAACCGGTCGTCGCCGGCTCGGGGTTCCTGCCGGTTCCAGCGGAGGATCGCCCAGGTGCCGAGGCCGAGGAGCCCGATCACACTCGACCCGTGCTGCAGCCACTTGTAGCCGCTCAGCGGTCCCCACATCTGCTCGAGCGCCGGGAAGATCTCGACGCCCCAGCGCCCCTCATGCGTGAAGAGATCCCACACGATGTGCGTCAGCACGCCCAGGATCAGCGACACGGCGAGCAGAACGGGATAGGCCGGTCGCCCGAGACCCACGCCGACCGCTTCGCCGGCGGCCGCGACGCCTGAGCGCTTCCATCCGTCGGGCAGACGCCGCGCGATCCAGAGCGGCGTGAGTTCTCCGACCGCCGGACGCAGCACGACCCGCCAGACGAGGAAGAGCACGAATGCGACCAGCGCCGTCCACACGACGTTTCCGAAGGTGTGCGTGAACGAGTACTGGAGTCCGAGGCCCCGGACGAACAGTGGAAGGTCGGGGGTCATCGCTCCGATCGCGATCGCCGACGGCACCAGCGGAGTGCGGATGAACGGCAGAGCGACCAGAGCGTGGCTCGGGGTGAACGGCATCGGTGTCTCCTGTCGGACCGGGCGATCGAGAGGCGTGGCGGCGGCTGTCCGAGTGGGCCTCGGTCAGCCGCCGCTTCGCTATCGGACGTCGTTCGCCGCTCAGGCGATGAAGACCCCGGCGAGGGTCTTCTTGCCGCGCCGCAGGACAGACACTCCGCCGGGCAGCGTGCCCGCGACAGTGGCGGTCTCGTCTTCGACGCGTTCTCCGTCGAGCGACACCCCACCCTGGCTGATCGCACGGCGCGCTTCGGACAGACTGGACACGAGGCCGGTCGTCACGAGCGCCTCGACCACCGGCGCTCCCGCCGCGACAGTCGTGTGAGGCAGCTCCTCGATGGCCGTCCGCAGCGTCGCCGCGTCGAGCGCGGTCAGGTCGCCCTGTCCGAACAGCGCCTCGGATGCCGCGATCACCGCGGCCGCGGCATCGACGCCGTGCACCGTGGCGACGACCTCCAGCGCGAGACGCTTCTGCGCTGCACGACGGAACGGCTCGGCCTCGACCAAAGCCGCGTACTCCTCGATCTCGGCCCTGGTGAGGAAGGTGAAGACCTTCAACCGGTCGATGACGTCGGCATCCGTCGTGCTCAGCCAGAACTGGTACATCCGGTACGGGCTGCACATGTCGGCGTCGAGCCAGATCGCGTTGCCCTCGCTCTTGCCGAACTTGGTGCCATCGCTGTTCGTGATCAGCGGCGTGCCGATCGCATGCGCGGAGACCCCCTCGGCACGACGGATCAGATCCGTACCGCTGGTCAGATTTCCCCACTGGTCCGACCCACCGGTCTGCAGCACACAGTCGTACTGGCGGTAGAGCTCGAGGAAGTCCATCCCCTGCAGGATCTGGTAGCTGAACTCGGTGTAGCTGATGCCCTCGTCCGAGTTCAGGCGCGCAGCGACCGCATCCTTCTTCAGCATCGTGCCGACGCGGTAGTGCTTGCCGATCTCGCGCAGGAAGTCGATCGCCGACAGCGGCGCCGTCCAGTCGAGGTTGTTGACGATGCGGGCGGCGTTGTCGCCCTCGAAGCTCAGGTAGCGCTCGACCTGCGTCCGCAGGCGCCCCACCCATTCCTCGACCGTCTCTCGCGTGTTGAGCGTGCGCTCGGCCGTGGGACGGGGGTCACCGATCAGACCGGTCGATCCTCCGACGAGTCCGAGCGGCTTGTGACCGGCGAGCTGGATGCGCCGCAGCGTCAGCAGCTGCACCAGGTTTCCGAGGTGCAGGCTGGGAGCCGTCGGGTCGAAGCCGCAGTAATACGTGATCGGGTCCCCGGCGAGAAGGGCGCGCAGCGCCTCCTGGTCAGTGGACACATGGACGAGGCCGCGCCACAGCAGTTCGTCCCACACGTTCTCGAACGTGGGGTCGATCGCCGGCGGGGCGGTCGTCAGAGCGGGATTCGACACGCGCTCCAGGCTATCAGCGGTCGGCATCGGCGATTCGCGCCGGCGTGGGCGGCCTGTCGCCGTCCGCGACAGGTCAGCTGTGCGCTGCCCACCACACGAGGAACGCGGCGCCCAGACCGATCACCCAGCTGACGAGGCTGCCGACGAGGAAGTACTCGGCGCGCGCCCCCGTCTCTCCGTCGCGCGAGATCTCCGGGAACCGCACGATCCCCTTGGCCGCCAGCATCGCCGCGAGGATCGGATAAGCGGCGGCGAGTGTCAGGATCATCACGAGGATGCGCTCGAGCGGACCGATCAGCCGACCGCCCTGGAATCCGGCACGGGGGTCGCGGGGGGTCGCAGCCCCTGACGTCGCGTCCCCTGGTGCTGTCTCGACGGGAGAGCTCTCCACGGCAGAAGTCTCGGCACCAGGGCTCTCGGCACCAGGGCTCTCGGCACCAGGGCTCTCGGCAACAGGGTTCTCGACAGCAGGGCTCTCGACAGCAGGGCTCTCGACGGCCGGCGCGGCGGTGGCCCGCTCGGCGGGTCGCCAGGTGTGCTCGCCGTCGAGCGCCGCGCGCACCACGAGGTTCGCGGACTCGAGGAGGAAGACCCCCGTGCCCAGGGTCAGCAGCGCGAGGTCGAACGGCACATCCCCGAACGGGGAGCGCAGGTTCCACACACCGCCGATCAGTCCGGCATCGGTACGCGCACCGAGCCAGACGACGGCTCCGATCGCGAGCACCCCGAGGAGGACTGCGGGCCAGAAGCCCAACGGCGCGGTCTTCTCGGACGGCATGCACCACACCCAGAGCGCACCGACGACGAGCCCGAGCAGCATCGGCAGCAGCGCGTCGCTGACGCTGCCCAACAGCAGGAGGATGATCGCGACCGTGAGGTAGCCGACCCAGCGGCGCGGGGCGAACTGACGCACGAGATCGGCAGCGCCGACCGCGAGGAGGAGGAAGCCGGCGACGATCATGCGTTCGATCCTCTCAGCGCGGCGAGTCCTTCGAGGAGGGCCGCGCTGCCGGCATTGCGCAGCGACTTCGAGACGCTCGGCTGCGAGATGCCCTCTTCGGCAGCGAGCTCATGCTGGGATCGACCGACCAGCCGCCCGTACGTCAGGCGGCGCTCGCGCTCGTTCATCGCTCCGACCAGCTCGTCACGGACGAGGAGGTAGGCGTTCGATGCCGCGATCGTGCTCTCCATGACCTCATCCTGCCCCGGGGCACCGACAATCCAGGTCCGTGTGCGCGGTATGGCGCGACCTTCCCTGGCGTGCACGGTCTCGATGGCCGCCCGGGCGGCGTACCAGCCGGGGCCGTCCGCCAGCTCGCCGTGCACGGAGTCGACCGCGCTGACGGCTCCGACGCCGATGCCGAACCGGAACGCGATGCCGTCCGGCAGCCGGAGCTGGATCATCAGGAGCGAGACCATCGCATCCTCGAGGCTGCGGTAGACGCCCTGCTGCTCGTCGCCCACCGTCGGGGTGAGGGGCTGCTGTGCGAGAGGGAGCTCGCCCTCGACCTGCGCGATGGTCTCATCGAGGACGCGCTGCGCCGCTGTGCGATCGTCGAGCTGGCGGGAGCCCACGATGTCGGCGAGTACGGCGATGACCATGTCATAACCGTATCATGAATAACTTGGCTTTATGCCTTATTTGGTTATAGTCTCGAGATATGCCTGAATCAGACATCATCTCCTGGACCGACGGGGCCTGGACCCACGAGCCCGCCGCAGTAGCGACGTCCGCGGATCACCTCGACGTCACCGCTGTCGAGAGCAGCGACGCCTGGCGTCACACCGCCTACGGGTTCGTGCACGACACCGAGCACGCCCTGCTCGCTCCCCTGACGGTCGGCGAGGCGATGGACGTCTCCTTCCGCGCTCCCTGGGACGGCCAGTTCGACCAGGCCGGGATCTTCGTGCAGATCGACGAGGAGCATTGGATCAAGGCGGGGGTCGAGTACGCCGACGGCCATCTCGGGCTCGGGGCAGTGGTCACCGACATCCGCTCTGACTGGTCGGTGGGGTACGTCGACGAGTGGCACGGCAGCGAGATCACGGTCCGGGTGAGCCGCTGGCAGGATGCCGTCATCGTTCGTGCCCGCGCGGACGACGGAGAGTGGCGACTCGTCCGCGTCGCGCCGTTCGACGGGGATGCCGCCGCATCCGCCGGACCGTTCCTCGCCGCACCCACCCGCGCGGGACTCGTCGTGCGATTCACCCGCTGGACGAGGTCGGCCGCGGACGCCGAACTGCACTGACGCGGTCAGAGGCCGAGCGCGTGCGCCGCGGCCTGTGCGCGCGCCACCAGCTCGGTGCGCTGCTCCGCGACGCGCACGGGAGCAGTGCCGCCCGCTCCGGTGCGTGAGGCCACCGATCCCTCGATCGTGAGCACCTCGCGCACCTCGGCGACGAGATGAGGGGACACCGAGAGCAGCAGATCATCGGATGCGTCCTCGAGACCGATCCCCTGCTCCTCGCAGGCGCGGACGAGGGCTCCGGAGATCTCGTGCGCATCGCGGAACGGCACCCGGCGCTTGACGAGCCACTCGGCCACGTCGGTCGCCAGCGAGAACCCCTGCGGCGCCAGCGCCGCCATCCGCTCGGTGTCGAAGCGCAGAGTCGCGACCATCCCGGCGAACGCAGGCAGCACGACCTCGAGGGTCTGCACCGAATCGAACACCGGCTCCTTGTCCTCCTGCAGGTCGCGGTTGTACGCGAGCGGGAGTCCCTTGAGCGTGGCCATGAGCCCGGAGAGATTGCCGATCAGACGCCCGGACTTGCCGCGAGCGAGCTCGGCGATGTCGGGGTTCTTCTTCTGCGGCATGATGCTCGACCCCGTCGAGTACCCGTCGTGCAGTGTGACGAATCCGAACTCGCGGGTGTTCCAGAGGATGA
This sequence comes from Microbacterium hydrocarbonoxydans, assembly GCF_900105205.1. Taxonomy (NCBI): domain Bacteria; kingdom Bacillati; phylum Actinomycetota; class Actinomycetes; order Micrococcales; family Microbacteriaceae; genus Microbacterium; species Microbacterium hydrocarbonoxydans. The sequence continues at coordinate 1,440,550 of NZ_FNSQ01000005.1, read as the reverse complement.
TCTCCTCGCTGAGACGGGAGAGATCGACACCGGTCATCGCCGCGATGAACGCGAACTCCGCGACGACGTCGCGGGCGGCGGTGCCGTCGAGCGAGTTCTCCGCCGGGCGATCGAGGCCGAGCTCGGAGGCGACCAGAGCCGGGTCGAGCCCCAGGGTCGACCCGGCAAGCGCTCCCCCACCGTACGGGGAGACGCCGGCACGACGGCGCCAGTCGACGAGACGCTCGAGCTCGCGCACCAGCGGCCAGCCGTGCGCCTGCAGGTGGTGAGCGAGCAGCACCGGCTGCGCATGCTGCAAGTGGGTGCGACCGGGAAGGATGGCGTCCGGGTGCGCCTCGGCCTGGGCCACGAGCGCATCGATGACGCGCAGGAGGTCGCGCGCGATGACGCGGGCATGGTCGATCAGGTACATCCGCACGAGCGTCGCGATCTGGTCGTTGCGGCTGCGACCGGCGCGGAGGCGCCCGCCGAGCTCAGGGCCGAGCTCGGCGATCAGCGCCTGCTCGAGCGCGCCGTGCACATCCTCGTCCGAGGGCACCGGCTGCAGAGTGCCGTCGGCGATGCGGCGGGCCACGGCATCCAGCCCCTCGTGCATCCTGACCGCCTCGTCGGGCTCGAGATAGCCGGCGGCCTCGAGCGCCTTCGCGTGAGCGTGCGATCCTGCGATGTCGTACGGCGCCAGCACCCAGTCGAAGTGGGTCGATCGGCTCAGCGCGACCAGCTCGGGCGAGGGGCCGGTGGCGAACCGGGCGCCCCACAGCGCGCCCTCGTTGGTGCCGTCGTTCTTCGCGTCGACCATCAGGCGTCCTTCTTGTCGAGCAGCCAGACCAGCAGGGCCTTCTGCGCGTGCAGGCGGTTCTCAGCCTCATCCCAGACGACGCTCTGCGGGCCGTCGATGACCTCGGAGTCGACCTCGTATCCGCGGTCGGCCGGGAGGCAGTGGATGAAGATCGCCTCCGGATCGGCGATCGACATGGTCTCAGGAGTCACCTTGTATCCGCCGAGATCGCGGATGCGGGCGAGCTTCTCCTCCTCCTTGCCCATCGACACCCACGTGTCGGTGACGACGACGTCGGCTCCGGCCGCGGCCTCGACCGCATCGGTGTAGAGGGTGATCGATCCCCCGGTCTCGGCGGCGCGGCGATCCGCAGCCTCGACCACGTCGGCGCGGGGCGAGTAGTCGGCGGGCGAGGCGACGCGCACATGCATCCCGGCGGTGACGCCGGCGAGCGCGTACGAGTGCGCCATGTTGCTCTGCCCGTCGCCGAAGAAGGTCAGGGTCAGGCCCTTGAGGTCGCCCTTGTGCTCGCGGATCGTGAGCAGGTCGGCGAGCAGCTGGCAGGGGTGGAAGTCGTCAGAGAGAGCGTTGACCACGGGAACCGTGGTGCCCTCGGCCATCTCCTCGAGCCCCGCCTGGGCGTAGGTGCGCCAGACGATGGCGGCGACCTGGCGCTCCAGCACGCGCGCCGTGTCGGACGGCGTCTCCTTGCCGCCGAGCTGGCTGTTGGCGGTGGAGATGATCAGGGGCGAGCCGCCGAGGTCCGCGATGCCGACCGCGAACGAGACCCGGGTGCGGGTCGAGGACTTGTCGAAGATGACCGCCACGGTCTGCGGCCCGGCGAGCGCCTTGTTCGCCCAGCGGTCCTTCTTCAGCTCGAGGGCGAGATCGAGGATCTCGGCCTGCTCGGAGGGGGTCAGATCGTCGTCGCGCAGCAGGTGGCGGGTCATGCGAGGGCCTTTCCGGATTCGGTGAGGGATGCCTGCACGTCGGCGAGCGAGGCGGCGAAGAGCTCACGGAACTCGGCGAGCTCGGCGTCTCCGATGGTGAGGGCGGGCGCGATGCGCACGGTCTCGGGGTTGGCGGCGTTCACGATGAGCCCGCGCTCCTGTGCGGCGGCGACCACATCGTTCGCGACCGGCGCGCTCAGCGCGACGCCGATCAGCAGGCCTCGACCGCGCACGCCGGTGACGAGAGGCGACTCCAGACCGGTGATGATCTCACGGAGTTCCTCGCCTCGACGCGCCGCGTTGTCGACGAGGCCCGCGCTCTCGATCTCCGCGAGCACGGCGTCGGCCACGGCCGTCGCCAGCGGATTTCCACCGAAGGTCGAGCCGTGCGACCCGGGTGTGAACAGGGCACTGGCCGCGCCGTAGGTCACGAGGGCGCCGATCGGGAAACCGCCGCCGATGCCCTTCGCGAGCGTGATGGCATCGGGTGTGATGCCCTCGTGACTGAAGCCGAACCAGGCGCCGGTGCGTCCGGCGCCGGTCTGGATCTCGTCGACGATGAGCAGCGCTCCGTGCTTCAGGGTCAGCGAGCGCGCCGCCTGCAGGTATCCGTCCGGCAGCTCGACGACACCGGCCTCGCCCTGGATCGGCTCGACGATGACGGCCGCGACAGTGTCGTCGATCGCCTCCTCGAGGGCGGCGATCGTGGCGGGGATGTGCTCGACCCCGCCGGGCATCGGCTCGAACGGGGCACGCATCGAGGCCTTCGCCGTGAGTGCGAGCGAGCCCATCGTGCGACCGTGGAAGCCGTTCTCCAGTGCGAGGATGCGGGGCTTCTCGGTCCCGCCGTGCAGGCGGGCGAGCTTGAAGGCCGCCTCGTTCGCCTCGGCTCCGGAGTTCGAGAAGAACACGCGGCCGTCGATGCCGGCACCCGCGAGGCGCTTCAGCCTCGCGGCGAGCGCGAGCTGCGACGGGGTCGCGAAGTAGTTCGAGACATGAGCGAGGGTCGCAGCCTGCCTGGACACGGCCTCCACGAAGACCGGATGCGCGTGACCGAGCGAGGTCACCGCGATGCCGGCCAGGAAGTCGAGGTGGCGCTTGCCCTCGGAGTCCCAGAGGTAGGAGCCCTCCCCGCGGGTCAGCATCGCCAGTCGCGGGCCCGCGTTCAGGACCAGGTGGTTCGCGGCGTCATCCTGCCAGTTGCTCATGCGTTCGTCCCCGCTGTTCCCAAGACCACTTCTGTTCCGATTCCCTTGCTCGTGAAGAGCTCGACGAGCACCGAGTGCGGCACGCGTCCGTCGATGATGGCTGCCGCGTCGACGCCGCCCTCGATCGCATCCAGGCACGCCTTCATCTTGGGGATCATGCCGGACTCGAGAGTCGGCAGCATCTCGATGAGAGCGTCCGAGGTGAGGTGCGAGACGAGCGAGTCGCGATTCGGCCAGTCGGCGTAGAGCCCCGGCACATCCGTGAGGATCACCAGCTTGCGGGCGTTGAGCGACACCGCGAGGGCGGCGGCTGCGGCATCCGCGTTCACGTTGAGCGACTGACCGGGGTGATCGAGGTCGGGCGCGATGCTCGACACGACCGGGACGCGTCCGGCGGCGAGGTGGTCGAGCACGGGGGTCGGATCCACCTCCACGACGTCGCCGACGCGGCCGAGGTCGATCTCCTCGCCGTCGATCACGACGCCGCGGCGGCGTCCACCGAACAGTCCGGCGTCCTCACCGCTGAGCCCGGTCGCGATGGGGCCGTGGGAGTTGATCTTCGACACGAGCTGAGGGTTCACCTGACCGGTCAGGACCATGCGGACGACGCTGATCGCCTCGGTGTTCGTGACCCGGTAGCCGCCCTTGAACTCGCTCGGGATCTCGAGACGCTGCAGCATGTCGGAGATCTGCGGGCCGCCGCCGTGCACGACGACCGGCAGGACGCCCACATAGCGGAGGTAGGCGATGTCCTGCGCGAACGCCTCCTGCAGCTCGTCCGAGACCATGGCGTTGCCGCCGTACTTGACCACGACGATCTGGTCACGGAACTTCTTCAGCCACGGGAGCGACTCGATGAGCGTCGCTGCCTTGACGGCGGCGACGTCGGGCGTGGTGTCCTGGATGTCGGTCATGAGGCGTAGGCGCTGTTCTCGTGCACGTAGTCGTGGGTCAGGTCGTTGGTGAGGATCGTCGCTGTGGCCTCGCCGACCTTGAGGTCGATCACGAGATGGGTCGCGCGAGGGGTGAGGTCGACCTCCTCGCGGGGGCGATCGGGGCCGCCCTCGCTGCACACGCGCACGCCGTTCATCCAGACGTCGACGTCGTAGGGGTCGAACTGCGCGCTCGTGGTGCCGATCGCCGCCAGCACCCTGCCCCAGTTGGGGTCGTTGCCGAAGATGGCGGCCTTGAACAGGTTGTTGCGAGCGACCGAGCGGCCCACCTCCACGGCTTCCGCTTCGGTCGCCGCGTGCTGCACCTCGATGGTGATGTCGTGGCTGGCTCCCTCGGCGTCGCCCTGGAGCTTCACCGCGAGCTCCTGGCTCAGCTCGGCGAGTGCCGCCGTGAACTCCTCGACGCCGGGCGCGATGCCGGATGCGCCGTTCGCCAGCAGGGTGACCTGGTCGTTCGTCGACATGCAGCCGTCCGAGTCGAGGCGGTCGAAGGTCCTCCCGGTCGCGGCGCGCAGCGCGGCATCCGCTTCGAGGGGCTCGAGGACCGCATCGGTCGTGATGACGACCAGCATCGTCGCGAGACCCGGTGCGAGCATGCCGGCGCCCTTGGCCATGCCGCCGATGGTCCAGCCGTCGCGGGTGACGACGGCGGTCTTCGACACGCTGTCGGTGGTCATGATGGCTTCGGCGGCGACCTGGCCGCCGTCGGTCGACAGAGCCGCGATCGCCTGTTCGGTGCCCGAGAGGACCTTGCCCCTGAACACCTCGTCGCCGACTCCGATCAACCCGGTCGAGCAGACGAGGATGTCTCCCGCACTCACTCCGAGCAGCTCAGCCGCCTTCTCAGCGGTCTGGTGCGTGGTCTGGAATCCGAAGCTCCCGGTGAAGCAGTTCGCACCGCCGGAGTTCAGCACGACGGCCTCGACGACGCGGTCGGCGGCGGCCTGCTGCGACCAGATGATCGGGTTGGCCTTCGCGCGGTTGCTGGTGAACACCGCGGCGCCGACCTTGCGGGGGCCGCGGTTCACGACGACGGCGACATCCGGCTTGCCGGTCGTCTTGAGTCCGGCCGCGACGCCGGCGGCTTCGAATCCTGCGGGTGCGGTGACGCTCACGGCGCGACTCCGTTCACTGAGAGGGCGCGGGACTCTGGCAGTCCCAGCGCGAGGTTCATGGACTGGATGGCAGCGCCTGCGGTGCCCTTGACGAGGTTGTCGACCGCCGTCACGACGGTGACGCGGTTCGCCGACCGATCGATGGCGAGACCGATGAGCGCCGTGTTGGCGCCCAGTACGTCGGCCGTCCGAGGGAACTGCCCGACGGGGAGAAGCTGCACGAAGGTCTCGTCGCCGTACGCATGTTCCCAGGCGTCCCGGATCTCAGCGTCGCTGACATCGCCGACGATGGGAGCCGTCGACGTGGCGAGGATGCCGCGTGACATCGGGACGAGGACCGGGGTGAAGGAGATGCGGATGCTGTCGCCCGCGGTGCCCGATGCGGCGGCGAGGGCCTGGCGGATCTCGGGGATGTGCCGATGCGTGCCGCCGACCGCATACGGGTTGGCGCTGCCGAGGATCTCGCTGGCGAGCAGGTTGGTCTTGAGGCTCTTGCCGGCGCCGGACGGCCCGACGGCGAGGACCGAGACGATGTCTCCCGGATCGATCACGCCCGCGGCGACTCCGGGGGCGAGACTCAGGCTCACCGTCGACGCGTTGCAGCCCGGGGCGGCGATCCGCGTCGCGCTGCGGAGCGTCTCGCGCTGCTTGGCACCGCCGACCAGCAGCTCCGGGACGCCGTACGCCCACGGCTCGTGGAAGTCTCCGCCGTAGAAGGCGTCCCATGAGTCCGCTGAGGTGAGGCGGTGGTCTGCTCCCGCGTCGATCACGAGCGGGGTGTCGCCGAGGGCATCGGTGTACTGCCCCGACTGCCCGTGCGGCAGGGCGAGGAAGACGATGTCGTGCCCCGCGAGCGTCTCGGGCGTGGTGTCCTGCAGAGTCAGATGGGCGAGCGAGCGCAGGTGCGGCCGATGCTGCACGAGCGGCTGCCCGGCGTTCGAGTGGGCGGTGACGGTGCGGATCTCGATGTCGGGATGCGAGGCGAGAAGGCGCAGGATCTCGCCGCCCGCGTAGCCGGATGCGCCGGAGACGGCGACGGAGTACGTCATGCTTCTACCTTAACGGTCGGACCCCTCGTCGAACGCGGGGTGCTGTGTCGGGACCGGGGCGGCGACGCCGGCACTCGACAGCCGTGCGTGAGCAGGCAGAAGCGCAGGGTCGCCTAGAGTCGGCGGTCGCTGCGGCGTCGGCGCACGGCGATGACGCTCGGAGCGAGCGTCAGAGGGGCAGTGGCGGCCGAAGGCATGCCGCGACGATAGCGCGCTCGTCGCGGCATGCGCAAATCCGGCGCGTCATGTGGTGGGTGCGGGCGATTCCGCGGCCGCGAAGAACGCCCGCTCGTGCTCGCTCGATACGGTGAAGGCGCGCAGCATCCGCTGTCGCCCCGCGGCGTCCGTCCGGTGTGCTGCGGCCATGACGTGGTCGATCGCCTCCTCCGTGGCCGCGGCGAAGGCGGGGTCGGCATACGTCTCGAGCCACGACGCGTACGGATGCCGCGGGTCGCGCGCGAACGCGTCCAACTCCCCCGCATGCAGGCGCCCGCCGAGGTCGGTGTACAGCCAGAAGCACGGCAGCAGTGCGGCGATCAACTCGTCGTAGTCGCCGCCGAAGGCCACGGATCGCAGATGATCGAGGTAGGCGACGGTGGCCGGGGCGGGCGTCGCGGCGAAGGTGCGGGCGTCTCCACCGCCCGCGGGTGCGAGCCAGGACGCGTGGAGTTCGAGCTCGCCGACGATCGCCCCGTGCGCCGAGTGCGCCCAGAAGGCCTGCTCGTGCGAGGTGGGGGCCAGTCGCGCGGCCTCTGCGAGCACCCTGGCGTAGTCCCTGAGGTAGAGCGCATCCTGGCCGAGGTAGAAGAGGAACAAGTCGCGCGCGAGCGTGCCGTCCGCGAGCGCCGTGATGAACGGCAGCTCGTCGATGTCCGCTCGCACGGAGGCGATGCGCTCCCACCAGTCCTCTCGGATCTCCTCAGCGGCCGCGGCCGTGTCCAGGCCACCTCGTCGCCAGAGTCCGGCGAGATGGCTGACGGGCCCCCTCCCTTGTCCGACCTGGAGCGCCCCGCCCGCTCGGAGAGACTCCCGCAGCCACGCACGGGCGGCCGCCACCGCCTCGACGGGGGTGAGCCCTCGGGCCAGCTGAGTCGCGAGCGCGGAGGAGAGCGAGCATCCCGTGCCGTGCGTGTGCGCTGTCGCGATCCGGGCACCCGGATACCCGTGGCGCAGCCCGCCGGCCGAGTCGACCAGAGCGTCGGGGACCTCATCTCCGTCGAGGTGCCCGCCCTTCACCAGCACCGCGACCCCGAAGCGCTCGGACAGGACATCGGCTGCGGCGAGCGCGGCCTCCCAGTCATCGACGTCCTGCCCCGTGAGGACCGCGAGCTCTGCGAGATTCGGGGTGACGATATCGGCGTGACCGAGCAGCCCGAGCAGCGCGGATTCGGCATCCGGATCGAGCAGACGGTCGCCGCTGGTGGCGACCATGACGGGATCGAGCACGACGATCGGCGGCCGGACCTCGTCGAGCCAGTCGGCGACGGTGCGGATGACGTCGGCATCCGCGAGCATCCCGATCTTCACCGCATCGACGACGATGTCGTCGGAGATCGCGTCGAGTTGAGCGCGCAGGAACTCGGGCGGCGGGACGTGGACCGCACGCACGCCACACGTGTTCTGCGCCGTGAGGGCGGTGAGCACCGCCATGCCGTATCCGCCGTTCGCGGCGATCGACTTGAGGTCGGCTTGGATGCCTGCGCCTCCTGACGGGTCGCTGCCGGCGATGCTCAGCACCCGCGGCGCGCCGGCTCCCCGCCATCGATGGACGAACTCCTGTGCGGTGGCTGCAGGATCATCGGCCGCGCAGAGTGCGGAGACGACCGCGAGCCCCGCGGCCCCTGCGGCACGAAGCGCCTCGGTGTCGTCGATGCGCACGCCGCCGATGGCCGCGCAGGGGACCGGGCTGGCAGCGGCGAGCGCCTCGAATCCATCGATGCCGAGTGCCGGAGGATGATCCGGCTTGGTGGCCGTGGGGCGGATGACCCCGACCCCGAGGTAGTCGACGGTCCCCTCCGGGAGGGCGAGCACCCCCTGCAGGTGCTCGGGGGTGTTCGCCGTCAGTCCGATGATCGCGTCGGGACCGAGCACCTCCCTGGCGCGGAGCACCGATGCGTCTCCCTGGCCGAGATGGACACCATCGACGCGTGCTCCCTGCTCCCGTGCGGCGAGCGCGGCATCGAGCCGATCGTTCACCACGAGCAGCGCGCGCCCGTCGATCACGCGCGAGAGCTCGATGAGCAGTGCGGTCGTGTCGGCATCCGTGGCCGCCTTGTCTCGCAGCTGCACGATGCGCACTCCCCCGTCCACGGCCTGCCGAACGGTCTCGACGACGCCGCGCGCGCCGCACAGGTCGGGATCGGTGACGAGGTACAGAGAGAGGTCGGCGATCACAGCGCGCGCTCCTCGACTCGCGCTGCGGGCGCGAGGTCGTGCGGCTGGATCGCGGCGAGCGCATCGAGGAATGCGACGGCGAAGCTGCCCGGACCGGATGCCTGAGCCGCCGCGTGCTCGGCGGCGACCGTGTAGACGAGGGTCGCTGCGGCCACCGCGGTGAGCGGGTCGACGCCGCCCACCCGTGCTGCACCGAGGAACGCGGCCATCACAGCTCCCAGGGCGCACCCGCCACCGGTGACGCGGGTCAGCAGTTCATCGCCGTTCGCGAGGCGGATGACACGGCGTCCATCGGTGATCAGGTCGACGGGTCCCGACACCGCGACGACCGCACCATGGCGGGCGGCGAGCGCGATCGCGGCATCGGCGGCCGCATCCGTCGCATCGGTCGCATCCACCCCGCGTCCGCCCGCACTCTGGCCGGCCAGGGCGAGGATCTCGGAGGCGTTTCCCCGGATCGCCGTCGGGCGGGCGGCGGCGAGTTCCTGCGCGAGTGCGGTCCGGACCGGGAGCACGCCGATCGCCACCGGGTCGAGCACCCAGGGCGTGCCGGATGCCGTGGCTCCGGCGACCGCCTCTCTGCTCGCCGCGCGCTGTTCGGGGGTAGGCGTCCCGAGGTTCATCAGCATCCCGGATGCGACGCCGGCGAAGAGTCCCGCCTCGTCGACGATGTCGACCATCGCGGGCGCGGCGCCGAGGGCCAGCAGAACGTTCGCCGTGAAGCCGGTGACGACGCTGTTCGTGATGCAGTGCGTGAGCGGCGGGGCGCCACGCAGCGCGGAGAGGAGCTCCGCGGCTGAGGCCGCGAGGGTCGGATCGGATTCTGGACGCAGACGATCGCTCATGGGCGACATCCCTTCGCTAGTACGAACTAGATCAGGTTCGACGGGTCTGTTCTCAGCCGCCGATGCGGCACCCCGTGTCACTGCTGGCAGTCTAGCGATGCGCCCCCTCTCGGCCCTCGCTCCCCGGTCTATGCGGGCAGCGGTGGTCACTTTCGCATCCCTCAGCCCCGTTTCGGATGCGTTATCGACCCCGCCTGGCATGCGCAGACAGCGGTGGTCACTTTCGCATCCCTCAGCCCCGTTTCGGATGCGTTATCGACCACGCCAGGGACGGGACGGAGAGGGACGGATCGGGACGAGGAGGGACGAGGAGGGACGGGGCGGGAGCGCGGCCGCTCGTCAGGCGAGGAGCCGCAGCAGTGCGAGCTCGTCGGTGCGAGTGAGGCCGGCCCGACGATCCCGGTCGACGCCGCGCTCCTGCTCATCGCGGATCACCGTGGCGATCGTGTCCTCGAGGCGCCTCAACTCCCCGCCGGCCGCGCGGTAGCGGGCGTTCGATCGCGACATGAACCCGGTCATCTCCGCGGGCAGCCACAGGGGCAGCGACCTCTCCCCTGCCCAGTACTCCACGCCGTTCGCGCCGAGCCATTCCTCGGTGGCGGAGACGACCTCCCCGGCGTGTCCGGCGTGCTCGCGCACGACACTCAGGACATCGGCAAGCGGATGCCGGTCCCCGATCGTGTTGACCGTTCCCGTCGCATCCGTGGTGATGATGAACTCCACCAGGTCGTCGACGTCGATGATCTGCAGGTCGCGCCCCTCCGTGGGCGGCAGCAGGACCGGCCCACCCTCGGCGCGCAGGAAGGCGGCTGCCCAGTATCCGAATCGATCGCTGGGATCCCCCTCCCCCGCGATCAGCCCTGGCCGCACGATCAGCGCCCGGTCGTCGAGCGAGCGCACCGCGTTCTCGGCTGCGACCTTCTGCGGCCCGTACTCGTACTCGTCGCCGGGGGCGGCCGCATCGTGCAGCGCAGCCGTCTCGTCCGCCCCGATCGTCTTGTCGTCGGAGTACGCCGACATCGACGAGACGTACGTCCACCGTGCGGCTTGAGACCCGAGCGCCGCCACCGCAGCCTCGACATGGGCGGCCGTCGACGAGACGTCGATCACGTGATCCCACTCCCGACCGGAGACCGCGTCGTACGCGTCATCGTCGTCCCGGTCTGCGAGCACCAGGCTCGCCCCGTCCGGCGACGGCCGCCCGCCCCGGGCGAGACACATCACCGTCGCTCCGTTCACGAGCAGTCGTCTGGCGATGCGGCCGGACAGCCACCCCGTGCCGCCGAGGATCAGTACGTTCGTCATGCCCTCATGCCACCACGCGCCCGAGGCTGAGCGGAAGGGGCTTCCGCTCAAGGCAGAGACGGCACTCAGTCCTTCTGCAGGTCCGCGAGCCCGTCGAGCACCGGCACCTTCCAGGTCGGGTCGGGGCGCCAGTTCTGCCATTCCGGATCGAAGGGCCATTCCCCCGCGCGGAACGACGCGATCGCCGCGTCGGCGTGACGTTCGATCTGCGCGGCCTGCTCACTGGTGAGGCGGCCCTGCTCGATCGCGGCGATCAGCTCGTCCTCATCCTTCAGGTGCACCTGGCCGTCCGCCTCGATCTCCACGTCGAGGATGTGATCGGACGAGTAGGTGTCATGGTCGGTCCGCAGATGCGCGTTCTCGAGATTCACGTACCACCCCGCGAACTCCCACCGCGTGCCGTCGACTTCGCTCCAGAACAGCCACACCGACCAGGCGGCTCCCGCCGGTGCGATGCGAAGGATGCCATGGCCCCACCACTCCTCCACGATCCGGGTGCGCGGGTCGAGCCAACGGCGCTCGAGCGGTACCGTCCGAATGCGTTCACCTGCGGGCGTGCCCTGCCCCTCCTGCAGCGTTCCCGGTGCGAGCCAGGCGATCAACCCGCGTTCGTCGTCCCGGACGACGCGCATCGGCGTGATCGTCGAGGCATCACCCGGCTGCCAGCCCGGTTTGCGGTAGTGCCAGGAGATCTGATCACCCGGCCGGAGGAATGGAGCCTCGCCCATCGGGCGGACACCATCCGGCACCGCCGCGGGCGTGCTGTGGGGAAGGATGCTCACCTCGCCACGGTACCTCGCAGCGTCGCCGGGCCCAGGACGGCACGGCGGTGGTTCGCCTACACCCCGCGCGCGGCGATCGGCCTTCGCCCGTGCGTGAACTGCATGCCGAATCGGGATGCAGTTCACGCATCCGGCGTCAGTCGCGGATGACGGCTCCGAAGCGCTCGGCGGCGACGGCGACTCCGGCGAGCTTCGCCTCGGTGGCTTCCGCGGCGGTGAGCGTACGGTCGTCGGCGCGGAAGCGCAGCGCGAACGTCAGGCTCTTCTGTCCGTCGGCAACACCCTCGCCGCGGTAGTCGTCGACGAGTCGGATGGACTCGAGAAGCGCGCCCGCCCCGTCGGACAGCGCAGCGCGCACATCGCCTGCGGGGACGTCGGCGCGGACGACGAGCGACACGTCCTGCGTCGCCGCGGGGTAGGTCGACAGCGATGCCGCCACGGCCCGAGGCCTCGCGAGCGTGAGGATGCCGTCGAGATCGAGCTCGAGCACGGTCGCTCGTCCCGGAAGATCGGCCGCCGCTGCGACCTCCGGGTGCACTTCGCCGACGTATCCGACCTCGACTCCGCCGACCGACAGCACGCCGGTGCGTCCAGGGTGCAGCGCGGCACGCTGCCCCTGCGCCACGTCGATGTCGACGCCGGCCGCCGCCGCGATCACTCGCACGGCATCGAGGGCTTCGGGCAGCCCGGCGGGCTCGGCGGCGCGTCCCGGCTGGCGTGCGACGACGTTCCCGGTGAACAGCGCCGCGACGTGGCGGTGCTGCGGCGGGATCGATGCGTTCAGCGCCTCGAGCGTCTCGTCGGAGGGGCGGATGCCGAGCGGCGGGACCTCATCGGTGCCGTACTCGACACCGGGCTCGGGAAGGAACACAACACCGGTCTCGAACAGCGCGAGGTCGGTGAGACCGCGCGAGATGTTGCGGTGCGCGATCTGCAGGAGCCCCGGGATGAGCGAGCGGCGCAGGAACGGTGCGGAGCCGTCGAGCGGGTTCGCCAGGCGGATGCTGGGCAGATGCGCCCCGGATGCCGATCCGTGCTGATCGTTCTCCGCCTCGGTCGTGAAGGGGAACGACGGGGTCTCGACGAGGCCCGCAGCAGCCAGCGCGTCGGCCACGCGACGGCGGCCCTGCTGGTGAGCGGTGAGACCGCGTCCGGACGGCGGGGTAGGCAGCACGGAGGGGATGCGGTCGAGACCGTGGATGCGGGCGACCTCTTCGGCGAGCGACCACTTGTCGGTGATGTCCGGGCGCCAGGTCGGCGGGATGACGGTCCAGCCGGCATCCGTCGCCGTGACCTCTCCGCCGATCGTCGTGAGCGCGCCGACGATCTCCTCGTCGGTGTAGTCGACGCCGATGAGTCCCTGCACGAATCCCTTCGGCAGCTCGATGTCGGCGACGAAGACCTCGGCGAACAGCGCGCCGCCCTCGTCGGTGAGCGTCCCTCCGGCGAACTCGACCATCAGGTCAGCGGCACGGCGGGCGGCGACGAACGGCACGAGCGGGTCGACACCGCGCTCGAAGCGCTTGGAGGCCTCGCTGGGCAGCTTGTGCCGCCGCGCGGTCCGGGCGATCGTCACCGGGTCGAACGTGGCCGCCTCGATCAGCACGTTGCGGGTGGTGTCACTCATCTCGGTGGTGCCGCCGCCCATGACCCCGGCGAGGCCGATGGGCCCCGACTCGTCGGTGATGAGGAGATCCTCGGCGTGGAGCGTGCGCTCCTGTCCGTCGAGCGTCGTCATCTTCTCACCGGGCGTCGCGCGACGCACGGTGATGCCGCCGGCGAGCTTGTCGAGGTCGTAGCCGTGCAGCGGCTGCCCCAGCTCGAGCATGACGTAGTTCGTGATGTCGATCAGGATCCCCAGCGAGCGCATGCCCGCGAGGGAGAGCCGCGCGATCATCCACGGCGGTGTCGGCTTCGCGGGGTCGACGTCTCGGACGACGCGCGTGACGAACTCGCTGGCGCCGACGCGCCCGCGGACGGGCGCCGCATCATCGACGATCGCCGTGTGACCGGTGCCCGGCTGCAGCTCGGCGAAGTCGCGCTCAGCGGGGTCGCGGAAGGCCGCCCCCGTGGCGTGGGAGTACTCACGGGCGACACCACGCAGCGAGAACGCGTATCCGCGGTCGGGCGTGACGTTGATCTCGACGGCGACGTCATCGAGGCCGAGCAGGCTGATGGCGTCGGTGCCCACCGGGGCGTCGATGCCGAGGTCTGCGAGCACGAGGATGCCGTTGTGCTCGTCTCCGAGTCCGAGTTCGCGCGCCGAGGCGATCATGCCGTCCGACACGTGGCCGTAGGTCTTGCGCGCGGCGATCGGGAACGGCCCCGGCAGCACGGCACCGGGCAGGGTGACGACGACCTTGTCTCCGGCGACGAAGTTGTGCGCGCCGCAGACGATGCCGCGGATGCCGCCGTGGGCCTCGCCCACATCGACCTGGCACCAGTTGATGGTCTTGCCGTTCGACTGCGGCTCCGCCTCGAGCGAGACGACCTGTCCGACGACGACCGGACCCGAGATCTCGAAGCGGTGCACGTCCTCCTCTTCGAAGCCGACGGTGACCATCGCCGCCAGGACCTCTTCGGGAGTCGCCTCCGCCGCCAGATCGACGTACTCACGCAACCACGAAAGCGGGACGCGCATCACACCACCATCCCGTACTGCTCGCTGAAACGGACATCGCCCTCTGCCATGTCCCGCATGTCCTGCACGTCGCTGCGGAACATCAGGCCGCGCTCGACGCCCATCCCGAAGGCGAACCCGCTGTAGACGTCGGGGTCTATCCCGGCCGCGCGGAGCACGTTCGGGTTGACCATCCCGCATCCGCCCCATTCGATCCAGCGCGCACCGCCCTTGAAGGTCGGGTGCCACAGGTCGAGCTCTGCCGACGGCTCGGTGAACGGGAAGAAGTTCGTGCGGAAGCGCGTCTTGGCCTCAGGGCCGAAGAGCTGGCGTGCGACATGGTCGAGCGTGCCCTTGAGGTGCGCCATCGAGATGCCCTTGTCGACGACGAGGCCCTCGAACTGCGTGAACACCGGGAGGTGCGTGGCGTCGAACTCGTCGGTCCGATAGACCCGGCCGGGGCACAGCACGTAGATCGGCACGTCGCGATCGAGCATCGAGCGCACCTGCACAGGGCTCGTGTGCGTGCGCATGACGAGGTGACGCGATGCAGGGTCGACGTAGAACGTGTCCTGCTCCTGCCGGGCGGGGTGGTCGACATCGAAGTTGAGTGCGTCGAAGTTGAACCACTCGTGCTCGAGCTCCGGGCCCTCGGCGATCTCCCACCCCATCCCGACGAAGATGTCGGAGATCTGCTCGCTGAGCAGCGTGAGCGGATGCCGCGCCCCGACGCGCGTGCGCGACGGCACGGCGGTGATGTCGACGCGCTCCGACTCGAGGCGGGCGGCGACCTCTGCCGCGGCGAGCTCGGCTTCCTTCGCGGCGAGCGCCTTCGTGACCTGGCCACGCCCTTGACCGACCAGCTTGCCGAAGGCGGCCTTGTTCTCGGGCGCCACCTGGCGCATCGAGGCGTTCAGGACGGCGAGCGGGGAGCCGTCGGCGACGTGAGCAGCCCTGGCCGCCTTCAGCTCGGCGATGTCGGCGGCTGCGCCGATCGCTGCGAGAGCTGTCGCGACGGCGGCTTCGACTGCTTCCGGGGTGATTTCGGGAGACTCAGACACGAGATAGGAGTCTACCGGGGGCCGCGGGCCTCGCCTCGCGGGTCACAGCCCGGCAGGCCCGCCGCGGGCGGACCTCAGAGCGGGCCGAACATGTCGACCCCGGCGCGCGGCACCCACACGGTGCGCTCGTGTTCCAGCGCGGCGGCCACATGTGGATCCCTGTTCGCGTCCCGTCGCAGCGCTGCACGTCCGTCTCCGATGACGGCTGCCGGTACGACGAATCCCGAGACGAGGAGGAGCGCCAGCCCGCCGTCGATCAGCAGGATCGGCGTCAGATCCGAGCCCGCCAGCATGGCGGGGACGAAGAAGACGTTCACTGCAGCGAACATGCCCGATGCCGCCACGATGCCCCCGCGCAGAGTGCCGGCCCCGCGCGTCGTGTACGACTCACCCGGGCGCGGGATCCTCCGGCGCTCGCGTCGCAGGAAGAGAGCGGATGCCGCCGCGACGACGCCGCCGGCCGAAGCAGTCGCCACCGCAGCCGTCCACCAGCCGAATACGAGGAACGCCGCGCCCAGGACGACAGCGGACGCACCGAGGGCGAGGAAGGCCGCCCACATCGCCCGACGCATCGCCCTTCCGTCTGCGATCTCGCGCAGTCGCGTGCGCGCATCGGAGCCGTGACGGGCGGACAGCTCCGGATCCAGCCACTGCGCGAGCGTGCGGCTCGACGCGGGCGGATACTGCGAGACCGGTTCGACGTGCATCCGACCAGCCTGCCAGAGGGTCAGAGCGCGCCTGAACCTGTGTTCGTCCCGTCGAACTTGCCTGCGCCCTTCTGCATCGCGATCACCTGGGTCATCGTCGACTCATCGTCCGCTGCGGGGTTGCCTGCCGCATTGATGGCCTGCACCTTCGGGGATCGGCGCGTGCGGATCTCGATCCACCGGGCGATACCGGAGAGGATGAGGCACATGATGATGTAGATCCCGCCGATGACGAACGCGGACTGGAGCACCGGGCGTCCCTGCTGGGAGGTCAGCTGCTTGGCGAAGTACAGCAGCTCAGGGTAGGTGATTATGAACCCGAGCGCAGTGTCCTTCATCGTCACCACGAGCTGGGCGACGACGACGGGCAGCATCGCCCGGATCGCCTGCGGGAGCAGGATGAGTCGCATGACGCCGCTCTTGCGGAGACCGATCGCGTAACCGGCCTCCTTCTGACCGCGAGGCAGCGACTCGACGCCGGCGCGGATCACCTCGGCGAGGACGGAGCCGTTGTACGCCATGAGCGCGAGGACGACTGCCCAGTACGGCTCCATCTTGACGCCGATGACGGGAAGTCCGTAGTAGAGCAGCATCATGAACACGAGCACCGGCACGGCGCGGAAGAGCTCTGTCACCACGGTGACCGGGACGCGGATCCAGGCGTGGTCGGAGAGACGCCCGATCGCGAGGACGAACCCGAGCACGATGCTGAGGACGGCGGCGACGGCGAAAGCCGCCAGCGTGCTGCCGAGCGCTTCGAAGATCTGCGCCCACACGGCACTGAAGGAGAACACGTACCACCGGGACGCCTCGAACTGGCCGCTCTCCCAGAACCGGTAGCCGATGAAGCCGAGCAGCGCGAGGATGACCACCACGGTGGCCACGCCGATGAGACGGTTCCTCAGGATGGCCTTCGGACCGGGGACGTCGTACAGGACGGAAGTCATCGCGCGATCCTCCACTTGTTCTCGAGATAGCGCTGGAGCCAGCTGAGGAGCATGACCAGGGCGACGAAGATCAGGGCGACCCAGAGCAGCACCACGAGCGCGTTCTCACCGCGCTCGCTGAGGTACGACCGCACGGCTCCGAGCTCGAGCACGGAGAAGCCGGCAGCGACGGTGGTGTTCTTGAGGAGAGCGATGAAGACGCTCATCATCGGGGGCACCACGGACCGGAACGCCTGGGGAAGCACGACGAGCGACATGACCTGCCCGAACGGAAGTCCGATCGCTCGCGCGGCCTCAGCCTGCCCGACGGGCACCGTGTTGATGCCGGCGCGGATCACCTCGGCCACATAGGTCGCGGTGTAGATGCCGATGGCGAGGATCCCGAGCACCATCGTGCTCACCTTCGGCAGGCCCAGCTGGGGGTAGCCGAAGATGAAGAAGAAGAAGACCAGGGTGAGTGGCGTGTTGCGGATGAGGTTGACGTAGACCGTCCCCACTCCGCGGGCGATCGGCACCGGAGCGACGCGCATGGCGCCGACGATGATGCCGAGAATCAGCGCGAGCACTCCGCCGCCGAAGAAGAGGGTCAGCGTATTGCTGAGAGCTCGTCCCCAGAGATCGGTGTTGCCGAAGATGACGTCCACGCCACCCTCCCCTTCTTAGGACCGTGCGGGGTGGCTCTTCCGCGGAAGAGCCACCCCGAGTGGGATCAGTACGCGTCGACCTCGGGCTGCTCGACCTCGATGCCGCTGGAGCCGAGGTTCTTGTCGAAGATCGCCTGCCAGATGTCGCCACCGTCGGTGAACAGCTCGTTGATGTGGCCACGCAGTGCGTCGTCGCCCTTGGTGAGGCCGACGCCGTAGCGCTCCTCGGAGAACGGCTCGCCGACGACCATGAGGTTGTCGGGGTCCTGCGCCGCGTAGCCGATCAGGATGGCCTGGTCGGTGGTGACGGCCTGGACCTCGCCCGAGAGCAGAGCCTCGACGCACGCGGAGTACAGGTCGAACTCCTTGGTGGGAACCTCGGGGTAGTTGTCCCGGATGTTCTGGATCGGCGTCGATCCGGTGGCCGAGCACACGGTGGTGTCGGCGTTCAGGTCCTTCTCGCTCTTGATGTCGCTGTCGGAGCCGACGAGCAGGCCCTGCCCGGTGATGAAGTAGGGGCCGGCGAAGTCGATCAGCTCCTTGCGCTTGTCGTTGATCGAGTAGGTGCCGACGTAGTAGTCGATGTCACCGTTGGTGATCGCCTGCTCGCGGTTCGCCGAGGCGATCGGCTTGAACTCGATCTTGTCCTCGTCGTAGCCGAGCGAAGCGGCGATCCAACGGGCGATGTCGACGTCGAAGCCGGTGCGCTCGTCCGTCGTGACGTCGAGGAAGCCGAGCCCTGGCTGGTCCTCCTTGACGCCGACGACGACCTTGTCGCGCTCCTTGATGGCGTCGAACGTGGGGCTGCCCTCGAGCTGCACGTCGTCGGCGACCTCGAACCAGGTGGAGTCCTCGCCCTCGTCGCCTCCCGTGCCAGCGCCGGGGCTGGACGGGCTGCCGCTGTTGCAGGCGGTCAGCGCGAGCAGCGCTGCTGCCGCGATCCCGATTCCTGCCAGTGTCCGTGTGCGTCGCATGTGCGTCTCCTTCGTGTGCTGTGTGTGCAGGGTCTGTGAGCTGATCAGTGCGTGAGCAGCTTCGAGAGGAAGTCCTTGGCGCGATCGCTCTTCGGGTTCGTGAAGAACTCCTCGGGCGTCGCCTCTTCGACGATGCGCCCGTCCGCCATGAAGACGACCCGGTTCGCGGCCTTGCGCGCGAAGCCCATCTCGTGCGTGACGACGATCATCGTCATGCCCTCGTGCGCGAGCTCGACCATGACGTCGAGCACCTCGTTGATCATCTCGGGGTCGAGTGCGCTGGTCGGCTCGTCGAAGAGCATGACCTTGGGATGCATGGCGAGCGCCCTGGCGATCGCCACGCGCTGCTGCTGACCGCCGGAGAGCTGGGCCGGGAGCTTGGACGCCTGCTGCGCCACGCCGACCCGCTCGAGGAGCGCCATCGCCTCCTTGTCGGCATCCGCCTTCTTCAGTCCGCGGACCTTGATGGGGCCGAGCGTGACGTTCTCGAGGATCGTGAGGTGGGCGAACAGGTTGAACGACTGGAACACCATGCCGACGTCGGCGCGGAGGTTCGCGAGGCCCTTGCCCTCGGCGGGGAGCGCCTTGCCGTCGATGCTGATCGTGCCGCTCGTGATGGTCTCGAGCCGGTTGATCGTGCGGCAGAGGGTCGACTTGCCAGAACCGGACGGACCGATCACGACCACGACCTCGCCGGCGTCGACGGTGAGGTCGATGTCGGTGAGCGCCTGGAAGTCGCCATAGTGCTTCTGGACGTTGTCGACCACGACGAGGGGCTTACCAGAGGTCATCATTTCTCCAAACTAGCCAGGTCGAACACGGGGCTCCACACGGACACCTCGACATTTACACGTTCGTAACCACGCGACGGGACGGATTCGCGCCGGGCACCGGAGTGCCCCCCGGTCCGCCCCCGCGAACCGTGGGGGCGTCCCTGCCGCCGCGTTCCTCCCCTGGTAGAACGAGACGGCAAGCCTCCGATCGGATGTGATCCCGAGATCCTCCGGAGGAGAGGCCGAGCCCGCGCCTGCATGAATGGCGTGGGCTCCGTGGCATCTGAATTCTCCGTCGAATCGAGCGCGATCGATCACCAGAGTGGCAGAGCGTCGCGCTCATCCGAGCGGATCTTGAGGGTTTCTTGAGGCCTCAATCCCGTTGCGCTCGGTAGTACTCGATCGCTCCCGGATGAAGCTCGACCGGGCCGGTGAAGATCGCCTGCCGTCGATCGAGCAGCGCCGCCGCCGGGACGGTGTGAGCGATGCGGGTGCGGGCGTCGAAGAGGCCGGTGAGGACGTCACGGACGACGGCGTCCGGAGTATCCGCGCCCGTGACGAGGTAGTTGGGGACGGCCATCGTCGGTTCCGAGCGATCGAGCCCGTACAGCCCGACCGGGAAGTCGGACGAACGGTAGGCGTCGGAATAGCGTCCGTTGACCTCGTTCACCCAGCTCTGGTCGATCGCGAGCAGCCGGACGGGGGTCGTCTCCGCGAGTTCGGCGATCCCCGGTGTGGGGATGCCGCCGACCCAGAAGAAGCCGTCGATCTCCGAGGCCTCCAGCGCGCTGATCGACTCGCCGAGGTCGAGTTGAGGGTCGGTGATCGATGCGACGTCGACCGCTGCGGCATCCAGCACCCGCCCGGCGATCACGTTGACACCCGAGTTCTCCGCGCCCAGCGACACGGTGCGCCCCGAGAGGTCGGCGAGCTCCTCGATGTCCGAGTCCGCCCTGACCACGACATGGAGGTACTCGTCGTAGAGCCGCGCGATCGCCTGGACAGGCAGCGGTTCGTCGAACGCTCCGGCGCCGGCCACGGCATCCGCTGCCGCATCGCCCTGGGCGAAGGCCAGCAGGACCTCCCCCGATCCCACGCGCAGCAGATTGTCGACGGAGCCGGCCGTCTCCGCGGCGCTGATCTCCACGTCGAAGGCGGCTTCGAGTTCGCTCGCCAGCTCGCTGCCGTAGGCGTAGTAGACGCCGTTCGCCCCGCCACCGGCGATCTCGTAGGTCGAATCCGTCCACTCGGTCGCTCGGGTGCTGCAGGCGCTGGTCGCACCGAGCATGGTGACGGCGAGGACGACGCCGACGATCCGTCGGAGCATCACTCCGCTGCGCGCGCCGCCGCTCACTGCTCTGCTCCGTCCGGGAGCACCAGGGTCACCTGGAGCCCGCCGCCCGCCGCCGATCCGACGCGGAGCTCGCCCCCGATCGACCGCAGGAGGTCGGTGGCGATGGCGAGGCCCAGCCCCGAGCCCGGAGTCTCGCCACTGTCGTCGCTGCGCCAGAACCGATCCGCGGCGTTCGCGGCCTGCTCACTGGTGAGACCCGGGCCGTGATCCCGCACCGAGAGTCGGCATTCCCCGTCGTCGAGGTGCGTGTCGATCTCGACGGCGGCTCCCGCGGGCGAGAACTTGACCGCGTTGTCGATCACGGCGTCCAGGGCGCTCTCCACGATCGTCCGGTCCGTCACGCAGAGGATCGGGCCGGTGGCCGTCGCCCGCATGATGACGCCTCGTTGCGCCGCCACCTCGCGCCAGGCGTCCGCCCGGCGTGAGGCCAGCGCGGCCAGGTCGACGGCGGAGATCGTGGTGTCGGCACGACCGCCGCGCGCGAGCCCGAGCAGGGTCTCGAGGATCCGAGCCATCCGGCGCCCCTCCTCCCGCGTCTCCTCGATGTCGTCCTGCCAGCGCGCGTCGAGGCCGGTGGAGAGGTGCTCGACGCGCAGCAGCAGCGCGTTCAGCGGGTTGCGCAGCTCGTGCGAGGCGTTGAGGGCGAACTCCTGCTGACGGGTCATGACGCGCTCTATCTCGTCCGCCATGCCGTTGAACACGCGTGTCATGCGGCGGAGCTCAGGTGGCCCGGTGTCCTCGGCGACCCTGGCGTCCATCTCGCCGCGCTCGATCGCCACCATGGCCTCGTCGAGCCGCCGCACAGGCGAGAGCACCCACCGCGCCAGCTGGAACACAAGGATCACGCCGAGACCGATCAGCACGATCGAGATGAGGGTCAGGATCAGGATCTGCTGCAGAATCTGTGTACGGGGCGTCTCGACATCTGCAGACACCATCACGGCGCCGATCACGTCGCCGTCGTCGAAGACGGGCTCGACGAGCGACGACTCGGCGGCGATCCAGGGGAACACCGGCTCAGGCGCCTCGGCGCGACGCCCGGAGAGCGCGAGGTCGACCCTCGCCGCCTCGTCCTCGGCGAGCACGTCGTCGCCCTCTCCCCCGGACGCCCAGAGGCCGCCGGCCAGGTCGAAGACCAGGACCCGGATGCCGTACACCACCTCGAACCGCTTCACCTCGGCGTCGATCACCGTCGCGCTCCCCGACCTCAGTGCCTGCCGCGCGCTGGTGACGAAATAGCCCAGGTCGCCGAGCTGCTCGGTGTAGAAGGCCTGCTGGATGCTGCGCGTCGCGCTCCATGCGGCCGTGCCGCCGAGCGACAGGAGGATCGCCACGAGAGGCACCAGGAAGACGACGATGAGACGGCGGCGCATCGTCCGCTATCCCGCCAGCCGGTAGCCGACGCCGCGCACCGTCTCGATCAGCCGGTGCTGCCCGGCCTTGCGGCGGATCGCGCCGACATGCACCTCGAGCGAGTGACCGAAGCCGCGCCAGTCGGTGTTCCACACCTCGCGGATCAGGCGTTCCTTGGGCACCGCCACTCCCGGGTACCGGGCGAGGACGGCGACGATGTCGAACTCCTTGCGCGTGAGCTCCACCGGCGACCGATCGATGGTGACCTGACGAGCCACGAGGTCGATCTCCACGACACCGCCCTGCAGCTGCACCCGCGCCTCGGACTCCGGTCGCATCGGCCGCGAGCGGCGCGTGACCGCCTCGATCCGCGCAAGGAGCTCATGCACGTCGTACGGCTTCACGACGAAGTCATCCGCGCCGGCTCGGAGTCCCTTGATGCGCTCCGTGACCTGGTTGCGCGCCGTCACGATGACGATCGGCACCTCGGATCGGCCACGGATGCGGCGGCACAGGTCGATGCCGTCGACGTCAGGCAGCCCGAGATCGAGCAGCACCACTTCGGTGTCCGCCCCCAGCATCTCCAGAGCGGATGCCCCGTCGGCTGCGCGGGCGGTCGCATAGCCCGAACGCGCCAGGAATGCTTCGAGGGCGGCGGCGACGCGCTCGTCATCCTCCACGATCAGAATCCTCATCGACTCTGGGTCCCCTTCTCCGCTCGAGCAGGCCTAAACCTACCAGCCACGCAGGCAGCGAGCGGACCGGCGGGGGTCAGGCCACAGTGGCGGCGCGCTGCGCGAAGGCGCTCTCGTACAGGCACACGCTCGCCGCCGTCGCAAGGTTCAGCGACTCGGCGCGGCCGAAGATCGGCAACTTGAGCACCTGGTCCGCTCGTGCCAGCGCCTCGTCCTCGAGGCCGCGGGCCTCGTTGCCGAAGAGCCAGGCCGTCGGCTCGGCGAGCACGCCGTCCGCGCGGGCACGCAGCAGGTCGTCGCCCTTCACATCCGCGGCGAGGATCCGGAGCCCTGCGGCATGAGCCTTCTCGACGACGTCCGCGAGTTCGGCGCCCACCGACACCGGCAGATGGAACAGAGAGCCGGTGGTCGCTCGCACGACCTTCGGGTTGTACGGATCGACAGTGCGACCGGTGAGCACGACGGCGTCGGCGCCCGCGGCATCCGCTGCCCTGATGATCGTGCCGAGGTTGCCGGGGTCCCTGACCTCTTCGCAGATGGCCACCAGGCGAGGCGAGGCGGCGAAGATGTCCTTCACCGAGGTCGGGGTCTGCCTGACGACCGCGACGAGACCCTGCGGGGTGACCGTGTCGGCCATCGCGTTCAGCACGTACTCGGTGACGTATTCGACCTCGATGTCGGCATCCGCCGCCTTCGACCGGATGTCCGGGTGCTTCTCCCAGCCGGTCGGCGTCGAGAACAGCTCGACGATCGCCTCGGGGCTGTAGGTCAGCGCTTCGCGCACCGCCTGAGGGCCTTCGAGCAGGTACAGACCGGTCTCGGTACGCGCACTGCGCTTGGTCAGCTTGGCGACTGCACGGACTCGGGGCGAACGGGGGTTCTCCAGCACGTCCTCAGTCTAGAGAACCGCGGGCGCCCCTCCGTGCAAACGACGGGAGAACGACAGAGGACGCCCTCCCGAAGGAGAGCGTCCTCTGTGAGAAGAGCCTGCTTACGCAGCCGTCTTCGGGGCGTTGACGTCAGAGGGCAGAGCCTTCTTCGCCGTCTCGACCAGCGTCGTGAAGGTCGCGGCGTCGTTGACCGCGAGGTCAGCGAGCATACGACGGTCGACGGTAACACCCGCGAGGCCGAGGCCCTGGATGAAGCGGTTGTACGTGATGCCGTTCTGGCGTGCAGCGGCGTTGATGCGCTGGATCCAGAGGCGACGGAAGTCGCCCTTGCGCTTGCGACGGTCCCGGTACGAGTACACCAGGGAGTGGATGACCTGCTCCTTGGCCTTGCGGTAGAGGCGCGAACGCTGACCGCGGTAGCCGGAGGCGCGCTCGAGGATGACGCGACGCTTCTTGTGGGCGTTTACCGCCCGCTTGACTCTTGCCATTTTCCTGTGTTCCTATTCGTGCGTTCGGGCGCGTCAGCGGCCGAGAAGCTTCTTGGCGACCTTGAAGTCTGCCTTCGACAGAACCTGGTCCTGGTTGAGGCGACGGGTGCGACGGCTCGACTTGTGCTCGAGGTTGTGGCGCATTCCGGCCTGCTGCTTCTTCAGCTTGCCGCTGCCGGTGATCTTGAAGCGCTTCTTAGCACCCGAGTGGGTCTTCTGCTTCGGCATCTTCTCTTCCTTCGTATGGCGCCTTCTCAGGCGACGGTGTCAACCCGCGGTGCGGGAGTTCTGGGGCGGAGTCACTCCGCCGCGGCTGCGGCAGGAGCGTCCGTGTCGCTCTTGGCCTCGCGGGCAGCCTGCTTGTTCGCTGCGCGCTGGGCGTCGCGGACGGCGTTCTGCTCCTGCTTGGCCTCGGACTTGCTCTTGAGCGGAGCCACGATCATGACCATGTTGCGACCGTCGATGGTCGGGTTCGACTCGACGGTTCCGAGCTCCGCGACATCCTCGGCGAACTTGCGCAGCAGACGGACGCCCTGCTCCGGACGCGACTGCTCGCGGCCTCGGAAGAGGATCATGGCCTTCACCTTGTCGCCGGCCTTGAGGAAGCCCTCGGCGCGCTTGAGCTTCGTCGTGTAGTCGTGCGCTTCGATCTTCAGGCGGAAGCGGACCTCCTTGAGGATGGTGTTCGCCTGGTTGCGGCGAGCTTCCTTCTCCTTCTGGGCGGCTTCGTACTTGAACTTGCCGTAGTCCATGATCTTGACTACGGGCGGCTTCGAGTTGGGTGCGACCTCGACGAGGTCGAGGTCGGCTTCCTGCGCAAGGCGCAGCGCCGCCTCGATGCGGACGACGCCGATCTGCTCACCCGCGGGACCGACGAGGCGGACCTCGGGGACGCGGATGCGCTCATTGGTGCGGGGATCGCTGATGCGGAACTCCTTAGACGATGGGATTCGGCCACCGGAACGCTGTCAGCATCCCGGGCGAAATCAGAATCGTCCCCACCCACCGGCATTCAGACGCCGGCTCCGCACCCTGTCTGCCGGATCCGTCTGACGACGAAGCCGGTGGAGTGCAAGACCCGGTAGCCTGGAACGGCAAGCGCGGGTGGGAAGTGAATCCTCTTTCGTGCCGGAGCATGACGCTCCGGAGCCCGACACAGTCTAACAGAAGGCAAGGCGAAGTGACGAACCAGGCATCGGACGAGGCCGCACGCGAGCGCGAAGAGCGCTGGGCCCGGCAGGAGGAGGCGGCCTCCTCCGCCACACGGGACATCGCGGACGTGCCGGCCGTGGAGGTCATCACCACCGCCGCCGTGCACCTGATGAGCGCCGCCGCGGTCAAACTCGGCCTCGCCGACGACCCGGATGCCGCCGCCCAGCTCGACCTCGACGAGGCCCGCAAGCTGATCAACACGCTCGCAGGACTCATCACCGCGGGCGCTCCGGAGATCAGCGACATGCACGCGCGCTCCCTGCGCGATGGCCTGCGGTCTCTGCAGCTCGCTTTCCGCGAGGCCTCGACCATCCCCGACCCCATCGGCAAGGGCCCGGGCGAGAAGTGGACAGGGCCGGTCAACTAGCCCACGAGAACGATCGGCGGGGCCGTCGTCGCCCCTCCGCACTGGCCGGTCGGAGGCGTCCAGTCGATCCTGTGCTCGGACTCCCTCAGGAGTGCGCCGTCGGCGGCGAACACTCGGATGACGACGGATTCGGGTGCGGTCATGTCGAGGTTCAGCGTCCAGTCGTCGCCGTCCTGATGCGCCGAGAACATCGTCGCGACAGAGCCCGTCGGCTGCGTCTCGTGTGCACGCGGCGAGCATTCCTCATCGATGCAGAACTGCAGGTCGGTGACTCCATCGATCGCGCTGGTGTCGACTCTCAGACTGTTGACCCATCCGATCGCCGGACAGTACGTATCACAGCCGGCCAGGCCGATCATGAGCGTCAAGGCCATGGTCACGACGGCTGTTCGGCGCATGCGGTCACCCTACGATGCGACGAGCACTCAGAGCGAGCGGCGGAGCTTCACGGTGAGCGAGTCCGCGAGGACCGCGATGCGGTCATCGGCAGCCCAGCGCTGAGCGAGTCGGGCGAGGACCGCATCGAGAACCTCTCGCTCCAGTCCATCCACGAGCTCGAGGACGACGACCAGCTCGGGTCCGCGCAGGCGTGCGTCCGGATCCCCCGCCGCGACCGAGACATCGATGACGGCCAGTTCATGGGCGACGCTCTCCTGCAGCGCGTGGAAGACCTCGGGCGAGAGGAAGCTCGGCTCCCACCGATGCCCCTGAGCGATCGCCCACACGGCGGGGCGACGGATGACGAACTCGGTGTCGGAGGTCGGATCGAGCACGATGAGGTCGGTGTCCTCGGCCGATGCCGCGAGCGCCACGCGCGTCGCCTCGACGGGAATCGGCCGCGCCGTGGCATCCCACCGCTGCATCGCCTCGACGGAGGAGAAGACCGGCTGCACACGGCGCCCGTCCGGGGCCGCGACCGTGACGATGGAGAGCTCCTGCGTCTTGTCGACGGTGAGCCCGCTGGGCGCCACGCCCTCCTCGCCCTTCTCCGCGATGAGCGGGATGAGCACCCTGGCACTGCGGAACGCGTCGACCACCTCGGCCTGCGAACCATCGCCCGCGCGGAACCTCAGCAGCGCATCGAGCAGAGCGGGGTCGGCCGATCCGTCGTCACCCGCGTGCGGGTTCGACTCGAAGCTGCGGCCCTCCCACGGCACGCCGGCAGAGTCGCCGTCGTTGCGCGGGACACCGTGGTCGTGCGACCCGTGGGCGCCGGTGTCGTCAGTCTCCCGCGACATCCAGAGCCTCGGCCAGCGTGAACGCGCCGGCATAGAGCGCCTTGCCGACGATGGCACCTTCGACACCGAGCGGCACCAGCTCGCGGAGGGCCGCGATGTCGTCGAGGTTGGAGATGCCGCCGGAGGCGACGACGGGCTTCGGGGTGCGGGCGGTGACCTCACGGAGGAGCTCGAGGTTCGGGCCCTTGAGGGTCCCGTCCTTGGTGACATCGGTGACGACGTAGCGGCTGCACCCGGCATCCTCGAGACGCTCGAGGACCTCCCAGAGATCGCCGCCCTCCTTCGTCCAGCCCCGTGCGGCGAGCGTCGTGCCGCGGACGTCGAGTCCGACGGCGATCGCCTCACCGAAGCGACCGATCACGTCGGCCGCCCACTCCGGGTTCTCCAGCGCCGCGGTGCCGAGGTTGATGCGGCTCGCACCGCTCTCGAGTGCGGCCTCGAGCGTCGCGTCGTCACGGATGCCGCCGGAGAGC
This sequence comes from Microbacterium hydrocarbonoxydans, assembly GCF_900105205.1. Taxonomy (NCBI): domain Bacteria; kingdom Bacillati; phylum Actinomycetota; class Actinomycetes; order Micrococcales; family Microbacteriaceae; genus Microbacterium; species Microbacterium hydrocarbonoxydans. The sequence continues at coordinate 1,413,375 of NZ_FNSQ01000005.1, read as the reverse complement.
TCGACGTTGACGTTCTTGAACTGCTTGATGACCTTGCGGAGGATCGGTGCGTTGCTGCCACGACCGAACGCGGCGTCGAGGTCGACGAGGTGGATCCACTTCGCGCCCTGCGCCACCCACTCCCCTGCGGCATCCAGCGGGTCGCCGTAGCTGGTCTCGGTGCCGGCCTCGCCCTGGGTGAGCCGGACCGCCTTGCCCCCGGCGACGTCGACAGCGGGAAGCAGGGTGAGCGAAGGAGACTGCGCGAAGTCGTTCATGACGTCCTCAGGTGAGATGGGAGGGCCGATTCGTCGGCACGAGAATCGACACTAGCCCGCGCATCCGCCCGCTCCAAAATGATGACCGCAGAGAACATCAGGCATCAGGCGGTAGCCTCGATGACACCCCTGTTCGGTCGGTGAGGAGATATTGCATGGTGCGCGATGCGGAACCGCGAGGAGGCGGACCCCTGCGACGCGGGAACCCGATGCCGCCGGAGAACCCGGACATCGTGGCTCACGTCCCGCTGAACCCTGAGGATGCCGCTCCTCTGGCACGGCCTCCGCGCCCGGCGGATGCCGCCGCGTCCGCAGACATCGACGACTCCGTGCCCGAGATGACGGTGCCCAGGGCACCGAGAGCGGCGAGCACCGCGGCCACTCCGGCGACGGCAGCACCCGCCACGCGGGCGGAGGCCGCCGCTGCGGCGGCTGCCGTTTCGACTCCCGCTGCTGCACCGGCGACTGCTGCTGCACCGGCTCCCACTGCGGCACCGGCGGCCGCACCGGTAACACCGGCCGCGACCCCGACCTCGTCCGCGCCCGCCGTCCCGACCCCGCAGACCACGCCGACCGCTCAGACCGCCCCGACCGCGGTCCGGCGCGATGCCGCTGCGCCTGCATCTCCGGTCTCCCCCGCCACTCCGAGCGTTCCGACAGCTCCGTCGTGGCCGGCGCCGCCGGTCGCGCCTGCGCAGCAGACCCCCGCAGCCCCTGCGGCGCCTCCGGTGCCGATCACGGGCGTCCCCACGAGCCCGTCCGTGCCCGCCGCGCCGTCTCTGTCACCGGCTCCGGCGCTGCCGTCGACCCCGGCCACGCCATCCATGTCACCGGCGCAGCCCCTCGCTCCGTCGCCGGTCGCGCCGCCTTCGCGCCGCGAGCAGCGGGAGCAGGGCATCGAACGACGCTCGTTCCTGCAGGAGGAGCGCCGCGAGGAGCCCGCCCGTCGCGGCGGACGCGGTTTCCTCAACAAGGTCGGCTTCTCGATCGGCCCGAACGCTCGCGAACGCGCCATGCGCGATGACGAGCACGAGGTGAGTCGCCACTGGCCCGGCCCCCGGACCGTGGCGGTCGTGAACGGCAAGGGCGGCGCGGGGAAGACCCCGGCCACCGTGCTGCTGTCGGCGGTCTTCGCCCAGTACGGCGGCGCCGGCGTGCTCGCGTGGGACAACAACCAGACCCGAGGGACGCTCGGCTGGCGCACCGAGGCTGGCGCCCACGACCGCACCCTGCTCGAGCTCCTGCCCCAGACGCAGCGCCTCCTCGGCGCGCAGGGCCAGTCGGCCGATCTCGCGCACTTCGTGCACCACCAGCCGCAGGAGAAGTACGACGTCCTGCGTTCGAAACCCATCCGCCTGGCGCATGAGAACCGGCTGAGCCCCTCGGACGTCGACTCGATCCATGCGGTGGCAGCGAAGTTCTACCGCCTGATCATCATCGACTCCGGCAATGACGAGTCCGACCCGATGTGGCTGCGGATGATCGATCTCGCCGACCAGATCGTCGTCGCCACGACGACCCGCGACGACCACGCCGAAGCAGGAGCACTGCTTCTCGAGGCGCTGGAGGATCGCGACGAGCGGTCAGCCCGCCTGGCCCGCGATTCGGTCGTCGTCGTCAGTCAGGCCGATCCGAAGGCGTCGTCCGCGGATGTCGCTGAGGTCGTGGCGGGCTACCAGCCGCTGGCTCGTGAGGTCGTCAGCATCCCGTTCGACCGTGAGATGGTCGACGGTCACCTGCGCCTTCGGGGTCTCGCGGCGCCGACGCAGCAGGCGTGGTTGTCTGCTGCCGCCGCGGTCGCTCGCGGGTTCTGACAGCGCGGACCGGTCGGGGGCGTGCGACGCCCGTCAGCGCGCGCTGTCAGCCGCGGAGACTGTCGACCCAGTTGCGGAGGAGCTGGATGCCCGCATCCCCGGACTTCTCGGGGTGGAACTGGGTGGCCGACAGCGGTCCGTTCTCGACAGCGGCGAGGAACGGGTCCCCGTACGTCGACCAGGTGAGCACCGGCTGCGGGAACGGCGGGATCACATCGAGTTCCCACGACTGCGCGGCGTAGGAGTGCACGAAGTAGAAGCGCTCGTTCTCGATACCCCGGAAGAGCACCGAGTCGGAGCCCGGCTCGACCGTGTTCCATCCCATGTGCGGAAGCACGGGAGCGTTGAGCTCGGTGACGGCTCCCGGCCACTCGGCCAGGCCCTCGGTGTCGTGACCGCGCTCGACGCCGTGCGCGAAGAGCACCTGCATGCCGACGCAGATCCCGAGCACGGGGCGACCTCCGGCGAGGCGTCGATCGATGATCTCGTCACCGCCGTGCGCGAAGAGCGCATCACGGACGGCCTGGAATGCGCCGACGCCTGGCACGACGAGGCCGTCGGCTTCGAGCGCCTCCTTGCGGTCGCGGGTGAGCACCGCATCCGCACCCGCCGCGACGAGCGCCTTGACCGCCGAGTGGACGTTGCCGGATTCATAGTCGAAGACGGCGACACGAGGCGCGCTGCTCACAGTGCGCCCTTGGTCGAGGGGATGCCGTCCACAGACGGATCCAGAGCCTTGGCCTGACGGAACGCGCGGGCGAACGCCTTGTACTCCGCCTCCGCGATGTGGTGCGGATCGCGGCCGCCGAGGACCCGGACGTGCACGGTGAGCGCGGCGTTGAAGCTGATGGCCTCGAACGAGTGACGCACCAGCGATCCCGTGAAGTGGCCGCCGATCAGGTGGTGCTCGAATCCTGCGGGCTCCCCGGTGTGCACGAGGTAGGGACGCCCCGAGATGTCGACGACCGCCTGCGCGAGCGCCTCGTCGAGAGGCACCAGCGCATCGCCGTAGCGGGAGATGCCCGACTTGTCGCCGAGCGCCTCGAGGATGGCCTGTCCGAGCACGATCGAGACGTCCTCGACCGTGTGGTGCGCATCGATCTGCGTGTCACCGGAGGCGCGCACCGTGAGGTCGGTGAGCGAGTGCTTCGCGAAGGCCGTGAGCATGTGGTCGAAGAACGGCACCGACGTGTCGATGCGGCTCGCACCGGTGCCGTCGAGGTTCAGTTCGAGCTCGACGGTGGACTCCGACGTGCTGCGCACACGCGAGGCGGTGCGCGGGGTCTGGACGGGGCTGCTCATGAAGCCGATCCTATCGAGGCGAGGGCGTCGAGGAACGCGGTGGTCTCCGCCTCGGTGCCGGCGGTGACGCGCAGGTGTCCAGGGATTCCGACATCGCGGATGAGGACGCCTCGGTCGTAGAGCTGCTGCCAGACCCGCTGCGGTTCGGCGACGCCGCCGAACAGGACGAAGTTCGACCACGATTCGTGGGGCGTGTACCCCAGCGCCTCGAGGGTGGCGGAGATGCGATCGCGCTGTTCCACGATCTCCTCGACCATGCCCAGCATGACCTCGGAGTTGCGCAGAGCGGCGATCGCTGCCGCCTGTGTCAGGGCGCTCAGGTGGTACGGCAGACGCACGAGGCGGAGAGCGTCGATGAACGCGGGGTCGGCGGCAAGATAGCCCACTCGTGCTCCCGCGAACGCGAAGGCCTTGCTCATCGTGCGCGACACCGCGAGGCGCGGTCGCCCGTCGAGCAGAGTCAGCGCCGACGGCGCCTCGTGCGGCGCGAACTCCTGGTACGCCTCATCGACGATCACGATGCCGCGCGACGCCTCGTAGACGGCCTCGACCACGTCGAGACCGAGCGGGGTGCCCGTGGGGTTGTTCGGGGAACACAGCAGGATGACGTCGGGGTCGAGCTCCTCGACCTGCGCGGCCGCCTCATCGGGCGTGATCGTGTAGTCGGGCTGGCGGGCGCCTGCGATCCAGCGCGCGCCCGTGCCCTGGGCGATGAGCGGGTACATCGAGTACGTCGGTGCGAAGCTGAACGCCGTGCGCCCCGGTCCCCCGAACGCCTGGAGGATGTGCTGGAGCACCTCGTTCGATCCGTTGCCCGCCCAGATCTGTTCGGGCTGGAGTCCATGTCCGAGATACTCCGCGAATCCCTCGCGCAGCGTTGTGAACTCACGGTCGGGGTACCGATTCACATCCCGCAATGCGACCGCGATGTCGTCGAGGATGTCGCTCGCCACGGCATCCGGCACGGGATGCGTGTTCTCGTTGACGTTCAGGGCGATCGGAAGCGGAGCCTGAGGAGCGCCATACGGCGTGAGGCCTCGAAGGTCGTCGCGAAGCGGGAGGTCAGACAGTGATGCAGTCACCCTTCCCATGGTAGGCCGCGTCAGACCACTCGACTCTCGTCATGACGCAGAAGGACTGCGCGGGGCCTCACTCGGAGTACTGCGCGGGGATGGCCAGTTCCTGACCGATCTGCAGCTCGCCGCCGTGCAGGACGTTCAAGCGGGTGATGTCGCCGATGACCTCGCGCGGATCGGCAGCCGGTGCGATGCTCTCGGCGATCGACCACAGGGTGTCGCCCGGCATCACCGTCACGGTGGCGAACGACGCGGTGGCCACCTGCTCTCCCGATGCCATCGCGCTGCCGCCGCTGAGAGCGGCGAAGCCGATCCCCACGGCGAGCGGCACTGCCGCGATCGCGAGGACGACACGGCGGCCACGCGCCGTCAGCTTGAGCCGCGTCGCCGGGCGAACCGGAAGAACTACTGCTGCGGTGCTGAAGGTGATGGTGCTCATGTCGTGGCTCCTCTGCATCTCCCGCCGAAACGGTGAAGTTGGCGTAGCGTTCGCATCCGCGTCTCGGCCGGGAGCCTTTGATGCGAAGCTACGTTCCGAAGGTATCTTCGAATTCGAACATCTGTCAAGCGTTCTTCGAAAAACACATCCGATATTCGGCCGACACGCTCGAACAGATCTTCCACATCAGCGCGATTCTCGGATACGGTTTCGATACGGATACCCCACCACGGACCTCCGACATTCGAACTGAGACGCCGGATCGCATACCTGAGGAGCACCATGAGCGAGAACTCCGCACCCGAGTCCGACGTCCCGCGAACGCGTCGCCGGAAGAGCCTGAGTCCCAAGCAGATGGCGATCCTCGAGGTCATCCAGACCTCGATCAGCCGGCACGGCTACCCGCCCAGCATGCGCGAGATCGGCGACGCCGTCGGCCTGAAGTCGCTGTCGAGCGTCACCCATCAGCTCGGTCAGCTCGAGCTCAGCGGCTACCTGCGGCGCGATCCGGGCAAGACGCGTGCCATGGAGGTGCTCATCGACCTGCCCGGTACGAGCGGCGAGAACCCCGCCGATGTCGCGACGCCTGTCGGCGACGCCGCACTCGTCCCCCTGGTCGGGCGTATCGCCGCCGGGGTTCCGATCACCGCCGATCAGCAGGTCGAGGAGATCTTCCCCCTTCCCCGGCAGCTCGTCGGCAAGGGCGACCTCTTCATGCTCAACGTCTCGGGCGAGTCGATGATCGACGCGGCGATCTGCGACGGCGACTGGGTCGTCGTCCGGTCGCAGAACAGCGCGGAGAACGGCGAGATCGTCGCGGCCATGCTCGACGGCGAGGCCACGGTCAAGGTGCTGCGTCGCCGTGACGGCCACACGTGGCTGCTGCCGCGCAACTCCG